>NZ_JBVHNP010000002.1:0-525070 GCF_055556675.1 Erwinia sp. PME.40.26/001
TGCTGATATGGCTCAGTTGGTAGAGCGCACCCTTGGTAAGGGTGAGGTCCCCAGTTCGACTCTGGGTATCAGCACCAGTAATAAAGCGTGAGTTCGGTAAATCAAGAATTTGCCTGGCGGCTTTAGCGCGGTGGTCCCACCTGACCCCATGCCGAACTCAGAAGTGAAACGCCGTAGCGCCGATGGTAGTGTGGGGTCTCCCCATGCGAGAGTAGGGAACTGCCAGGCATCAAATAAAGACGAAAGCCCCGTACGAAAGTGCGGGGCTTTTTTCTTTTTGTTTTCGGCCAGCGCTTAACGGTGCCTGCTAATACCCTGAAATACGAATATAAAAAAAGCCCCGGCCAGTGATGGCCGGGGCTTTTTGCTGCTGTCAGTCACGTATACTAGTGGATCACCTGTGACAGGAACGCTCGGGTACGTTCAGACTTAGGATTGGCAAAGAACTCCTGTGGTGGAGCTTCTTCAACGATCTCTCCGCGATCCATAAAGATCACCCGGTCTGCTACGGTACGGGCAAAACCCATTTCGTGGGTAACGCACAGCATGGTCATGCCATCTTCTGCCAGGCCAATCATGGTATCGAGCACTTCTTTCACCATTTCCGGGTCGAGCGCTGAAGTGGGTTCATCGAACAGCATAATTTTCGGCTTCATACACAGCGAACGCGCAATGGCCACGCGCTGCTGCTGGCCGCCGGAGAGCTGTCCTGGAAATTTATGCGCATGTTCGGCAATACGTACGCGCTCCAGGTAATGCATCGCCAGCTCTTCCGCTTCTTTCTTCGGTGTCTTACGTACCCAGATTGGCGCCAGGGTACAGTTCTGCAGCACACTAAGGTGAGGGAAAAGATTAAAGTGCTGAAAGACCATACCCACTTCAGTACGAACGCGTTCAATATTACGCAGATCGTCGTTAAGAAGCGTCCCGTCGACGACGATACGCCCCTGCTGGTGCTCCTCAAGGTGGTTGATACAGCGGATGGTGGTAGATTTTCCAGACCCAGAGGGGCCGCAGAGTACGATACGCTCCCGGGGCTTAACCTTGAGGTTAATGTCTTTCAGGACGTGAAACTGTCCGTACCACTTATTCACATTTTCGAGCGTAATCATCATTGCGTCGTCAGTTGGGGTAATAATTTGCGTCATTTTAAACCTCAGTGCGGCGTACGCCCGGTGTTAAAGCGCTTTTCCAGATACTGGCTGTAGCGCGACATGCTGAAACAGAAAATCCAGTAGACCAACGCAGCGAATACATAGCCCTCGGTCGACATGCCCAACCAGGCGGGATCGACGGTGGCCTGCTGCACGCTACTGAAGAGATCAAACAGGCCGATGATGATCACCAGGCTGGTGTCTTTAAACAAAGCAATGATGGTGTTAACCAGACCAGGGATCACCATTTTCAACGCCTGAGGAAGGATCACCAGCCCCTGTGTTTTCCAGTAGCCCAGTGCCAGTGACTCAGCAGCTTCATACTGTCCCTTCGGCAGAGCCTGAAGCCCGCCACGCACCACTTCGGCGACGTAGGCCGACTGGAAGAGGATGACACCGACCAGCGCGCGGATAAGCTTATCGATGGAGCTGCCTTCTGCCATAAACAACGGCAGCATCACCGATGACATAAACAGAACGGTGATCAACGGTACACCACGCCAGAATTCGATAAACAGAACGCACAGCGTGCGGAGCACCGGCATGCGGGAGCGCCGACCCAGAGCCAGCAGGATGCCGAGGGGTAATGCCCCGGCAATACCCACTGAGGCAATAATCAGGGTCAGGGTCAGTCCGCCCCACTGGCGCGTTTCAACACGCTCGAGCCCGAGGAAGCCACCATAAAGCAGGAACCAGACGGTAACCGGGTAGATCACCGCCCAGGCAGCGATATAGGTTCCCCGGCGCGGCAGGCGTTTCAGGAACATCGGAACAATTGACACCAGGCCAATGATCAGTGCCAGGTTGATGCGCCAGCGGAGCTCATGGGGATATAAGCCATACATAAACTGGCCAAAGCGTGCATGAATAAACACCCAGCATGCGCCGTCCTTTGTACAGTCTGCACGGGTTTCACCCAACCAGTTCGCCTGAAACACCAGCCAGTTTAGCGCCGGAGGGATAACGGCCCATATCACCCACAGACAAAACAGCGTCAGCAGGGTGTTACCGATACTGGAGAACAGATTTTTTCTTGCCCATCCAACGGCACGCGACAGCGTGTTCGGGACGACTGCGGGCGTTTCATGAGTGGTTATCGTCATAATCCGTTCTCTTAGCGCTCAATAAGGGCGATTTTGCGGTTGTAGATGTTCATTAACAGCGAAATCGACAGGCTGATAATGAGATAGACACCCATAGTGATAGCAATGGTCTCAATGGCCTGACCCGTCTGATTCAGCACTGTACCGGCAAACAGAGACACCATATCGGGATACCCAATCGCTGCGGCCAGCGAGGAGTTCTTGACGATATTGAGGTACTGACTGGTCAGCGGAGGGATAATCACCCGCATGGCCTGCGGAATGATCACCTGGCGCAGGGTGACTGGATGAGGTAAACCGAGAGAACGCGCAGCCTCATGCTGTCCGTGCGGCACAGACTGGATCCCGGAACGGATAACTTCGGCAATAAATGACGACGTGTAAATCGACAGCGCCAGCGTTAATGCTGCCAGCTCCGGGATCAGCACGAATCCGCCGCGGAAATTGAAGCCACGCAGTTCCGGAATATCCCAGTGCATCGGGCGACCTGCAAACAGTGTTGCTATCAGAGGAAACACGACCAGCATCGCGATGGCCACGGGCCACGTCCGTCGTAGCTGACCGGTTTTCAACTGATGCTGCCTGTTGTAGCGAAACACTCCCCAGGCGATGAGCAGCGCCAGCACCAGGGCGGCCAGGAATGGCCCGGTACCCGGCACATATTCAGGCCACGGAATATACAGACCGCGATTACTGACGTAGGCAAGGTCAAAAGCATTAAGTGCCTGGCGCGGACCCGGCAGATTACGTAATACCGCAAAGTACCAGAAGAAGATCTGCAACAGCGGAGGGATATTACGGAACGTCTCAATATAGATGTTGGACAGCTTGCGCAGCAGCCAGTTGTCAGACAGGCGTGCCAGCCCGATAAAAAAGCCAAGCAAGGACGCAAAGACGATACACAACGCAGAAACCAGCAGAGTATTTGTCAGCCCGACCAGGAACACGCGAGCGTAAGTATCGGATTCAGTGTAATCGATCAGATGCTGGACGATACCAAAGCCAGCACTACGTTCAAGGAAACTAAAACCGGATGTAATGCCCCGGTTGGCCAGGTTAATGATGGTGTTGTGTATCAGGTAACCCGCAACGGCAAGCACTGCGACTATCGCAATGATCTGGTAAAGCCAGGCGCGAACCGCAGGATTACTGAATGAAAAATCCCTTTTTACGGTTGGGCGTTGAGACATGGTGAGACCTCAGTGACGAAAATTCTGGCATGGGCACCGGCAGACCGGTGCCCTGTAATCAAGGGAATTAACGTACTGGTGGCGCGTACTGAATACCGCCCTGGTTCCACAGTGCATTCTGACCGCGTGCAATTTTCAGCTGGCTGTCTTTACCGACATTACGGTCAAACACCTCCTGATAGTTGCCCACCTGTTTGATAATGTTGTAAGCCCACTTGTTGTCCAGCTTCAGGTCTTTGCCGAAGTCGCCTTCTGCGCCCAGCAGGTGCGCCATATCTGGTGTTGAGGGCTTCGCGGTCATCTCATCCACGTTTTTAGAGGTAATGCCCATCTCTTCCGCGTTCAGCATGGCGAACAGCGACCACTTAACAATCGTATACCAGTCATCATCACCGCGACGCACAACCGGGCCCAGAGGCTCTTTCGAGATCACTTCTGGCAGGACGATGAATTCACTCGGTTTACCCAGCTTGATTCTCAGTGCATACAGCTGAGACTGGTCGGAAGCCAGCGTATCGCAACGGCCAGTATCCAGTGCCTTAGCTGACTCATCAGAACGGTCAAAGGTGACCGGCGTGTACTGCATTTTGTTCGCTTTAAAGTAGTCCGCCACGTTCAGCTCGGTATCGGTACCGGCCTGGATACACACGGTGGCCCCATCCAGCTCTTTGGCGCTTTTCAGGCCTGCCTTCTGGTGGGTCAGGAAGCCGATACCGTCGTAATAGTTTACGCCAGCAAAGATGAAGCCCATGCCGCCGTCGCGGGAGGAAGTCCAGGTGGTATTACGCGAAAGAATATCGACCTCGCCGGACTGCAACGCAGTGAAACGCTCTTTCGCGGTCAGCGGGGTATATTTTACCTTCGTAGCATCACCAAATACCGCCGCTGCCGCTGCACGGCAAACATCCACATCGATGCCGGTAAACTTGCCGTTGGAATCGGCATATGAGAAACCCGGAAGACCGTCACTGATACCGCACTGCACGAATCCTTTCTTTTTAATGGCATCCAGTGTCGTACCTGCATGAGCCTGATTCGCCAGGCTAAACAGCGTAGCGGCGGCAATCATCGTGGAGAGCATCATCTTTTTCATAAAGCATCCTGTGTGGCGGATTTATATTGTTATGTTTAGTGCACGCTCTGGTGCACTTTTCCTGTCTGTGGCCGGAGGCCATTCACTGCTTTGCAAAGGCAATGCCAGATTTGCAGAGCGCTGAATTTGTTGAAAAGCGTTACTGATAATGGGAGGTTTATTACAAGCTGTATTAATATCGCGCACCAGGAAGGGGCAAAAATAGTCATGATGGTCACAAATAGTGCATTTAGTTTCACTATATGGAAGCAATGTGAGGATGGTTGCAGATTTGTTATTTAAGTGTAAATTTTGTTGCGAAGACCAGCGCCATCAGGCGCTGGTGGGGAAGAGAACAGGGGTTATACTTTAATACCGCGATCAGTACAGGGAACTGGCTCCGGCAGGACGGGTCTTAAAGCGGCGGTGTAGCCACATGTACTGGGAGGGCGCACGCATAATCTCGCGTTCAATAACCCGGTTCATGTATTCGGCTGCTTCCTGCTCACTTTCAATCGGATAATCCTTCAGTTCGGGCTGGATCACCAACTCATAACCGCTGCCGTCTTCCTTACGGATCAGCACGACGGTGATCAGTGCAGGCTTTGCCATGCGTGCCAGCATCCAGGTACCGCTGGTGGTTGCGGCTTCCGGTACGGCAAACAGCGGCGCAAATACGCTGCCTTTCGGACCGTAGTCCTGGTCCGGTGCAAACCATACCGCTTCACCCTGCTTCAGGGCCTGTACCATACCGCGCAGATCGCGGCGATTAATCATCGCTTTGTTCGAACGCATACGGCCTTTGGTCTGCACCCACTCCATCAGTTTATTGTTGTGCGGGCGGTACATCGCCATCATCGGCTGGCAGAGGCCCATCGCACGTCCGCCTAATTCCAGCGACATAAAGTGTACGCCGATAATCAG
The DNA here is from genome assembly GCF_055556675.1 of Erwinia sp. PME.40.26/001. Taxonomy (NCBI): domain Bacteria; kingdom Pseudomonadati; phylum Pseudomonadota; class Gammaproteobacteria; order Enterobacterales; family Erwiniaceae; genus Erwinia; species Erwinia sp. PME.40.26/001. Next base: position 5,444 of record NZ_JBVHNP010000002.1, read on the forward strand.
GGCTCCCTTGCCATCCGTCTGGGCGGCTTTCAGATTATTCAGACCGTTAACGGTAAACCAGCGTTTCACCCGGCGATCGGACCAGAACCATGCCATGCCGGTTTCCAGCAAGCCCATGCCGAGAGATTCAAAATTCCCGACAATACAACGTTCAAGCTGCTGCTCATCCATATCCGGGAAACAGAGTTCAAGGTTACGGCGGGCAATGGAAACACGGCGCTTCATAAAGCGCATGGAAGTACGTCCCATCCAGGTGCCCAATTTGTTCAGCACGGGATAGGGCAGTTGGACCAGCAGAAATAACACGCTGACACCAAACCAGGTGAGCCAGTAGCGCGGACGTAAAAAGCTCCTCTGGAATTTTTGTGGCTGCTTCATATTTACTCATTCAGACATTAAGGGCGGGACCTGTAACGCAAAGTGAGGAAAGTCAGCTGCGATACACTCAATCAGACACCCGTTCAGGACTATGGTTTACTCACATTCTGTTCTTGACCAGAATTTACATTCGTAAGGGAGTGCGTACTGCGGTCAAATCGGTGAGGTTTTTCAGCGGAAGTACCTCCATCTTATGTAAAGGCACACAGATTACTCGTTACACAGGGAAAGATGGATGGGAAGTTTCCTATCAGGCGTTGCCTGGGTCTCCTGCTCTCTGACTGTGGAACAAGCGCATCGCCCGTTGCGATACGTTATCAATAAAAAAGCGCTTAAACCATAGGGATAAGCGCTTTAGATACAACATGATAGCCAGAGGCTATTAGTTCATGCCGTATTTTTTCAGTTTCTTACGCAGTGTACCGCGGTTGATGCCCATCATCAGGGCTGCACGGGTCTGGTTGCCACGGGTGTATTGCATCACCATGTCCAACAGAGGCTGTTCTACTTCAGCCAGTACCAGCTCATACAGATCATTTACATCCTGACCATTCAGTTGAGCAAAATAGTTCTTCAGTGCCTGTTTGACCGAATCACGAAGTGGCTTTTGGGTCACCTGATCCTGTGAATTTACGGTAGATACGGTCAGTACGTCAGAATTTACGCGTTGTTCGAACATAGTTCTGTCAGCTCTTTATTTCTAATTACGCAAGATTTTCGAAGTATGCCTCCAACGCCTCCAGCTGTTCGCTGGCATCCTCTATGGCGTTGAATGTGCGCCGAAACTGGTCGTTTGGGGCGTGCTCCTGCAGATACCAGGAGACGTGCTTTCGGGCAATACGGTATCCTTTGCGGTGACCATAAAAGTCGTGCAGTTCCCGTAAGTGCCCGATGAGCAAGCGCTTTACTTCAGCCAGTGGCATCGGTGCCAGCAGCTCCCCAGTGTCCAGATAGTGCTGGATTTCCCGGAAGATCCACGGTCTTCCCTGAGCCGCCCGTCCTATCATCAGGGCATCAGCCCCCGTATAGTCAAGTACGGCTCTGGCTTTGTGCGGGTCAGTAATGTCTCCATTCGCGATAACCGGAATGGATACGTTCTGCTTAACTGTCCGAATGCTGTCGTACTCAGCTTCGCCGTTGAACAAACACGCGCGAGTGCGTCCGTGAATTGTCAGGGCCTGAATACCACAACGCTCAGCCAATTGTGCAATCTCTACACAGTTGCGGTTGTCGCTGTCCCAGCCAGTGCGAATCTTTAAGGTGACCGGTACGTCGACTGCATTCACCACAGCCAGGAGGATAGACCTCACCAGCTCAGGATGTTGCAGCAGCGCGGAGCCTGCCATCTTGCGATTCACTTTTTTAGCGGGACAACCCATATTGATGTCGATCACCTGCGCACCTGATGCTGCATTGATGCGTGCGGCTGCCGCCATCTCTTCCGGGTCACAACCGGCAATTTGCACGGTACGAATACCAGGTTCGTCACTGTGTACCATACGCAACCGCGACTTATCGCTGCCCCAGACTTCAGGGTTTGACGACATCATCTCGGAAACAGTCATACCAGCGCCCATTGCATAGCAAAGGGTCCTGAATGGCCTGTCTGTTATCCCGGCCATCGGGGCTGCAATCAAACGATTACGAAGCTGGTGATTTCCTATGCGCATGAAAAAAAAGTGACCATAGTGTGTCCGCAAGGCGGCGTATATTACGCATTTTTTCAGGAAGATGAAAGGCCAAACTTTGAACAATCCGCTGATGCCGATCAAGGAACCACCGTACTCGTCAGGGGTATTTATTTAATAGTCATATAAAACAATGAATTAAAAAAATATGACGAAATTGTGTACAAAGATTTTTCTTTTTTTGTGACCCAGTTAGCAACATAAATCACGTCAGTTTGCCTGTTATTCGAGACATATGACGTGATGAACGGGCTGATGCAGCTTATCTGGGCTGCATCAGCGGTTTATTTTAACGACGAATTCCGGTGATGCGGCACCACTCTTCTTTTTCCGCCACCGGATCCAGTGTAAAGGTATCCGCATAGGCTTCACACACACTCTCTGCCTGGCTGGCGAGAACCCCGGACAAGCCGAGATGGCCGCCATTTTTCGGCAAGACGCTAATCAGCGGTGCCAGTTCACGCAGCGGGCCGGCAAGGATATTTGCTACCACCACGTCAGCACTGAGATTATCTGGCTGCTCGTGTGGCAGATAGAGCGACAGACGCTCGGACACGCCGTTGCGCTGTGCATTGTCACGGCTGGCCTGAATGGCCTGCGGATCGATATCAATACCGATAGCGGCAGCGGCACCGAGTTTCAGGGCGGCAATGGCGAGAATACCGGAACCACAGCCGAAGTCGATCACGGTTTTACCCGTCAGATCGAGACCATCCAGCCAGGTCAGACACAGCGAGGTCGTCGGGTGAGTGCCGGTACCAAATGCCAGACCGGGGTCCAGCATCACGTTGACGGCCGCAGGATCGGGAACGTCACGCCAGCTCGGGCAGATCCACAGACGCTGGCCGAAGCGCATCGGATGGAAGTTATCCATCCACTCGCGCTCCCAGTCTTTGTCTTCAATTTGCTCGATTTTATGATGAAAACCGGTGCCTAACAGCGGGTGATGCTCAAGGCCGGCAATCACTCCCGGCATGTCAGTTTCGGCATCAAACAGCCCAATCACGTCAGTATCTCCCCACAAACGGGTTTCGCCCGGCAGCGGTTCAAAGACCGGGTTGTCGTGGGTGTCCTGGAAAGTGACCGACACCGCGCCGTTTTCAATCAGTGCGTCGCCCAGGTCTTCAGCCTGCGCACCGGTGGTATTCAACTTCATTTGTATCCAGGGCATTTTCAATCTCTTCCATCAATCAGGGGGGAGGCAGTCGTCGTGACAGGGTCAGAATGGCCAAAACGATTGCCAATAATAAAGGCCAGCAGGCTAAGAAGCAGGGCCGGTACGATCGGGTGGAAACCCCAGGGTTGCAGCGACAGGGTGGCCAGCAGGGTGTAACAGGCTGCACCTGTCATCATGCTGCTCAGTGCGCCCGCCGCGTTGGCTTTCTCCCAGTACAGCCCCAGCACCAGTGGCCAGAGGAACACCGCTTCCAGCCCGCCAAAGGCCAGCAGGTTGAGCCAGATAATCATCTCTGGTGGATTCCAGGCAGCCACCAGCAGCAGCAGGCCCAGAATTAGCGTCACCAGCGAGGAGAGACGTTTGAGCAGCGGCTCATTATCCAGCTGATGCGGCCGCATACGCAGATAGAGATCTTTAACGATCGTTGCCGACGATTGTAGCAGTTGGGCATTGATGGTGGACATGATCGCCGCCATCGGCGCGGCAAGAAAGATCCCGGCTGCCAGCGGCGGCAGAACATGGATCATCAGCGTTGGGATCACCTGGTCCGGGATCGCTAAGTCCGGGATCACCGCCCGTCCCAGGGCACCTGCGAGGTGCATACCAAACATCAGCACTGTCACCACCACGGTACCCAGCAGGATCGCCCGATGCACGGCCTTGCTGTCTTTATAGGAGATGCAGCGTACCGCCGTGTGCGGCAGACCGATGACGCCGAAGCAGACCAGCACCGAGAAAGAGGCCAGGAACGTGGGGGAGAGAATATCATCCACGCCAGTAGCCGACACCAGCTGCGGATCGATGTGTTGCAGGGTTTCGACTGCCTGGTGCATTCCGCCTGCCGCCTGAATGACAGCGAACAGTAACAGGAAGGTGCCTGCCAGCATCACCAGCCCCTGCATGGCATCGTTGAGTACGCTGGCGCGGAAGCCGCCAAACGCCGTATACAGCGCGATAGAGACGCCAAAGATCAGCAGCCCGGTGTTGTAAGGAATGCCGGCGGCCGTTTCCAGCAGGCGTGCACCACCAATAAACTGCACGGTCATGGCACCGATAAAGGCCACCAGCAGGCTGATGCTGGCCAGCCATACAAGCAGCGGACTGCGATAGCGCGCATACAGCATATCGTTGAGGGTGACGGCATTATAGCGTCTGGCCAGAATGGCAAATTTCTTGCCAAGGATACCCAGCGACAGCCAGACGGCGGGCACCTGCACCATCGACAGCAGCACCCAGCCCAGACCGTATTTATAGGCCGCTCCGGGGCCGCCAATAAACGAGCTGGCGCTGATATAGGTGGTGGTCAGGGTCATGGCCAGTACGAAGCCACCCATTGAGCGGCTGCCGAGGAAATACTCACTCAGGAAACTGCCCTCACGGCGCTGGCGCATGGCATAAACAGAGAGGCCGGCGACCAGCAGCAGATAGCCAATCAGAGGCAAAATAATGTCAAGCTTCACCGTCGTCCTCCAGGGAGATATCGCGGAAGATGACGCGAACCATCAGCCAGCAAAGAAAAATAAACACACCCGGTACCAGCAGACAGGCCATTTCAAACCAGTGCGGCAGACCGGTCATACCGGGTTTATCATCCGGCAGCCAGCCCGACAGCGCCCAACAGGCAAGGTAAGCCACCGCCAGCCAGAAGGCCCAGCGTGCTTCACGGTGTGCTTGCAGAAAGCGTTTTTCCATCCGTTTCTCCCTCAGGGTTACGACAAGGACAGATAAAAAGAAGGGAATTTTACGACAGGATGCGCATTTGCCCAGCGATATCTTGCAAAAGTAGCGGAATGGGGGCAGAGAAAAGTGGGCCTGACGATACAGGCCCACTGAACAGCGGCTAATTACTTCTCTTGCAGGCCGAGTTTTTTCTCCAGATAGTGGATATTAGTGCCACCGTGCTGGAAGTTCTCGTCTGACATGATTTTCATCTGCAGTTCGATATTGGTTTTAATCCCGTCGATGATCAGCTCAGCCAGCGCATTTTTCATGCGTGAAATGGCCACATCACGGTTTTCGCCAAAGGTAATCAGTTTGCCAATCATCGAGTCATAGTACGGCGGCACGCTATAGCCTGCGTAGATATGAGACTCCCAGCGCACACCAAAGCCACCAGGTGCATGGAAGCGGGTGATTTTGCCGGGGCTTGGCAGGAAGGTGTTGGCATCTTCGGCATTGATACGGCATTCCACCGCATGACCGCGAATGATCACTTCTTCCTGCTTGATTGACAGCGGCTGACCGGCTGCAATGCGCAGCTGTTCTTTGATCAGGTCAACGCCGGTAATCATCTCGGTCACCGGATGTTCAACCTGGATGCGGGTGTTCATCTCAATAAAGTAGAACTCACCGTTCTCGTACAGGAACTCGAAGGTACCTGCACCCCGATAGCCGATATCAATACAGGCTTTCGAGCAGCGTTCGCCAATGTAGCGACGCATCTCTTCAGTAATACCCGGTGCAGGTGCTTCTTCCACAACTTTCTGGTGACGGCGCTGCATAGAGCAGTCACGTTCTGCCAGATAGATAGCGTTGCCCTGACCGTCAGCCAAAATCTGAATTTCGATATGGCGTGGGTTTTCCAGGTATTTTTCCATGTACACCATGTCGTTATTGAAAGCCGCTTTGGCTTCCGCTTTCGTCATGTTGATGGACTGTTCCAGGTCTTTGTCGCCGCGTACGACGCGCATACCACGACCACCGCCGCCGCCAGAGGCTTTGATGATCACCGGATAGCCGATACGTTTCGCGAAGGCACGGTTTTTATCCATGTCTTCGGTTAACGGGCCGTCAGAGCCTGGCACGGTCGGAACACCGGCTTTCTTCATCGCGGTAATCGCGGACACTTTATCGCCCATCAGGCGGATGGTGTCGGCTTTCGGTCCGATGAAGATAAAGCCAGAACGCTCTACCTGTTCGGCAAAGTCAGCATTTTCAGACAGGAAGCCGTAGCCAGGGTGAATCGCGACTGACCCGGTGATCTCAGCGGCTGAAATCAGCGCCGGGATATTCAGGTAGCTTTTCACTGACGGTGGCGGACCAATACACACGGTTTCATCAGCCAGCAGCACGTGTTTCAGGTCACGGTCAGCCGTAGAGTGCACGGCAACCGTTTTGATGCCCAGTTCTTTACAGGCGCGGAGAATGCGCAGCGCGATTTCACCACGGTTAGCAATTACAATTTTATCAAGCATGGCTCGCCTCGTTATTCGATGACTACCAGCGGCTCGTCAAACTCAACAGGTTGACCGCTTTCGACCAGAATCGCTTTCACAATGCCGGATTTATCGGCTTCGATCTGGTTCATCATTTTCATCGCTTCAACGATGCACAGGGTATCACCGGCGTTAACTTTCTGACCCACTTCCACGAAGGCTTTCGCATCCGGGCTTGGGGTACGGTAGAAAGTACCAACCATTGGGGAACGTACGATATGGCCACTGATCTCAGCAGCGGCAGGCGCTTCCATTGCCGGAGCGGTAGCCGGAGCAACGGCATTAGCCAGTGCTGGCTGCTGCTGCATCATTGGCGCCGCATAGGCCTGCTGCATCATCGGGTAACCGACGTTAACCGGTGCACGGCTGATGCGAACAGACTCTTCGCCTTCAGAGATTTCCAGTTCAGCGATGCCTGATTCTTCAACCAGTTCGATCAGTTTTTTAATCTTACGAATATCCATGAGTGTGGTTCCGTACTCTGTTTAATTAGATGGTGACAGGCGTTTAACTGCCGTCTGTAAAGCCCAGGAATAACCGTCGACGCCAAGTCCACAGATCACGCCGGCAGAAATATCAGAAAGATACGAATGATGGCGAAAGGGCTCACGGGCATGAACGTTTGACAGATGAACTTCGATAAACGGGATGTTCACTGCCAGCAGCGCGTCACGCAGTGCCACGCTGGTGTGGGTAAATGCCGCCGGGTTAATGACGATATAATCGACATTGCCTTTTGCCTCATGTATGCGATCGATGAGCGCATATTCCGCATTTGACTGGAGATGGCTCAAAGTGACGTTCAGCGCATTCGCCTGCGCGGTCAGATCGCTGACAATATCTGCCAGCGTGCTATGACCGTACTTTTCAGGCTCACGGGTCCCCAGCATGTTGAGGTTGGGGCCGTTCAAAAGCAGTACGTGCAACTTGTCGGTCATCTTGCTGCTATCTCCTGCGATAATAAAGGCATCGCACAAAATACATCGCAAACGCCGGTTTGTCACCTTTTCAGATGAAATTTGACGAAAGCAACCGTATGAAGTCGGGCATTATAATGATATCAACGCAATTAGCAGCTAAATACTGGTCGTATCAGCGAAGATGATCAACCACGCCAGGGAAAAAAGGCGTAGTTGATTGCTGAAGATGCGGGGCAGGACACAGTTATCGGCTGCGGCCAGGCAACCATTTACGCAGTTTTTTGTATCGCCATGCCAGCAAGATCCCGGCAATTAACGCATAAATCCACGGCTGGGGCGACAGGGTTTTGACGGACCAGAGATAATGAACCGGTGCCAGTATGGCCACCAGATAGACGGCATTATGCAACGTCTGCCATTTTTTCCCCAGTTTACGCTGCGCACGCTGGAAGGAGGTGGCGGCCAGCAGGAGCAGGATCGCCCAGCAAATAATCCCGAGTGTCAGGTAAGGACGTGAGATCAGCTCCGATCCCAGCAGGCCAAGGTTGCTGATCCCAAGCTCCAGCAGGGAATAGCTCACCAGGTGGAGCGTGGCCCAGGCAAAACACCATAAGCCCAGCAGGCGGCGTACGCGGATCAACAGTGGCTGTTTACCGTAGCGTGCCAGTGGTGTCACGGTCAGAGAGGCCAGCAAAAACTTCAGCGCCATTCTGCCGGTGAAATGCTGGATATCTTTTGCCGGGTCGGTGCTGAACCAGCCCTGATCGATCGACAGCAGCAACCACAGCAGCGGCAAAAAACCCGCCAGGTGCAGTAGCACTTTTAAGCCCGTAATCTGTTTCAGCGACAGGCGGACCATCTCAGAAGTTCTCCCGCAGATCGAGCCCACGGTAAAGAGAAGCCACCTGGTCGGCATAGCCATTAAACAGCAGGGTAGGCTGTCGTTTCACATCCAGAATACCGCCTGAGCCGATAAAACGTTCCGTTGCCTGCGACCAGCGCGGATGGTCGACATGCGGATTCACATTGGCAAAGAAACCGTATTCATTGCCGGCAAGCTGATTCCAGGTCGTGGGCGGCATATCTTTAACGAGAGTGATTTTGACAATCGATTTGATGCCTTTAAAACCGTATTTCCAGGGAACGGTCAGGCGGATCGGTGCCCCGTTTTGCGGAGGCAGCGCTTTACCGTAAACGCCGGTGGTTAGGAGCGTCAACGGGTGCATTGCTTCATCCAGTCGCAGTCCTTCAACATAAGGGTAATCCAGGCCTCCGCCGATAAAGCGATCCTGCTGGCCGGGCATCTGGTCCGGGGCATACAGCGTCTGGAAGGCCACATAACGGGCATTGCTGGTGGGTTCAGCCGCCTTAAGTAACTTACCCAGCTCAAAGCCAATCCACGGGACAACCATCGACCAGGCTTCCACGCAGCGCATACGGTAGATGCGTTGTTCCTGGGGGAAGCGCTTAAAAATATCATCCATATCCAGCGTCATGGGTTTTCCCACTTCGCCGCCAATCTCTATTTTCCAGTCGGTCGTTTTCAGCGTGCCGGCGTTAGCGGCCGGATCGGCTTTATCCAGTCCGAATTCGTAGAAGTTGTTATAGCCGCTGACTTTATCTTCCGGCGTCAGGGCGAGGTCAGACTGATACTGCGACGGCTTGGTGAAATCGAGAGGCTTGCCCGCCGGGGCCGGGGGACGGTCGTTGCCTTTAAACCAGGACAGCACATCCGCGCGGGCCGCGGTCGGCAGTGAAAGGGCCGCAGCGCTCAGGCCAAGGGTCTTGAGCAGCGTTCTGCGGCGGGTATTAAAAATGCTTTCCGGCGTGACATCATTTTCAGTCAGTTTATTAATGGCTTTCATCGGCGACCCTTGCACTTGGTGGGGTAATAATGTTGAGCATGGCGCAGAGCCGGACAATACGCTAATTATGGGCGAAAAATGTGAAATTTCCTGGATGCCTGCCCCTGCCGTCAGGCCGGGGCAGGCCGGGATCAGCGGATGCGTACCAGCGTGCGCCCGGTGCTCTGGTTATTCAGCAGTTTTTCGGCGGCGGAGGCCGCTTCGGTCAGGGGAACCTCTGTCGTCGCCTGTTGATAAAATGCGGGGGGCAGGGCTTTTACCAGCCGCTTCCAGGCGTCACGACGGCGCGGTGCCGGCGTCATTACCGAATCCACACCCTGCAGACGAACGTTGCGCAGGATAAACGGCATTACGCTGGTGGGCAGGGCAAAGCCACCAGCCAGGCCGCACGCCGCTACCACCCCGCCGTAATTCATCTGCGCCAGTACGCTCGCCAGCACCCGATCGCCCACGGTATCCACGGCTCCGGCCCAGCGCTGCTTTTCCAGCGGCCGGGATTCCGCGCTAAACGTACTGCGCGGCAGCACCGCCTGTGCGCCGAGCTGAAGCAGATAATCATGAGTGGACTCGCGCCCGCTGACGGCAACCACGCGATAACCCAACGCACTGAGCAGCGCCACGGCAGTGCTCCCAACGCCCCCGCTGGCACCCGTCACCAGCACCTCACCGCTCTCTGGCGTAATACCGCCTTCCTCCAGCGCCATGACACACAACATGGCAGTAAAACCGGCCGTGCCGATAATCATCGCCTTGCGCCCGTCCATGCCTTCCGGCATGGGGACCAGCCAGTCAGCATTAACCCGCGCCTGTTCGGCCAGCCCCCCCCAATGATTTTCACCTACGCCCCAACCGGTTAACAGTACCTGCTGACCACTGTGGAAACGGGGATCGCTGCTGGTATGCACTTTACCGGCGAAGTCGATGCCCGGCACCATCGGGAACTGGCGGATAATTTTTCCCTTTCCGGTGATCGCCAGGGCATCTTTATAGTTAATGCCGGACCAGTCGATATCGACGGTCACCTCGCCTGGGGGGAGGCTGTCTGCGCTTATCATCTTCACGGTCGCGGTGGTTATACCTTCTGCCTGCTCCAGAACCAGTGCCTGCATGAGAATCTCCTGAAATAGTGGGGGTATTAATTAAAATAGGACTTAACGGGACTATACTCCTCAAAATCCGGTTTTATCTGACGCCGGGCAAGCAATCGGACGGTGGGGTGTGGTATTTTTCTCCACCGGCGCTTACCGGCAAAGGCTTTTATCTGGTCATTAACAATACGGTTGCGGTTCGTTGTTAATGATGTCCCGACTACCGCAGCTATATGGGCACAAGGATGCGATTAACCACCAAGCTCTCTGCGATTATTACCCTGCTGTGTTCACTGGCCATGTTACTGATGCTGGTGGGCAGTGTGCTCAGTTTCTTTTACCTCAGCAATCAGAGGGCAGAACATCGGATCCAGCGGATGGCTGACGATGTTGATACGGCGTTACAGACTCAGTCACCCCAACAGATTGAGCAGTGGCTCAGCCATGTGATGAATCCCCTGCAAATCGAACATATCGTGATGGAGCAGGGCGGTAAGCGTCTTTTTCAGGTGACCCGCCGTCAGCAGCCGCTGCTGGATGATGAACCCAATCGCTACCGCGAAATGCACCTCCCTCTCTCCCGGCACCCTGAGATGACGCTGCGTGTCCAGTGGGTCGATTCAACCCGTACCTGGTTTTCCTCCTTAATCGGTACAACCAGCCTGTCGCTGATGCTGGGCGTCGTGGTGATTATGACTCTGCTGCTCTTCCAGGCCCGCCGCTGGCTTAACCGACAGCTGCAGGGTATGGAGCGCCTTGAGGAGCGGGCAGGTGCCATCATCAAGGGGGAACGCCTGACCGTCAGGCCCGGCTCTGTCCACGAGTGGCCCGCGAAAGCCAGCAGCGCCATTGACCTGCTGCTGGCCGACTTAAAAGAGGCCGGTGAGCAGCACAACCGTATTGATACGCTGATCCGTTCCTTTGCGGCACAGGATGCCCGTACCGGCCTGAATAACCGCCTGTTTTTTGATAACCAGCTCACCACGCTGCTGGAAGATCCTGAGGCCGTAGGCACACACGGTATGGTGATGATCATCCGCCTGCCGGACTTCGATACCCTGCGCGAACGCTGGGGCCACGCCCAGGTACAGGAGTATCTGTTTGCGCTGGTCAATATGCTGTCGACGTTTGTGCTGCGCTATCCGGGGGCTTTACTGGCACGTTATTTTCGCAGTGATTTTGCGGTGCTGTTGCCGCACCGCAGCGTGAAAGATGCCGACAGTATCGCTTCACAGCTGATCAAAGCGGTTGATACCCTGCCCTCCACGCGAATGGTGGATCGCGAAGACATGATCCATATCGGCATCAGCGGCTGGCACAGCGGCCAGACCACCCAGCAAGTGATGGAAAATGCCGAACTGGCAACCCGTCAGGCCACGCTGCAGGGGGGGAATAACTGGTCAGTGGGAGAAGGGGCGCAGCAGGACTTTGCGCGCGGCAGCGTGAAGTGGCGCACTTTACTGGAAAATACCCTGAATCGTGGCGGGCCAAGGCTCTATCAGAAACCTGCGGTGAACGCGAAAGGCGAGGTCTATCACCGCGAAATGATGCCGCGCATCTTCGACGGTGAAAAAGAGCTGCTGGCGGCGGAGTATCTGCCCATGATGCAGCAGCTGGGGTTGGCCGAACGCTATGACCGTCAGATGGTCAAGCGTATCCTGGCGTTGATCGCGCTGTGGCCGGAGGAAACGCTGGCTATCCCCCTGACACTGGATGCTTTATTGCAGCGTTCCTTCCAGAACTGGCTGCGCGACAGCTTGCTCCAGTGCACTAAATCACAAAGAAAACGTATTTTATTTGAACTTGCGGAAGCGGATGTGTGTCAACACATCAGCCGTTTAGAGCCGGTGTTCCGATTACTCTATGGTTTCGGCTGTAGCGTAGTGGTCAATCAGGCGGGTCTGACCGTGGTCAGTACGGCGTATATCAAGCAGTTCCAGGTGCGGCTGATCAAGCTTCATCCTGGTCTGGTGCGTAATATCAACCGTCGCACTGAGAACCAGTTGTTTGTGCAGAGCCTGCTTGAAAGTAGTAAGCAGACTTCTACCCAGGTTTTTGCCGCTGGTGTTCGCTCACGCGAAGAGTGGCAAACGCTGGTGGAGCTGGGTGTTACCGGGGGACAGGGCGACTTTTTCGCGCCCTCGCAGCCGGTGGACAGCAGCGTGAAAAAATATTCGCAAAGATATCGAGTTTAGTCTCACGTCAGCCAGGTTTTCACGTAGAATACCCGGGCGATAGTGGTTCGAAGCGGCTTTCTCGCCGGCCGAGGCGAAACTGAACTGTTAATGTTTATGTATGTTATGTCCGCCAGATTGTCCAAAACCCGTGCAGAACGCCTGATTACTGGCGTCTGCGGCGCCATCTGCAGACCAGGTTGTGACGCTGGCGCGAGATAGCATGATTTTTCACCGGAGCAGAACGTTTTTGCGCCTTGTCGCTGCTTCGTGTGGTTGGTAAAGTAAGCGGATTTTATTTTCCGCCCCCAGCTTGCAGGATTATCCTTTAGTATGTTTAAAAAATTCCGTGGCATGTTTTCCAACGACTTGTCCATCGACCTGGGTACAGCCAATACCCTGATTTACGTGAAAGGGCAGGGCATTGTGCTGAACGAGCCTTCCGTCGTTGCTATCCGTCAGGATCGTGCCGGCTCCCCAAAGAGCGTAGCGGCAGTCGGTCATGACGCAAAACAGATGCTGGGGCGTACGCCCGGCAATATCGCAGCTATTCGCCCAATGAAAGATGGCGTTATTGCCGACTTCTTTGTGACCGAAAAAATGCTGCAGCACTTTATCAAGCAGGTCCACAGCAACAGCTTTATGCGCCCAAGTCCGCGCGTGCTGGTGTGTGTGCCCGTGGGAGCGACCCAGGTTGAGCGTCGTGCCATCCGTGAATCGGCACAGGGTGCCGGTGCGCGCGAAGTGTTTCTGATTGAAGAGCCGATGGCCGCCGCTATCGGTGCTGGCCTGCCGGTATCTGAAGCAACCGGTTCCATGGTCGTGGATATCGGTGGCGGTACTACGGAAGTCGCGGTGATCTCGCTAAATGGCGTGGTTTACTCCTCTTCCGTACGTATCGGTGGTGACCGCTTCGATGAAGCGATCATTAATTATGTGCGCCGTAATTACGGCTCTCTGATTGGTGAAGCCACCGCAGAGCGTATCAAACACGAAATCGGTTCCGCCTATCCGGGTGACGAAGTCCGCGAGATAGAAGTGCGCGGCCGTAACCTGGCGGAAGGGGTTCCGCGTGGTTTTACACTGAATTCCAACGAAATTCTGGAAGCGCTGCAGGAGCCGTTAACCGGTATCGTGAGCGCGGTCATGGTCGCACTGGAGCAGTGCCCACCAGAGCTGGCGTCTGATATCTCAGAGCGCGGTATGGTGTTGACGGGGGGTGGCGCACTGTTGCGTAACCTTGATCGTCTGCTTATGGAAGAGACCGGTATCCCTGTTGTCGTCGCAGAAGATCCCCTGACCTGCGTTGCACGCGGCGGTGGTAAAGCGTTGGAAATGATTGACATGCACGGCGGCGATTTGTTCAGCGAAGAATAATCTGCCTGAAGGAGTGCCGGGGCGCTGCCCGCACTCCTTTTTCATGTTGTCGAGGAAAACGCCGAGTTTATGAAGCCGATGTTCAGCAGGGGACCTTCCCTGCAGTTACGCTTATTTTTAGCGGTTATAGTGGCAATAGGCGTAATTGTTGCCGACAGTCGAATGGGGGCTTTCTCCCAGATCCGCACCTATATGGACACTGCAGTCAGTCCATTCTATTTTTTGGCCAACGGGCCGCGTAAAATTCTGGACAATGTTTCTGAAACATTGGCCTCCCGCCAGCAGATCGAACTGGAAAACAAAGCCTTACACCGTGAGCTGATACTGAAAAACAGCGAACTCTTGATGTTGGGTCAGTTCAAGCAAGAGAATGCCCGCCTGCGTGAGCTGCTGGGTTCACCGCTGCGTCAGGACGAGCAAAAAATGGTGACTCAGGTGATCTCTACGGGCACCGATCCTTACACCGACCAGGTCGTCATCGACAAAGGCAGCGTTAACGGCGTTTACGAAGGCCAGCCGGTGATCAGTGATAAAGGCGTGGTGGGTCAGGTTGTGGCGGTAGGAAAAATCACCAGCCGCGTACTGCTGATCTGCGATGCTTCCCACGCCCTGCCGATCCAGGTCCTGCGTAATGATATCCGCGTGATTGCCGCCGGTAACGGGTGTACCGAAGATCTGCAGCTTGAACATCTGCCGGGTAATACCGACATTCGCGTCGGCGACGTGCTGGTGACCTCCGGCTTGGGGGGACGTTTCCCGGAAGGATATCCTGTTGCTGTTGTTTCCTCTGTGAAGGTGGATACACAGCGTGCTTACACCGTTATTCAGGCCCGACCTACTGCCGGTCTTCAGCGTCTGCGCTATCTGCTGCTGCTGTGGGGCGCGGATCGCAATGGCTCCATGCCGATGGCCCCGGACGAAGTCCATCGTGTCGCTAACGAACGTCTGATGCAGATGATGCCGCAGGTACTACCCCGCGCCAGCGAAATGGTTGGGCCTCCGGCTCCTCCGACGACAACCTCTGCCCCGGCTGCGGGGGCAACGGCTCCGGAAACGGGTGCTGCACCTGTCCGCCAGCGTGCCGTGCGCGGGGGCCAGCCTTGAGTAGCTACCGCAGCCACGGGCGTTGGGTGATTTGGCTCTCTTTCCTTGTCGCTCTTGTGCTGCAAATTATGCCCTGGCCGGAAGAGTTATTGATGTACCGTCCGTCATGGCTGTTGCTGATCCTGATCTACTGGGTGCTGGCGCTGCCGCACCGGGTGAATGTCGGGAGCGGATTTGTGATGGGATCTATAATGGATCTTATTTCGGGTTCGACGCTCGGCGTCCGCGCTCTGGCGTTCAGCATTGTTGCCTATCTGGTGGCATTTAAATTTCAGCTCTTTCGTAATCTGGCGTTGTGGCAGCAGGCCCTGATGGTGATGGTGCTGTCCCTGGCGATGGATGTCATTGTGTTCTGGTCTGAGTTCCTGGTGATTAACGTCTCCTTCCGTCCGGAAATATTCTGGAGTAGCGTCGTTGACGGTATTCTCTGGCCCTGGCTGTTCTTACTGATGAGAAAAATCCGCCGCCAGTTCGCCGTACAATAAAGGACAATTATGCTTTCCCTGTATCTGGCTTCTGGCTCGCCACGACGTCGCGAACTGCTGACGCAGCTGGGCCTGACTTTCGAACGCCTCGCTAACGAGGTCGAAGAGACGCGTTTGCCTGGCGAAACGGCAGAGCAGTATGTTCGCCGTCTGGCGCGGGATAAAGCCCGGGCCGGTGTGGCCGTGGCAGAAAGGGATCTCCCGGTACTGGGGGCGGATACGATTGTGGTCCTCAATAACCAAGTGCTGGAAAAACCCGCCGATGCTGAGTCGGCCACCGCCATGCTGAGCATGCTCTCCGGCCAGACCCATGAGGTGATGACGGCCGTTGCCCTGGCTGACCGCCAGCGAACGCTGGAATGTCTTGTCGTCACCGAGGTGACCTTCCGCACCTTAACGCCAGAAGACATTGCGAATTATATTGCCAGCGGTGAGCCTATGGATAAAGCCGGGGCTTATGGCATTCAGGGGTTGGGCGGCAACTTTGTCAGAAAAATTAACGGAAGCTATCACGCGGTTGTGGGACTGCCTCTGGTGGAAACAGCCGAACTGTTTAGCCACTTCCAGTCGCTGCGTGAAGTGAGAGGCCAAAATGACAGCTGAATTACTGGTGAATATTACGCCGTCAGAAACCCGTGTGGCTTACATCGACGGTGGCATTTTGCAGGAAATCCACATCGAGCGTGAAGCGCGTCGCGGCATTGTCGGTAACATTTATAAAGGCCGTGTCAGCCGTGTCCTTCCCGGCATGCAGGCCGCGTTTGTGGATATTGGTCTGGAAAAAGCCGCGTTTCTGCACGCGTCCGATATCATGCCGCACACCGAATGCGTCGCGCGCGACGAAAAGAAAAACTTTATCGTGCGCGATATCTCCGAACTGGTGCGCCAGGGGCAGGATCTGATGGTACAGGTGGTGAAAGATCCGCTGGGTACCAAAGGGGCGCGACTGACGACCGATATTACTTTGCCGTCACGCTATCTGGTCTTTATGCCGGGAGCTTCACATGTGGGCGTCTCACAGCGCATTGAAAGTGAAGCCGAGCGCGATCGCCTGAAAGCGGTGGTGGCGGGCTACTGTGATGAGCTGGGTGGCTATATTATCCGCACGGCCGCAGAGGGTGTGGGTGAAGATGAGCTGGCGTCTGATGCAGCCTTTCTGAAGCGCCTGTGGACCAAAGTGATTGAGCGTAAGAAACGCAATCAGACCCGCTGTCGTCTGTATGGCGAGGTTGCGTTGTCGCAACGCATCCTGCGCGACTTTGCCGGTGCCGCACTGGACCGTATTCGCATTGACTCACGTCAGACCTTTGAGCATCTGGTGGAGTTCACCGGTGAATATATTCCAGAGATGACCGCGAAGCTGGAGCTGTACACCGGAAAGCAGCCTATTTTTGATCTGTTCGATGTGGAAAATGAGATCCAGCGTTCGCTCGATCGCAAAGTCGAACTGAAGTCAGGCGGGTACTTGATCATCGATCAGACCGAAGCCATGACCACCATTGATATCAATACCGGGGCATTTGTCGGCCACCGCAATCTTGAAGAAACCATCTTCAATACTAATATTGAAGCGACGCAGGCCATTGCCCGCCAGCTGCGCCTGCGTAATCTTGGCGGTATCATTATCATTGATTTCATCGATATGAATAACGATGAGCACCGCAGGCGCGTGCTGCACTCACTGGATCAGGCGTTAAGCAAAGACCGGGTGAAAACCGGGGTCAACGGCTTCTCGCAGCTGGGGCTGGTTGAGATGACGCGTAAACGCACACGCGAAAGTATTGAGCATGTCCTCTGCCAGGACTGCCCGGTCTGCAAAGGACGTGGCACGCTCAAAACGGTGGAGACCGTCTGCTACGAGATTATGCGCGAGATCGTGCGTGTGCATCATGCCTATGACTCCGATCGTTTCCTGGTTTATGCCTCTCCATCCGTGGGAGAAGCCCTGAAGAGTGACGAATCTCACGCGCTGGCTGAGGTGGAAATCTTTGTCGGCAAACAGGTAAAAGTACAAATTGAGCCGCTTTATACGCAGGAACAATTTGACGTGGTCATGATGTAATTGCAGCGTGTTTATCCCGGTTATACGCTAATAAAGCGTACTAAGTTGGGGTAAACTGAAAATAACGGCTTGAACTGCCTTGTCGGGTCTTGCTTGCGGGACAACCAACCGATTTTTAGTGACTGACTATCCGTTGCAGCGGAAGACAAGGAGAGGTGTGTGAGGCAATTGCCCAGAATTTTGCTACTAACAGGCGCAACATTGGTTGTGGTGACTGCGCTATTGGTTAGTGGCTTACGTCTGCTGATGCCACACATGAATAGCTGGCGCACGCCCATTCTTGAGCAGGTTTCTGCTGCTGCGGGGCTAAAGATAGAGGCCAGTTCCCTTGAAGGTCGGTGGGAAAATTTTGGCCCGCGCCTGGAAATAAAAGATATTCAGGCGGACTTCCCCGATGGCGGTGGGCTGGAAATACAGCGTGTCACGCTGGCACTGGATGTCTGGCAGTCTCTCCTGCACCTGCGCTGGCAGTTTCGCGATCTGACCTTCTGGCAGCTTAATCTGGTGACCAACACGCCGCTTACGGGTGGCAATAAACAACAGCCAGATTTTCAAACGGAACGGCTGAACGATCTCTTCCTGCGTCAGTTTGACCATTTCGACCTCCGCGACAGCCAAATCAGTTTTGTCACGCTGTCCGGCCAGCGTGCCACGCTGGCCATTCCCCAGCTCTCCTGGCTGAATGAAGAAACCCGACACCGTGCGGAAGGACTGGTCAGCCTGTCCAGCTTTACCGGCCAGCATGGCGTAGTGCAGCTGCGGCTGGATCTCAGCGACAAAAACGGTTACCTCAGTACCGGACGGGTCTGGATGCAGGCCGATGATGTGGATGTGAAGCCCTGGCTGGGGCAGTGGATGCGCGATAATACCAGTCTGGAAAGTGCCCGCTTCAGCCTCGCGGCCTGGATGAGCGTCGAAAACGGCGATATACACGGCGGCGATGTCTGGCTGAAAAAAGGGGGGGCTAACTGGCTCGGTGACAGACAACCACACCACCTCAGCGTGGATAACCTCACGGCGCACGTCAGCCGTTTTAACGGCGGCTGGAATATCAGCGTCCCGCAAACGCGGTTTATTACCGACGGCAAACCCTGGCCGCACGGGCAGTTCTCCCTGCTGTGGCTGCCGGAAAACCCACAACTGCCAGGCCCTGATCACAGTCAGGAAGTGCGGGTGAGGGCGACCGATATTGATCTTGAGCGTCTTGAACCGCTGATCCCACTGTTTGCCAAACTCTCTCCTCAACTGCTGGGAAACTGGCGTTCTTTGCAGCCGCGCGGCCAACTTGATGCGCTGGCGCTGGATGTGCCCCTTCAGCAGCCGGAACGGACGCGCTTCCAGGCGCAGTGGCGGGATCTGAGCTGGCAGCAGTGGAAAATTGTGCCGGGCATGGAGCATTTTAACGGGACGCTGGCGGGCGGCGTGGCCGACGGGCGCATGGCGTTCACGTTGCATCAGGCGACCCTGCCCTACGGCGATATGTTCCGTGCTCCGCTGGAGATCGCCCGGGCTACGGGCGCCATCAGCTGGCAGTACGGTGAGCAGGGGCTGACACTTTCCGGGCAGCAGCTTGACGTTCAGGCTCGCTCACTGTGGGCGCGCGGCGACTTCCGCTACCGGCAGGCGAAAGATCAGCCGCCCCAGCTTGATATTCTCGCTGGCATTAACCTGACTCATGCCGGTGATGCCTGGCGCTATTTCCCGGAACCTTTGATGGGGACGTCGCTAACGGACTACCTCAGCGGGGCGCTGAGAGGCGGACAGGTACAGAATGCGACGCTGCTTTTTGCCGGTGATCCGCAGCAGTTTCCGTTCAAACATAATGACGGCATGTTTGAAGTCGCCGTGCCGCTGCGTCAGGCAACCTATGAGTTTGAACCCGGCTGGCCTGCGCTGGAAAACCTGAATATTGACCTCGACTTCGCGAATAACGGCCTGTGGATGCGCGCGGCAGAGATTAAGCTGGGGGAGGTTAACGGCCATAACATTTCGGCCGTGATCCCTGACTATCTGAAGGAGAAACTGATTATTGACGGCGAGATCAGCGGCGGTGGGCCGCAGATCCGCGACTACTTTAATCAGTCTCCGCTAAAATCTTCGTTAGGCGCGGCGCTTGATGAGCTGCAAATCGGCGGGGATGTTAGTGGTCGCTTACATCTCGATATACCGCTGGATGGCAAGGACGTCCGGGCGACGGGCGATGTGAATTTTGCACATAACTCGCTGCTGATTAGGCCGCTCGATACCCAATTTGACGCGCTGACCGGGCACTTTACCTACGATAACGGCGACCTGAAAAGCGATGCCATGACCGCGCGCTGGTTTGGCCAGCCCGTCGGCGTCAGTTTTAACACCCGTGAAGGTGAAAAAGAGTACCAAATCGGTGTGGATCTCAATGCAGACTGGCAGCCAGGCACAATGACCGCTCTCCCGGAGGCTGTGCGTAAAAAGCTGGGCGGTAACCTGCCGTGGCAGAGCAACGTGCTGGTGACATTACCGCATACGGGGGGAGCCCGTTATCAGATTAATATCGAAGGCGATCTGAAGAGTGTGAGCAGTCACTTACCTGCACCGCTGGATAAAAAGAGCGGTAGCGCGCTTCCGGTTAAGGTTATGGCAAAAGGCAACCTGAACAGCGTTGAGGTGAGTGGTTCGGTCGGCGATCGCCACCGGTTTAACAGCCGCTGGCTGCTGGAAAAGCAGCTGAAGGTTGACCGGGGCATCTGGGAAAACGATGCGAAACAGACCCCGGCGCTGCCAGATCACAGCGGAATGGTGCTCAATCTACCTGCCCTTGACGGTGAGGCCTGGCTTGGCCTGCTGGGGGCGGGGACCGGCATCGGCGGGGGGGGGGAATCTGGCACGACCATGCTGCCGGGCAATATCCGCGTACATACCCCGTCACTGACGCTGGCCGGTCAGCAGTGGGAAGATCTTACCGCCACCCTGACTCAGAGTGTCGCCGGCGAGATGACTGCCAGCGTTGAGGGCAAGACCATCAGCGGTTCTCTGGTCACCCAACAGAAAGGTCCGTGGCTGGCTAACCTGAAATACCTTTATTACAACCCGCAGTGGGACAGCAAAGGGACGTCTTCACCCCTGCCGACGGATGCCAGTGCGGTGAACTTTAGCCGCTGGCCTGCGCTGCGGCTGAACTGTGAGGAGTGCTGGCTGCGTGGCCAGAAGTTTGGCCACATCAGGGGGGCGCTGACGCCGTCCGGTGATACGCTGAAGTTAGAGAACGGGCTGATTGATAGCGGTAATGCAAAGCTGACCGTTAACGGCGAATGGGTGAACCAGCCGGGCCAGCAGCGGACGTCACTGAAAGGCGTGCTAAGTGGCAAAAAAATTGATGATGCAACGAACTGGTTCGGCGTCAGCTCACCGCTGCGCGACTCACCGTTTAAGTTTGAGTATGACCTGCACTGGCAGTCTGCTCCCTGGCAGCCGTCGGAAGCCTCGCTAAGCGGCGTGTTAAAATCGCATCTTGGTGCCGGACAGATAGCTGATGTCTCAACCGGGCGGGCCGGACAGCTTCTGCGTCTGGTCAGCTTCGACTCGCTGCTGCGTAAGTTGCGCCTCGATTTTAGCGACACCTTCAGTCAGGGCTTCTACTTTGATTCTGTTAACGGTACGGCGTGGATTGAAAACGGTGTGATGCACACCGATAACCTGCTGGTGGACGGGCTCGAGGCTGATATTGCCATGAAAGGTAAGGTTGATCTGGTGCAGCGGCAGATTGATATGGAAGCCGTGGTGGCACCGGAGATTTCGGCCACCGTCGGCGTAGCCACGGCCTTTGCGGTGAACCCGGTGATTGGTGCCGCGGTCTTTGCCGCCAGTAAGGTACTCGGGCCGCTGTGGAGCAAAATTTCCGTGCTGCGTTACCATATCAGCGGGCCGATAGATAAACCCAAAATTGATGAAGTCCTGCGCAAACCACGCGACACTGGCAGTAAGTGAGTTTGACGTAGCCGCTGTATTGCCTCAGGCTGTCACTATCCTTCATCTTTCACGCTGCTGGCGCGTCGGCTGCTCTTTACTCCCCGGTCACTTACTACGGTAAGCGACCGGTCGCCGCCGTCCTGCACCCTGAAATCTATCGGGTATGATTGATGGTGAAAGTACCCACACAGAGTGAGAATTCATGAGTCTGAATCTGGTAAGTGAGCAGTTACTAACTGCTAACAATATTAGTCAAAGCGACCTTTTTTCCATCCTCGGCCAGCTTTCCGAGCGCAAGCTGGACTATGCCGACCTTTATTTTCAGTCCAGCTACCATGAATCCTGGGTACTGGAAGATCGCATTATTAAAGACGGCTCCTACAATATCGATCAGGGCGTAGGCGTGCGTGCCGTCAGCGGCGAAAAGACCGGCTTTGCCTATGCCGACCAGATCACGCTGAATGCGCTGCATCAGAGCGCAACGGCTGCCCGCAGCATCGTGCGTGAGCAGGGCAACGGCCAGTCGCGGACGCTGGGTGCGGTCATCAACCGGTCGTTGTACCCGGCACTCGATCCCCTGCAGAGTCTGTCACGGGAAGAGAAAATCGCGCTCCTGCACCGCGTCGACAGCGCGGCTCGCGCCGCTGATAAACGCGTGCAGGAAGTGTCTGCCAGCCTGACCGGCGTGTATGAGCTGATTCTGGTTGCCGCTACTGATGGCACTCTGGCCGCCGATGTGCGTCCGCTGGTGCGCCTTTCGGTCAGCGTACAGGTGGAAGATAACGGTAAGCGTGAGCGCGGTGCCAGCGGTGGCGGCGGGCGCTTTGGTTACGAATTCTTCCTGGCCAATGAAGACGGTGAAGTGCGGGCCGATGCCTGGGCGCGTGAAGCGGTGCGCATGGCGCTGGTGAATCTGAATGCAATCGCCGCTCCGGCGGGCACCATTCCGGTTGTGCTGGGCGCGGGCTGGCCTGGCGTGCTGCTGCATGAAGCGGTCGGTCACGGACTGGAAGGCGATTTTAACCGTCGGGGAACGTCAGTCTTTAGCGGTCAGATGGGCCAGCTGGTGGCTTCCGAGCTGTGCACCGTGGTGGATGATGGCACCATTGATGGCCTGCGTGGATCGCTGGCCGTGGATGATGAAGGCGTACCGGGTCAGTACAATGTCCTGATTGAGAACGGGATCCTGAAAGGTTACATGCAGGATAAGCTCAATGCCCGCCTGATGGGTGTGGCACCGACCGGTAACGGTCGCCGTGAGTCTTACGCGCATCTGCCGATGCCCCGCATGACCAACACCTATATGCTGGCAGGAAAATCCACCCCACAGGACATTATTGAAAGCGTCGAGTACGGCCTGTATGCGCCAAACTTCGGCGGCGGACAGGTGGATATCACCTCAGGTAAGTTCGTTTTCTCCACCTCAGAGGCCTATCTGATTGAAAACGGTAAGGTGACGAAGCCGGTGAAAGGCGCAACGCTTATCGGCTCCGGCATTGAGGCGATGCAACAGATATCGATGGTGGGTAACGATCTGGCGCTGGATAAAGGCGTCGGCGTCTGCGGTAAAGAGGGCCAAAGCCTGCCGGTTGGCGTCGGCCAGCCAACCCTGAAGCTGGATAAACTGACCGTAGGCGGCACCGCTTAATCCCGGGCGGAGCGGAAAAAGGTCTGCCCCTGCCACTGAATTCAGCGCAGCGGGCGATCTTTTTTTCGGTCGCCCCGGCAGCTTATTTACGAAATTCCTGGTAAATCTCCGCCACCTTATCGAAATAGTCCGTCAGATAGTTGATACACACCTGCACCTTGAGCGGCAGCTTATCCTTTTGCGTATATACAGCGTACACCGGGCGCGGCACCGACTGATAATGGGCAAACAGGATCTCTACCCGCCCTGCGTTAATTTCATCAATAATCCACATCAGCGGCACATAGGCGATGCCGGTGCCGGACTTCAGCCAGCGGATCAGCGTCTGAGAATCATTGGTGGCAAAACGGCCCTGAGGTGAAAGGCGGATCGAGGTTCCTTCCGGTGAGGTCAGCTCAAAGTCGTTATCCGGGCGGACGCTGTACTGCAGCCAGGAATAGTTACTGATATCCGAGGGCTTCTCAGGCGTGCCGAACTGAGCGAGGTAGCTTTTTGCTGCACAGACCACCATCGGCATAGAGCCTAAGCGTTTCGAAAAAAGGCTGGAGTCCTGAAGCGCACCGACGCGGATCACCAGATCAAGCCCGTCGGCAATCAGGTCAGGTGCCGGGATGCCGGTCACCAGATTGACCGTCAGTCCGGGGTACTCTTTCAGCATCTCTTCGGTCATCGGGGCCAGCAGGTTTTGCGACATCGTCGACGAGCTGCCGATGCGCAACGTACCGATGGGCGTATTATTAAAGGCCCACAGCTGTTCATGTACCTGCTGCGCTTCGGACATCATGCGCCGACAGCCCTGGAAGTAGATCTTCCCGGCCTCGGTCAGCCCCAGGCTGCGCGTACTGCGATTAAGCAGTTTCACCTGCAGCTCATTTTCCAGTCGGGCCACAATCTGGCTGACGGCCGATACGCTCAACTGCATATGCTGTGCCGCTGCCGTAAACGAACCCAACTCAACCACTTTGGCGAAAACGGTCATGCCCTTTAATCTTTCCATTATTAACTCTGGCTTAAAAGTGATTTAGATCACATTTGGTAGATAACTTATAGTCAGCCGCGTTACTATAGCATCGTCGGGTTATCGTTCCCTCACCCCATTCCCTTTAAATGCGGGCTCACTGAACAGGCTATTATTCAATGAGCTTCGGTGCTGATGCGTCTCTTCAGTCGACTTGTCGATGAAACATCATAAACCTGCATACCTTTCCGCGTGGTTAACGGGAGAGGCGTGAGCGGTGAGTGCGGGTGGCCTGGTCAGGTATTTATAAGGATAAGAGATGAGTGTGCTACCCGTTGTTGTGGTGTTCGGGATGTCATTCCCCCCCATTTTTTTTGAAATTATAGTGTCACTGATGGTGTTCTGGCTGGTGCGACGTCTTATTACCCCAACCGGGATTTACGATCTTGTCTGGCACCCGGCACTGTTTAATACAGCATTGTACTGCTGCCTGTTTTATCTGGTATCCCGATTGTTCGTCTGAGGTCATCGTGAAAGCTCTAACAAGAAAAATCTCCCGTTTCGCCATTACCCTGCTGCTGGTGATCATCGCCGTTGTCCTGATTTTCCGCGTGTGGGTGTTTTACACCGAATCCCCCTGGACACGTGACGCTAAATTTACGGCCGATGTGGTGGCGATTGCCCCTGATGTCAGCGGCCTGATTACCGATGTCCGCGTCCATGACAATCAGCTGGTGCAGAAAGACCAGGTACTGTTCACCATTGACCAGCCGCGCTACCAGAAAACCCTGGAAGAGGCGGAGGCCGACGTGGCCTATTATCAGGCTGTGCTGGGTGAAAAGCGTCGTGAAGCATCTCGCCGTAATAAGCTGGGCGTCTCAGCCATGTCGCGCGAGGCGATTGACCAGGCCAATAATGACTATCAGACGACAGAGCATCAGCTGGCGAAAGCGGTGGCCACGCGTGACCTGGCGAAGCTGGACCTGGAGCGTACGGTCGTTAAAGCCCCGTCTGCGGGCTGGATAACTAACCTGAATGTTTATACCGGTGAGTTTATTACCCGAGGGTCGACCTCCGTGGCGCTGGTGAAACAGAATTCGTTTTACGTGCTGGCCTATCTGGAAGAGACCAAGCTGGATGGCATCCGCCCGGGCTACCGGGTTGAGATTACCCCCCTGGGCAGCAACCACGTGCTGCACGGGTCGGTCGACAGTGTAGCTGCAGGCGTGACCAACAGCAGCAGCACCGTTGACAGTAAAGGGATGGCCACTATCGACTCTAATCTGGAGTGGGTGCGTCTGGCGCAGCGCGTGCCGGTGCGTATTCATCTTGACCAGCAGCCGGGTAACCTTTATCCGTCAGGGACCACCGCGACCGTTGTGGTTACCGGGGCCAGGGATCGCCAGGATAAAGACCGTTCACCGCTGATGCAGCTGATGCATCGTCTGCGCGAGTTTGGTTGAGGCGGGGCCGGTTATGCAGTGGTATCGTCTGCGCTTTCCCATCAAACTGACCTTTGCCATTCTGCTGGCGCTGATTGTCGGATTTGAGTTCAATCTGGAAACCCCTCGCTGGGCGGTGATGACCGCCGCCATCGTGGCCGGGGGGACGGCTTTTGCCGCCGGAGGCGATCCCTTCTCCGGTGCGCTGCGTCATCGCGGTATGCTCCGTATTATCGGTACCTTTATTGGCTGTATTGCCGCGGTAGCGATCATGGTAGCCACTATTCGCGCACCGGTGGTGATGCTGCTGCTCTGCTGCATCTGGGCGGGCGTTTGCGTGTGGATCTCCTCGCTGATGAAGGTGGAGAACTCCTATGCCCTGGGACTGGCGGGTTACACAGCCCTGATTATCGTGGTCAGCGTTGATGCTAACGGGTCGCTGCTGCTGGCCCCACAGTTTGCCGTTGAGCGTTGCAGTGAAATTATCATCGGCATTGTCTGCGCTATTCTGGCCGATATGCTGTTTTCACCGCGTTCCATTAAGCAGGATATTGACCGTGAAATTGATGCCCTGCTGGTGGAACAGTACCGCCTGATGCAGCTCTGCGTGGCTCATGCTGATAAGGATGAGGTCGATAAATGCTGGGCAGGTCTGGTGCGCCGTACCACCGCCCTGAACGGCATGCGTAATCATCTGATGATGGAGGCGGGACGCTGGCAAAAAATTGACCGGCGTCTGCGGGTGATGAACACGCTGTCGCTGACGTTGATCACCCAGGCGTGCGAGACCTTCCTGATCCAGAACACCCGCCAGGAGTATGTTCCCAGCCAGTTTCATCTGTTTTTCGAAAAACCGGTAGAAAATATCACTGATATTCATCAGCGGATGAAGGTGATGCGTCGGGTGATCGCCGCCAGCGGCAGCAAGAATACGCCGACGACGATCCGTTCCTGGGTGGGCGCGGCCAGCCGTTACCTCCTGTTGCTTAAAGGCGTACACACCAACAGCAGTATCAGCCGTATGGAAGAAGAGATACTGAACGCGGAGCCGGTGGTAAAAATGCGCTCGGCGGAAAGCCGTCACGCCCTGGTCAACGGACTACGCACCTTTGTTGCTATCGCGGTGGGCTCCCTGTTCTGGCTGTGGACGGGCTGGACATCCGGCAGCGGGGCGATGGTGATGCTGGCTGTGATCACCTCTCTGGCTATGCGTACACCGAATCCGCTGATGGTGGCGAAGGACTTCCTGTACGGTATGATTGTCGCCATCCCGCTGGGGTCTCTCTATTACATGGTGGTGATGCCTGGTACGCAGCAAAGTATGCTATTGCTGTGTATTGCCCTGGGCCTGATCGCCTTTATCTGCGGTATTCTCATCCAGCGGCGTCAGATAGGGACGCTGGGCGCGCTGGTCGGAACCATTAATATCCTGACGCTGGATAATCCGATGAAATTTGAAGTCAGCCTGTTCCTCGACAGCGCACTCGGCCAGGCGATCGGCTGCTTTGTGGCGCTGCTGGTGATCCTGCTGATACGCGATACGTCAAAGGAGCGGGTTGGCAGAACGTTGCTGAATCGTCTGATGTATGCGGCGGTGTCTGCGCTAACGACCAACTCCGCACGACGCAAAGAAAATCATCTGCCCGCGCTCTATCAGCAGCTCTTTATGCTGCTCAATATTTTTCCCAGCGATATCGATAAGTACCGTCTGGCGCTGACGCTGATTATCGCCCATCAGCGCATGCGGGATGCTGATGTGCCGGTCAACTCAGACCTTTCAGCCTTTCATAAACAGATGCGCCATACCGCTGATCGCGTTATTTCGGCGACGAGCGAGGGGAAAAAACGGCATTACTTCGAGCGTCTGCTGGCTGATTTTGAGGTTTACCAGCAAAAGCTGGTGCAGTATGAGGCACCTGTCAGTGTCACCGAGCCGGTAGCTCGGCTGGCTGCAGTGCTAAAAAAATATCAGAATACGCTGATCCGGATCTGAATAAGCCGCTGGCAGCGCCCGCTGCCAGCATTTTTTGCCGTTACATTCCCGCCACCCATGCCATTACGTCATAAAACGACCGTCGTTTGCCATCTATACTTATTCTCAGGCAAATAACACCCCTATCAGGAGATGAGTCATGGCCCTCTCAACGCTTAAGGATAACGAACTTTTTCAGACAGGTTTTCTGGTGGACGGCGTCTGGCAGCAGGCGGCCAGCACCTTTGATGTCTTAAACCCGGCGACGGGTGATGTCATTGCCCGGGTGGCAAAAGCGGGTAAAACGGAAACTGAGCAGGCTATCGCCGCCGCCGCGGCGGCTTTCCCCGCCTGGCGCGCTAAAACGGCCAAAGAGCGTACAGAGATTTTGTACCGCTGGTATCAGCTGATGATTGAGCATAAAGCCTGGCTGGGTCAGTTGATGACCGCCGAACAGGGTAAGCCGCTGAAAGAGGCAGAGGGTGAAGTTGAGTATGCCGCCAGCTTTATTCAGTGGTTTGCCGAGCAGGCAAAGCGGGCCAATGGTGAAATTATTCCCCCGGCTAAGGCCGGTAGCCGGATTTTTGCCACCCGTGAACCCATTGGCGTAGTGGCGGCTATTACCCCGTGGAATTTCCCGATGGCCATGCTTACCCGTAAGCTTGGCCCGGCGCTGGCGGCAGGCTGTACCGGTATTATTAAGCCCGCAAATAACACGCCGCTGTCTGCCTTTGCCCTGCTGGCGCTGGCGAAAAAGGCGGGGGTTCCAGACGGTGTGCTGAATGCGGTGGCGGGGGATACGCAGGCCATCAGCGATGCGATCATGGCCAGCCCGATTGTGCGCAAGATCTCCTTCACCGGTTCTACGGAAGTGGGCAAGCTGCTGATGAGAAAGGCGGCAGACACGCTGAAGAAAGTGTCCATGGAACTGGGCGGCAACGCTCCCTATATCGTTTTCGATGACGCAGATATTGATGCGGCCGTTAAAGGTGCCATCGCCAATAAGTTCCGCAATGCCGGGCAGGTATGCGTCAGCGTCAACCGCTTCTTTATTCACAACAGCATATATGACCGTTTTGTCAGCCAACTCGCCGCTGAAGTGGGCAAGCTGAAAGTAGGGAATGGCATGGACGACGGGGTGATCGTCGGTCCGCTAATAGAGACGTCTGCACTGGAAAAAGTGGAAGAGCACGTCAATGACGCAGTAGCAAAAGGCGGCAGGGTGGTGACGGGCGGTGCGCGGCACGCGCTGGGCGGGAATTTCTGGCAGCCGACCGTGATAGCCGAAGCCAGTGAAAGTATGAAGCTGGCGCAGGAGGAGACCTTCGGGCCGGTAGCCGCCTGCTTCCGTTTCGATGAAGAGGATGAGGTGATCCGCCGCGCTAACGACACCGAGTTTGGTCTGGCCGCCTATTTTTATACCCGAGATTTGCAGCGGGTATTCCGCGTGTCCGCCGCGCTGGAAAGCGGTATGGTGGGGATCAATGAGTGCGCAGTCTCTACCGAGCTGGCCCCGTTTGGCGGCGTCAAAGAGTCGGGGCTGGGACGTGAAGGGTCGGTGCTGGGACTGGACGAGTTTATGGAAGTGAAAGCCCTGCATCTTGGCGGGCTTTAGCCCGGTGAACGGCGAGGTGTCCTGCGGAGCAGTCAGTATGAGAAAAGAGTGTTTTGATTTTAACGAAATTGTCGATCAGGCCCATTTCTACCGTCAGTTCAGCGAACGATTCGGGCTGACGGCTGGGGGGATCGCTGACCTGGACAGCCTTTGGGATGCCATTATTCAGCCACGCATACCTTTGCCACTGGAAATAGAGTTTATTCATCTGGGTAGTGGTCAGAAGCGGCGTTACGGTGCGTTGATCCTGCTGTTTGATGAGGCAG
Source organism: Erwinia sp. PME.40.26/001 (assembly GCF_055556675.1). NCBI lineage: Bacteria > Pseudomonadati > Pseudomonadota > Gammaproteobacteria > Enterobacterales > Erwiniaceae > Erwinia > Erwinia sp. PME.40.26/001. Next base: position 34,823 of record NZ_JBVHNP010000002.1, read on the forward strand.
AAGAGGAGCTGGATGGTCAGCTGCGCTTTAATGTCCGATAACCAGAAATAAAAAGGGCCCCGGCGAACGGGGCCAAAAAGTTCGTCTGGCCTGCCCATGATGGGGCAGGCTGTCGACGAGGAATTACTTATAGAGCTCGGCAGTGGCGTGCCAGCTGTCCTGATTACGCGCTTCAATAATGCGATAAGCGTGAGCACCTTCACTATCAGCCTTCGCTGACAGCTGCTGACGGATATCAGATGGCGTACCCGCCACGCCGCTTAACGTAATTGTCCCCGCAGATTGCAGATTTTCAGCCTGCTGGCTGTTCACCAGCTGTGCAGCAGATGCGCCAGCGCTGATGACGGATAGCAGACCCAATGCAGCGATGGTTGTTTTCATTTTCATTTTAATCTCCTCATTGTGACCAACAACCTGCGGATTCAATATCATGACCGCAGTCATGTCACGGCCGGGCGTTTCAGGCACCCGATACGGTGTTATTTATACAGCTGGGCAGTGGCGTGATAGTTATCGCCGTTACGCGCTTCGATGATGCGATAAGAGGTTGCACCCTGACGATCGGCTTTTTCAGAAAGCTGATGGCGGATATCCATTGGCGTTCCGGCAATACCGCTCACGCTCACGGTACCCACCGCTTGCAGGTTCTGGCTGGCAACCTGATCATTGGTTACCAGGTTTGCGGCAGCGGCACCGAATGAGAGAACAGAAGCAAGACCTAACGCAGCGACAGTAAATGTGGTTTTCATGATAAAGACTCCAGAATGTAGGTTTCGCGGTAACCGAAAGGGCTAAAAAGCGTTTGTTATACTTGGGGTTACCGTATTGATTAATTAATTAATTCAGATGCAGGCAAACTGTCTGACTTATTTGTACAGCAGGGCAGTCGCGTGCCAATTACCGTTCTCGTAGTTTTCGATAACGCGGTAAGCGCTTGCGCCTTTCTCTGTGGCTTTATTATTCAGTGCTTCACGCACGTCCATGGGAGAACCGGCAACGCCACTGACGCTGATCACGCCCATTGACTGCAGGTCTTTAGCCTGTTCGGCGTTAACCGATTCAGCGGCAAAAGCACCAAATGACAGCGCAGATAACACGCCAAATGCGGCAATAATAGTTTTAATGTTCATGATAATTTCCTCGTCAACTGTTTTTATCTTTTTGAATACTGTGATTTGCATCACGAAAACAAGTATAGATCTAATAACGTAAAAAATTAATAGCATGCTAATAATGTTTTGTTGGGATTCTTCCTACGCCTTGTGGTTTTTAATAACCAGACGTTATAAAAAATGCGTATAGTTTAACCACTCACTGTTAAAACCTTGTAAAAACAGCAGGCTGGGTGAAATTAGCGATCTGTGCTGTTAGTCGGTGCCGATCACATCGCTGAAATGAATCCAGAGGGTCTTACTGGCAGGTTGAGAATGGAAAAGGTAGTGGAATATATCGTTGTTCAGGATTTTAGTAGGGGATTAGAAAAGGCCGGTGAGATACGGCCTTTCGCACAATGACGCGACACCAGGTATTGCCTGCAGGTTAACTGCGTCTGTGGCTTATAACTCTTGTTCGAACAGAACCAGCACGGCATCGTGCAGCTGCTTCACCGTGAAGGCGCGTGCCGGGGTAATAAAGATGGTGTCGTCACCGGCAATGGTGCCGAGGATGCCTTCCGCTTTACCCAGTGAATCGAGCAGGCGGGCAATCAGCTGTGCGGCTCCCGGGCTGGTGTGGATCACTACTACCGCCTCATTATGGTCGATATCCAGTACCAGATTTTTGAGGGGGCTGGTTGTGGTCGGCACGCCCAGTTCCGCTGGCAGGCAGTAAACCATCTCCATTTTCGCATTGCGGGTGCGAACCGCACCGAACTTTGTCAGCATTCGGGAGACTTTCGACTGATTAATATTCTCGAAGCCGTCTTCCTGAAGCGCATTGACAATCTCGCCCTGCGAGCTGAATTTTTCTTCCTTGAGTAAGGCCTTGAAAGCCTTAATCAGTTCTTCTTGCTTAGATGGGTTACGCATAGGTTACCGATAAAAGGGAGTGATTAAAGGATATCCGCAGCGGGATATGACATTATTATGCAGTTAAATGAATTTTTATGCAAATAAGAAATGATTCAGGGGGGCATCGCTACCGGCGGGCAGGTAGTTTAGCAAATTTTCGTGCCGAAAAGAATTTGCTGAAACTGTGCTGAAATACGCACGATGTGAACAGTTTGTTATAATGATGAGGTTGTCCGCATCAGCGCTAAAGGTGTAATGTAACGCCGCATCACAATGCAAATGTAGATGGATTTCCCGGCACATGTAATATTCAAAATATAATAAGGAGTTTAGGATGAAAGTTGCAGTCCTCGGTGCAGCAGGTGGTATTGGTCAGGCTCTTGCCCTCCTGCTTAAAACTCAGCTTCCGGCTGGCTCAGAACTCTCTCTGTACGACATCGCCCCAGTGACCCCAGGTGTAGCGGTGGATTTAAGCCATATCCCTACCTCAGTCAGCATTGAAGGTTTCAGCGGTGAAGATGCAACCCCTGCATTGCAGGGCGCTGACGTCGTGCTGATTTCTGCCGGTGTGGCCCGTAAACCCGGAATGGATCGTTCAGATCTTTTCAATGTTAATGCCGGTATTGTGCGTAATCTGATTGAGCAGGTGGCATCAACCTGCCCGAAAGCGCTGATCGGTATCATTACCAACCCGGTGAATACTACCGTTGCTATCGCAGCTGAAGTGCTGAAAAAAGCGGGCGTTTACGATAAAAATAAACTGTTTGGCGTGACCACGTTGGACATTATTCGCGCCAATACCTTTGTTGCAGCGCTGAAAGGTAAGCAGCCTCAGGACCTGAATGTGCCGGTGGTCGGTGGCCACTCTGGCGTCACTATTCTGCCACTGCTGTCGCAGATCCCTGGCGTAACGTTCAGTGAGCAGGAAGCCGCTGACCTGACGAAACGTATCCAGAATGCCGGTACTGAAGTGGTGGAAGCAAAAGCCGGTGGCGGTTCTGCCACGCTGTCCATGGGTCAGGCGGCGGCTGTCTTTGGCCTGTCACTGGTGCGCGCCCTGAAGGGTGAAAGCAATGTTGTCGTCTGTGCTTATGTGGAAGGGGACGGCGAATACGCACGCTTCTTCTCACAGCCGGTACTGTTAGGCAAAAACGGTATTGAAGAGCGTCGTCCGATTGGCCAGTTGAGTGCGTTTGAAAAGCAGTCGCTTGACGGCATGCTGGCTACGCTGAAAAGTGATATTACCCTCGGCGAAGACTTCGTTAAGTAATCGCTTTATACCGGGAGCTGCCGCCTGATGCAGGACTGCCGCTCCCGGATCTGCTTTGTCACCGCGAAGGATTATTGACTCTGTCCCGGATTCTCGTCCGGATACTCCTGCACCGTAACGGGTAGCGTCAGTTTTTTATCCTCACGGCTGATTTCCACATTAATCACCGTCCCCGGACGGATCTCCGCCACCTGGTCCATGGTTTCCATGGGCGAGATAGCCGGAACGTTATTCACCCGCGTAATCACATCGTTAACCCGGATACCGGCCGCATCGGCGGGCCCGCCTGCTTTCACTACGGTGACCACGATCCCCTGGCCCTGGGGATGTTCCATACCGCTATTTTGCCCGCTAAACCGCCGAAACTCCTGACCGGTTATCCCAATGTAGCCACGGATCACGCGTCCGTCGCGGATCAGCTTTTCCATCACCTTGGTCGCCAGTTTAGTCGGTATGGCAAAGCCGAGTCCTTCCGGGGTTTCGCCATTGCTGCTTTTATCAAATGACAGGGTGTTAATTCCCATCAGCTCACCCAGTGAGTTGATCAGCGCTCCGCCTGAGTTACCCCGGTTAATTGAGGCATCCGTCTGCAGGAAATCCTGATGACGGGAAGGGCTCAGGCCGACGCGGCCGGTGGCGCCAATGATGCCCTGTGTCACCGTCTGACCGATGTTATACGGGTTACCAATCGCCATCACCAGGTCGCCAACGTGCGCAATACGCTGCGGGTTGATGGGGATAACGGGCAGATTAGTGGCATTGATTTTCAGCACGGCCAAATCGGTGAGAGAGTCCGACCCGACCAGCATGGCTTCGAAATAACGGCCATCCTGCAGGTTGACGATAATCTGGCTGGCATCGTTAATCACATGTTTATTGGTCAGGATATAGCCGCGGGGATCCATGATAACGCCCGATCCCAGCACGTCACTGGCACCGTTGGCGCTGCGGTTGTACACGTAAACCACGGCAGGCGCTGCGCGTCGTACGCCTGTGTTGTAGCTGACCGGCTCTTCGCTGGTACTGACAGTTGAATGTGACAGCAGGTCGCTACCCAGCCTGAGGCCAGGTATGGCGACGAGAAGAAGACCAGCCACAATCAGGCCAAGGATCACTGAACGCAAAATTTTAAGAAACATGGTCTTAGGCGGTGAATGAATGGACGAATGGCAGGATAGCATGAGTTACGCAGACACAGTAGCCTGTGTCTGCGCAAGGGTTAAGGCAACAGCAGATAGATATTCTCGCCGCCGCGCATGACGCTCAGCGCCAGCAGCGGAGGTTTTGCTTCCAGCAGTTTACGCAGTTCAGCCAGATTCTGCACCGGCGTGCGGTTAACGCCGACAATCACATCGTCTTTTTGCAAGCCAAACTGGGCGGCAGGGGTTGATTTGGCAACCTCGTCGACCTTCACGCCTTTTGTGCCGTCTTTTGCTGCGCCATCACTAAGGGTCGCGCCCTGCAGGGCGGGGGTCAGCAGGGCGGCGCTGGCACTGCTCTGGGTACTGTTATCCAGTTTGACAGTGACCGTCTGCGGCTTACCGTCATGGATCAGGCCAATTTTCACTTCCTGGCCCGGTGGCGTGGTGCCAATTTTCACCCGCAGTTCAGCAAAGTTGTTGACGGCTTTGTCATTAACGCTGGTAATAATATCACCGGCCTTGATCCCGGCTTTCGCCGCCGCCGACTGTGGCAGTACCTCATTGACGAAAGCGCCGCGCTGCACGTCGACATTAAACGCTTTCGCCATATCGGCCGTCATCTCAGTGCCTTTAATGCCTAACTGACCGCGTTTCACCTCACCAAACTGGATCAGCTGCTGCGCCAGGCCCATCGCCATATTGCTCGGGATAGCAAAGCCGATACCGATATTGCCGCCGCTCGAAGCCAGAATGGCGGTGTTCAGACCAATCAGTTCGCCGTTGAGGTTTACCAGCGCACCACCGGAGTTACCGCGGTTAATGGCGGCATCGGTCTGAATAAAGTTCTCCAGCCCTTCAAGATTCAGGCCGCTGCGCCCCAGGGCAGAGACAATACCGGAGGTGGCGGTCTGACCCAGCCCAAATGGGTTACCGATGGCCACGGCAAAATCCCCGACTTTCAACTTATCAGAGTCAGCGATCTTGACCTGAGTGAGGTGAGTGGCGTCCTTCAGCTGGATCAGGGCGATATCGGTCTGTTCATCGCGGCCAACCAGTTTGGCATCGAACTCACGGCCATCGCTCAGCTGGACGCTGATTTTGTCCGCCCCGCTCACCACGTGGTTATTGGTTAAGACATAGCCTTTTGCTGCATCAATGATGACGCCTGAGGCCAGGCCTTCAAACTCTTCGGATTTGTCATCACCCTGTGCGCCGTCCTGGCCATTCTGGTCGAAGAAGCGCTTTAACTGATCCGGGATGGGCTGCTGCTGACTGTCGCTTTCCGTTCCCTCAACATGCACGCTGACGACCGCAGGTAACACAGCTTCCAGCATGGGGGCCAGGCTTGGCAGAGGATCTCCCTGAACCTGCGAGGGGAGTGCTGCCTGGGTTGCCGGTACCACCGCCATATTGACGCCAATACTCAATGCTAATGCACTTAACAGAAATGATGTCTTTTTCATCGGAACTCAGCTCTCGCTATCAGGGGAAGGGGGGAACCGAAATTACAGGCAATATGTTGAGTCAAACAGGTATGACAGTGTAAAAACAGGGGGCACGGCACGGCCCCCGACACACATTACTTTGCGGCGCGCTCACCGCGCAGCAGGCCAGATGCACTGTCCGGGTAATCACGTGGCATCTGTACCGGCACCTGATCGTTATCCGCTTCGGACTCGGTTAGCTGATAAGCGAACGGGTTTTTTTCACCCGGCAGGTTTGGCAGCAGGTCATTCGATCCTTTAGCCATATGCTGATAAAGCTGACGATAGTCACGTGCCATGTTATCCAGCAGCTCTGCGCTGTGGGCAAAATGGTTGGTCAGCTCTTCACGGTAATCGGCCAGTTCGGCTTTACTTTTTTCCAGCTCATACTGCAGGCTGCGCTGCTCACGCAGTTTCCTGTTACCGAAACGCATGGCGACCGCGCCAATAATAATCCCAACTACTAACCCAATAAGCGCATATTCCCAGGTCATAATCACTCCCATATTGTCTTCGTTGTTCCGTAGGACCTTTCCAACTCATACCCGCCACTATAACCGCTAATCTCACGGAAGTGGAATCCTGCGGCAGCTTCGCTTAGTGTAGAACGACTTTTTTTTCGACGATCGACCGCGGGTCAGGCCATTTTTCAGGGAATGTGACTAAATTATGCAAACGATGTCTCCTCTGGCGCTTTATCAGCAAGCGCTGGAAAACGGCGAGTATCAGGCCGATGAAGTACAGCGTGCCGCCATCACCCGTTTAGACGGGATATATCAGGCATTAACCCGGGACAGCGCCGCAGCGGCACCTGCCGGCGGGGGGCTGTTTAGCCGGCTTAATAAGCTGCTGGGCAAAAGTAAAAACGATGCTCAGATACCAGTGCAGGGGCTGTATATGTGGGGCGGCGTCGGGCGCGGCAAGACCTGGCTGATGGACATGTTTTTTCGGGCAATTCCTGGTGAGCGCAAGCAGCGTCTGCACTTCCACCGTTTTATGCTGCGGGTACATCAGGAGCTGACCGCATTGCAGGGGCAGAGCGATCCACTGCAGATTGTTGCTGACCGTTTTAAAGCCGAAACCGACCTGCTGTGCTTCGACGAATTTTTTGTCTCGGATATCACCGATGCCATGCTGCTGGGCACGCTGATGGAAGCCCTGTTCAGCCGGGGCATAACGCTGGTGGCAACCTCGAACATTCCACCGGACGATCTTTATCGTAACGGACTGCAACGGGCGCGTTTTATCCCGGCCATTGAGATGATTAAGCAGCACTGCGAAATTATGAACGTCGACGCCGGGATAGATTATCGCCTGCGTACGCTGACCTCCGCACACCTGTGGATGACTCCGCTGGGGGATGAAACCAGTAGAGAAATGGAGCGGATGTTTATTGCCCTCGCCGGGAAACCGCGTGAAGACCACGAGCCGCTGGAGATTAATCATCGTCAGTTGCCGACGCTGGGCATGGCAGAGGGCGTGCTGGCGATGGATTTTCTCGCGCTGTGCGGCGAAGGACGCAGTCAGCACGACTATATTGAACTGTCACGCCGTTTCCACAGCGTATTGCTGTATGATGTGCCGGTGATGATTTACAAGACGGAAGACCAGGCACGGCGATTCCTGGCGCTGGTGGATGAATTTTACGAGCGTCATGTGAAGCTGGTGGTCTCGGCAGAAACATCACTTTATGAGATTTATCAGGGTACGCGGCTGAAGTTTGAGTACCAGCGCTGCGTCTCCCGCCTGCAGGAGATGCAGAGCGAAGAGTACCTGCGGCTGCCGCATTTACCCTGAAGCTTGCATTACTGTAACGTGATAGTAATTTTATCGCAGAAAACGTTCGATCTTTATGGGCGACTTCTCTATAATCTTGCGACCCCACGTTACAACAAAGGTTTTTTTCCCAAAACTCTTTGTGTTCCGGTAACTCTATCCGAAGGGGTGGGCTTACTGGTCAAGATGGTCGTGTGAGCTCCAACCGTTTATTCAAGCGTTTGGGATTTCACCAACGTGTAACTTAATTTGGGTAAGCTTTTAGATGAAAACTTTTACAGCTAAGCCAGAAACCGTCCAACGTGACTGGTATGTTGTTGACGCAACAGGCAAAACCTTAGGTCGTTTAGCGACTGAACTGGCTCGTCGCCTGCGCGGTAAGCACAAAGCGGAATACACTCCGCACGTCGATACAGGTGATTACATCATCGTTCTGAACGCTGAGAAAGTTGCCGTAACGGGTAACAAGCGTACTGACAAGATTTATTACCATCACACCGGCTTCGTCGGTGGTATCAAGCAAGCGACCTTCGAAGAGATGATTGCTCGCCGTCCTGAGCGTGTGATTGAAATCGCGGTTAAAGGCATGCTGCCAAAGGGCCCGCTGGGCCGTGCTATGTACCGTAAACTGAAAGTTTACGCGGGCAACGAGCACAACCATGCGGCACAGCAACCGCAAGTTCTTGACATTTAATCGGGATTACAGGCAATGGCTGAGAATCAAAACTACGGCACTGGTCGCCGCAAAAGCTCTTCCGCACGCGTCTTTATTAAGCCGGGTAGCGGTAACATCGTTATCAACCAGCGTTCTTTAGAACAGTACTTCGGTCGCGAAACTGCCCGCATGGTAGTTCGTCAGCCGCTGGAACTTCTGGACATGGTCGGTAAATTTGATCTGTACATCACTGTTAAAGGTGGTGGTATCTCTGGTCAGGCTGGTGCGATCCGTCACGGTATCACACGCGCTCTGATGGAGTACGACGAGTCACTGCGTGGCGAACTGCGTAAAGCAGGCTTCGTTACTCGTGATGCTCGTCAGGTTGAACGTAAGAAAGTCGGTCTGCGTAAAGCACGTCGTCGTCCTCAGTTCTCCAAACGTTAATTTTTTCTGCCAAGGCAGGATCGATTATCGGAAAACCCGGTGCCTGGCGCCGGGTTTTTTATTTTCTTCTGATGCAAAAAGCGCGAAACACACACCGCTTTACCATTTTCCCCCGCAATTCCGTGTGCGACCCCCCACAAGCTGGCTAAAATCTGGTAAACTGTGTGTCACTTTGTGCCCATTGGCCGGGTAATAACGTGTGTATCCTGTGTACCAGGGAGCGGTTAATTTTCGGGCCGGTGGCAATAATGAGTCGCCACGTGGATGGCTATTCGCAGTAATTTTCTCGATAAACTTGGAGGTTTACATGGCTGTCGCTGCCAACAAACGTTCGGTAATGACGCTGTTTTCTGGTCCGACTGACATTTTCAGCCACCAGGTACGCATTGTACTGGCTGAGAAGGGTGTTAGTGTCGAGATCGAGCAGGTTGAAACGGATAACCTGCCGCAGGATCTGATCGACCTCAACCCATACCGTACCGTGCCCACCCTCGTTGATCGCGAGCTGACGCTGTATGAATCGCGCATCATCATGGAATACCTGGACGAACGTTTCCCGCATCCTCCGCTGATGCCGGTTTACCCGGTTGCCCGTGGTGAAAGCCGCCTGATGATGCACCGTGTTGAGCAGGACTGGTACAGCCTGATGCGTAAAGTCGAAAATGGCACCGCGCAGGAAGCTGAAGCTGCACGTAAGCAACTGCGTGAAGAGCTGCTGGCGATTGCGCCACTGTTCGCCCGTACGCCGTTCTTTATGAGCGAAGAGTTCAGCCTGGTTGACTGCTATCTGGCTCCGCTGCTGTGGCGTTTACCACAGATGGGTATTGAACTGGTCGGTGCCGGGTCTAAAGAGCTGAAAGGCTATATGACACGTGTCTTCGAGCGTGATTCCTTCCTGGCTTCTCTGACGGAAGCGGAACGTGAAATGCGCCTGCAAACGCGGGGCTGATTACGATGGAAATGTCCCAACTTACCGCACGTCGTCCTTATCTGCTGCGCGCTTTCTATGAGTGGTTGCTTGACAACAATCTCACGCCGCATCTGGTCGTCGACATTAACTTGCCCGGCGTGATGGTGCCCCTGGAGTATGCCCGCGATGGTCAGATCGTTCTGAACATTGCTCCGCGTGCCGTGGGCAATCTCGAGTTGGGCAATGATGACGTTCGCTTCAGCGCCCGTTTTGGTGGCGTTCCCCGTCAGGTCTCCGTGCCTATGGCTGCGGTACTGGCGGTTTATGCGCGGGAAAACGGTGCCGGGACGATGTTTGAACCGGAACCGGCGTATGATGAAGCCGGTGAGTTTGAAGCTTCAACTGCACAGGATGATGATGCGCCAGAAACGGTCATGTCGGTGATCGACGGCGATCGTCCCGATGATGCAGGTTCTGATGACGATAACGGCCCCGACGATGAACCGCCTCCGCGCGGTGGTCGTCCGGCGCTTCGCGTCGTAAAATAAAAACGGGCCTTCGGGCCCGTTTTTTTTACACTGTCTATCCGGGAGCGCTTCGCCCCCGGATTCATCAGTAGACGTCGCGCAGGTAGCGCTTTTCTTTTTTCAGCTGGTCAACGTAATCGGCTGCGCGCTCTGCAGACAACCCGCCAAACTGCGTAATCACTTCATACAGCGCCTTATCCACGTCTTTCGCCATGCGCGAAGCATCGCCACAAACGTAGAAGTATGCCCCTTCCTGCAGCCAGGCATACAGCTCGGCACCCTGTTCCATCATCCGCGTCTGGACGTAGATTTTCTCTGCCTGATCGCGTGAAAATGCCAGGTCGAGACGGGTCAGCAGACCGCTTTCCTGCCAGGCTTTCAGCTCATCCTGATAGATGAAGTCATGTTCCTGATGCTGATCGCCAAAGAACAGCCAGTTTTTCCCTTTGGCACCGACGGCTTCGCGCTCTTCCAGAAAAGCACGGAAGGGGGCAATACCGGTTCCCGGACCGATCATGATCAGCGGTGCATCGCCGTTTGCCGGAACGCGGAAGGCTTTATTCGGTGAAATAAAGATGGCGGGTTTTTCACCGCGCTTGACGCGCTCGGCCAGGTAGGTTGAGCAGACGCCGCTGCGGGCACGGCCAGCGCTGTGATAACGGACGGAGGCGATAGTCAGGTGCACCTGGTTAGGATGGGCTTTCTGACTGGATGAAATCGAGTAAGCACGATGCTGTAGCGGACGCAGCAGGCCAACAAACTCCGGAATGCTCAGCGAACGGGTCACATCCAGCTGCAGCAGATCCAGGGTATCTTTGCCCCACAGCCACACGCCCAGGGCATCTTTATCATCGTGCTGTAAGACGTGGCGCAGCTCCTGGTTGGTGGTGTTCTGACCCACCCACTCAATCAGCTTGCGCGACGGCTCAGAAATCTCGAACTGGTAGGTCAGCAGGTCGCCCAGGCTGCGGTCAAAGCCAGGGACCGGGTTATCGTAGTCGGATTTCAGCTGCGTCAGCAGCAGGTTAACCAGTGCCGGCTCGTTGACCGGGATCACCCCCAGCGCATCGCCTGCTTCGTACTTCAGCCCGCTGTCTGTGAGGTCAAACTCAAAGTGACGGATATCCTTGCCGGACTTCTCACCGGACAGACGCTTGTTGGTCGCCAGGGCGGCGGCATAAGGATTATTTTTATTGCTGCCGGGGATCACCGGTGCTTCCGGTGCGCTCTCCAGCGCGGTGCCGCTGCTGCCTGCACTGGCGGCAAACTGCGGCATCGCGCCGGCGATCCATGCACTGGACGGCTCTTCGTAGTCGATATCACAGTCAATACGGTCACTGACGCGTTTTGCACCCAGTTGCTCAAGGCGCATATCAATAAATTTACCCGCCTGGCAGAAGCCATCGTAGCCGGTATCACCAATAGCCAGAACCGCAAAGTGCATCTGCTCCAGGCGCGGTGCAGTGCTGGCGGAAATCGCCTGCCAGAACAGCTGTGCGTTGTCCGGCATCTCGCCTTCGCCGTAGGTCGAGGTGATCACCAGCACGTGACGCATGGTGGCAAACACGTCGATATCCACTTCGCCCAGCCCCTGGACGACCGGCACCAGGCCTTTCGCCCGTGCGGCTTTTGCTGCGCTTTGCGCTAAGGCTTCAGCATTACCTGTCTGCGAACCAAACAGGATATGAAGCTGTGTGGTGGCGGAAGAGGCCGCAGAGCCTGCGGCCTGTGGCTGGTTTTCCAGCACCAGCAGACGTGAATGTAATCCGGCAAGGAAGCCTGCCAGCCAAAATTTCTGCTCGCCGTTAAACGGCGCGTCTTCAGGAATATAAGGAATCTTCATCAGTTTTATCTACTCAATCCCGTTGAATACTCGCCATGCTTCGGGCCGCAGAGGGGTTGGCTGCCAGCCCGAAACAGGGAAAGTATGAGTCACTGTTCATAGTCAAATAGTTAAGCTAATTTGCCGACGGCTGCTGCCAGTTCAGGCAGAGCAGCACGCGCAAACAACTCTTCAAAGTCAGGCAGTCGTCCCAGCACGTCACGGTTACACGCATCCTGGTACATGATCCAGCCGTAAGTCGCCAGACTGTCCATGGAGCGGATATTACGCTGCGTGAGCGCGGCTTTATAATCGGTCATGCGCTTCGCACCGATCAGGCAGGCCAGCTCTTCATCACTGTAGCTCTCAATGGCTGCACGACCGTGGCGCTGCAGCTTGCTGATCAGGGTAAAATCTTCCGTCATCAGCAGGTTACGCACCGCTTTCTCAACGGCCGGATCTTCCACAGCGGTGCCTTTCGGCAGGCGTGACAGCGCCAGCTGCTGCGCAGAACTGAGTACGGTGTAGTTATTTAACAGCACCAGCATTTCAGGGGTGTCCGTCGCGCCGTAGCCCGGGACCGCACCATTGGCGATGGGTTTCCCTTCCCGCCAGGCCGCTTTAAATTTCGCCACCTGATGTCCGGCCAGCGCCGTGGAGAGCTCTTCCAGCAGATCCTTACGGCTCTTGGCTTTGAGGATCTCAGCGCCATCCTGATACAGCAGCAGGGAACGGGGCATCACGTAAACAAAGTGCTGACACTCGGTTTCCCAGTGGTCTAGCAGCCACTGCGCACGCGGAGAAGCGGTGGCTTCCAGATGCCAGTTCAGCATCGTCAGTACCGCCTCTTTGTGCACGCGCGCCATTTCGCTGTCATCCGTGATGGAACCCAGCATCACGGAATCCGCTGCTGCAGAGCCCGCCAGCGTGCCGTACGGGTCATACTGATAAGCGAAACCGCCGCTCATACCGTTACCAAAGCCGGTACCGTAAGTGCCGAGGTTCAGCACCGCACCGTTAGTCATATATTCGCAGCAGAAGTCACCCACGCCTTCGACCACGGCGGTGGCACCTGAGTTACGCACGGCAAAGCGGTCACCAGCCTGACCCTGAGCGAACAGACGTCCGCCGGTGGCACCGAACAGGGCGAAGTTACCGATCAGCACGTTGCCTTCAGCATCCTCAGATCCGCCGCCCGGGGACATCACCACAATTTCTCCGCCGCACTGCCCTTTACCAACACCGTCGTTACAGGTGCCGTAATGCTCCAGGCGCATGCCGTCGTTACAGAACACGCCATAAGACTGACCGGCGGAGCCGGAGGTGGAAATCGTGACCGTCGCCGGAGCCAGATAGCGACGGCCGCGATCGTCCAGCAACGCCGCCGGAATACGGTTCAGGTGTTCGGCATTCAGCGTGTGGTTCAGCAGGCGTTCGATATCAATGGCCAGCTGGCCGCCCACGCTCTTGTTGCGGTTGTTAAGTGTGATCCCGTCACCCAGTGCGATCGCGGTCGATCCCTGACTGACCAGGCGATCGTTCAGCAGATCGATCCAGCCATTATCCAGTTCGAAATCTTTTTCCAGATAGACCGGGTGGGCAATTTTCACCTCAGGCACCACGGTTAACATGGCGCGCAGATCCAGTTTACCCACTTCCAGCGGGTGGTCCATCAGGTGGAGCAGGTCAGACCGGCCACGTGCCTCACGCAGTGAACGCAGGCCCAGGCGTGCCAGCATCTCACGCACTTCGTGGGCCACGTTGATGAAGTACTGCGCCAGCTGGCGCGGATCCCCGTCGAAGGCTTCGGCATTGGTGGTGAGACCGGCCGGGCACTTCACGTTGCAGTTTTTCGCCATCACGCACTTCAGCATCATCAGTGCCGTGGTGCCGAATTCAAAGCTGTCGCCGCCCAGCAGTGCGGATTTCACCACGTCACTGCCCGTCTGCTGTGCACCCGAGCAGCGCAGCAGCACTTTCTCACGCAGGCCGTTGGCACACAGCGCCTGATGGACTTCCGCAATGCCGATCTCCGCTACCCGCCCGGTATATTTCAGGCTGGTCACTGAAGCAGCCCCGGTACCGCCGGTGTTGCCGGCCACGTTGATCACATCAGCGCCGGCTTTCGCCACGCCAACTGCGATGGTGCCGATACCTTCAGAGGAGACCAGTTTGACAATCACCCGCACGCGGGCGGCCTTACAGTCGTGGATCAGCTGGGCCAGATCCTCGATGGAGTAAGTGTCATGGTGCGGAGGAGGGGAGACCAGCTCCACGCCCGGGGTACCACCACGGGCTGCCGCGATTTCAACCGTCACCTTAGCCGCCGGTAACTGGCCGCCTTCACCCGGTTTTGCTCCCTGACCGATTTTGATTTCCAGCTCTTCCAGCATTGGGTCTGCCAGATAGGCGGCCCAGACGCCGAAACGACCGGATGCCAGCTGTTTAATGCGTGAAGCACGGATGGTACCGTGACGGGAATAGTGCTCACCCCCTTCCCCACAGTTACTCATTCCACCTACCATATTGGTGCCGTGAGCAACGGCTTCGTGCGCCGGTGCCACCAGCGCACCGTGACTCATCGCCCCGGAGGCAAAGGTACGGGTAATTTCATGGGCAGGCTGCACTTCGCTTAACGGCAGCGCCGGAGCAAGAGTAAAGATGCGTGAAAGATAGTCAGCCGCTTTGCCGGTCGCCTTCAGAAGCAGGGCGTCTGCCACCACTTCCGCCTGTTCAATGGCGTCACCAAAGCGTTTTTTCAGCACGGTGGACAGTGTGGTCAGGCGGTCATGCTCACTTTTCAGGCCGACAATGGCATCCGTCAGGCGCAGCGTGAACTGGCCTTCATGTGCCGCGTCGGCTTCACATACCAGGCCACGCACGGCAAAGCCGTTATTCACCAGCGAATAACGTCCCAGCTTACGCGTGAACTCGGCTTCGCTGTCGACGTGGGTCAGATCTGCCGGCAGGGCGAGAATATCACGCAGTGCCGCCGGGCGGCGCTTGCGCTCTTCCAGCATCAGGCTGGAGAACTGACGGTAATCCGCAGTGATAGTGAAGTTGTCGATCACCTCGTCCGGGATGCGTTCGAAACTGCTGTCCGCAAAGGATTTCGTTTTGATATTGAATGCGTTGTCCAGCTTGGCCAGCGTCATCAGGCGGATAAAATTATCCTCCTCGCGCGCTTTATCCGAGAAGCGAATTGGCTGCTCTGTCATATCAATAAAAGTACGCACGGCGATAGTGCCGTAAGAGTGGCCGGCCCCCTCTGCACGCTCTTTAAACAGGCCCAGCAGCGGCACTTCTGACTCACCCTGAATGCGCAGCGCACTCTGATGCCAGTCAACGGCCATCTGCGCGATGGTGGCAAAGCCTGCACCGCCCACCGGCGTTTTAATATTCGGGAAGTACTTCTTCAACACGCGATCTTCCGTATCGAGGAAGTTTGGCTCAAAGAACTCACCGCAGCTGTAGCTCTCAACGGTACACAGGCCGACTTTGCCCATGGTCTTCATCAGCGCTTTTTCAGCGGCTTTGGCATAGCGTTTGAACGCTTTGTTGCCCTCTTCGCCTTCACCGTATTTTTCTTCCGCACGCATCTGCACGCCCAGCGGATAAACGGCAGAAGCCCCGAAGCCGAGGGTGGCAGCAATATGGTGTGAAGAGATACTCTGGCCACTTTCCACTACCAGTGACACATCCAGGCGCAGGCCTTCCTGCACCAGGCGCTGGTTGATGGCTGACACCATCAGCAGCATCGGGATAGCGGCACGGGTTGAAGAGATATGGCGGTCAGTGATAACGGCGATACCGCCCTGTTCACGGGCGAAATCCACCACCTCCTGTGCCAGAGCATCAATAGCCTGCTCCAGCGCATCAGCGTTGGCGGCACGGCTGATAGGGTCCTTACCGATAACCGGCTCATAGAGCATTTCGAAACGAGCATAGGGGGCCACGGTCTGCTCACGCAGCTGCAGCATATCCAGATGCGTCAGGATCGGCGTGGGCACCACGATCTGGTGGCCTTTACTGCGCCCGAGATGCGGTTTCGCGCCCAGCGCAACGCGCAGGGTCATGCCATCCACTTCACGGATGGAATCCAGCGGTGGGTTGGTAACCTGAGCAAATCGCTGGGAGAAGTAGTGCGCCATTCCGCCTTCGTGGTCGGACAGGGCGTTAATCGCGTTGCCGTAACCCATCGCAGAGATTTTCTCTGCGCCGGTGGTCAGCATCGGATCCATCATAAATTTGAAACTTTCCTGGTTGTAGTAGTAAGCCACAAAACGCTGGTAGGTTTTGAGGTCGCCGCTATAACGCAGAGGGGAGCCCTGTTGCTCCGCCGGGATCACCGGCAGGTCCTGTAATGTCACGCGTGACTCGGCCAGCAGCGCCGGATAATCAGCCACCGCCGCCAGCTTTTCCAGCGCTTCGACGGTGGTATAGCTGCGTTTTTCACGGTGATCGTAATACAGCATACCGCCCGCTTCGATACGGCCACGGCGCAGGACGCTTTCCGGTGGGAAGGCAATCTGGCCCGCTTCCGACATCGCACCAATGTATTCAGCTGTTTCTACTGAGCGCAGCGGGCGCAGGCCGAGACGGTCAAGGCGTGCGCCAATGACTTCACCGTTGCCGAAGATCAGGGCGGCCGGACCGTCATTCTTCTCTTCATACAAAGAGAAGTATTCCAGCATCGCGCGGACTTCAGCTGAGAGGGAAGGATCGTTTTCCCACGCTGGCGGCATCATCGAGACCACGGCGGTGATCAGGTCCAGATTGTCTTCCATCAGACGGCTGTGGATGCTTTGATCCAGGCGTGAGCTGTCTGACTGGCCTTTCGGGCGCACGATCTTCTTCCCGCGTGCCAGCGCCAGCGCCGATTCCGCAATGCGGTTTTTACGATCGGTATTCAGCTCGCCGTTGTGCGCCATCAGCCGGAATGGCTGCGCCATGGTGGTATGCGGATCGGTGTTAGTTGAAAAACGGGTATGGAAGAACAGACCGCGGACCTGGTGGTCTGTGTCGGTCAGATCCTGGAAATAGGGGATCACCTCATTCGAATTCAGGCGGGCTTTAAACACCTGGGTGCGTGAAGAGAGCGACAGTGGATAGAGGCCGCCAAATTCACTTTCGGTAAAGGCGCGGGCTTCGATATCCAGCAGGGCACGGTAGATGCGTTTTTCGAAATCAATCTGGTTGCTGACATCGGCCGGGGCGGTAAACACCCATTGCACGATCGGCAGCTGGAACTGAATCGCCGCCGGACGCAGTACGCTGGTATCCAGGGGCATATCTCGTTTAAGGAGGATCGACAGATCGTAAGCCGCCAGGGTGTCTTCCACCAGGCGTTCGGCATTGGCACGCAGCGCACCGTCTTTCGGCACAAAAAAGTTGCCGACGCCATAACGGCCGGCTTCCAGCGGCTGTCCGGTAATTTTGCGGAAGAAATGCAGAGAGAGGTCAACGTTAACGCCGGCGCCGTCACCTACGCCTTCTGCAGACATGCCCCCGCGATGAGGAACGGTGCACAGGGCACTGTGGGCCATCTGCAGAACCTCATGAGTTTGCTCGCCGTCCTTACGAGTAATGAAACCCACACCACAGCTGTCACTGTCTTTTGATGGATCATACAAGCCATAGGGATAAGGTTTTGAGTTGGACATCGAGGGCCTCCTTAACTGCTTTTGACATTACCACTATTCTTCAGGCACAGAGCGCACGGGGTGTCTCGTCTGGCGCTGTATCATTTTCTTGCCGCTAAAACGCAGACACCGTGACTCCGAACATGCCGTACAGGGACCGTTGTCTGAAACGTCCTTGATGGCATTGCTCACGAAATTCCGGGTCTCAAATTGGAGATAACTTACATCACGAGGGAGTCTACTTGCTGCATAGATATGCCGAGACACTGGCCCGTCAGGAAAGCTTCCAGCGGATTTCCAACTTATCGGGAAAGCGAACTCAGGTCAAATAGCGATCTTACTTAGGCTTTTTTATGTCTTTACTGAGTTATCTTAATGATAAATAAGTAAATATTGCCTTATTTTAACCCTGTTAAAGGCGAGGCGAAGGGGAGCGAAGTGTGAGCTGACTCACTATAGGGCAGCAGGCAAATCTCTGCACCATGCTGGTGCCGGGGTTAATGGCAGCAGAATATGCTGTCACCGTAGGAATAACCGCAGGAACGCACTGTTTTTAGCTGGCGCGATTATTTGAATTAAACAGGGGGGCATCATTAGTAAAATTAATCAGAAAAGGCGTGATTAATATTTCATTTATTGTGAATTATTATTCGTTAGATGTAACAAGAGAAAGCGAAGGAGGTGGGGCATCGCTATGAAAACTATCAACATGAGAAAGGCGCACTGAATTCAGAGCGGCCTTACAGATTATGCAGTTATAAAATTTAGTCAATATCCCCGGCGGTAAGTTTTTACGGGGAACGGCAATCGGGGCGTTTCGTACGGTAACCCAGGCAGGAGAGGGGCTGCGTCCGTTTTCGGCGCTTTACCGGCGCTGGCGGCGATAATCCCGTGGTAACGGGTGAAAGGATGTGGGTGCTGCTGCACGGTTATTGTGCAACATCCCCCCGGCTGTCAGGCGAGATAGCGCGTTGGTCTTTTGGTCAATTCCGGTATGATTGCGTTTATCAGGCTGGAAGGGATCCTTTATGAAACAAATTCGTTTATTAGCGCAGTACTATGTTGATTTGATGGTCAAACTTGGGCTGGTACGCTTCTCGCTGCTGCTGGCGTCGGCGCTGGTAGTGCTGGCCATGATTGTGCAGATGGCGGTAACGATGGTGCTGCGGGGCCACGTTGAAAGTATTGATATGGTGCGGTCGGTATTTTTCGGCCTGCTGATCACCCCATGGGCCGTCTATTTCCTGTCGGTGGTGGTGGAACAGTTAGAAGAATCGCGTCAGCGTCTGGCCAGGCTGGTGGATAAGCTCGAGGAGATGCGCAATCGCGACCTTGAGCTGAACCAGCAAATGCAGGGCAATATTACCCAGCTTAACCAGGAGATTGCCGACCGTATCAAAGCCGAAGAGGCGCGTCTGCAGGTGATGGCGAAACTCAAAGAGGAGATGGCGCGGCGCGAAGAGGCACAAATCGAACTCGAACAGCAATCCTCGTTCCTGCGTTCCTTCCTCGATGCCTCCCCTGACCTGGTGTTTTACCGCAACAGTGACCAGCAGTTCTCTGGCTGTAACCGTGCTATGGAGCTACTGACGGGAAAAAGCGAAAAACAGCTTATCGGGCTGACGCCGAAAGAGGTCTATGACGACGATGCGGCGACGAAAGTGCTGGAAACCGATGAGAAAGTCTTCCGTCATAATGTCTCCCTCACCTACGAACAGTGGCTGGAATATCCTGACGGCCGCAAAGCCTGTTTTGAGATCCGTAAAGTGCCTTATTACGACCGCGTGGGCAAACGTAGCGGATTGATGGGCTTCGGACGCGATATAACCGAGCGTAAGCGTTACCAGGACGCGTTAGAGAACGCCAGCAGGGAGAAGACCACCTTTATCTCTACGATCAGCCACGAGCTTCGTACGCCGCTTAATGGCATTGTCGGGCTCAGTCGCATTCTGCTGGATACGGATCTCAATCAGGAACAGCTGAAGTATCTGAAAACGATCCACGTTTCTGCCATTACGTTGGGCAATATTTTCAATGATGTGATTGAAATGGACAAAATCGAGCGGCGCAAAGTGCAGCTGGACAATCAGCCCATCGATTTCACTGGCTTCCTGGCCGATCTGGAAAACCTCTCCGGCCTGCTGGCCGAGCCAAAAGGGCTGAAGTTTGTGCTGGCACCGGCGCTGCCCCTGCCGCATAAAATCATTGCCGATGGCACCCGTCTGCGTCAGATCCTGTGGAATCTTATCGGTAACGCGGTCAAGTTTACCCAGCAGGGTGAGATCGTGGTACGGGTCGGCTATCAGCAGGACGACTGCCTGTGCTTTGAGGTGGAAGACTCCGGTATGGGCATCCCACAGGATGAGCAGGATAAAATTTTTGCCATGTATTACCAGGTGAAAGATCAGCGGGGCGGCAAACCTGCCACCGGCACGGGTATTGGTCTGGCCGTTTCCCGCCGTCTGGCGCAGAGCATGGGTGGCGATATCCGCGTTCACAGCGCTCCGGGACAGGGTTCCTGCTTCACCCTGACGCTCAATGCGCCACGCGTTGAGGAAGAGCCGCAGGATGAGCAGAGGGAAGACGACATGCCACTGCCTGCGCTGCATATCCTGCTGGTCGAGGACATTGAACTGAATGTGGTGGTTGCCCGCTCTGTGCTGGAAAAACTGGGCAGCAGCGTGGAAGTGGCGATGACCGGCCAGGCCGCGCTGGAGATGTTTGACCCGGATGAGTTCGATCTGGTGCTGCTGGATATCCAACTGCCCGACATGACCGGTCTGGATGTGGCGCGGATGATTCATCAGCGTCACGCGGGTGAGCAACTGCCGCCGCTGGTGGCGCTGACGGCAAACGTGCTGAAAGATAAACGCGAATATTTTGATGCCGGTATGGATGACGTCCTGAGCAAACCGCTGGCGGTTCCTGCTCTGACGGCGATGATTAAAAAATACTGGGATTTTCAGGTCGACGACTTAGCCACTGAACCGGAGTTCACCATGGACAAGAAAGAACTGGCACTGCTGGATGTTCCAATGCTGGAACAATATATCGAACTGGTGGGGCCGGGCTTGATCCACCAGAGTCTGGCAATGTTTGAGCAGATGATGCCAGGCTATCTGGCGGTGCTGGATTCCAACATGATGGCTCGCGATCAAAAGGGCATTGCGGAAGAGGGGCACAAAATTAAGGGCGCGGCGGGTTCCGTCGGATTAACGCATTTACAGCAGATTGCAAAACAGATCCAAAGTCCGGAACTACCTGCATGGTGGGACAATGTTCAGGAGTGGATTGATGAACTGAAACAGGAATGGCGTCACGACGTGGATGTTCTGCGGCAATGGGTGACGGATGCTGAAAAAAAATGACCCCGACCGAAGCCGGGGTGCGCGAATACTGCGCCAACACCAGGGAAATTGGTAACCTGCGCTGTTCTGATTTTAATCATCGGGAGCGAAGGTTTGGTATTGGTTGAACGTTAAATAGCTCAGTCACTACTTTAGCAAATCTTGCATCACATGTTAGCGGATTCATTAAAATGTGTGATGTTGAGCAGCGTTCGTAAATAGAAGACCCGATTTTGCTCACTCAGTCAAGCAGGGAATGTTTATTTACGATGATTCGCATGATAATTGTACAATTACCTGTTTCTTTAAGCCCGGATGGCGCAGGTCAATGTTTCTCTTGTCCGGCTTTTTTCGAGGTCGGGCGGCAGGGAACAGGTAAGGGGTAAGGTTTTCTTTTAACATCATGTTTTTTAGCTATTTTTTTGTTTATTAACCAGATGCTTCCGAAACGTTTTGGTTTCTGCTAGCAAAAATTCTCAAACTCAGTGGAGGGCAGACCTAAAAGCTGACTCCGTTCAGCAAGATTGACTGCTCTTACCAGTGTCTTAATATGCGGGAAAAACATCACTTACCACCCGAATGTAGTGCTCATTTCTTAAGTGAGCGTGAAATTCCTTAAAAGTGGCAGGAGAAATTTATAAGCAGGCTGAACCAATTGATTTAATGCAATTTCAACCGTAAGCCGATCCAGCGTGGAGTTAAGGTAAATGGCGTGATTTAATGGAACCGATTCCGGTTATGTTGGGTTAATTAACAATGATGGAGAATTCCTGGTGAATTTTCATACTGATAAATATGGACGGGATCCTCAGTAATGAGTCGCAATAAATCACGGGGTTTTACGCGCATCAAAGCATTTCTGCTTCGCCTGGTCCTGGGAATAACTGGATTGTGGCTTGCTGGCATTATCCTGTTTGCCTTTCTGCCGGTGCCGTTCTCTGCGGTGATGGCCGAACGGCAGATCGGGGCCTGGTTTAGCGGTGATTTCGACTATGTGGCGCACTCTGACTGGGTGGGGATGGATGACATCTCGCCATGGATGGCGCTGGCCGTCATTGCTTCTGAAGATCAAAAATTCCCGACGCACTGGGGTTTTGACGTGGCCGCCATCCAGTCGGTTCTGGACAACAGCGGTGAAAAAGCTGGCATGCGCGGTGCCTCTACGCTTTCTCAGCAGACGGCAAAAAATATGTTCCTCTGGGACGGACGCAGTTGGGTGCGTAAAGGCCTGGAGGCCGGTCTGACCGTGGGGATCGAAACCGTCTGGACCAAGCGACGTATTCTGACCGTCTATCTGAATGTGGCTGAAATGGGAGAAGGGGTCTTTGGCGTTGAGGAAGCCTCTCAGCGCTATTTTCACAAGCCGGCCAGCCGCTTAACCCTGTCCGAAGCGGCGCTGCTGGCCGCCGTTCTGCCGAATCCAATACGCTACCGCGCCGACGCGCCTTCAGGCTATGTTCGCCAGCGTCAGCAGTGGATCATGCGTCAGATGCGCCAGCTCGGCGGGGAAGGTTTCCTCAGGGAACACCAATTGCAATGAGTCCGGACCAGGTTCAGGTCTGACAGAGGAACTGCAAAAAAGGGGGGAGGGGGCAACACAGACCGGCCGTCAGGGCCGGTCTGCCGGGGAAGGGGATTACTCCTCGTCGAAACCGGCGTTAAACAGGTCGATGACCGCCGCCAGCGCTTTATCTTCTTCCGGTCCGCTGGCTTCCACCTCGATATGCCCGCCTTTGGCAGAGTCGAGCATCAGCAGGGCAATCACGCTACTGGCTTCAGCTTCTGTGCCGCTTTCATTACGCAGCAGCACTTCCGCATCAAAACTCTGTACCAGTTCAAACAGCTTCATCGCCGGACGGGCGTGCATGCCCAGCTTGTTTTTAATCTCAACGGTCTGTTTCACGGTCATGATTTACGTTTTTCCAGCGTGCGGTGACGGGACTGTACGTTCTTACCGCGAGAGCGGAAATAATCTGCCAGCTGTTCGGCAATGTAGACGGAACGGTGTTTGCCGCCGGTACACCCAATCGCCACGGTCAGATAGCTACGGTTATTGGTTTCCAGCATCGGTAACCATAACTCAAGGTAACTGCGCGTCTGATAGATGAAGTTATGCACTTCCGTGTGGCGATCGAGGAAGGCAGCAACCGGGCGATCGAGTCCGGTCATCGGGCGCAGCTTGGGATCCCAGTGCGGGTTAGGCAAAAATCGCACGTCAAATACGTAATCAGCGTCAATCGGAATGCCGTGCTTAAAGCCAAAGGACTCAAACACCATCGTCAGTTCACGCTCTCGCTTGCCCAGCAGGCGGGTACGCAACATCTCGGCCAGCTCGTGCACGGACATCTCTGAGGTGTCGATAATCAAATCGGCCCGGGAGCGCAGGGGCTCCAGCAGATCGCTCTCTTCATCAATGGCGCTTTCCAGCGACAGATTTTTACTGGAGAGCGGATGCAGACGACGTGTATCACTGTAGCGACGAATTAAGGTATTACGGTCAGCATCAAGGAACAGAAGTTGCGGCGAAAAACAGTCTGGTAAACTGTTAAGTGCGGTTTCAAACACTTCCGGAGATTCCGGCATGTTGCGGACATCAATACTTACCGCAGCAGATATGTTGCGTTCGGCCAGCGAATTCGCCAGGTCAGGCAGCAGGACCACGGGCAGATTATCCACGCAGTAAAAACCCATGTCTTCCAGGGCGCGTAACGCCACAGATTTTCCTGAGCCTGAACGACCGCTGACGATCATCAGCACCATTTCACAATTCCCCTCATTTAACCTGCCTGACTAGCTCTGTTCGTGATCTTCCGTGATGATCGCATAAAGATCTTCATCGCTCTGTGCGGAACGCAGACGCCGCAGTACGGTTTTATCCGCCAGGCGCTTGGCCACCAGTGAGAGCGTATGCAGATGCGTTTTACACTGATCGGCGGGTACCAGCAGGGCAAACAGCAGATCCACAGGCTGATTATCAATGGCATCGAACGCAATGGGCTGGTCAAGGCGAATAAAAACGCCGACGGCACGCAGCGTATCTTCCTCAAGCTTGCCGTGCGGGATGGCAATGCCATTACCGATACCGGTACTTCCCATTCTCTCACGCGTCAGAATCGCTTCAAAAATTGTCTGATGCGGAAGGTTTAGCTGTTTAGCTGCCAGTTCGCTGATAATTTCCAGCGCCCGTTTTTTGCTCTGGCAATGCACGCCATTACGCGTACATGAGACGCTCAGCACGGAGCCCAGTTCCAGTTTCAAATCATTGTTCATCATAGTTTCACTTAACTTTTCACTGCCGCAGGCGAGTTATCCTCTTCCCCGTTTCGGAGTCAAGATTAACATGCTGTATTGATTAACGGCTCGTATTCCCGGAAGAATACGAGCCGATACCGCTTTCAGCTTAACCTTTAAAGGGGTGGCTGCTGAAAAACCATCAACGCATGGTGAATTTAGTGTTGTTTAAGCTTGTCTTTATGTTTATTTAACTGGCGAGTCAGCTTGTCAATCAGCCCGTCAATCGCCGCGTACATATCTTTATCTTCCGAGGTGGCGTGCAGCTCCCCACCGTTCACATGCAGCGTAGCATCTGCAATCTGTGTCACTTTCTCCACTTTCAGCACAATATAGACCTGATTAATGCGATCAAAATAATGTTCCAGTTTGGCAAACTTTTCAGTCAAAAATTCGCGCAGTGGTTCGGTGATTTCTACGTGTTGTCCAGTGATATTGAGCTGCATAGTGTCTTCCTTCTCAGTTCGTTCAGACCAGCTGTTTGCGCTGGTTTGATGGCGGGATGGATAAAGACTCTCGGTATTTTGCCACAGTGCGCCTTGCTACCATAATCCCCTGTTCGGAAAGCATGGAGGTCAGCTTGCTGTCGCTGAGTGGTTTGACGGGATTCTCCGCCGAGATTAACTTTTTCACCAGCGCACGGATAGCCGTGGATGAGGCTTCGCCTCCGCCCTCGGTGTTGACGTGACTGGAGAAAAAATACTTCAGTTCAAAGATGCCCCGTGGGCTGTGCAGATATTTCTGGGTGGTCACACGGGAAATCGTCGATTCATGCATTTCAACAGCACTGGCAATATCGGCCAGCACCATCGGGCGCATATGCTCTTCGCCCTGCTCAAAAAAGGCCTGCTGCTGCTCAACGATGCAGCGTGTCACTTTCAGCAGCGTGTCATTACGACTTTCCAGGCTTTTAATCAGCCATTTCGCTTCCTGCAGGTTACTGCGTATAAACTGCGAATCACTGTCGCTGCGTGAGCTGGAGCCTAACGACGCATAGTGCTGATTGATTTTCAGGCGCGGCACGCTGTCGGCATTGAGCTCAACGGTCCAGCGGTTACTGACTTTACGTACCAGCACATCCGGAATGACATACTCGGGTTCCTGAGTATTAATCGACTGCCCTGGACGCGGGTCAAGGGTCTGTATTACCTGCATAGCACCTTTGAGTACCTCTTCCTTAAGGCGGGTGACGCGCATCAGACTGCGGAAGTCATGATTCGCCAGCAGATCAAGATGCTCGCTGACAATCAGACGCGCTTCTTTCAGCAGGGGAACATCGGCCGCGAATTGTGACAGCTGAACCAGCAGGCAATCGCGTAAATCACGAGCGCAGACGCCGACCGGATCAAATCGCTGTACACGTTTCAGCACGGCTTCCACTTCGTCGATAGTCAGCTCATCGCTGCCCATACTTTCCAGAATTTCTTCCAGCGAGGCCGTCAGATACCCCGTATCGTCCACCGCATCCACAATCGAGGTCGCGATCGCCCGGTCAGTGTCGGTGAACGGCGTCAGTTCTACCTGCCACATCAGATAGTCCTGCAGTGTCTGGGTGGTTTCACCCTGATAGACGGGCAATTCATCATCGTGGTAATCCGTCCCGGTACCGGACGGGGTCCCTGCGGTATAAATTTCGTCCCAGGTGGCGTCCAGCGGCAGTTCTTCAGGCATGTCCTTCTGTTCCAGCGCTTCCCGGGTATCCAGCGCTTCAGTTTCCTGATATTCGCGGGTATCGACTTCTTCATGAATGTCGGTTTGTTCAAGCAACGGGTTACTTTCCAGCGCCAACTGAATTTCCTGCTGGAGCTCAAGCGTAGAGAGTTGCAGCAGGCGAATGGCCTGCTGCAACTGTGGCGTCATGGCAAGCTGTTGACTGAGCCTGAGTTGTAAACCTTGCTTCATGTTCAGAGTCTTAATTCCCCAGAAAACTTACCGAATGCAAACACCTTATCAGAGTCTGAACTCTTCTCCCAAATAGACACGCTTAACTTGTTCATCGGCCAGGATCGCTTCCGGGGTGCCGTGGGCGATCAAATGCCCCTGGCTAACGATATAGGCACGCTCACAGACTGCCAGCGTTTCACGGACGTTGTGGTCGGTGATCAGGACACCCAGCCCGCTGTCGCGCAGGTGTTCAATGATCTTTTTAATATCAATAACGGAAATCGGGTCAACACCGGCAAAGGGTTCATCCAGCAGGATGAACTTCGGATTAGCCGCCAGCGCGCGGGCAATCTCGACACGGCGGCGTTCACCGCCAGACAGCGCCTGACCCAGGCTGTCACGCAGGTGCTCGATATGGAACTCTTCCAGCAGCTCATTCGCACGATCTTCACGCTGTTCGCTGGTCAGGTCGTCACGGATCTGCAGCACCGCCATCAGGTTATCAAACACGCTCAGACGACGGAAAATGGAGGCTTCCTGTGGCAGATAGCCAATACCACGACGCGCGCGGGCGTGCAGCGGCAGAATACTGATGTCTTCATCATCGATGATAATGCGGCCGGCATCGCGGGGTACGATGCCAACGACCATATAAAACGTTGTGGTTTTACCTGCACCGTTTGGGCCAAGCAGACCCACGATTTCGCCAGACTTGACCTGCAGGCTGACATCTTCAACCACGCGACGGCCTTTGTAGGCCTTCGCCAGGTTTTCCGCTATTAAGGTTGCCATGTTCGTTAGTTACTCTTTTTCTGACCGTTTGACGGTGTGCCTTTGTCCTGCAGCTGTGACGGCACCAGTACGGTAGTGACACGCTTGCCGGAACTGCCAAAGGCCTGCATTTTTTGCTCTTTCACCAGATAGGTAATGCGATCGCCTTTAACATTACTGTCCAGCTGTTCCAGATAGGCGTCACCGGTTAACTCCACCAGGTCTTTGGCCAGCTCGTAATGCATTTTTTGCGCGTGGCCCTGGACGGGTTTACCGCTGTCCTGCATCTGATAGAACGTCGCCGGGTTGCCGTAGGCATCCACAATGGTTTTATTACTGTCGCCGCCCGGACGGGTCACCACGACTTTATCCGCCGTAATTTTAATCGTTCCCTGGGTCACAATGACTTTACCGGTAAAGGTGGCCACGTTGCCCTGCATGTCCAGCGCCTGATTTTCCGAGTCAACGTTGACCGGTTTTTCTGAGTCACCGGTCAGGGCAAAAGCCGGAACGCTCGCCGCGAACAGGAGGGTAGCAGTCAGTAATTTAAGGCTTTTGTTCATTTTGAATTTCATAAGATGTTTTGACCTTTTCAATCAACTCGGCAGTTTTCTTCCGTAAATTCCCACGCATCTTCATACCTGTAGAGTTAAAGCTGCGGCCATAAAGTGTGACCTGATCGTCAGAGGTAACATCCTGCGTCGTCAGGTTGATCTGAGCGTTATCCGTTTTGATACGCTCAAGCTGTGTGTCTTTTGTCAGGCTGTTCACTTCAACATGCCCGTAAAGATACAACATGCGATCGTTCGTCAGTTTGGCCTTATCCCCCCGGACCGACCAGGTGGGCACCTTATTCTCGTCGTACGTTGTCATTACCGGATTGTCGAACCAGCTCACTGCGTCGGCTGAGAAATAGGTCACTTTGTCTGAGACCAGCTTATAGCTCAGTGACCCCGCAGGGTTATAAACGACCGTATGTGAATTATCGCTCATATACGTCGGTTCATTGTTGCCATTGTTTACCGCGTCGTCATTGTCATCCGTCGCAGTCAGATTCCAGCCGATCAGCACAATGGCGATCAGTGCCAGAATCAGCGTTATCCAGCGTCTCGTTTTACTCATACAGACTGCCCTTTGGCCTCATCAAACTTACCCTGTGCAATCAACAGAAGATCGCAAATTTCCCGCACTGCACCACGGCCACCCGCAATCCGCGTCACATAGTCGGCGCGCGGAAGGAGAACGGGATGGGCGTCAGCAACGGTAACGCTCAGGCCGACTTCGGCCATAACTGGCCAGTCAATCAGGTCATCGCCGATATAGGCAACCTGTTCAGCACTGAGTGACAGTGTATCCAGAAGTTCACGGAAGGCCAAAAGCTTATCAGTCTGTCCCTGGTAAAGATGAGTAATCCCCAGTGTGGCACAGCGATCTTCCAGCAGTTTGGCTTTACGGCCGGTAATAATCGCCACCTCTATGTCGCTGGTTAGCAGGCAGCGGATACCGTAGCCATCACGGACGTTGAAGGCTTTCAGCTCTTCACCGCTGTTGCCCTGGTAAATCACGCCATCCGACATCACACCGTCCACATCGCAGATCAGCAGTTTGATTTTCTGCGCGCGGGAGATGACCTGCTGGCTAACCGGGCCGTAGCAGGTCGCTACGGTGGCTGATGAATCACTCATTGATCTCGACTTCCTTTGTTAAACAACGCCGGCCCGCAGCATGTCATGCATATGCACCACGCCCAGCAGAGTGTCGCCATCGGCGACCATCACGCAGGTAATATTCTTACTCTGCATCAGATTCAGTGCATCGACAGCCAGCGTATTGGGCCGGACGCGGATACCGCCCGGCGTCATGACACTTTCAATGCCGGCACGCTGGATATCGATGCCCATATCAAACACGCGGCGTAAATCCCCGTCGGTAAAGATGCCTTCGATTTTCATTAAATCGTTGCAGATTACCGTCATCCCCATGTTTTTACGTGTTATTTCCAGCAAGGCATCTCGCAGTGAGGCATCGCGACTCACATGCGGCATATCGCTACCGGAGTGCATGATATCATCAACGCGTAGCAGCAGCTTACGGCCCAGCGCACCGCCAGGGTGGGAGAGTGCGAAATCTTCCGGCGTAAAGCCCCGTGCTTTCAACAGTGCGACGGCCAGCGCATCCCCCATCACCAGGGTTGCCGTGGTGCTGGTGGTGGGGGCAAGGCCCAGCGGACAGGCTTCCTGCGGCACTTTAACACAGAGATGCACATCTGCTGCGCGGCCCATTGCACTTTCCGGCCGTCCCGTCATGCAGATCAACGTAACCCGCAGGCGTTTCAGCACCGGGATCAGGGCCAGAACTTCTGAAGACTCGCCGGAATTAGAGATGGCAATCACGACGTCACTGGGGCTCACCATCCCAAGATCGCCGTGGCTGGCTTCCGCAGGATGAACAAAGAAAGCCGGGCTACCGGTGCTGGCGAAGGTGGCAGCGATCTTCTTCCCCACATGCCCGGATTTACCCATTCCCATCACGACCACTTTACCGGAACAGTGATAGATCAGTTCGCAAGCGCGGGTGAAGTCATCATTGATGTACTGGTCGAGCTGCTCCAGCCCTTCACGTTCAATTCGCAGTACTTCTTTCCCGGCCTGTTGAAAGTCAAAGTCGGGATGGGCAGTGATATGCGCCATAATTCTCCAGTCCTTTTACCAGAAGGTCACTGAGGGGAAGCCATACAGCATTCCTACCCAGACGATAAATCCGCACAGCAACAACGCGCCAGCCAGCCGACCAATGCGGCGACTGCGCTGCAAACAGATCAGTGTGAACACAGCACTGACACCGAGCATCACCCAGTAGTCACGGGCAAAGATAGCGGTGTCGAGCGTACCGGGGTGGATTAGCGCCGGGAGACCCAGCACAATCGCGGTATTATAGATGTTAGAACCAATCAGGTTACCGATGGCGATATCATCTTCACCTTTTAATGCTCCGGCGATGACGGTGGCCAGTTCAGGCAGGCTGGTGCCTACCGAAATGATCGTCAGACCAATCACCAGCTCACTGACGCCAAAATAGTCAGCGATGACCGTTGCGTTATCGATCACCATGCGCGTGGACATCGGCAGCACAATCAGCGCCACCGCCAGCCACAGGAAAGCAACGGTATTGCCCACCTCGTCACGGGGCAGTTCGGCAAGTTGCTCACGCGTCAGCGAATCATTGTTATCGCGTTCAGCCCGGCGGGCAATCTTGATAATAAACCACAGATAGAGTGCCGCGATGGCGATCAGGGCCAGACCATCATTGCGGCTCAGTTCATTATCGAACAGCGTGACGCCGCACAACAGGGTAACCAGCAGCATCAGCGGCAGTTCACGACGCACCAGGTTCGAATGTACGCTTAACGGGTGAAGCAGTGCTGCGCCTCCCAGAATCAGCAAAATATTGGTAATATTCGATCCCATCGCGGTACCGACAGCAATATCCATCTGCCCGTGCGAGGCGGCAGAGAAAGAGACGATCAGTTCAGGCAGCGAAGTGCCGATTCCGACGACGGTCATCCCGATGATCAGCGGCGGGATACCGACAGCACGACACAAAATAGCGGCGCTAAACACCAGACGATCGGCTCCATAAACCAGTAAGACTAAACCGATAATCAGTAGTGCTGTAGCGACGAGCATGAAGTGTCCTTTTAATGAGGTATTATCGTCAAAGGCGGCTAGCGGCAACGACGTCAGGCAAGGTCATTTTAGTGGCCATGATTTTGACGATCTCAGGACAAAAAGTAAAACTTATGCCAGCTTTAGCTACGCAACAGAGGTAAGTTTCTGTAAAAATGCCCGGTCCGAGGGTTAATACGTTACCATCGGGAGTAAATTAATCGTCTTAGAATAGAGGTCGAGGTAACTATGAGCCAGACGGAGATGAATCTGGTGGATGTCCAGGGGGTGAGTTTTTCCCGTGGCAACCGGCTGATTTTCGATAACATCTCGCTTACGGTGCCCAAAGGAAAAGTGACCGCTATCATGGGGCCCTCCGGCATTGGTAAAACCACGTTGCTGCGTCTGATTGGTGGTCAAATCCCGCCAGATAGTGGCCAGATCTGGTTTAACGGTGAGAATATACCTACGCTGTCCCGTTCGCGGCTTTATGAGGCGCGAAAAAAAATGAGCATGCTGTTCCAGTCAGGAGCCTTGTTTACCGATTTAACGGTATTTGACAACGTAGCATGGCCGTTACGGGAACATTCCAAATTACCGCTGCCGTTGTTGAACAGCACGGTGATGATGAAGCTGGAAGCCGTTGGGTTGCGGGGGGCGGCAAATCTTAAGCCCTCCGAGCTGTCAGGGGGGATGGCGCGGCGTGCTGCGCTGGCGCGTGCTATCGCGCTGGAACCCGACCTCATCATGTTCGACGAGCCGTTCGTCGGGCAGGATCCCATTACTATGGGCGTACTGGTCAAATTAATCGATGAGCTGAATCACGCTTTAGGCGTGACCTGTATTGTCGTTTCCCACGACGTGCCTGAAGTGCTCAGTATTGCTGACTACGCGTATATCATTGCCGATCAAAAAGTGATTGCGCAGGGTACCGCGCCAGAATTACGTGAAAATAATGATGCCCGTGTTCGACAGTTTATTGATGGCATTGCCGATGGGCCAGTGCCGTTCCGCTTCCCGGCAGGGGATTATCTGCAAGATTTGGTCGGCTCAGGGAGGGTGAAAGACTGATGTTTTTACGCGCACTGGCATCACTAGGGCGACAAGGGATTAACACCTGCGCCTCCTTCGGCCGTGCAGGGCTAATGTTATTCCATGCGTTATTTGGCATTCCCCGCTTTCGTAAACATACGCCGTTACTGATAAAACAGTTATATAGCGTTGGCGTACTGTCATTACTTATTGTCCTGGTTTCAGGGTTGTTCATCGGTATGGTGTTGGGTCTGCAAGGTTATCTGGTATTGAAAACCTACAGTGCTGAAACCAGCCTGGGAATGATGGTGGCGATCTCCCTGCTGCGCGAACTGGGACCGGTGGTCACCGCGCTACTGTTCGCCGGGCGTGCCGGGTCGGCGCTGACCGCTGAAATTGGGTTAATGAAAGCCACCGAACAGCTTTCCAGTATGGAAATGATGGCTGTTGATCCGCTACGTCGCATCATCTCACCGCGTTTCTGGGCGGGGGTGATCAGTATGCCGCTGCTGACCCTGATTTTTGTCGCAGTCGGCATTCTTGGTGGCGGACTGGTGGGGGTCAGCTGGAAGGGGATCGACCCCGGGTTCTTCTGGTCAGCGATGCAGAACGCGGTCGATCTGCGCACCGATATTATCAACTGCGTGATCAAAAGTGCCGTTTTTGCGGTGACCGTGACCTGGATTGCGCTGTTTAACGGCTATGACGCCATTCCGACCTCTGAAGGGATCAGTCGGGCAACGACGCGTACCGTAGTACATGCCTCACTGGCAGTGCTCGGTCTGGATTTTGTGCTTACGGCACTGATGTTTGGGAACTGATTCGATGCAAACGAAAAAAAGCGAAATTTGGGTAGGTGCCTTTTTAATGCTGGCGCTATGCGCGATTATTTTTCTCTGTCTGCGCGTGGCTGACCTTAAATCACTCGGCAACGAGCCCACCTGGAAGCTCTATGCGACTTTCGATAATATCGGTGGTCTGAAAGCCGGTTCACCGGTGAAGGTGGGCGGTGTGGTGATCGGTCGTGTGGTGGATATCAGCCTCGACCCGAAAAATTACTCGCCTAAAGTGACCATGGATATTGAAGATAAGTACAACAATATCCCTGATACCAGCTCACTGGCGGTGCGCACTTCGGGTCTGTTGGGTGAACAATATCTTGCCATGAATATCGGTTTTGACGACCCGGAAATGGGCACTGCTACACTGAAAGATGGTGGTACGATTCAGGACACGAAGTCCGCTATGGTACTGGAAGACCTGATTGGGCAATTCCTGTACAAAAGTGGCAGTGGTGACGACAAAGACAAAAATGCAGCTGCCACGGGCGAACAGCCTGCAGCAGAATCTGCACCGGCAGCGAACAATCCAGAAGAGGTTAAATAATGTTTAAACGTTTACTGATGGTCGCGATGCTGATCGTCGCTCCCCTGGCGGCAAATGCGGCCGCGGATCAAACCGATCCCTACAAATTAATGGGAGAGGCAGCGGAAAAAACCTTTACGCGTCTCAAAACGGAACAACCTAAAATCAAGCAGGATCCAAACTATCTGCGTCAGATCGTTCGTGATGAACTGTTGCCGTATGTGCAGATTAAATACGCCGGTGCACTGGTGCTGGGCCGCTACTACAAAGATGCTACGCCTGCGCAGCGTGAGGCTTATTTCAAAGCCTTTGGTGATTACCTGGCCCAGGCATACGGTCAGGCACTGGCCATGTATAACGGACAGACCTACCAGATCGCCCCGGCGCAGCCACTGGGCGATGCCAATATTATTGCCATTCGCGTAACGATCATTGACCCGAATGGGCGTCCGCCAGTCCGCCTGGACTTCCAGTGGCGTAAAAATAGCGTGAGCAACCACTGGCAGGCGTACGACATGATTGCTGAAGGCGTCAGCATGATCACCACGAAACAGAATGAGTGGAGCGATATCCTGCGTAAGAAAGGCATTGATGGATTAACAGAACAGCTGAAATCCTATGCTAACCAACCGATTACTCTTAATAAGCAGTCGTAATGAGCGATCAACTGCGTTGGGAGGTGGAGTCGGATACTCTGCGCCTCTCGGGAGAACTGGAGCGCGAAACGCTGTTACCCCTGTGGCAACAGCGTGATGCGGTGATGCAGTGGGTTGAGACGATAGATGTCTCCGGACTGGAGCGCGTTGACTCAGGTGGGCTGGCTTTGCTGGTTCACCTGCGACAGATTGCCATACAACGGGGGCGCGTTCCCCGGTTTACCGGCATTACGGATAAGCTCCGATCGTTGATCACACTGTATAACTTGCAGAAAATTATCCCGGGCAGTGAGTAAATCACTGCGGCAGGTGTTTCCCACCTGACCTTAGCGGAACATCATGAGTTTGCTCATTTTTACCCCAGGAACCGGCTCCCCGGTTCCTTCCTCCCTGCATCGTCTGAGTGGTTATCCCTTCCCGTTTACGCTTTTTCTCTTACCCCAGGCATTTTTTGCTTGTTTAAGAGTGGGGCAGATTCCACTAAGATGTGTGCCTGTTTAATATCAAGTGAATTTGAAAGCATCATGGAAAATAGTGAAATTCAGTCCGTGCTGATGGGCGCGTTACCGCTGCAGGAAGTCCACGTAACGGGTGATGGCAGCCATTTCCAGGTTATCGCCGTGGGTGAGCTGTTTGGTGAGTTGAGCCGCGTTAAGAAACAGCAGACGGTTTACGCCCCCCTGATGGCATATATTGCGGATAATCGCATCCATGCGGTGTCCATCAAGACTTACACCCCTGAAGAGTGGGCGCGCGACCGTAAGCTAAACGGTTTCTAAGCTGTGCAGAGCTTACCCCGCCTCGCGTGGTGAGCGTCTGCGCAGCAGATTTTTTGACTGACAACAGAGAGCAGTTGCAATGGATAAATTTCGTGTACAGGGTCCGACCCGACTGAGTGGTGAAGTCACAATCTCCGGCGCTAAAAATGCCGCATTGCCGATCCTGTTCGCTGCTTTGCTGGCTGAAGAGCCGGTAGAGATTCAGAATGTCCCGAAACTGAAAGACATCGATACCACCATGAAACTGCTCAGTCAGTTGGGTGTGAAAGCGGAACGCAATGGTTCCGTGCATCTGGATGCCAGTGACGTCAATATTTTCTGTGCGCCTTATGATTTGGTGAAAACCATGCGTGCATCTATCTGGGCCCTGGGGCCGCTGGTGGCGCGTTTTGGTCAGGGGCAAGTATCACTGCCTGGCGGTTGTGCGATCGGTGCCCGTCCGGTTGATCTGCATATTACCGGTCTGGAACAGCTTGGCGCAGAGATTAAGCTGGAAGAGGGCTATGTGAAGGCCTCAGTCAATGGCCGTCTCAAAGGCGCACATATCGTGATGGATAAGGTCAGCGTTGGCGCGACCGTGACCATTATGAGTGCCGCGACCTTGGCTACCGGGACCACGATTATTGAGAATGCTGCACGTGAGCCGGAAATCGTTGATACCGCCAACTTCCTCAACACCCTGGGAGCCAAAATCACTGGTGCAGGCAGCGATCGCATTACCATCGAAGGCGTAGAGCGCCTGGGTGGTGGTGTCTATCGCGTACTGCCTGACCGTATCGAAACCGGTACGTTCCTGGTGGCTGCTGCCATTTCCGGCGGCAAAGTTGTCTGCCGTGCGGCTCAGCCGGATACGCTGGATGCGGTACTGGCCAAACTGCGCGAAGCGGGTGCCGAAATTGAAGTGGGCAGCGACTGGATCAGTCTGGATATGCACGGTAAACGGCCAAAAGCGGTTAACCTGCGTACGGCACCTCATCCTGGCTTCCCGACCGATATGCAGGCGCAGTTCAGCCTGCTGAATCTGGTGGCGGAAGGAACCGGGGTGATCACTGAAACCATTTTCGAAAACCGCTTTATGCATGTGCCTGAACTGGTGCGTATGGGCGCACACGGTGAAATTGAAAGTAATACGCTGATTTGCCATGGCGTAGAGAAACTTTCTGGCGCCCAGGTGATGGCGACCGACCTGCGTGCCTCCGCCAGCCTTGTGCTGGCAGGCTGCATTGCGGAAGGCACGACCGTGGTCGATCGTATTTATCATATTGACCGGGGATATGAGCATATCGAAGACAAGCTGATTGCCCTCGGTGCCAATATTCAGCGCGTCAGCGGCGAAGAGTAACTTTTTCAGCAGTAAAACGAGGGTCGGTAGTGAATACCGGCCCTTTTTTTTATCCCCGGATCAGTTTTTTACGGTCAATAAGCTGGTGCGTTACCGGGTCGTAATAACGGCTGGGCCAGATTTCTGCCGGATGAACGTTCAGCGCATCCGCAATGATCCATTCTCCTTTCGGCCATGGACGACACAGCGTATTGGCGAGCGTTGATGAGCTCAAGCCCGCCAGACGCGACTGAGCGGCGAGAGTGGTGCCTTTTTTGCGTAGCGCAGCGATGATGTCGGCAGGATGCCAGTCTTGCGGGGTCTGTTTCATGTGCTTATCCTCCATGTGCACTGTGGTCAGGCAGGGGCAGAATGTTGCCGGTGCCAGCCTGTGGTCGGTATTTCCTGGTAAAGCGACGGGTTATCATTCGCTATAACAGGATATTTATAGCAAATAGTTTCCATTAAGTTCCAGTTAATTTCAGATGTAAGATGCTTTTTTGCGTAACGCTACGCAAAAGTGTCGGTGCGGCGACGGGGTAATTTCAGCAAGAAGGGAGAGGAATCGGGTTATGAACAGAGAAGGGGCAGAAAATAAGGAAAGCGCGGACAGTCCGCACTTTCCTTATTGTTTCAGCAACTAAAACTCGCGCTGAACGGACATATGTGCAATCGCTTCGAGCGCACTACGCCACGGAGATTCAGGCAGGATTTTCAGAGCGGCAATGGCTTTATCCGCCTCCTGTTCCGCTGCGCTCCGCGTCCATTCCAGTGAGCCACACTGGTGCATCGCTTCCAGAACAGGTTCCAGTAAATGGCGACCGTTACCGTCTTCGATAGCCGAACGGATCAGGCTGGCCTGTTCTGGTGTGCCGTTACGCATGGCGTGGAGCAGAGGCAGGGTTGGTTTCCCTTCACTCAGGTCATCCCCGACGTTTTTACCCAGCGTTTTACCATCGGCGCTGTAATCCAGCAGGTCGTCAATAAGCTGGAAAGCGGTGCCAATGAAACGACCGTAATCCTGCAATGCCTGCTCCTGCGCCTCGCTGGCCCCCGCCAGAATGGCAGACGACTGGGCGGCCGCTTCAAACAGGCGTGCGGTTTTGCTGTAAATCACCCGCATGTAGCTTTCTTCGGTGATATCCGGGTCATTACAGTTCATCAGCTGCAGGACTTCGCCTTCAGCAATGACGTTGACCGCTTCTGACATCAGCGCCAGCACTCTCAGCGAGCCGAGGCTGGTCATCATCTGGAAGGCGCGCGTATAGATAAAGTCACCGACCAGCACGCTGGCTGCATTGCCAAAAGCCGCGTTAGCGGTGGCTTTACCACGACGCATGTCAGACTCGTCCACGACATCGTCATGCAGGAGCGTCGCAGTGTGAATAAATTCAATCAGTGCCGCGACCGTGATGTGCTGTTTACCGTCGTAGTTATTGATGGCGCGTGCTGCAAGCACTGCGATCATCGGACGAATGCGCTTACCTCCGCCGCTGATAATGTAATAACCCAGCTGATTGATGAGGGATACATCCGAGTTCAGCTGGTCGAGTATTGTCGCATTGACGTCCGCCATATCTTGCGCGGTGAGTTCGTTTATCTGTTCTAAGTTCATCAGTCTGTTCAGCTATCGCTCAGTTCGCTGCTATGATAAGCGCCTTTACCCGTGCCGGTGGCATGAAATGTATGACAGATTGTACTGCAAAAACGCGGCGGTGAAACGCCCCCATTCATGTTGCGTTTTTTTTCTGCAATACAGCACAACAGACACTTGTCTTTACCGAGGAAGTTGCGTAGAATTCGCGCCCTATTGTGAATATTTATAGCGCAGCCTGAAATCAAAGAAGGCAAGCGCGAGAGCGGAGTTTATATGTACGCTGTTTTCCAAAGTGGTGGTAAACAACACCGAGTAAGCGAAGGCCAGACCATTCGCCTGGAAAAGCTGGACATCGCAACCGGCGAAGTCGTTGAATTCGACCAGGTTCTGATGATTGCCAATGGCGAAGACGTTCAAATCGGCGCGCCTTTAGTTTCAGGCGGCGTGATCAAAGCGGAAATCGTAGCTCACGGTCGTGGCGACAAAATCAAGATTGTTAAGTTCCGTCGTCGTAAGCATTACCGTAAGCAGCAGGGTCACCGTCAGTGGTTCACTGATGTGAAGATCACTGGCATCAGCGCATAACAGGAGATCTGACAAATGGCACATAAGAAAGCTGGTGGCTCGACCCGTAACGGTCGCGACTCCAATGCAAAACGTCTGGGCGTAAAACGTTTCGGCGGCGAATCTGTACTGGCTGGTAGCATCATCGTTCGTCAGCGTGGCACTAAATTCCACGCGGGCACCAACGTAGGCTGCGGTCGTGACCACACCCTGTTTGCTACGGCAAACGGCAAGGTCCAATTCGAAGTTAAAGGCCCGAACAACCGTAAGTACATCAGCATCGTTGCTGAGTAATTAGGTTTTCGTGCCGCGGAACGGCTTTCAGGCCGTTCACTGCTGCGAAAAGAAAAGCCCCGCACTAGACTGCGGGGCTTTTTACATTCTGTCAGGGAACACTGATGTTAGCGATCAAACAGCAGGCAGGAATGGGCATTGCGCTGGCGCTGGTGACCGCTATGAGCTGGGGCTCATTACCGATTGCCATGAAAATGGTGCTACAGGTGATGGACCCATTCACCGTCGTGTTTTATCGTTTTTCCTTTGCAGCCTTAGGCCTGGGCACGATCCTTGCCCTGAAGCGACAGCTGCCGCCGCGTGATTTCTTTCGGCATCCGCGCTGGCTGGTGTGGGTGGTGGTTGCTACCGCCGGACTGGTGGGTAACTTCGTGTTGTTTGGTTCTTCGTTGCAGTACCTCAGCCCTACGGCCTCTCAGGTGATTGCCCAACTGGCACCGCCAGGCATGATGCTGGCCAGCGTCTTTATCCTGAAGGAGAAAATGCGCGGCAGCCAGGTGATTGGCGTGGCCATGCTACTCTGCGGACTGGTGATGTTTTTTAATACCAGCCTGGCAGAGATCTTTACCCGCCTGACCGATTACACCTGGGGTGTGATCCTTGGCGTCAGTGCGGCGCTGGTCTGGGTCATCTATGGGGTGACGCAAAAAATATTACTGCGTCGACTGGGTTCGCAGCAAATCCTGTTTTTGCTGTACACTTTATGTGCAGTGACGTTATTGCCTTTGGCTCATCTTGAACTGATAGGGCAATTAGATAGCTGGCAACTGGGCTGTCTGATTTTTTGTGTGCTCAATACCCTCGTGGGGTATGGCGCACTGGCGGAAGCCTACGCACGCTGGCAGGCGGCGCAGGTCAGCGCAATTGTGACGCTGACGCCATTGTTTACCCTGCTGTTTTCAGAATTTTTATCGCTTGGCTGGCCCGACTTTTTTGCGATTCCGCAGCTCAATACCTTAGGGTTTGTCGGCGCAGTGGTTGTGGTGTCAGGCGCCATGTTTTCCGCAATTGGTCATCGCTTATGGCCACGGCGGAGCAATCCCGTACCGGTGCCATCTGCATCGGGCCACGGGCGTATGAGTGACGGAGAAGTAAAATGAAGTTTGTTGATGAAGCGACGATCCTGGTAGTGGCTGGCGATGGCGGCAATGGCTGCGTGAGCTTCCGTCGTGAGAAATATATTCCACGCGGTGGCCCGGACGGCGGTGATGGCGGTGATGGCGGCGATGTGTATATGCAGGCTGATGAAAACCTCAATACCCTGATCGATTACCGCTTTGAAAAATCTTTCCGTGCGGAACGCGGGCAGAACGGCCAGAGCCGTGATTGCACCGGTAAGCGTGGTATTGATATCGTGGTCAAGGTGCCTGTCGGCACGCGTATTATTGACCAGGGCACCGGTGAAACTCTCGGCGATATGACACATCATCAGCAGAAGATGATGGTTGCCAAAGGCGGCTGGCACGGTCTGGGTAACACCCGTTTCAAGTCATCCGTAAACCGCACCCCTCGCCAGAAAACCATGGGGACGCCGGGCGAAAAGCGCGATCTGCAGCTGGAGCTGATGCTACTGGCCGATGTCGGTATGCTCGGTCTGCCTAATGCCGGTAAATCGACCTTTATCCGTGCGGTTTCCGCGGCCAAGCCAAAAGTGGCTGACTATCCGTTTACTACCCTGGTGCCCAGCCTTGGCGTAGTGCGTATGGACAGTGAGCAGAGCTTCGTCGTGGCCGATATTCCAGGATTGATTGAAGGCGCTTCGGACGGTGCCGGTCTGGGGATCCGCTTCCTGAAGCACCTTGAGCGCTGCCGTGTGCTGCTGCACACCATTGACCTTGCTCCGATTGATGAAAGCGATCCGATTGAGAACGCGCGCATTATCCTGGGTGAACTGGAAAAATACAGCGATAAGCTGTTCCAGAAGCCACGCTGGCTGGTATTCAATAAGGTTGATCTGCTGGATCAGGAAGAGGCGGAAGCGCGGGCTAAAGCGATTGCTGACGCCTTAGGCTGGACGGAGAAATATTATCTGATCTCGGCGGCTAACCGCTCTGGCGTCAACGCGCTGTGCTGGGACCTGATGTCCTTTATCAATGCCAACCCGAAAGAAGCCGAACTGGAAGCGAAACAGCCAGAGAAAGTGGAATTCATGTGGGACGACTATCACCGTCAGCAGCTGGAAGAGACACAGCCTGAAGTTGAAGACGAAGATGATGATTGGGATGACGACTGGGACGAAGACGACGAAGAAGGTGTCGAAACGGTCTATCAGCGTTAACCGACGCGAAAAAAACGGGACGCCTCTGGCGTCCCGTTTTGCTTTCCGGCAGGCCGGTTCAGCCAATAATAGCGGTGGTGAGCCGGGCCATACAGCACAACTGATCCTGACCGTTAACGATCTCAATCTGCCACACCTGATTCAGGCTGCCGCGATGCAGCGCGCGGCAGACACCGCGAACCGTTCCGCTGTAGACCGCGCGCAGATGGCTGGCACTGACTTCAATCCCTACCACGTTCTGACCCGGCTGCGAACAGAGCCATCCCGCCATGGAGCCCAGGGACTCCGCCAGCGCCACAGAAGCACCGCCGTGCAGCAGTCCAAAAGGCTGCTGTGTCCGGGCATCCATCGGCATGGTGGCTTCAAGCCAGTCCGCTTCCAGGCGGGTAAAGACCATTCCCAGACCAGCAATAAGAGTACCTTCAGCCATCTTATTCAGTTCTGCCAGGCTGCTTTGCCGTTTCCACATATCAGGCACCGAGGGTCGCTCCGCCATCGACGACAATATCCTGCATCACGATATGGCTGGCGCTGTCCGATGCGAGGAACAGCACCGTACTGGCAATCTCCTGTGGCTGAGCGATTTTCTGCAACGGAATGCCCAGTTTGTACTGCTCGGGGTAGCCGGCAATCATCTGCTGTTCGTCTTCCGGCGTATGCCACAGGCTCCGCTGCATCGCGGTGTCTGTTGAACCTGGTGATACGATATTACAACGTACGCCAAACGGAGCCATTTCCAGCCCGACGGTGAGGCAGAGACTGCGCAGGGCAGCCTTCGATGCGCCGTAGGCTGACATTCCGATACGTGGAGCATGGGCAGCATTAGAGGCGATGGTCACAATTGCCCCGGCACGCTGCTGACGGAACCGTGGCAGCGTTTGCTGGAACAGGTTAAACGCACCGCCAGCGTTGACCGCCAGGCATGCCTGCCAGTCTTCCACCGCGAGTTCTTCGGTGGTGCCGGTGCGTAAAATGCCCGCGGCATTCACCAGCACATCCAGGTGCGGCGTTTCCGCCAGCAGGCGTTGGCAAACCTCTTCCACCTGCCCGGCA
This sequence comes from Erwinia sp. PME.40.26/001, assembly GCF_055556675.1. Taxonomy (NCBI): domain Bacteria; kingdom Pseudomonadati; phylum Pseudomonadota; class Gammaproteobacteria; order Enterobacterales; family Erwiniaceae; genus Erwinia; species Erwinia sp. PME.40.26/001. Next base: position 76,404 of record NZ_JBVHNP010000002.1, read on the forward strand.
TCAGCAACGTCGACAAGGGCGCAGCGGAACGGGTAATCGCCGGACGCAAACTGCCGATCCAAACCCACCACGGAGGCACCCGCAGCAACAAACGCCAGTGCAGTGTGATAACCAATCCCCTGGCCTGCACCGGTGACCCATACCTGCCTGCCGCTGAAGTCAAAGCTGCATGACATTACGCACTCTCCCGTGAAAGCAGTGCCCACCAGCCGTCAATCGTGGGGTTCTTTGCCAGCGCGATAAAATCGATATCGCTGTGCGCCTGGCGCCAGCGGGCAGCCAGGGCCATCATGCGTACGGAATCCAGTCCGTAGTCCACCAGATTTTCACCGTCTTCAATGCCTTCGCTGTCCTCATCCAGCAGCGGTATCACCACAGCGCGTAGTTGTGCTTTGCTTTGTGGCAGTGGCAGCAGGGTTTCTGTCATGACGACGCGGCCGCTGCGGCCAGCGGTGTAGGTAAGCGACATCATGTGCTCTTCGCGGCTAAAGTCAGCCAGGGCATCGGCCACCATAAATGGCTTGATGTTGCGCATAAACGCATCCGTAGCGGTAGTGAGACAGCCGATATGTGCATACACACCGCAAATAATCAGCTGATCGCGTCCGCTTTCATGGAGGATCGACTCCAGGGGGGAGCGATGGAACGCGCTGTAGCGCCATTTGACCAGCACCTGGTCATCGTCATCCGGTGCCAGGGCTGCTACCACTCTCTGCTGTTCAGGATGTCTGTTCAGTCCCGGTCCCCACATATCATTCAGCAGAGCGCGATCTTCGGCACTTTGTTCGTTCGGTTGTGCGGTGTAGAAAACCGGGATCCCCTGAGATTTGCAGTATTCACGCAGACGGGCGATGTTGGCCACCACCTGCTCGATCAGAGGGCTGCCTTCGCCCCAGAAATTGAGGAAATATTCCTGCATATCGTGGATCAACAGTGCGGCGCGCGCTGGCTCAAATGCCCAGTTGACCTTGTTAGTCGGCAGTTCGGCTGCGGTTGGCAGCGCGTAAGAATGTAGCGTTGGGATCGCCATGATGTCTCTCCTGAAAAGTTATCCGTTTTGCTGAGTGGCCAGTTGCTGGCGCAGGCGTTTTTTGTCGACTTTCCCCACCGGGGTCAGCGGCAATGCCTCTACGCACTCAATACGATCCGGCAGTTTAAATTCGGCCACACCCAGCTCGCGCAGGTGACGTCGCAGTACCACCGGCTTAAGCGCACGGCGTGCGACAATAAAGGCGCAGCTTTTTTCACCCATCAGACTGTCTTCCATCGACACCAGGGCCGCATGGATCACATCTTCGTGGCGCAGCAGCAGATTTTCGACCTCCTCCGCGGCGATCTTCTCGCCCCCCCGGTTGATCTGATCTTTCTCACGGCCCTGCACGGTTATGTAGCCATCTTCGGCGATAGCAATCAGATCGCCGGAGCAGTAGAAGCCCTGCGCATCAAAACTGGCGGCATTATGTTCCGGGCTGTTGTAGTAACCCCGGAAGGTATAGGGACCACGCGTCATCAGACGGCCGGTTACCCCTGGGGGCAGCGGGTGCCCCTGTTCATCGGCAACCCAGACTTCATCATCGTCAGAAATGGGGCGGCCCTGTGTGGTGAGAATATGCGACAAGTCATCATCAAGGCGGGTGTAGTTGACCAGACCTTCCGCCATACCAAAGACCTGCTGTAGCTGGCAGCCGATGTCCGTCTGAATGCGTGCCGCCAGCGATTCGCTGAGTCTTGCCCCGCCTACCTGTAGCAGGGTGAGTGAGGCCAGCGCCTGGTTACTGCCCCACTCCTGAATCGCCTGTAACCACAGGCTGACGGCCGGTGGCACCAGCGCGGCGACGTTGACCTGATGCTGTTCAATCAGCGGAAAGCAGAGGCTGGCGCTGGGATCGTTCGCCATCACCACGCAGCCGCCAGCGTAAAACACGCCGAGGGAGCCTGGCGAACTCAGGGCATAGTTGTGCGCAGCGGGCAGGGCATTCAGGTAACGCGTCTGTTCACTGAACTGACAAATTTCGACGCTGCCCCGGATGCTGTAGTAATAATCATTGTGGGTACGTGGGATCAGCTTCGGCGTACCGGTGCTGCCGCCCGACAGCTGGAAGAAGGCAACTTCATCGGCGGCAGACGGGCAGGGAGTGAAGTCCCCGGTCCCCTCGTCAATCATGCCTGACAGTGACAGCGCAGCACTGTTATCGTTGTGCATCGCTATCACCTTCAGTGCCGGAATCTCCTGCTGAAGCTGAGTCAGATACGCATCGCTGGCAAACAGGCTGTGCTGCCGGTCGGCAATCAGCAGGGCGGGCTGGATCTGCAGCGCATAGGCGCTCAGTTCATTGCGCTGATGGCTGAACAGCGCATTCACCGGGGCGACACCCATTTTCAACAGGGCGAAAAACGTCACATAGAATTCAGCAACATTACCCAGTTGTACCAGCGCCGTGTCGCCGCACCGCAGGCCGCGGCGCTGTAACGACGCGGCCAGCCGATCTGACTGCTGAGCCAGATCCTGATAGCGGAAGCGGCGTGCGCCATCAATAACAGCAATGTCGCTGCTGTTGGCATGGCGTTGCAGGATGTCCGTGAGCGGCAGATCCAGCCAGTAGCCTTTAGTACGATATCGGGCGGCCAGGTCCTCCGGCCAGCGAGTATAAGAAATTGTCATGACAGCACTCTTTAGTTAAGGCCAAATGCCCGTAGCATGGTGTTCAGTTTGACACCGGTTTCCCGCCATTCCGATTCCGGGCAGGAGGCCGGCACAATACCGGCTCCGGCAAACAGGCGAACGCGATTGCCGTTGACCTTTCCGCAGCGGATGGTGACGACCCATTCGCCGTTACCCTGCTCATCGCACCAGCCGACAATACCGCCAAACAGGCCACGATTGAACGGCTCCAGTTCGGCAATCAGTTGCTGCGCAGTGGCGTGGGGGAAGCCGCTCAGGGCCGGCGTCGGATGCAGCAGGCAAGCCAGCGAAAGTGCGGTATCGGCTTTATCCCTTGCTTCGCCTTCAATTGCCGTCCCCAGATGCCAGAGCGTTGAGGTGGTCAGCAGTTCGGGCGTGGACGGCAGCACGAGGTGGGCGCTACGCGGCTGTAACACATCGCGCATGGCATCGGTCACCAGCTGATGCTCGTAGCGATCCTTAACCGAGGCCATCAGCTGCTCACCTGCAAGACGGTCTTTTTGCGGATCGCTGTCGCGACGGGCAGAACCGGCCAGGGGATGGGTGTAATAGCGGCTGTGGTGCTTGCGCAGCAGCAGCTCAGGGCTGGCACCGAGCAGGGAGCCCCCTTCCGGCAGCGGAACGTGGAAGTTATAGCTTCCCGGGTTCTGCGTCATCAGTCGCGTCATCAGGTTGGCAATGTCTACCTTTTCCGCAGTGACAATCTCCATCAGTCGGGACAGCACCACTTTATCCAGCTGCTGTGCGCCAGTCGCGGCAACGGCCTGGCTGACCATCTGCATAAACGCCGGCTGCGCTGGCAGGGCAGTACGACGAACCACCTCAGGTAACGGGCTTTTTGGCGCACCCATTTGCTGCAGAAAGGCGTTGCTATCGAAGTACTGGCTGGATTCCGGGATAAACAGCGAAGAGGGCTGGCTGGGATCAAAAGGGATGGCCCCGACGACGATCGGCTTTTCAATTCCCTGACGTTTCGCCTCAAGGAATCGCTGGCGGATTTCCTGCTGGAATACACCTTCCAGCGCCTCTCCCCCGAAAGCCGGGGTGGTGACGGTCGTAAAGCAGCCCTGTGCGGCCAGACTGCGCCAGGGAGACATAAAGAAAAAGCCACTGGCGGCGGCCTGTGAGGCAAACTTCAGCGTGCTGTGTGACGTTAACGATTCCATCGGGCATCCTCATTTAAATGATAAACGTAGTAATAACTATTATCATTTGCTTTCAGAGCCAGTAAGCTACGTCGATTAACACAGAGTGTCAATAAAGGTAAATTAATTTAGTTATCGTAAGGAATTTTTTACACAGGTAGCGTTATGTGCCGCTATGACTGAGTTTATCAGCGGAATGACCGGAAGAACGATCCCACACAAAAGGTAAGCATGACTGATTGGATCAGGCAGAATGGCGTCAGGGCAGGGCAGCTAATCGAGATGAGCGGGCAACCAGCAGCCTGCGTTAAGGCCGCTGCGGTCGCTGCGGTTGGTCAGGCTGAGGTGACCATGATGAATTTGCACAATACGCTGGACGATATTCAGCCCCAGCCCACTGCCACCGTAGCGCTGGTCCATCCGCCGGAAGGCTTTAATCGCCTCATTCACCGCACCGGCATCAATCCCGGAGCCCTCATCGCGGACGGTGGCCCGGCTGCCTGATTCATGATCTTCGAGCAGTAGCGTCACCGTGCTGCCTGCGGGGCTGTAGCGTGAGGCATTTTCCAGCAGGTTACGCAGCATCAGCCTGAGAAGTACGGCATCGCCCTGAACCGTACGCGTGGTGGTGGTGGTGATGGTCAGGGTCTGCTGCCGCAGCGCCAAAAGTTCATCCATTTCCTGCCGCAGAGGATCGATGATCTGGTGCCAGCTCAGCGTCTGATAATGGCCGCTGGCCAACGCTTGCCCCGCACGGGACAGCATCAGCAGTTGTTCAATGACATGCATCAGCTGGTCGATGCGCTCAACCAGCATCGGTCCCTGTTTAACCCCTTCCTGCTCCAGCAGCTCAAGGTGCAGGCGCAGGCCTGCCAGCGGCGTTCTCAGCTCGTGTGCGGCATCGGCGGTGAACAGGCGCTCCTGCTGCAGGGTGTGGTCCAGACGGCCCAGAAGCTGGTTCAGCGCCCCGGTGACGGCAACGATTTCATCCATCTCTGAATGTAGTGGCAGAGGAGAAAGATTGTCAGCAGAACGGGCGACCAGGCTTTTTTGCAGAGAGCGCAGCGGGCGGATAATCCAGCTGATGGCCCAGAAAGAGAGCAACAGGGTAAAGCAGACCATCACCAGCGACGGTAGCAGCAGCGAGGCAATCGCCTCCCGGATTTCATTTTCAACGTGGTCATTACGCGCGTGGGCAGAAAGCGTTTCATTGACCAGGAAGCTGATCTGCTCTCGGCTTTCGTGCCAGAGCCAGAAGGCACTCATCAGCTGACAGCTGAGAAGGATCAGCGCCAGCATCATCAGTAAACGCCGACGCATACTGTTCATTCGCGCTCTTCCAGCCGGTAACCCACGCCCCGCACGGTTTTAATGCGATCTTTCCCTAACTTACGGCGCAGGTTGTGAATATGCACTTCAAGCGTGTTAGAGCCATTATCATCCTGCCAGCTGTAAAGATCCTGCTGCAGGGTTTCCCGGTGTACGGTTTGCCCGATGCGCATCAGCAGGCGGGTCAGCAGGGAAAACTCTTTCGGTGTGACCTCAACGGGGTGGCCATCAACCACCACCTGCTGGGAAGAGAGGTTCAGCGCAATATCGCCGTGCTGTAGCAGGTTGTCGCTTCGGCCCTGATAACGGCGGATCAGCGCGCGGGCACGGGCCTTAAGCTCCACCAGGGCAAAGGGTTTAATCAGATAGTCGTCTGCGCCGGCATCCAGGCCCTCAACGCGATCGGATAGGGCATCGCGTGCCGTCAGGATCAGGACCGGCAGGTCGACATGCTCCTTGCGCCACTGCCGCAGCAGGTCGGTACCATCACGGTCCGGCAGACCGAGATCCAGCACGATGAGACTGTACTGACCGCTGTACACATACGCCACGGCCTGGGCGGCGTTGACAGCGCAATCCACAGCGTAACCCTCGCCCGTAAGGGCAAGGGTTAATCCCTGTTGGAGCAGCATATCGTCTTCAACGATCAGTATTTTCATTAGCTCAGTTGTTCTGATAAATGTCTTTGTACAGACGGCTTTCGAAGCGGACCAGCGGGATACGGCGCTGGCGCTGATCCTCCGGTGGCACGGCATAACCAGACAGGAACTGCACAAACGCGACGCGCTGGCCGCTGGCTGTGGTCATAAAGCCTGCGAGGTTATATACCCCCTGCAGAGAACCTGTCTTAGCCGACACTTTACCATCGACGCCCGCTTCGTGCAGGCCACCGCGATAGCGTAATGTTCCGTCGTAACCGGCCAGCGGTAGCATGGAAATGTAATTCAGCTGGGCATCATTCTGCGCGATATATTGCAGCACCTGCATCATGGTCGCCGGTGAGATCAAATCGTGACGTGACAGGCCCGAACCGTCAACCTGAATACTGTTGCCCATATCGATATTTGCCTTCTGACGCAGGATCTGACGCACGGCATCCGACCCTGCACGCCACGTTCCCGGCACGCCAAAGCGTTCATGGCCAATGGTGCGGAAGACGGTGTCAGCGATCATGTTGTCCGACTTCTTCAGCATAATCTTAAGCAGATCGTGCAGCGGTGCGGACTGCGCTTCGGCCAGCACGGTTCCGGGTTGGGTCACCAGCGTCTGTCGGACCAGATGACCAGTATAATCAATCCCGGCATTCTGCAGCTCGGCTTTCAGGATCGCACCGGCATAGCTGGCCCCATCCTGAATGGCAAAGGCCAGCGGTAAGGGTTCAGCTCGCTGTGTCAGGCAGCCGGTAAGCGTAAAGCGATTCAGCTCTCCTGGCACCACGTCCAGTTCACAGTATTGTGCATCTGGAGAACCCTTAGCCAGCGTGCGCACTTCGCTGAACATATTGACCGGATACCACGATGCTACGCGAATAAAGGCTTTATCGCCTGGCGTCGGAGCGCTGTACAGTGAAATGGAAAAGCAGTTACGGTCAACAATGGCCGCGCCCGGTGGGGCACTGAAGCATTGTGTCATATCATTCCACGGCCAGCCCGGCGCTTTGTCGTGGCTGGCAAACACCGAGGTATCAATCACCAGGTTGCCATCAATATGTTCAACGCCTTGTTTTTTCAGCGCACTGACCATATTTCGCAGATCCTGCCTGGTCAGCGTAGGATCGCCGCCAAATCGGGCGACCAGGTCACCGCGCAGCGTATTACCGCTGAGGCTGCCCTTCGTTTCCAGCTGCGTATGGAACCGGTAATCCGGGCCAAGCTGGAGCAGGGCAGCGAGCGCGGTGATCACCTTCATGGTACTGGCCGGTAAGGCCATCTGTTGGCTGTGATAGTCGATCGATGGCGTGGTAGCGCCAATCTTCTGCACAACCAGCGCAAGGTTCGCACCATCGGGAAGATATTGAGTATAGTCTTCCACAGGCGCAGCCTGCGCTTGCAGCATAAATGCGCAGGTAAAGCCGGTAACAATTCGTGAAAATCGCATAATCTCGCGGTAACTGACAGGTGATGCTGTCATACTACGGTGCATTGCGGTGCAAAGTAAACGATGACCCCCAGTGAACTCTGGGGTAAAATACGTATCAAATTGCAAAATCGATCCTGGCCTGGAGCTTGCTCCGGGTCAGGCTTCTTTCGTTTCAAATCAGTAGTAAGCGCCGCAGGACGCCTTTTCTGCATGCCACCCGTCAGGATGACGACACTTTGAACAGGACAGATTTTAAGAGGTATTGAGATGAACCAGATTCCGATGACGTTAAGGGGCGCGGAAAAACTGCGCGAAGAGCTCGAAGAGCTGAAAACCGTTAAACGCCCCAGAATTATTGCCTCAATTGCTGATGCGCGTGAACACGGCGATTTGAAAGAAAATGCCGAGTATCACGCTGCCCGTGAAGAGCAGGGGTTCTGTGAAGGCCGCATTCAGGAAATTGAAGCTAAACTGTCTAATGCGCAGGTGATTGATGTCACCAAAATGGCGGGCAATGCGAATGGCCGCGTTATTTTTGGTGCCACGGTGACCGTGCTGAATGTCGATACAGATGAAGAGTCAACCTACCGTATCGTGGGGGATGACGAAGCCAACTTTAAACAGAATCTGATTTCTGTAAATTCACCGATGGCGCGTGGCCTGGTGGGTAAAGTGGCGGATGACGTTGCCATTATTAAAACCCCGGGTGGCGACGTGGAATATGAAATCATAAAAGTGGAATATCTCTGATTTCTTGCCTGCCAAAATATCCGGTGTATTGCTGAATGTTTTGTAAAGATAAGAAAAAGGCCGCTGTGCGGCCTTTTATCAGAGTCAGGAGCATGGCACTTTCTCCCGTCCTGAGCTTAAGATGGGCAGATCGGTTCGAAAACCGATCGACTTATCAACGCGGAATGGCGATCTTGCGTTCCTTCGTTGGACGGTACAGCACCAGCGTCTTGCCGATAACCTGCACATTAACTGCACGCGTTTCGCGCACGATGGCCTCGACCACCAGGGCTTTCGTCTCACGATCTTCTGTGGCGATTTTCACCTTGATAAGTTCATGGTGCTCAAGGGCTTGTTCGATCTCGGCCAGCACCCCTTCGGTCAAACCATTGTTGCCCAGCATAACAACGGGCTTCAGAGGATGGGCCAGGCCTTTCAGGTGCTGTTTTTGTTTGGTACTCAGATTCATCGTATTTTTTACTTACATTGGGATTGAAAACGGGTCATTCTACCGCCATCTCTGGTGTATCACCAAATCGGCAACGCTGATTTGCGCGGTTTATTTATCGCTTACGTTGAATCATAGTTGGAAATTGTATGACTGGTAAAAAGCGTTCGGCCAGTTCCAGCCGCTGGCTACAGGAACACTTTAGCGATAAATATGTGCTTCAGGCACAGAAAAAAGGGCTGCGTTCGCGCGCCTGGTTTAAACTTGACGAAATACAGCAAGGCGATAAGTTGTTCAAACCCGGCATGACCGTGGTTGACCTCGGCGCGGCTCCCGGCGGCTGGTCGCAATATGTTGTAACGCAGATTGGGTCAAAAGGTCGCGTCATCGCCTGTGATATCCTGCCGATGGATCCTATCGTCGGTGTCGATTTCCTGCAGGGCGACTTTCGTGATGAACTGGTACTGAAAGCCCTGCTGGAACGCGTAGGGGAGACCAAAGTTCAGGTTGTGATGTCAGATATGGCACCCAATATGACCGGTACACCTGCGGTGGATATTCCCCGTTCAATGTATTTATGTGAGCTTGCGTTAGCAATGTGCCGTGACGTTCTGGCACCTGGCGGCAGCTTTTTAGTGAAAGTGTTTCAGGGAGATGGCTTTGAAGAATACCTCCGGGAAATTCGCTCCCTGTTTACGAAAGTAAAAATTCGTAAGCCGGACGCTTCGCGCTCTCGATCGCGTGAAGTGTACATTGTAGCGACAGGGCGCAAACCTTAACCCGAATAACTGGAACGGCTGTCAGCACCTCAGCGGTTTCAAGTATGAAGGATATGGCGTACCCTACGCTGTCTGTTAACACAGTTGTAATATGAGGTTAATCCCTTGAGTGACATGGCGAAAAACCTGATTCTCTGGTTAGTCATCGCAGTCGTGCTGATGTCTGTATTCCAGAGCTTTGGGCCCAGCGAGTCGAATGGCCGTCGGGTTGATTATTCAACCTTCCTGTCGGAAGTGAACCAGGATCAGGTCCGCGAGGCACGTATTAACGGGCGTGAGATTAACGTAACCAAAAAAGACAGTAATCGATACACGACCTACATTCCCGTCAACGATCCCAAGTTGCTCGATAACCTGTTGACTAAAAATGTGAAAGTAGTGGGCGAACCACCAGAAGAGCCGAGCCTGCTGGCGTCGATCTTCATCTCCTGGTTCCCAATGCTCCTACTGATTGGTGTCTGGATCTTCTTTATGCGTCAGATGCAGGGCGGCGGCGGAAAGGGCGCGATGTCCTTCGGCAAGAGCAAGGCCCGCATGTTGACCGAAGATCAAATCAAAACCACCTTTGCTGACGTTGCCGGTTGTGACGAAGCAAAAGAAGAAGTTAGCGAGCTGGTGGAATACCTGCGTGAGCCAAGCCGCTTCCAGAAACTCGGCGGTAAAATTCCGAAAGGCGTACTGATGGTCGGTCCTCCGGGTACCGGTAAGACCTTGCTGGCGAAAGCAATTGCTGGCGAAGCAAAAGTACCTTTCTTTACCATTTCCGGTTCTGACTTCGTCGAAATGTTTGTTGGTGTGGGTGCATCCCGCGTCCGTGACATGTTTGAACAGGCTAAAAAAGCAGCGCCGTGCATTATCTTCATCGATGAAATCGATGCAGTAGGCCGTCAGCGCGGTGCCGGTTTAGGCGGAGGTCACGACGAACGTGAGCAGACCCTGAACCAGATGCTGGTTGAAATGGATGGCTTCGAAGGTAATGAAGGTATCATCGTCATTGCTGCGACTAACCGTCCTGACGTTCTTGACCCGGCTCTGCTGCGTCCAGGTCGCTTTGACCGTCAGGTGGTGGTTGGCCTGCCAGATGTGCGCGGACGTGAACAGATTCTGAAAGTCCATATGCGTCGTGTGCCACTGTCTACCGATATTGAAGCCGCCATCATTGCTCGTGGTACGCCTGGCTTCTCCGGTGCTGACCTGGCTAACCTGGTCAACGAAGCTGCCCTGTTTGCTGCCCGTGGCAACAAGCGCGTGGTATCGATGGTTGAGTTTGAAAAAGCCAAAGATAAAATCATGATGGGGGCAGAACGCCGCTCCATGGTGATGACCGAAGCGCAGAAAGAATCGACCGCTTATCACGAAGCAGGCCATGCGATTATCGGTCGCCTGGTGCCAGAACACGACCCGGTTCACAAAGTGACGATTATCCCACGTGGACGTGCACTGGGTGTGACCTTCTTCCTGCCTGAAGGTGATGCGATCAGCGCCAGCCGTCAGAAACTGGAAAGCCAGATTTCCACGCTGTACGGTGGCCGCCTGGCAGAAGAGATTATTTACGGTGTGGAACATGTTTCTACCGGCGCGTCTAACGACATCAAAGTCGCTACGTCGATTGCCCGCAACATGGTCACACAGTGGGGCTTCTCTGAGAAACTGGGTCCGTTGTTGTATGCAGAAGAAGAGGGTGAAGTTTTCCTGGGTCGTTCTGTTGCAAAAGCCAAGCATATGTCTGATGAAACCGCGCGTATCATCGACCAGGAAGTGAAGTCTCTGGTTGAAGTGAACTATAAACGTGCCCGCGTGATCCTCGGAGAAAATCTGGATATCCTTCACTCGATGAAAGATGCCCTGATGAAGTATGAAACGATTGATGCTCCACAGATCGACGACCTGATGGCACGTCGTGAAGTGCGTCCGCCAGCAGGCTGGACAGATCCGGGTAGCAGCAGTAATTCTGATAGCAATGGTACGCCGCAGGCACCGCGTCCGGTCGATGAACCGAATACGCCAAACCCAGGTAACACCATGTCAGAGCAGTTAGGCGACAAGTAATACGTTGCGCTGTAAACTGCAGTAACGATGAACCCCGGCGATGTCCGGGGTTTTTTTATACCTGATTTACCGGAGACCCGCTGTTATGAAGCTGTATGCCAGAGATTCTGTGCTCGACCTTTCGCATCCTCACGTTATGGGGATCCTGAATGTCACCCCTGACTCTTTCTCTGACGGCGGCAAGCATAACGAGTTAATCCAGGCACTGACGCACGCCAATGAGATGATTAACGCCGGGGCGACGATTATTGATGTGGGTGGCGAGTCAACGCGTCCCGGTGCAGTGGAAGTGAGCGTTGAGCAGGAGCTGGAGAGGGTTATCCCGGTGGTAGAAGCCATTGCGCAGCGTTTTGAGGTGTGGATTTCAGTCGATACGTCAAAACCGGAAGTGATCCGCGAATCCGCCCGCGTAGGCGCGCATATCATCAATGATATCCGTTCCCTGCAAGAGCCTGGTGCGCTGGCCGCTGCTGCGGAAACCGGCCTGCCGGTCTGCCTGATGCACATGCAGGGCGAGCCAAAGACCATGCAGCAGGCACCGCATTACGCGAACATTTTGCGCGATGTGGATAATTTTTTTGTGACGCAAATCGCCCGCTGCGAAGCCGCCGGGATCAAAAAATCGCAACTGCTGCTCGACCCGGGTTTCGGTTTCGGTAAGAATCTGTCCCACAATTATCAACTGCTGGCGCACCTGGGCGATTATCACCACTTTGGTCTGCCGCTGCTGGTCGGTATGTCACGTAAGAGTATGGTGGGCCAGCTCCTGAACGTGGGTCCATCGCACCGCCTGACGGGCAGTCTTGCCTGTGCGGTAATAGCCGCGATGCAGGGTGCCCATATTCTGCGCGTACACGATGTGAAAGAAACCGTAGAGGCGATGCGTGTCGTCGAAGCCACACAGTCTGCAAGGGAAGAAAAATAGAATGAGTGAACGTAAATATTTCGGTACAGACGGCATCCGCGGCAAAGTGGGTGAGTCCCCCATCACGCCTGATTTCGTGCTGAAGCTGGGTTTTGCCGCCGGTAAAGTGCTGGCGCGTCATGGTTCCAAAAAAATTATCATTGGCAAAGACACGCGTATTTCCGGCTATATGCTGGAGTCGGCGCTTGAAGCTGGTCTGGCGGCCGCCGGCCTGTCGGCGGCGTTCACCGGTCCGATGCCTACCCCTGCGATTGCTTACCTGACCCGCACGTTCCGTGCAGAGGCCGGTATTGTTATTTCTGCCTCGCACAATCCGTTTGATGATAATGGCATTAAATTCTTCTCTACCGAAGGCACTAAGCTGCCGGATGAAGTGGAGGAGGCGATTGAAGCGGAGATGGAAAAACCGATTACCTGCGTGGAGTCTGCTGAACTGGGCAGAGCCAGCCGCATCGTGGATGCCGCCGGGCGTTATATTGAGTTCTGCAAAGGCACCTTCCCCAGTGAACTGAGCCTGAACGGCCTGAAAATCGTGGTCGACTGTGCCAACGGTGCCACCTATCACATTGCGCCAAACGTGCTGCGTGAGCTGGGCGCGACGGTGATTGCTATCGGCGTACAGCCGGACGGCATGAATATCAATGAAGGGTGCGGGGCGACCGACCTGCGCCTGCTGCAGGAACGTGTTCTGGCGGAAAAGGCCGATGTGGGCCTGGCCTACGACGGTGACGGTGACCGCATCATGATGGTGGATCACCTTGGCCATAAAGTCGACGGCGACCAGATCCTCTATCTGATCGCCCGTGAAGGCCTGCGTCAGGGCCAGCTGCGCGGTGGTGTGGTGGGAACACTGATGAGTAACATGGGCCTGGAACTGGCGCTGAAACAGTTGGGTATTCCGTTTGCCCGGGCGAAAGTGGGCGACCGCTACGTGCTGGAAAAGTTGAAAGAGAAAGGCTGGCGACTGGGGGCTGAAAATTCCGGCCATGTGATCCTGCTGGATAAAACCACCACCGGCGACGGAATTGTGGCGGGACTGCAGGTGCTGACGGCGATGGTGCGCAACCATATGAGCCTGCATGACCTGTGCAGCGGGATGAAACTGCTGCCGCAGATTCTGGTCAACGTGCGCTTCAGCGGCACCCACGATCCGCTGGAAGATGCCACCGTGAAGGCCGTCACGGCAGACGTCGAAACCGAACTGAAAGGGCGCGGCCGCGTGCTGCTGCGTAAATCCGGTACGGAGCCGCTGATCCGCGTGATGGTGGAGGGGGAAGACGAAGCGCAGGTCACCGCCCTGGCGCACCGCATCGCCGACGCGGTAAAAGCGGTATAACCCTTTGCAGTAGCGCGAAATAAAACATCGGCCCAGGGCGGGTATAGGAAGTGTGGACGGCTTTTTTTCCGGTCGTCCATACTTTATTTTCGCGTATCCTTTCCCGGTGACGGGCTGAAAACAGGCTCAACCCGATAGTAAATTCACCATTTCGCTGATTTTTTCCTCACTCGGCGAGCGCACATAAAATTGCCCTTGCACGGGCGGACGCCTTTGGTTAGTATTCACACCCGCTTCATAGGCAGGTTGTGAACTGCTTATTAAGACTAACTGGCTTGATGCTTTTGATGTGCGTGTAACGCACCAGGAACAAGGTTGATTATGTACGAAGCTCTTTTAGTAGTTTTCCTTATTGTGGCAATCGGCCTTGTGGGTCTGATCATGCTTCAGCAAGGTAAAGGCGCTGATATGGGAGCATCATTTGGTGCAGGCGCTTCTGGTACGCTGTTCGGTTCTAACGGTTCTGGTAACTTCATGACCCGTATGACTGCAGTGCTGGCGACCCTGTTCTTCATTATCAGTCTGGTTCTGGGTAACATCAACAGCAACAAAACCCAGAAAGGAAGCGAGTGGGAAAACCTGACTCAGCCGGCACAGTCTCAACAGACTTCGCCTGCTAAACCGGCAGCGCCGGGCAGCGATATCCCGCAGTAAGCAGTACAGTACCTCAGCAGTACAAGCAGTAATGATTTCGACGCGACAGAAATAAAATAGTCGCCTCTTTAGTGCCGTGGTGGTGGAATTGGTAGACACGCTACCTTGAGGTGGTAGTGCCCGCATGGGCTTACGGGTTCAAGTCCCGTCCTCGGTACCAAATCTCAGTTGTGCTTGCAAATTCTGCAAGTTTTGCGTAGTATTCGGACGCGGGGTGGAGCAGCCTGGTAGCTCGTCGGGCTCATAACCCGAAGGTCGTCGGTTCAAATCCGGCCCCCGCAACCACTTTCCCTTAGAGTTCTTTTTCAAATAAACTGTATACATCACATGGGTATCTCAGTTGATTTTGAAAAAAATTCTCTTGGATTGTGCCGAGCCGCCGACGGCGGTGTACAGGGTCCAGTCGCACTAAGCCCCGATATTTCGGGGTTTTTTGTTATCAGGAAGCAGCATCACTGGGCTATAGGCCCTTTTTTTACGTCTTGGGGGTGGGATTGTCCACATTAGAGCAAAAATTAACAGAGCTGATCTCAGCACCGGTAGAAGCGCTAGGCTACGAACTGGTTGGTATTGAGTTTGTACGCGGTCGCACATCCACCTTGCGCATCTATATTGATAGTGAAGATGGCATCAATGTTGATGATTGCGCTGATGTGAGTCACCAGGTCAGTGCGGTATTCGACGTCGAAGACCCGATTACCGTGGCTTATAACCTCGAAGTTTCCTCGCCTGGTCTTGACCGCCCGATGTTTACCGCAGAACATTATGTACGTTTTACTGGCGAAGAAGTGAGCCTGGTGCTGCGTATGGCGGTCCAGAACCGTCGCAAATGGCAGGGTATCATTAAGTCTGTTGAAGGCGAGATGATTACTGTTGCCGTTGAGGGTAACGACGAAGTGTTCGCGCTGAGTAACATCCAGAAGGCGAACCTGGTTCCCCACTTTTAAAAGTCCGGATTGAGGCATACCAGGATGAACAAAGAAATCTTAGCTGTTGTAGAAGCGGTCTCTAATGAGAAGTCCCTCCCACGCGAGAAGATTTTCGAAGCGCTGGAGAGCGCGCTGGCCACAGCCACCAAGAAAAAATACGAGCAGGACATTGACGTTCGCGTCAGTATCGATCGCAAAAGTGGCGACTTCGATACCTTCCGTCGTTGGCTGATTGTGGACGAAGTGACGATGCCGACGCGTGAAATCACGCTGGAAGCCGCCGTCTACGAAGATGAATCACTGGGCCTAGGTGGCTTTGTTGAAGACCAGATCGAATCTGTCACCTTTGACCGTATTACCACGCAGACTGCCAAGCAGGTTATCGTACAGAAAGTTCGTGAAGCTGAGCGCGCGATGGTCGTCGATCAGTTCCGCGAGCAGGAAGGCGAAATCATCACCGGCGTGGTGAAGAAAGTAAACCGCGATAATATCTCGCTCGAAGTCCGACCAAACGATGGTTCTAATACCAACGCAGAAGCCGTGATCATTCGCGAAGATATGTTGCCGCGTGAAAACTTCCGTCCGGGTGACCGTATCCGTGGCGTGCTGTATGCTGTGCGCCCTGAAGCGCGTGGTGCTCAGCTGTTCGTCAGCCGTTCCAAACCGGAAATGCTGATCGAATTGTTCCGCATTGAAGTGCCGGAAATTGCCGAAGAAGTACTTGAAATTAAAGCCGCTGCGCGCGATCCAGGCTCCCGAGCCAAAATCGCTGTGAAAACCAACGACAAGCGTATCGACCCGGTCGGTGCTTGCGTAGGTATGCGTGGTGCGCGTGTTCAGGCGGTATCCAGTGAGCTGGGTGGCGAGCGTATTGATATCGTGCTGTGGGATGATAATCCTGCTCAGTTCGTGATCAACGCAATGGCCCCGGCGGATGTCGCCTCTATCGTGGTGGATGAAGATAATCACACCATGGATATCGCAGTAGAAGCCGGTAATCTGGCTCAGGCGATCGGCCGTAATGGCCAAAACGTGCGTCTGGCTTCACAGTTAAGTGGCTGGGAGCTAAACGTGATGACGGTCGACGACCTGCAGGCCAAGCATCAGGCTGAAGCTCATGCTGCCATCGACGTCTTTACCAAACATCTCGATATCGACGAAGACTTCGCTACCGTTCTGGTCGAAGAGGGCTTCTCTTCCCTGGAAGAGCTGGCTTATGTGCCGATTAACGAGCTGCTGGAAATCGACGGTCTTGATGAAGAGACAGTAGAAGCGTTGCGCGACCGAGCTAAAAACGCGTTAACCACCCTGGCACTGGCCAAGGAAGAGAGCCTCGGCGACAGCCAACCAGCGGAAGATTTACTGAACCTGGAAGGTCTGGAGCGCGAGATGGCCTACAAGCTGGCAGCTAAAGGCGTACGTACGCTGGAAGATCTTGCCGAGCAGGGTGTGGACGATCTGTCAGATATTGAGGGCCTGAACGATGAACGGGCTGGTGAGCTGATTATGGCTGCACGAAATATTTGTTGGTTCGGCGACGACGCGTAATAAACTGTAGCAGGAAGGAACAGCATGACGACAGATGTAACCGTAAAATCGCTGGCCGCAGAGATTCAGACACCGGTAGAACGCCTGGTACAGCAATTTGCTGACGCAGGGATCCAAAAGTCTGAAACCGACTCTGTTACCCAGCACGAAAAAGAGACATTGCTGACCCATCTGAACCGCGAACATGGCGGTGGATCTGGTAAGCTTACTCTGCAGCGCAAAACGCGCAGCACCTTGAATGTTCCAGGCACCGGGGGCAAAAGTAAGTCGGTGCAAATCGAAGTCCGCAAAAAACGCACTTATGTAAAAGGCGATCCGGCAGATGCTGAACAGGCAGAAGCGGAAGCCCAGGCAGAGCGTGAAGCGGAAGAACTGGCTCGTCGCGAGGCTGAAGAACAGGCCCAGCGCGCAGCTCAAGACAAAGCAAAGCGTGAAGCCGAGGAGCAGGCCAAGCGTGAGGCAGCTGATAAAGCCAAACGTGAAGCAGCGGAAAAAGATAAAGTGAGCAATCAACATACCGACGAAATGACCCGGGCCTCTCAGTCCGATAAAGCCCGCCGCGAAGCGGAATCGGCTGAACTGAAGCGTAAAGCGGAAGAAGAAGCGCGTCGCAAGATCGAAGAAGAAGCGAAGCGCGTAGCCGAAGAGGCACGTAAAATGGCGGAAGAGAAAGGCGAAGAGTGGACACAGGTTAAAGAAGTCGAAGACACTTCTGATTATCACGTGACCACTTCAACTCATGCTCGTGCAGCAGAAGACGAAAATGACGCGCAGGTCGAAGGTGACCGCCGTACACGTACTGCTGTTCGTCCGGCTAAAGCCCCGGTTCGCAAGAAAGGCAACAAGCATTCTGAAGCGAAAACTGACCGTGAAGAAGCGCGTGCGCAGGTTCGCGGCGGTAAAGGCGGCAAGCGCAAGCCAAGCACCCTGCAGCAGGGCTTCAATAAGCCAGCACAGGCGGTTAACCGTGACGTGATTATCGGTGAGACAGTCACCGTAGCGGAACTGGCTAACAAGATGGCGGTGAAAGGTTCCCAGGTCATCAAAGCGATGATGAAAATGGGCGCTATGGCCACCATCAACCAGGTCATCGACCAGGAAACTGCTCAGATGGTCGCGGAAGAAATGGGTCACAAAGTGACACTGCGCCGCGAAAACGAGCTGGAAGAAGCGGTCATGAGCGACCGTGATACCGATGCTGTGCATGAGTCTCGTGCACCGGTCGTGACCATCATGGGTCACGTTGACCACGGTAAAACCTCCCTGCTGGACTACATTCGCTCCACGAAAGTCGCCTCTGGCGAAGCGGGCGGCATTACCCAGCACATCGGTGCCTACCACGTTGAAACTGACAACGGTATGGTGACCTTCCTGGATACCCCAGGCCACGCCGCGTTTACCTCAATGCGTGCTCGTGGTGCTCAGGCAACGGATATCGTTATCCTGGTTGTTGCTGCAGACGATGGCGTGATGCCACAGACTATCGAAGCGATCCAGCATGCGAAAGCGGCCAAAGTGCCGGTTGTCGTGGCGGTGAACAAATGCGATAAGCCTGATGCCGATCCAGACCGTGTTAAAACTGAACTGACTCAGTACGGGATTATCCCGGAAGAGTGGGGCGGCGAAAACATGTTCGTCAGCGTTTCAGCGAAAGTCGGTACCGGTATTGATGACCTGCTGAACGCTATCCTGCTGCAGGCGGAAGTGCTGGAACTGAGCGCTGTTCGTCAGGGTATGGCAAGCGGTGTGGTAATCGAATCCTTCCTGGATAAAGGTCGTGGTCCGGTCGCAACAGTTCTGGTTCGTGAAGGTACGCTGAATAAAGGCGATATCGTTCTGTGTGGCTTCGAATACGGCCGTGTGCGTGCGATGCGTGACGAGATGGGCCGCGAAGTGATGACTGCCGGTCCTTCTATTCCGGTTGAGATCCTCGGTCTGTCCGGTGTTCCGGCAGCGGGTGATGAAGCGACCGTCGTACGTGACGAGAAGAAAGCGCGTGAAGTGGCACTGTATCGTCAGGGCAAATTCCGTGAAGTTAAGCTGGCACGTCAGCAAAAATCTAAGCTGGAGAACATGTTTGCGAACATGACTGAAGGCGAAGTTTCCGAGCTGAACATCGTGCTGAAAGCTGACGTACAGGGTTCTGTCGAAGCTATCTCCGAGTCACTGCTGAAGCTTTCTACTGATGAAGTAAAAGTGAAAATCATCGGTTCCGGCGTAGGTGGTATTACTGAAACCGACGCGACGCTGGCTGCAGCTTCTAACGCCATCCTGGTGGGCTTCAACGTGCGTGCTGATGCTTCAGCGCGCCGCGTGATCGACTCAGAAAGCCTGGATCTGCGTTACTACTCCGTCATCTATAATCTGATTGACGAAGTGAAAGCCGCGATGAGCGGGATGCTGGCACCAGAGTACAAACAGCAGATCATCGGTCTGGCAGCGGTACGTGACGTGTTCAAATCACCGAAATTTGGTGCCATCGCCGGTTGTATGGTGACGGAAGGTAATATCAAACGTCACAACCCAATCCGTGTTCTGCGTGACAACGTGGTGATCTACGAAGGCGAGCTGGAATCTCTGCGCCGCTTCAAAGATGACGTTAACGAAGTCCGTAACGGCATGGAATGTGGTATCGGCGTGAAGAACTACAACGATGTGCGTGTTGGCGATATGATCGAAGTCTTCGAAATTATCGAAATCCAGCGCACCATCGACTAAGTCGACGTCCGCAATCAACAACACTAATTTGGGAGGCTTCTGGCCTCCCAATCTTTTATAAGAGAGATAAAATTATGGCGAAAGAATTCGGTCGCCCGCAGCGTGTTTCTCAGGAACTGCAAAAAGAGATCGCCATGATCCTGCAGCGTGAGATTAAAGACCCGCGCCTGGGCATGATGGTAACGGTTTCCGGTGTGGATGTGTCACGTGACCTGGCCTACGCCAAAGTGTTCGTGACCTTCCTGAACGATAAAGACGAAGAAGCTATCAAAGGCGGCCTGCGTGCCCTCGGTGATGCGGCTGGCTATATCCGCTCCCTTCTCGGCAAAGCGATGCGCCTGCGTATCGTGCCTGAGCTGACGTTTTTCTACGACAACTCACTGGTTGAAGGGATGCGCATGTCTAACCTGGTAACGAACGTGGTCAGAAATGACGAAGAGCGTCGTGGCCCGGTTGAAGATGGCCAGGAAGAGAACCAGGAAGAAGGCAAAGCAGAGTAATGAGTCGTCCTCGTCGTCGCGGTCGTGATATCCATGGCGTTCTGTTGCTGGACAAGCCTGGCGGTTTGTCCTCCAACGACGCGCTGCAGAAAGTCAAACGCCTGTATAACGCCAATCGCGCGGGCCACACCGGCGCGCTCGATCCTCTGGCGACCGGCATGCTGCCGATCTGTTTGGGTGAAGCGACCAAGTTTTCCCAGTATCTGCTGGAATCGGACAAGCGTTATCGGGTCATTGCCCGTCTCGGGCAGCGCACCGATACCTCCGATGCCGATGGGGTGATTGTCAGCGAGCGTCCGGTCGCGTTCAGTGCCGAGACGCTGGCGCAGGCGCTGGACAGTTTCCGCGGTGAAACGCAGCAGATCCCGTCCATGTATTCAGCGCTGAAATACCAGGGCCGCAAGCTGTACGAATATGCCCGTGAAGGCATCGAAGTGCCGCGCGAGTCGCGCAGTATCACGGTCTATGAACTGCTGTTTATTCGTCACGAAGGTCATGAGCTTGAGCTGGAAATCCATGTCTCAAAAGGCACTTACATTCGCACTATCATTGACGATCTTGGTGAAAAGCTGGGCTGCGGTGCGCACGTCACCTACCTGCGCCGTTTGCAGGTAGCCACGTATCCCATTGAAAAAATGGTGACGCTGGAACAGCTTAATGCCCTGACGGAAGAGGCTCACCGTAGCGAGCAGTCACCTGCCGACCTGCTGGACGCACTGCTGATGCCAATGGACAGTCCGGCGGCAGAGTATCCCGTGGTGAATCTGCTGAGTGCTGTCGCGGCTTACTTTAAGCAGGGCATGCCGGTACAGGTTGTAGGGGCCCCCGCCAGCGGACTGGTGCGGGTAACGGAAGGCGAGGAGAAGAAGTTTATCGGTATGGCGGAAATCGCCGACGATGGACGCGTTGCCCCGCGCCGGCTGGTTGTAGAATATTTCGACTAGCTATTTGCGCTTAAGTAGCGCGAAGAGTAGAATGGCGCGGCTTTACACTGGGTTGCTGAATTAGAGATCGGCGCCTGTACATTTATCTTAATTTTTGGAGTTGTCTCATGTCTCTAAGTGTTGAAACTAAAGCACAGATCGTTGCTGATTTCGGTCGTGGCGCAAACGACAGTGGTTCTACTGAAGTTCAGGTTGCACTGCTGACCGCGCAGATTACTCATCTGCAGGGTCACTTCTCTGAGCACAAGAAAGACCACCACAGCCGTCGTGGCCTGCTGCGCATGGTATCCCAGCGTCGTAAGCTGCTGGATTACCTGAAGCGTAAAGACGTTGCACGCTACACCAGCCTGATCGAACGTCTGGGTCTGCGTCGCTAAGTCTTACAGGTTGTCCCGCCACGGTTTCGGATCTTCTGAAAGTGTAAGTGGGTCATCGGACAACCTGGTGCGAGTTTCGCTGGAAAGGGGCCTTTAAGGCCCCTTTTTTCAAGCAAGCGGCAGCAATTACACGCAAACTATTGTATTGTTGCTGAGTGTGATCTTCAGTTGCAGACGTTCGCGCGGCTAATGAGAGGCTTTATCCCATCTGGGGTTAGGGTTGTCATTAGTCGCGAGGATGCAAAATGAAGATTAAATATCCACGGTCGGTATAAAAAACTACCGGCCCTGAAGTTAAGGAACTAATTTTGCTGAACCCGATCGTAAAAAAATTCCAGTATGGTCAGCATACCGTCACTCTTGAGACCGGTATGATGGCCCGCCAGGCAACGGCTGCCGTGATGGTAAGCATGGACGACACCGCGGTGTTCGTGACAGTTGTTGGCCGTAAAAATGCAAAACCAGGTCAGGATTTCTTCCCGCTGACTGTTAACTATCAGGAGCGTACCTACGCTGCTGGTCGTATCCCTGGCAGCTTCTTCCGTCGTGAAGGCCGTCCAAGCGAAGGCGAAACACTGACTTCACGTCTGATTGACCGTCCGCTGCGCCCACTGTTCCCGGAAGGTTTCGTCAACGAAGTGCAGGTTATCGCTACCGTTGTTTCCGTTAACCCACAGGTTAACCCGGACATCGTTGCTCTGATCGGTGCTTCTGCGGCGCTGTCACTCTCTGGCCTGCCGTTCAACGGCCCAATCGGTGCTGCGCGCGTCGGTTACCTGAACGACCAGTACGTGCTGAACCCAACGACCGATGAGCTGAAAGAGAGCAAACTGGATCTGGTCGTTGCCGGTACCAAAGGCGCAGTGCTGATGGTGGAGTCAGAAGCTGAACTGTTAAGCGAAGACCAGATGCTGGGTGCTGTGGTGTATGGCCATGAGCAGCAGCAGATTGTTATCGACACCATTAACGAACTGGTGGCTGAAGCAGGCAAACCTCGCTGGGACTGGACACCAGAAGCACCGAACGACGCGTTGAACGCCCGTATCGCTGCGCTGGCTGAAGCCCGTCTGAGCGACGCTTACCGTATCACCGAAAAACAGGAGCGCTATGCTCAGGTTGACGTGATTAAATCAGAAACCACCGCGACCCTGCTGGCTGAAGACGAGTCACTGGATGCCGGTGAGATCAGCGACATTCTGCACGCGCTGGAAAAAGACGTGGTACGTAGCCGCATTCTGCGCGGCGAGCCACGTATTGATGGCCGTGAAAAAGACATGATCCGTGGTCTGGATGTGCGTACCGGCGTTCTGCCACGTACCCACGGTTCAGCACTGTTCACCCGTGGTGAGACTCAGGCACTGGTTACCGCGACACTGGGTACTGCCCGTGATGCGCAGAACCTGGATGAACTGATGGGTGAGCGTACTGATAACTTCCTGTTCCACTACAACTTCCCTCCGTACTCTGTCGGTGAAACCGGCATGGTCGGTTCGCCTAAGCGTCGTGAAATTGGTCACGGTCGTCTGGCGAAACGTGGTGTTCTGGCCGTCATGCCAAAAGGCGATGCGTTCCCGTACACTGTACGTGTCGTGTCTGAAATCACTGAATCTAACGGTTCATCCTCCATGGCGTCTGTATGTGGTGCTTCTCTGGCACTGATGGACGCCGGTGTCCCTATCAAAGCAGCCGTAGCCGGTATTGCGATGGGTCTGGTGAAAGACAACGATAACTTCGTTGTTCTGTCAGACATTCTGGGTGACGAAGATCACCTGGGCGACATGGACTTCAAAGTAGCCGGTAGCCGTGAAGGTATCACCGCGCTGCAGATGGACATCAAAATTGAAGGCATCACCCGCGAAATCATGCATGAAGCGCTGAACCAGGCTAAGGGTGCGCGTCTGCATATCCTGAGCGTTATGGAGCAGGCAATCAGCACCCCGCGTGGCGATATCTCTCAGTTTGCTCCACGTATCCATACCATCAAGATCAGCGTTGATAAGATTAAAGACGTGATCGGTAAAGGTGGTTCTGTGATCCGTGCGCTGACCGAAGAGACCGGTACTACCATTGAAATTGAAGATGACGGTACGGTTAAAATCGCAGCGACTGACGGTGAGAAAGCGAAATTCGCTATCCGTCGTATCGAAGAGATTACCGCAGAAATCGAAGTGGGCCGTATCTATAACGGTAAAGTGACCCGCATCGTTGACTTCGGTGCCTTCGTTGCTATCGGCGGTGGTAAAGAAGGTCTGGTTCACATCTCTCAAATCGCTGATAAGCGCGTTGAGAAAGTGACAGACTACCTGCAGATGGGCCAGGAAGTACCAGTGAAAGTACTGGAAGTTGACCGTCAGGGTCGCGTACGCCTGAGCATCAAAGAAGCCAGCGAACAGGCCCAGCCTGAAGCTGAAGCTCCTGCAGCACCTGAAGCAGAGTAACGGCAAGACCATTGAGTTCTCCGCACCTTCGGGTGCGGAGGATTGTTTCATCGCGAGGGCTGGATGGCCTTGTGAACGGCAGGCGGATGACAGGATGTGCATCCCAATGTTTGTTTTCGGGAGTGGTAAATGAAGCCATTTTTGCGCTGGTGTATTGTTGCGACAGCTTTGACGCTGGCAGGATGCAGCAACACCGATTGGCGTAAGAACGAAGTACTGGCGGTCCCCTTGCAGCCTACGCTGCAGCAGGAAGTCATTCTCGCGCGCATGGAACAAATACTTGCCAGTCGGTCATTGACCGATGATGAACGCGCACAGCTGTTATATGAGCGCGGAGTGTTGTATGATAGTCTCGGTTTGAGAGCACTGGCGCGAAATGATTTTTCACAAGCGCTGTCTATCAGACCGGATATGCCTGAAGTATTCAATTACTTAGGCATATATTTAACGCAGGCAGGCAACTTTGATGCTGCCTATGAAGCGTTTGATTCTGTACTTGAGCTTGATCCAACTTACAATTATGCGCGTTTAAATCGTGGTATCGCTCTGTATTACGGCGGAAGATTTAAACTGGCGCAAGATGATCTGCTGGCGTTTTATCAAGACGATCCTAACGATCCCTTCCGCAGCCTGTGGCTGTATCTCACTGAACGTGAGATCAACGCAGACCAGGCAAAAGTCTCGCTCAAGCAGCGTTACGACAAAGCGGTGAAGGAGCAATGGGGATGGAATATTGTCGAGTTCTACCTGGGCGATATCAGCGAAAAAACGCTGATGGAACGGCTCCAGGCGGACGCAACGGATAACACCTCGCTCGCTGAACATCTCAGTGAAACCAACTTCTATTTAGGTAAGTATTACCTAAGTCTGGGGGAGAAGGACAACGCAGAAGCGTTGTTCAAGCTGACGGTCGCCAACAACGTTCACAACTTTGTTGAGCATCGATATGCATTGTTGGAGCTGGCGCTACTCGGCCAGACACAAGACGATTTATCAGAATCTGACCAGCAATAGCTGACGAACTTCATTGCCCGTTTTTTCGAAAAGTCATCATCTTAGCGGATGAGGGCCTTTTTGTTCGTCAAAACCACTAATTTGAGCCGGTTCACACTTTTTGATGAAAATGACTGAAAGTTTTCACGACGAGTTATGTAGACTGGCCGCCGCAATCTAAGAGGCACGTGTACTACATGACTGATATCCAAACTACTTTTGCTGACCTTGGCCTGAACGCCGACCTCCTCGAATCACTGACCGGCATGGGCTACGTGAAGCCTTCCCCAATCCAGCTTGAGTGTATTCCTCATCTGCTGGCGGGCCGTGACGTGCTGGGTATGGCGCAGACCGGGAGTGGCAAAACTGCAGCCTTCTCGCTGCCGTTATTACATAACATTGACCCAACCGTAAAAGCACCTCAGATCCTGGTGCTGGCACCGACCCGCGAACTGGCGGTGCAGGTTGCAGAAGCGATGACTGAATTCGCTAAACATATGCGCGGCCTGAACGTGGTAGCCCTTTACGGCGGCCAGCGTTATGACGTGCAGCTGCGCGCTCTGCGCCAGGGACCACAGGTTGTTGTGGGTACGCCTGGTCGTCTGCTTGACCACCTGAAACGCGGCACGTTAGATCTGTCTAACCTGCGCGGCCTGGTGCTGGACGAAGCCGATGAAATGCTGCGTATGGGCTTCATCGAAGACGTTGAAACTATTATGGCGCAGATCCCGGACAATCATCAGACTGCTCTGTTCTCTGCGACCATGCCAGAAGCGATCCGTCGTATCACCAAGCGCTTTATGAAAGATCCGCAGGAAGTGCGTATCCAGTCAAGCATGACCACCCGTCCGGACATCAGCCAGAGCTACTGGACTGCGTACGGCCGTAAAACGGATGCACTGACCCGCTTCCTGGAATCAGAAGACTTTGATGCTGCGATCATCTTCGTGCGGACTAAAAACGCAACGCTGGAAGTGGCTGAAGCGCTGGAGCGCAGCGGTTACAACAGTGCTGCACTGAACGGTGATATGAACCAGGCACTGCGTGAGCAGACCCTGGAGCGTCTGAAAGACGGTCGTCTGGACATCCTGATCGCCACCGACGTTGCGGCCCGTGGCCTGGACGTTGAGCGTATCAGCCTGGTGGTTAACTATGACATCCCGATGGACGCAGAATCTTACGTTCACCGTATCGGCCGTACCGGTCGTGCAGGTCGTGCCGGCCGTGCTCTGCTGTTCGTTGAGAACCGCGAGCGTCGTCTGCTGCGTAACATTGAACGCACCATGAAGCTGACCATTCCTGAAGTAGAGCTGCCAAACGCAGAGCTGCTGGGTGAGCGTCGTCTGGCGAAGTTTGCTGCTAAAGTTCAGCAGCAGCTGGAAAGCAGCGATCTGGAGCAGTACCGTGCTCTGCTGGCTAAAATGCAGCCAGAAGAAGAGCTGGACATCGAAACGCTGGCCGCAGCACTGCTGAAAATGGCTCAGGGCGAACGTCCACTGATCGTTCCTGCTGATGCGCCACAGCGTCCGCGCAGCCAGTTCCGCGATCGTGATGACCGCCAGGCCGGCCGCAGCGATCGTCCGGATCGTGGCCCACGTGAACCACGTGAACCCCGCGCAGAAGGCGATCGTCCACGTCGTGAACGTCGTGACGTCGGTGATATGGAAGTGTACCGCATTGAAGTAGGCCGTGATGACGGTGTTGAAGTGCGTCACATCGTTGGCGCTATCGCTAACGAAGGCGACATCAGCAGCCGCTACATCGGTAACATCAAGCTGTTCGGTACGCACTCCACTATCGAACTGCCAAAAGGCATGCCGGGCGAAGTTCTGTCACACTTCACCCGCACGCGTATTCTGAACAAACCGATGAATATGCAGCTGATTGGTGATGCACAGCCACGCAGCAACGACCGTGGCGGCGAACGTCGTCCGGGCGGCCCTGCACGCGGTGGCTTTGGCGCTGGCGCTGGCCGTGAAGGTGGAGCCCCACGCGGTGGTGCTGAAGGCGGTCGTCGCTTCAGCAATGACCGTAGCGGTGAACGTCGTCCGGGTGGCCCTTCACGTGGCCCGCGCACTGAAGGCGGCGCAGCACCTACCCGTCGTCGTGACGCGTAACCACTGATGCCCCATAAAAAAACCAGCCTTCGGGCTGGTTTTTTTTTGCCCTGCTGTCAGGGTTACAAAGCGTTACGGGCCTGCATGGCCAGCTCAAACGAGTAGAGCCGCGCCTGAGTATCAAAAATCTGCCCGTTGACCATCACTTCATCCGCCTGGGTTTCACGCATCAGCGCCGCCAGCCCCTGACGGACTTTATCTTTATCACCCACCACCGACATGCTCAGCGCCTGCTGCACGCCGTACTGTTCTGACGGTGACCACAGGTTGTCCATGTTATCCACTGGTGCGGGCAGCGGACCCGGTTTGCCGCGGCGCAGATTGATAAACTGCTGCTGCATGGAGGTAAACAGGAAGCGCGCATCGCGATCGCTGTCAGCGGCGATCACGTTGACACACACCATCGCATAGGGTTTATCCAGCCGCGCAGAGGGTTTAAAGTGCTCGCGGTATAAATGCAGCGCCTGTAGCAACATATCGGGGGCGAAGTGGGAAGCGAAGGCAAACGGCAGGCCCATCTGTGCCGCCAGCTGCGCGCTGTACAGGCTGGATCCTAGCAGCCAGACCGGGATTTTCAGGCCGGTTCCAGGCACCGGCTGTACCACCGGCATCTCTTCGCCTGTGTGATCGAACCAGCGGATGAGTTCACTGACATCGGACGGGAAATTATCGACATGTCCCGCCATGTGGCGGCGCAGCGCCAGCATGGTGCGCTGATCGGAACCCGGTGCGCGGCCCAGACCCAGATCGATACGGCCTGGGTAGAGCGACTCCAGGGTACCGAACTGTTCGGCAATCACCAGCGGGGAATGATTGGGCAGCATCACCCCGCCCGAACCCAGGCGCAGGGTTTGCGTATTCGCTGCCAGATACCCAATCAGCACCGAGGTGGCCGCGCTGGCAATCCCGGACATGTTGTGGTGCTCTGCCAGCCAGTAGCGGTGAAAGCCAAGAGTCTCAGACTGCTTTGCCAGAGAGAGTGATGCGTGAAACGCATCGCGCGCCGATGCACCCTGAGGAATGGGGGCGAGATCCAGTACCGAAAGCGGTACATTTTTTTTATCAGGCATAGTTGCTCACTTTGTCTAACGGCCGACGCTGCGCCAGGTACAAAAGAGACAGATTAAGGCATTTGCTGTCCGTATTGTTGTCCGTTCGCAGCACTCCTGAAATTAACGGTGCCGCGGGGCGGCTGATCCACCGTTATTATAATAGCGGGATTTATCCCGGCGGAAATCCTCCCCGCCAGGATCGGCGCGAGCGTGATTTAACTGACCAGCTCCAGCCCTGCTACCCGTCGCCAGTAGCCGTTACAGTCTGCGTGGTGATCCCTCTTCAGCGGCATCTGGCCTGCTTCGTTAGCGCGGAACTGGGTGATCACCGACAGTGTTCCTGCATCCTGCGGTGAAAGGCGCACAATATCGACCAGTCCCTGCATGGAGGGCAGGTCGTTACCCAGGTTGTAGCAGCTGCCGCTCATGGTCTGAATGCCGTTCAGAACAAACACCTGCTGATCCTCCTGGGTATGTACACGGCGTCCCTGGGGATAGTCAATACAGCAGGTCTGACATTCATCCTTGCTGCGATTTTCTGAACGTGCGGTAAAGCAGCGGGCTGACAGGGCCAGCGGCAGATGACCATAGCTCAACACTTCAACCTCAAACCGCTGGCGGATGCCCAGTTCTTCACACTGAGTGATCAACTGCATCAGCCAGTCTCGCGACAGTTCCACCGGCATGCACCAGCGCATCATTCCCATGTCCAGCAACAGTTTCAGTGCGACAGCATTATAGACATTAAGCGCAGGCCCGGCGACGAAGGGGATACCGGCTTCGCTGGCCAGCGTCACGGCACCGACATCATTGGCTTCGATCAGAAATTCGCCGTTATCCACATAGCGCTTCAGCTCGGTCAGTTCCGAAGGAGACTGCACCAGCGCCAGCGTACTGAGCACCACCTGCTTCCCGGCATCAGCCAGCTGCCTGGCCATACTCAGCCAGTCGCTGGTTTTCGTGGCGCGGCGTTTACTGCACACCGACTCTCCCAGGTAGACAATGTCAGCATCACTGTCGGCGGCCGACTGATAAAAAGCGTTCAGCGTCTCTTTTGGCCAGTACCACAGTACTGGTCCCAGTGAATATTTCATCCTGCCTCCTACTGCCACTGCCGGTGATACGCACCGAGCGTGGTTTGTGTGCCTTCACTCAGCGCACTGAGCGCCGCCATCCACTGGGGCTGTGCGGTAAAGTTCTGCGGGTCAGCGTGACAGCGATCAATGGCCTGACGCCAGATACGTGCCACCTGTTCAACATAGGCGGGGCTGCGCTGACGCCCTTCAATTTTAACCGAGACGATATTCGCTGCCATCAGCTCAGGCAGCAGCGCCAGCGTATTGAGGCTCGTGGGCTCTTCGAGGACATGATAATGGGCCTTGTCGACCTTATAACGGCCTTTGCACAGCGTCGGGTATCCGGCATTTTCTCCCGCGTCATAGCGATCGATCAGCACCTCATTCAGCCGGGATTCCAGCCCGGCCGGGGTCTGCTGCCAGCGAACAAAACGGGCCGGTGAGCAGGCGCCGACCGTATTGGGGGATTCGCCCGTCAGGTAAGAAGAGAGGTAGCAGCGGCCCTCTGCCATAATGCACAGACTGCCGAAGGCAAAGACCTCCAGTGGGACGGTGGTATCGCGGGCCAGCTGGCGAACCTGATGCATCGATAGCACTCGCGGCAATACCACGCGTGATACATCGAAGTTACGCTGGTAAAAGCGAACGGCAGCCGCATTTGTCGCGGAGGCTTGTACCGAAACATGACGTTCAATATGGGGATATTTTTCTGCGGCGTACGCCAGCATGGCAATATCTGCCAGGATTAAAGCATCAGCACCGGCATGTGCGGCCATATCGACGGCGCGCTGCCAACGCACATAGCCATCAGGATGGGCAAAGGTGTTGATCGCCACATGCAGTTTGCGTTTACGCTGATGAACGTAGCGTGCTGCTTCCTGCAGGCGTTTGTCGGTGAAGTTCAGGCCCGCAAAGTGGCGGGCATTGGTTTCATCTTTCAGGCCGATATACACCGCATCGGCACCGTTATCGATGGCCGCCTTCAGCGCCGGTAGGTTTCCGGCCGGGCAGAGAAGTTCCATAGGGGTCGATCCAACTAATCAGAAGAGTTGATGAGTTTAGTGAGGAAAGCGGCGACAAATTTTGATTTAAGGCAGCTAATGGCGTATTGATGGGGTTCGT
This sequence comes from Erwinia sp. PME.40.26/001, assembly GCF_055556675.1. Taxonomy (NCBI): domain Bacteria; kingdom Pseudomonadati; phylum Pseudomonadota; class Gammaproteobacteria; order Enterobacterales; family Erwiniaceae; genus Erwinia; species Erwinia sp. PME.40.26/001. The sequence continues at coordinate 106,374 of NZ_JBVHNP010000002.1, forward strand.
GATCCCTGATAAAACTCGTATAGTTCGCACACTTTGTTGATCCAGCCGTCAGACGCATTTTGCTGTTGTGGCAAAATAGCTGAAATTTATTCGTAAGGAGTGATAATGGTGTTGAACCCGCTACGCAGCCACTGTGTCCGCCACGGACCGCAATTGCTGCGCCTTCCACTGCGGTTTACCCCGTTTGCCGTGAAGAAACCGCTACTGCAGGTATTGCTACGCTGGCAGTTTCAGCAGGCGCTGGAGGAAGGTGAGCTGGATTTCCTGGAAGGGCGCTGGCTGGGAATCGAGGTTAGCGATCTCGAACTGTGCTGGTCAGTGACGCTGCAGCAGGGCAAACTTCAGGTAGCCGAACGCGCGGAAGCCGATGTCTGGTTTCGTGGCAATGCCAACGATCTGGTGCTGATCGCCGCCCGCAGACAGGACCCGGATACCCTGTTTTTTCAACGTCGTCTGCTGATTGAAGGTGATACAGAGCTGGGTCTGGAAGTGAAAAACCTGATGGATGCGATCGATCTGGAATCCATGCCGAGGCCGTTACGCATCGGACTAATGCAACTGGCTGACTTTATTGAAGCCGGACTGAAAAAGGACGCGATTTCCCCGGCGGATCGCGCAGGTGTCTCATGTTAATTCGTTCCGAAATTGGTATCGATGCTGCCAGCATCGACAGCCTGCTGCGCCGCAGTTTCCCCACCTCTGCTGAGGCGGAGCTGGTGCAGCAACTCCGTGAAGACGGATTGTTAACTCTCGGCGTGGTGGCCACGGATGATGAGGGCCAGGTGCTGGGCTATGCGGCGTTCAGCCCGGTCACGCTGAACGATGAAGATCGTCAGTGGGTGGGATTAGCGCCGCTGGCGGTCGATGAATGCGTCCGCCGGCAGGGCATCGGTAAGCAGCTTGTCTATGAAGGGCTGGATACGCTCAATGAGTTCGGCTATGCCGCCGTGGTGGTGCTGGGCGATCCCGCTTACTTCGGGCCTTATGGGTTTGAGCCGGCTGCGCGCCACCAGCTGGACTGTCGCTGGGAAGGCACTGAAGCGACTTTCCAGGTTTATAAGCTGGCAGATGATGCCTTTAACGGCGTGGAAGGCCGCATCGAATTCTCTGCGCCGTTTACGCGTTTCTGAGCGCCGCAAGCCACTGAACAAGTGACACAGGCTGGTGTTCAACCAGCCTTATTTTTTGCGGCTTTTTTAGCTGTTTTACCTGATATTCCAGCTTTGACGCCAGCGATCGATCCCCTGCCTCACAGTGAAACAGCAGCTCAAGCGGCCCCTTACCCCGTAATGCCTTCGCGCCTTTACCGCTCTGGTGCTGCGCAAAGCGTCGTGCCACGTCATTCGTGATGCCGGTGTACAGCATCCCACTGGCGGTACGCACAATATAAAGTTGCCAGCCGGCAGTTGCAGCAGAATACATAAAGCGTCCCAATCCACACAAAGAAGGAGGAGGCTACTTTAGCGCATATTGGGCGGGATCTTAAGGGGGGCAAGGCCAGCCGCAGCTGGCCAGGGTGACGATCAGGCGGCGTTCAGAATACGCAGGGATTCACGGTTAAAGGCGGGCAGATCGTCCGGCGTGCGGCTGGTGACCAGGCGATCGTTGTCGACTACAACCTCTTCATCGTAAAAATCGGCACCGGCATTTTTCAGGTCAATCACCACCGGTTTCACCGTGGTCATTTTACGCCCGCGTACCGCATTGGCGCTAATCAGCAGCTGCTGGCCGTGGCAGATGGCAAAAACGGGTTTACCCAGGGCCACAAAAGCTTTAGTAAATTCAACAAACCGGTCGTCACCGCGCAGCGTATCCGGGGAGTGACCGCCCGGCAGCAGCAGGGCATCAAATTCAGCCGGATGAACGTCATCGATACTTTTATCGACCTTCACGCTGGCTTTACCCTGTTTCCCGGTCAGGGTTTTACCCGCCTCAGTCTCAATGGTAATCACCTCGTGGCCGGCATTTCGGTAAGCCTCGGCGGGGGAAGTAAATTCTGAGTCTTCAAATTCATCGGTCATCAGCACCGCAATCTTCTTGCTCATATTTCCTCCTGTGAGCTTTCGTTGAGAACGGAATAAGTGTGGTTCAATGATGCTGAAAATCAACCCGGTGTGGCTTTTCAATTCACAGGTTACTGATTTTTTGGGAAAAGAGGGCGCACACAAAGGTAAAGAAAATGCAGCCTGCTGGCGTTTGCCAGTACCGCCCCTTATGATGAATTCTCACTCTGCCCATCACCTTCAGGACGAACCCATGGCTACGCTGCATCTGTTACTCGCTTTCGGCTCCTATTTTTTCACCAGTTGTGCAATGGTGCTGATATTTCTGTTTATCTACACCCGCATTACCCCCCATAACGAATGGCGTCTGATTAAAGAGAATAATCTGGCGGCGGCACTGGGTTTCATTGGTGCGCTATTAGGTTATATTATCCCGCTGGCCAGCGTGGCGATTAACTCCATCAATTTACTCGATTATGTTTTATGGGGTGCAGTCGCGCTGGTCGTACAATTACTGGTGTTTGGTCTGGCGCGTATTTATCTGCCGAAAATCAGCCAGCATATTGAAGATAACCATCTGGCTGTTGGCTTATTTCTCGGCGGGGTCTCCCTTGGCGGAGGGATCATTAATGCAGCCTGTATGACCTACTAAAACTTTTCAGGCAGGGAAGCAGTAACCTTGAAAAAGAAACGTCGCCGCTCACGTTCGGGCGGTCAAAAGTCGGGGGAATTTAAGTCCTTCTCGCAAGGCGCAGCCCTGAATGACGCGCCGCGTAAATCCACGTCATGGCTGACGCTGGTTATTATGGGCGGCACCGGTATGGCACTCCTCCACAGCTGCCAGGATAAGGGGGAAGAGCAGACCATCTTTTCCAGCAGCAATGAGTGTACGCAGGCAGGCTATTCCCTCCGGGCCTGTGAGGTGCAGGAGCAGGCCGCCCAGCAACAGCTGGATGCCAGTTCACAGGGGTTTGATAACAGTTATGCCTGTCAGAGCTATTATGGCCTCGGAAACTGTCATTACAGCCTGGCAACACACCGTTTTCTGCCCCGGCTGGCGGGTTTCACTATGGGTAAGCGCCCGCAGGAAGACGTCCAGGGGAGTTCCTCTTCCGGTGGCGGTTACTACGGTGGTGGGCGCGCCTTCTATCGTGACCCGAACGATCGTGAGACGCTGAGGACGCCGGGCAGTGAAGCACGCTGGACGCGTTCCTCTGCTGATACTGACTCCCACAAGTTCAGTGGGCGCACGGTCTCACGCGGCGGGTTTGGCGGCAGTTCATATCATCGTTCAGGGGGCTGAAGATGATACGTATCGCCTGCACGCCCCGGCGCGATCTTCCCGCTATTGCCGCCCGCTACGGTTTTAACTTCCATATCATTGATGATGAGGTGTACTGGGATGAAACCCGGGCCTATCGCTTTACCCTGCGTCAGATCGAGCAGGATATTGAGGGGCCAACGGAAGAGCTGCATCAGATGTGCCTCGATTTGGTCGATCGCGTTACCGGCGATGAAGAGCTGCTGACAGCACTGGCGATCCCGCCCCTCTACTGGGAGGCCATTGCCCGCAGCTGGCAGCGCCGCGAACCCTCACTCTATGGCCGGATGGACTTCAGCTGGGGAGGGCAGGGGCCGGTTAAGCTGCTGGAATACAATGCCGATACGCCCACGTCTCTGTATGAAGCCGCGTTTTTTCAGTGGCAGTGGCTGACCGATGTCGCGGGCAGGGGGCCGGTCCCCCATCATGCCGATCAGTTCAATTCCCTGCAGGAAAAGCTGATCGCCCGGCTGGGGCTCTGGCGCAATCAGCACCCGCTCTATTTTTGCTGCTGTCAGGGATCGGCGGAAGATCGCGGCACGGTGCAGTATCTTGAAGATTGCGCCAGACAGGCAGGCCTTGAAACGCGCTTTCTCTATCTGGAAGAAGTGGGCATGGGCGTGGGGGGCGTGCTCACGGACTTGCACGACCGGGTGATTGAACAGGCATTCAAGCTTTACCCGCTGGAGTGGATGCTGCGTGATGATTACGGTCCGCTACTGCGCAAGGGCCGCGAACGCTGGATTGAACCCCTGTGGAAAACCGTGCTCAGTAACAAGGGCATCTTACCGCTGCTGTGGCGCTGGCATCGCGGGCATCCTAACCTGCTGCCTGCCTGGTTTGCCGGGGAAGTGGATAAACCGGGCTGGCGCTTAGCAGAAGAAATGGGCGCTCAGTGGCGCGGTTTTGTCAGTAAACCATTGTTCTCGCGCGAAGGGGCGAACATCACGATGTATGCCGATCGCGATGGCCGGCAACGGCTGGCCAGTGAACCCGGCGAATACGCGGATGAACCCCGTATCTGGCAGGCCAGTGCGCCGTTACCCCGGTTCGGGCATGACCATACGCTGATCGGCAGCTGGATTGTGGGTGACAGCGCCGCGGGTATCGGTATTCGTGAGGATAACGGGCCAATCACCAAAGACAGTTCAAGGTTTATCCCGCACTTTATTGCTGACTGATCTCAGCGCAGCTGATGAATGACCTGGTTGCTGCTGCCGCGCCAGCGCAGCGCCGGATCTCTGAGCGCCTGGATATATTTCCCGTCAATCAGTACGTTAACCTCTGCGACCACCCGCTGCTGCTGCGCGTCCAGCTCCTCCCGCCGATAGCCGGTCCACATCCAGATATCCTTTCCCGCACAGTCACGGCGCACCCGGCGTAACAGCCGTCCGACATCGGCGAGATTAGCCGGATGCAGGGGATCGCCGCCGGACAGCGACAACCCCTGGCGCGGAATGCGCGTGTCGTTGAGATCGGCAATCAGCCGTTCTTCCATTTCCAGCGTAAACGGCACCCCGGAGTTTACCCGCCAGGTACTTTTGTTATAGCAGCCCGGGCATTCATGCACGCAGCCAGACACAAACAGCGTGCAGCGCGTGCCGGGGCCGTTAACGATGTCCACCGGGTAGTACTGATGGATGTTCATCCCAGCTGGCCGTTGTGCAGATGTTTAACCCGACGTTTTACCTCTTCCTGCTTCCCGGCGTTAAAGGGGCGGGCATCCGGGCTGCCAAGATAGCCGCATACCCGACGGGTGACGGAAACGCGGGTGCTGTCGTGGTTACCGCATTTCGGGCAGGTGAAGCCTTTGCTGGTGCAGTCGAATTCGCCAGTAAAGCCGCACTCATAGCATTCGTCAATCGGCGTATTGGTACCGTAATAAGGCACCCGGCTGTAGCTGTAATCCCAGACGTCTTCCAGCGCCTTCAGGTTGTGCTGAATATTAGGATATTCGCCGTAACAGATAAAACCGCCGTTGGCTAACGGCGGGTAGCCCGCCTCAAAGTCGATTTTATCGTATGGGTTCACCTTCTTCTCCACGTCAAGGTGGAAGCTGTTGGTGTAATAGCCCTTATCCGTCACACCCGGCACCACACCAAACTCGGCGGCATCAAGGCGGCAGAAGCGATCGCACAGATTTTCGCTGGGGGTGCTATACAGGCTGAAGCCGTAGCCGGTCTCCTCTTTCCAGGCTTCCACGGCCTCACGCAGCCGGGCGACAATCTGCAGCCCTTTCGCCCGCAGTTGTTCATCGTCATAAGGATGCACGCTGCCGCCACTCAGGGCGTTCAGCGTTTCGTGAATGCCGATGTAGCCCAAAGAAATGGAGGCTCTGCCGTTGCGGAAGATCGAGGCCACCGGCTCATCGGCCTTCAGGCGTACCCCGCAGGCACCTTCCATATAGAGGATCGGCGCAACGCGGGCTTTGACATTTTCCAGCCTGGCGATACGTGTCATCAGCGCTTTTTTCGCCAGCAGCAGGCGCTGCTCAAGCAGAACCCAGAAGCGCCTCTCATCCCCCTCCGACTCCAGCGCAATACGCGGCAGGTTCAGGCTGATCACGCCGATATTGTTCCGGCCATCGTGGATCTGTTCGCCGTTCTCCTCATAGACCCCGAGGAAACTGCGGCAGCCCATTGGCGTTTTAAATGAACCGGTGACTTTCACCACCTGGTCGTAATTGAGGATATCCGGGTACATACGTTTACTGGCGCACTCCAGCGCCAGCTGTTTGATGTCGTAGTTAGGCTCGCCCGCCGCCTGGTTCAGACCGGCTTTAATGGCAAACACCAGCTTCGGGAACACCGCCGTTTTATGGTTTTTCCCCAAGCCGGCAATACGGTTACGCAGGATCGACTGCTGAACCAGACGCGCCGACCAACGGGTACCCAGGCCAAAACCGAAGGTGACAAAGGGCGTCTGGCCATTGGCGGTGTGCAGGGTGTTGACCTCGTATTCCAGTGACTGGAAAGCGTCATAACACTCTTTTTCAGTGCGCGAATGCGCATAGGCTTCAGCATCCGCAATCTGCCACTGCAGTGCGGTCGCGCGGTGCTTCTCCAGGCTGGCTTCAACAAACGGTGCCAGCACCTCGTCAATACGGTTAATCGTGGTCCCGCCGTAAATATGGCTGGCAACCTGCGCGATGATCTGGGCGGTGACGGCGGTGGCGGTAGAGATCGACTTCGGCGGTTCGATCTCCGCATTGCCCATCTTGAAGCCGTGCGTCAGCATGCCGCGCAGGTCGATCAGCATGCAGTTGAACATCGGAAAGAACGGAGAGTAGTCGAGATCGTGATAGTGGATCTCACCGCGTTCATGGGCGCTGACCACATCACGCGGCAGCATATGCTGACGGGCATAGTGTTTAGCCACAATACCGGCCAGCAGGTCGCGCTGGGTCGGGATCACTTTACTGTCTTTATTGGCATTTTCATTCAGCAGCGCGGGATTGCTCTGCTCAACCAGACCACGGATCTCATGATTCAGACGACCACGCAGCTCGCGGGCGACGTCGCGATCGTGACGATACTCAATGTAGCTGCGTGCCAGCTGGGGGTAACATCCCGCCATCAGCTGGTTTTCCACCGCGAGCTGCACCTCGGCAATATCCACCCGGGGACGGGCGGTCAGCAGGGCGCTGATCTGGCTGGCGGCGGTGGCGCAGTAGTCATTATCGTCAATGCTGGCTGCCTGTGCGGCAGCACGAATCGCTGCCTCAATACGTGTTGGATCGAAGGCGACCTGACAGCCGTCCCGCTTGATTACCTGAGTTGCCACCGCTGCTCTCCTGAAGGAAGAAAACTATATGTAGGTTTCGGTGGCTATAGTAAGCGCTATATGTAGTGTTTGTGCGGAGAATAATGGTGGTTTTATTGATTTACCGCATGGAACTTAAGAGTGGAAAATCTTTCCCGCAGCCCCCCTCAGATAACGGTTGAACGTTTCAGGCAGAGCAACGCGGCGATAAACAGCGCCAGGGCGCCGATAATGATCGACATCCTCAACGGATCCGCGTGGCCGTGGAACCATCCTGTCATCAGTGGCCCGCAAACCTGGCCGACACCATAGGTGAACGTCACCAGCGCCATCAAATTGATACCGGAAGGAACCGGCAGTTTCTTCGCCAACGGCATCACCAGTGCGGTGGTACCCATAAAAGTGAAGCCAAATCCGAGGCAGCAGAGGATCAGGAGTAAAGGTGAATGGCCATTCAGTGAGAGCAGTACGCAGATCGCCTGCAGGATAAGATTAAACATCAGGGAAAGCGTGATGCCAAATCGATATTCCATCAGCAGCCAGAAAAAACAGCCGGGAATAATGGCCAGCCCGACCAGCGACCAGAGGTGTTGAGAGATCGTGCTGTCTGAAAGCTGATGGGAGATGAGCGGCAGAAAGGTGGCGACAATAATATAGCCGAAGCCGGCCAGGCCATAAATAATGATCAGTTGCCACCAGCTCACCACGGCGCTTTTTCGCACCTGTGTCTGTTGTGACTCCGGCGTGAACGCAATGGCTTTGGGGGAAAGGATAACCAGCAGAATCAGCAGGACCAGGCCCACCAGGCCCGCACCGAACCAGAGATCATAAGAGGTTAAGTGGTGGCTGATGCCCACATTCACACATTCATTGCCGAGTAAAATCCCGACGCCAACCCCTGAAAACAAGGACGCTGTCACCCGGTGATTATTGGTGTGGTGCAGGACCGTCACTGAACCAAAGATCATTAATGCCGCACTGGCCACCCCAGCCAGAAAGCGCACGGCCAGGGCAAGGCTAATCTGAGTGACGCCCCACATCGCGAAGAGCAGAACAACGGAGAGCGTCGCAAAAATAAACACCATATGTTGCGAATGGGGGCGGTGAAAACCACTCCAAGAAAATACCAGACTCCCCACCAGATATCCGGCATAGTTGGCACTCGCCAGCCATGCAAGTTGTGGGAACGTGAAAATATGCTCTCCCAACATGGCGGGTAACATCGGCGTGTAAAGGAAACGACTGAGTCCGACCCCCAGCGCAAGTAGTAATACGCCATAGAAAGCTATCCGGATATCTTTGCGCACAAGGGCTTTTTTGGTTTTATGCAACATACCTGCAATTCCCTGACCCATCATTGATGGAAAATAAATTAGCACGAAGATAAACGATAGCGAGGTAACGATAAGTGTGATTAGGGTTATATTTTTTTTAAAGCCTTAATTTGTTCATTTAAGCATTTATTGTAGTATTAATGCGAAAAATAAAATCCGCACTTTGAGTGAAAAAATAAGAGGGATGTTCTTGTCTGATTATTCGTAACGGTTAACAGGGGGGGCAGATGGAAAAAATAAACATAGCTATTATTGGGTGCGGCTCTCGAGGTATCAGTGTATTAGAAAGGATAATTACGCTCTATTCTTCGTATTGTCAGGGTAAAGAGATTAAGATATGGCTGATTGATAAAGATAAATTGGGGTTTGGCGTTCATCGCCCTGAACAGCCAGATTATTTTTTGGCCAATACGGTTGCATGTCAGATTACTATGTTTGGAGATGACACCTTGACTGACGCGGGGAAAATCCGTAAAGGCCCCGACTTCTGGCAGTGGGCATGCACACAGGATGCTATAAATCCAGATGGTTTTTTTTCAGACCGAAAGCAAGAAAAATTAATATTACCAGACGACTACCTTCCCAGGAAAATGTTGGGTAATTACCTTCATTATGTTTATTTGAGTATTATACATGATCTTCCTCAAGAAATTACGGTTCAAGAAATCCATGGGCAAGCTGTGCAAATAAGTACATTTTCTAATCATAAAATTAAAATAAAAATAGACACAGGCTTTAAATTGAAAGTAGACTATCTTTTTCTTTCAACAGGGCATGGTGATGAATTTCCTACAGAAGATGAAGAAAAAATTCAGCGCTTTGTATCTGAAAAATCACGCCAAAACACAGCGTTACGCTATATTTCAAGGCCTTACGATCTCAACAACTACAGTAAAATTAGTTCTGCCAATAAAGTATTGATAGAAGGTATTGGTTTAACAACTTACGATATTATTTCCAACTTGACTTGTGGCTGGGGTGGTCAGTTTAGTGATTGTGACGGCAGGCTGATCTACCATCCGTCTGGCAATGAGCCTGATATTTATATCTACTCACGCCAGGCCTTACCTGCTGGAAGTCGCGGTGTTAATCAGAAAGGATCCAGCGGACAGTATTTACCTCATTTCTTCACTAGGGGGGCTATTGATCGGTTACGTACGAAAACGCCTGAGGGGAAAATTGATTTTGTCACCGACCTGCTGCCGTTGTTAACTAAGGAGATGAGTTATGTCTACAGGTGTGTCCAGCAAGATGAATGGCTGGATGCTGAAGACTATCATGCTGGCCAATATGAACGTGATGCAATAAATCAACTCTTCTACCCTCATCATAATTTAATTTTTCCAAACCTGAAATCGTATCGAAATTGGTTTAAGGTATTTCTGAAAGCTGATATCGCTGAAGCTGAAAAAGGTAATGTTTATGGTGGTTTAAAAGCTGCTGCTGATGTTATCAGAGATACCCGTGATATTATTCGCTATGCCGTTAACTACGGTGGGCTGACCCCGCAATCGCATCGTCAGTTTCTGCACGAGTTTTGTCCTATATTCAACCGGATTTCCGTGGGGCCTCCTTTGAGACGCAATAAAGAGTTACTGGCTTTGCTGGAAGGCGGTGTAGTGACACTGGGCGCAGGACCGAGGCCCCAATTAGTTTGCCAAAACGAGAGTAATTGTTTCGCATTGAACAGCACATTTCTTTACGAAAATAGTGTCACATTTGGGGATGTTCTGGTGAAAGCTCATATCCCGTCTTTTTCACCCATTAGAGACAATTCTTTGCTATACCATAATCTGCTGATGGAAGGAGTGATCAGGCCCTATGATAATGGAGGGTTTCGCGCGGGTGGTATTGATATTGACAGACAGCATCATGTCATCAACAGGAAAAAAATAAGTCAGAAGAATATTTATGCTATTGGCAATCCCGTCGAAGGCGCAAATTTCTATACTTACATTCTACCCCGGCCCGCAGTCAATTCGACAGCCTTAAAGGAAGCGGCTTTGTGTGTCATCGACATGTATAAAAATATCTGCCAACACCCTGTCAGGTGACTCGCCCTGCTGCCTTTCTGAACGCAGCGCTATTTTTTGCCGCTCATACGTGCGGTGATGGTTGCATTCAACCCTGAGGAATTACTACTATTGTCGGTTGCTGTGGAGCGAACCCTCTTTTGCTCTGGTTACTCAGGGATATTGCCCGATGTCGTCCGTCGCTTATAACGAAAAACAGGTCATTCGCTGGCTCGGCTCGCGAACCGTTGCGCGCGCGCGCGATCTGGTCGCCAGCGTACAGAATGTTCAGTGGCAGAATAACCTGTTAACCGGTGAGGTTCCGGGCCGTAAAGCGGAACCGTTCAGCGTGATGGTGCATTTCAGCCGCCCTCAGGGCCGCCTGCTTGCCAGCGGTGAGTGCAGCTGTGCGGTAAAGAATAACTGTAAGCACGTTGCGGCGCTGATGCTGGCTAATCTTCAGCCGCGCCAGCAGGACGTCACGGTGGTGCTCGACACGATCCGCGCGACGCCCGTTCCGGTGCTGCAACTGCAGTCACGGGCCAAATTTATCAGCGGCTACGGCCATTACGGCCACCGACAAAAACGCCTCGACTTTGCCTCCGTCAGCTTTGATTACGCCGGGGTCAGCGTGGATGCCGGCAGCCGTGCGGAGAGCTTCAGTGATCGTTCGGGACTGCGTTATCACGTTCAGCGTCATACGGAAGAAGAGCAGTCCTGGCTGGCTCAGATTGACTCGGCCGGGCTGAACGCCATTCCCGCCGGGCATATCTACACCCCCGCACCGCTGCCCCCGGCTATTTTTGCCCCGGCAACGCCGCCGCAGTGGCGCGACTTTATTAAAAAAGGCCTGCCGGCGCTGCGCAAACGCGGCTGGCGCATCAGCATGGATGATGATTTTACCTGGAATGTCTCCGAGGTGGATGCGATAGAAGGGCGCGCGATCCAGGGGGATGATGGCTGGTTCGATCTGGAGCTGGCGATGAAGATTGGCCGCCGTCGCGTGCGGCTGGAGCCGCTGCTGGCAAAGCTGTTCGAGCATGACCGCCGCTGGACGTCAGGCAATCTCAGCCTGATCGCAGACGATGAACAGATTGAACTGCGCGATGATAAAAATCAGCGCCTGCTGTTCCGCGCCGCTCAGCTTAAGCCGCTGGTGGGCAACCTGATCGATCTGTTTGACACCGCGCAGCCGCTCAGGCTGGCAGCGTGGGACATCGGGCGGCTCAGTCAGTCGGACGATCGCAGCCGCTGGATTTTTGACGGTGATAATGCCGTTCACCAGCTGGCCGAACGGCTGAGTGGCAACAGCGGCATTCAGGCCATTGCCCCCCCTGCCGGATTGCAGGCGACCCTGCGTGACTATCAGCAGCAGGGGGTGAACTGGATGCAGTTCCTGCGTCAGCATCAGCTGGCGGGCGTACTGGCCGATGATATGGGGCTGGGAAAAACCATCCAGACGCTGGCGCATCTGCTGCTGGAAAAAGAGGCCGGGCGGCTGGATCGTCCGGCGTTAATCGTGGTGCCGACCACCCTGGTGCATAACTGGTGCTGCGAGGCCCGGCGCTTTGCGCCCGGTCTGCGCGTGCTGGCCCTGACCGGGCCGCAGCGCAAAGATTTTTACGACCAGCTGGAGCAGTACGATGTGGTGATCACCACCTATTCGCTGCTGTGGCGCGATCAGCCTCAGCTGGTGGCACACTTCTACCATATGCTGATCCTTGATGAAGCGCAGTACGTGAAGAACAGCGCTTCGCGTGCCGCCTCGGTGATCCGCACTCTGAAGACGCGCCATCGCCTGTGCCTGACCGGGACACCGCTGGAAAACCATCTTGGCGAGCTGTGGTCGCAGTTTGATTTTCTCCTGCCGGGCTTCCTGGGCAGCGAGCGCGACTTCACCCAGAACTGGCGTATCCCGGTCGAGCGCAACGGTGACAAAGTACGGCGCGACCTGCTGGCAAAACGCGTGCGGCCGTTTATGCTGCGCCGCCGCAAGCAGGAAGTCGCCAAAGAGCTGCCGCCGAAAAACACCATTGTCCGCAGCGTACCGCTGGACGGCGCACAGCGGGATCTGTACGACCAGGTACGGGAAGCCATGCAGGATCGGGTGCAGCTGGCGATGCAGCAGCAGGGGCCGGGGCGCAGCCATCTGCTGGTGCTGGATGCGTTGCTGAAATTACGGCAGATCTGCTGCGATCCACGCCTGATGTCTGACCCGCGTGCCGAACGGGTCAAACAGTCCGCCAAGCTGGCGCTGCTGCGCGAGATGCTGCATGACCTGCTGGCAGAGGATCGGCGCATTCTGATCTTCTCGCAGTTCACCACCATGCTCGGCATTATCGCGGAAGAGTTACAGAAAGCACGTATTCCCTACGTGATGCTGACCGGCAGTACGCGCGATCGCAACGAACCCGTGCGCCGTTTTCAGGAGGGAGAGGTGCCAGTGTTTCTGATCAGCCTGAAGGCCGGGGGCGTCGGTCTGAACCTGACGGCGGCAGACACCGTGATCCACTACGATCCCTGGTGGAACCCGGCGGCAGAAAATCAGGCCACCGATCGGGCTTACCGGCTCGGGCAGGATAAACCGGTGTTTGTCTACAAGCTGATTGCCGCCAACACCATTGAAGAGAAGATCGTCGCCATGCAGCAGCAAAAAGCCGATCTGGCCGGTGAGATCCTGGATGATGAACTGAGCGAACCGGCCCAGTTCAGCCCGGACGATCTTACTGCGCTGTTTTCGTAACCAGGATGCGGGCCGGCCGGAACAAACGATCGGCCCCTACCGCAGGGTGTTCTGATACCACCACACCGCCTCCCAGGGACGCAGCATCACTTCACCCGGCGTGACGTGCGTATCCGGATAGTTGCTGATTAACACTTCCCAGTGGCCGCTATAAGCCGGGGGATGCCAGACCTGCGTTTCACCACTGAAGTTGGTCGCCACCACCAGCGTTTCCCCCGCTATCCGGCGGCAGTAACACCACAGGCGCGGATGGTCGGGCAGCAGGTCAAGGTAGTCCCCGTGGGTCAGGATGTCGTAGTGTTTACGCAGCGCGATCAGCTTTTGATAGCAGTAAAAGACGGAGTCCGGGTCTGCCAGCGCGGCGGCCGCATTCACGGTGCTCACATTGTCGCCCATGCCGATCCACGGTGTGCCCTGGGTAAATCCGCCGTTCTCACTGTCGTCCCACTGCATCGGCGTGCGGCCGTTATCGCGGGATTTACTGGCGAGGATCGCCAGCAGGTTATCGCTGTCGCGGCCCTGAGAACGCAGCTCCGCGTACATGTTGTGACTTTCAATATCGCGGTAATCGATAATGCGGGTGAAGTGCGGATTGGTCATTCCCAGCTCTTCCCCCTGGAATATATAGGGGGTGCCCTGCATGCCGTGCAGGGCCAGGGCCAGCAGCTTGGCGGATTCGACCCGATAGTTAAACTCATCCCCCCAGCGCGACACAACCCGTGGCTGGTCATGATTACACCAGAACAGCGCATTCCACGCCTGGTTGTGCATCCCCTGCTGCCAGTGGGTAAATATCTCCTTCAGTGCCACCAGATTGAGCGGCGTCAGCGTCCACTTCTGGCCCTGATAAAAATCGACCTCCACATGATCGAAGCTGAACACCATCGACAGCTCCTCGCCACTCAGCGCCCCGTAACGCTGGCAGTGCTCCAGCGTGGCGGAGGACATTTCGCCTACGGTCACCAGCTGACGCGGAATAAACACTTCGCGGCTCATCTCCTGCATAAATTCGTGAATACGCGGACCATCGGTATACAGCCGCAGCCCATCCCCCCCCGGATCATCGGCAAAATCCTGCTGCTTGGACACCAGGTTGATCACATCCAGGCGCAGGCCGTCGATGCCCCGGTCGGCCCAGAAATTGACCACCTGCTTCAGCTCGGCGCGGACACTGTCATTTTCCCAGTTCAGCTCGGCCTGCTCCGGTGCCCACAGATGCATATAGTACTGACTGCTTTCCGGGTGCCAGCGCCAGGCGCTGCCGCCAAACTTGGACATCCAGTTATTCGGCAGCTGGCCGGGAGCGCCGTCGCGCCAGATATAGTAAGCGCGATAGGGGCTGTCGCGATCCAGCGCCTCATGGAACCAGTGATGCTGAGTAGAGGTATGGTTAAACACCATATCCAGAATAATGCGCATCCCGCGCCGGTGGGTTTCCTCCACCAGATTATCGAAATCATTGAGGGTGCCAAACTGCGGATCGATGGCGGTGTAATTGGCCACGTCATAGCCGTTATCGACCTGCGGAGAAAGATAAAATGGCGTCAGCCAGATGGCATCAACGCCCAGCGTTTGCAGATAGTCCAGCCGCTGAATTACGCCGGGCAGATCGCCAGTACCGCTGCCGGTGGTGTCCTGAAAACTCTTGGGGTAGATCTGATAAATCACGCCGTTCTGCCACCAGGGTGGAGTATTTGTCATTGCTGAATCCTGATATCCAGTGGGTTGCTGAGAGCGTTATTCCCTAAGATTAGCCACAGAGAGCCAATTCCGCATAGTGTGTACCGATTTATGACATCAACGGGAGTAAATGTCGCGCAGAGACCGCTTTCGTCATGTGTAACTTGATGTGACAAGCGAATTATGTTTTAAGAGTGCATCACAAAAAAAGGATGCCCTGATATGCCACGGTCACTGCGCTGCCTGCTGCTCGCCTGTTCCCTGATGCTGCCGTTATCGCTTTCTGCCAGTCCGGCAGGTGCGTTGCCGCTGATGCCGTGGCCGCAGCAGGTGGAACTGCCGCAAGGAGGAGGCCGGCTGACGCTGACCACGCCGCTGGCGATCCAGGTGCAGGGTGACAGCCTGCGTGAGGCGCTGCCGCGCTGGCAGAAACGGTTGGCCCGGCAGACGGGAAGTCCGGTGCTGCCGACCTCCGCCAGCGCCACGCCTCTGCAGATCCGCATCGCCCGGCCGGTTGCGGCAATCCCCCAGCCGGACAGCGATGAACACTACCGGCTGGTGGTCAGCGCCGACGGCATCGTGCTTGAGGCCGCTACCCGTTTTGGCGCAATGCGCGGCATGGAAACGCTGCTGCAGCTGGTTCACAACGGCACCGTTCCCCTGGTCACCATTAACGACGCTCCGCGCTTTCCCTGGCGTGGCATCCTGATCGACTCTGCCCGCCACTTTTTACCCATTGACACCCTTAAGCGCCAGATTGACGGTATCGCGGCGGCGAAAATGAACGTCTTTCACTGGCACCTGACCGATGACCAGGGCTGGCGCTTTGCCTCGACCCACTATCCCCAGTTGCAGGAGAAAGCCAGCGACGGTCTGTGGTACAGCCAGCAGCAGATGCGCGAGATCGTCAGCTATGCGGCCAGCCGGGGCGTGCGCGTTGTGCCGGAGATCGACTTCCCCGGCCACGCCTCTGCGCTGGCGGTGGCGATGCCCGAGCTGATGTCGGCCCCGGGGCCATATCAGATGGAGCGCGGCTGGGGGGTGTTCAAACCGCTGCTCGACCCGACCCGCGAACAGGTTTATCAGTTTATTGATACGCTGGTGGGGGAGGTGGCGGCGATTTTCCCGGATCCGTACCTGCATATTGGCGGGGATGAAGTTGATGCCAGCCAGTGGAACGCGTCGGCGTCGATCCGGGAGTTTATGCAGCAGAAAGGGCTAAAGGACAGCCACGCGCTGCAGGCGTACTTTAATCAGCGCGTGGAGGCGATCCTGGAAAAACACCAGCGGCGCATGGCTGGCTGGGATGAGATCTATCACCCCGATCTGCCGCGCAGCATCCTGATCCAGTCCTGGCGCGGCCAGGATGCGCTGGGCGAAGCGGCAAAGAATAACTACCGCAGCATCCTCTCTACCGGTTTCTACCTCGATCAGGCGCAGCCTGCCGCTTTTCACTACCGCAACGAAGTCTGGCCGCAGGGGCTGAACGATGCCGACCGTATCGGCGAGGGGGAGGTGGCTCAGAGCTGGCAGTTTACGCTGCCCCGGCTGAAGGGCAATCCGCTGAAAGGTAGCGTAACGCTGATTGACGGGCGGGGAGGATGGCGTGGTTTTATCGACTTCGACGGGCGTTCACGCCGCATGGTGCGCGAGATCCGCTGGCTCTCTCCCACCCAGTTTACCTTCCGCGTTGACAGCTGGATGGGGGAGCTGCGTCCGGTGCTGACCCTGGCCGGCGACACGATGAGCGGCTACTGGCGCATTGGTAACGTGCGTTATCCAACGGTGGGAAGCCGGCTGGCACAGACCCCGGCGGGGATCCGGCCTGCACTACCGGATGACGCGCAGCTGCACAACAATCTGCTGGGCGGGGAAGCGGCGCTGTGGAGTGAAATGGTTGATGAGAACGTGATTGATGTGCGGCTGTGGCCCCGGGCATTTGTGGTGGCCGAGCGGCTGTGGTCGGCCTCGGACGTCACTGACGAGCAGAACATGTATCAGCGCCTGGCGGCGGTAGACAGCTGGTCAGCGGTTTCGGTGGGGTTGCAGCAGCACGCAGAAACGCAGCTGCAGATGATGCGCCTGGCCAACAGCAGCGACACGGTTGCGCTGCAAATCTTTGCCCAGGCGCTGGAGCCGGCGCAGTTTTACACCCGCCAGCATCTGAAATACCAGGCCGGGCATTACACCCAGGCCGAACCGCTTAACCGGCTGGCGGATGTGCTGCCCAGCGAGAGCAACAACGTGCGTGAACTGGATCGTCAGGTAGACGCACTGATTGCCAATCGGGGGAACCGCCTGGCGGCGCTGGCCATCCGGCGTCAGCTTGAGCAGTGGCGGCAGAATATTCCCCAGGTCGCTCCGGTGCTGGCACAAAGTCCCCAGCTGCGGCCGCTGATGCCGGTTGCCGAACAGGTTGAGGAGATCAGTCAGATGGGCCTGTCGCTACTGGAGGCGATAGAACAGGATCGCACGTTTGGCGCACGCGAAGTGGCCAGAATGCATCAGCGCCTGGATCAGGCGGCGCTGACCCAGGATGAAGTGGTGATCGCGCTGGTCTATCCAATCGAAAAGCTGTTACGTTACGGAAAATAGCCAGGAAGGGGCGATCGCCCCTTCCTGTCGCGCGTCGGTTAACGACGAACGGCAATCGCCTCGATTTCAATCTTCACATCTTTCGGCAGACGCGCCACTTCCACACACGAACGCGCCGGGAAGGCGGCCTGGTGTTCGGTGAAGAACGCTTCATAGGTGGCGTTCACCGTGGCGAAGTCGTTCAGATCCTTCACAAAAACCGTGGTCTTGACGATGTCACCCACTTTCAGGCCTGCAGCTTCAACAATGGACTGCACGTTCTCCAGCGACTGGCGTGCCTGAGCGGCGATATCTTCTGCCACTGCGCCGGTTTTCGGATCAACCGGGATCTGGCCTGAAGTGATGATCATGCTGCCAAGATCGACCCCCTGAACGTAAGGACCGATAGCCGCTGGCGCGTTTTCCGTACTGATTTCGCGAGACATAATTTCTCCTGAATGTGTCTGATAAGAGGGGACAGCCCATCCTGCCCACCGGGGCGGCGAAATGCAAACGGCTTTAGCCGTTTGCCATCACCACATAGTGCGCGAACTCTTTCTCGCAGTATTTGCATTTCAGGTGCAGTTCATCCTGGCGCTGCTTCACCGCAAAGCTGGAGAACACGGGTTCCGTCCGGCTAATGCAGTTGCTGTTCGGGCAGGTGAGCACGCGGTCAATACGATCCGGCAGCGTCGGGGCAATCTTCGCCACCACGTTGTAATCATCAATGCGGTTGACCGTGGCGTGCGGGGCATAGACCGCCAGCTGGTTGATCTGGTCATCGGTCAGGAAGGTGTTTTCGATCTTGATCAAATCCTTACGTCCCAGCTCACCGGAGGGCAGGTTCAGGCCGATGGTAATACGCTGGTCGGTTTCCGTCAGGCGGAACAGGGACAGCAGTTTAAAGCCCACCTGCGCCGGGATATGGTCAATCACCGTGCCGCGCTTGATCGCCTCAACCTGTAATTTATTATCTTGCGTCATGTGCTTATCCCCTTACAGAACCGGTTCGCTGTTCAGTACCAGCGCCAGAAGCGCCTGGCGTGCGTAGATACCATTGCCAGCCTGCTGGAAATACCAGGCGTGCGGCGTGCGGTCAACGTCAGTGTCGATTTCGTCAATGCGCGGCAGCGGATGCAGAACTTTCATGTTCTCACGTGCGCCCGCGAGGTCGGCAGCGCGCAGAATAAACTGGGCTTTGACGTTGGCGTATTCCGACGGGTCGAGGCGCTCTTTCTGCACGCGGGTCATATACAGAATGTCCACCTGCGGCACCACTTCTTCAATGCTGTCGTGGCGCGTCCAGACAATGCCTTTTTCGTCGAGCATGTCGGTAATGTAGGCTGGCATCGCCAGCGCATCCGGTGCGATAAAGTAGAAGCGGTTGCCCTCGAACTTCGCCAGCGCCTGGGTCAGAGAATGCACGGTACGGCCATATTTCAGGTCCCCGACCATCGCCACGCTGAGGTTGCTCAGGCGGCCCTGGGTTTCCTGCAGGGTAAACAGATCAAGCAGCGTCTGGGTCGGGTGCTGGTTAGCGCCGTCGCCCGCGTTCAGCACCGGTACGCCGTTGGAAAACTCAGTGGCCAGACGGGCAGCGCCCTCCTGCGGATGACGCATCACAATCGCGTCCACATACGTGCCGATCACCGAGATAGTATCGGCCAGGGTTTCGCCTTTCTTCCCCAGCGAGGTATTACCGCCATCGGCAAAGCCGACCATCGACGCGCCCAGACGGTGCATCGCCGTTTCAAAAGAGAGGCGGGTACGGGTGGAGGCTTCAAAGAAGCAGCTGGCAATCACGTTATGTTTCAGCAGCTCGGGCTGTGGGTTAGCTTTCAGGCTGGCTGCGGTACGCAACACCAGTTCCAGCTCGTCACGGTTGAGATCGTTAATCGAAATAATGTGTTTTTTATACAGGGGGTTAGCCATTTCCACTCCTTGTGCGGGTCATCAATCCCGGTGCAGCGCGGTGGGGCAGCCTCAGGACGGCGACAGAGCAACGTTTCAGCATTGAAATGCGGGCAAAAAAAAGCCCCTCATTGAGGGGCTTTCTTAACGATCGGTCATGCCACGGAAGGAAAAACGGTGCTGCCCGCCTGTGGAACGGCGCGTCAGTACGGCTTGATTAATGCAGCTCAGTTTCATGTATCCTCCCGGCAAACGGGGAGCATTATACGCATTCACTGGTCGGCGGCAAGTGAAAAACGCGGCAACGTAATCGTTTGCCCGGCCTGACTTATCCCCCCTGCGCCAGTGTGGCGACCATCACGGCTTTAATGGTGTGCAGGCGGTTTTCTGCCTGATCAAACACCACGCTGTGTGGCGATTCAAA
The DNA here is from genome assembly GCF_055556675.1 of Erwinia sp. PME.40.26/001. Classification (NCBI taxonomy): domain Bacteria; kingdom Pseudomonadati; phylum Pseudomonadota; class Gammaproteobacteria; order Enterobacterales; family Erwiniaceae; genus Erwinia; species Erwinia sp. PME.40.26/001. The sequence continues at coordinate 126,138 of NZ_JBVHNP010000002.1, forward strand.
CACCTCGTCGGTCACTTCCATCCCGCCGTGCAGATCGTACTGCTGCGCCATCTGCTGACCCAGCGTGGTCTGGTCGTCGTGGAAGGCGGGCAGGCAGTGCAGAAACTTCACCTGCGGGTTGCCGGTAGCCTGCAGCATAGCCATATTGACCTGGTAAGGGCGCAGCAATGCGATACGCTCCTGCCAGACTTCTTTCGGCTCGCCCATCGACACCCAGACGTCGGTATAGATAAAGTCCGCGCCTTTCACACCCTGCGCAATGTCTTCAGTCAGGGTGATCGTCGCCCCGGTTTTTTCGGCAACCTGGCGGCATTCGGCCACCAGTGCGGCATCCGGCCAGCAGCTTTTCGGCGCGACCAGACGCAGATCCAGACCGGTCAGCGCGGCGGCCTCCAGTAGGGTATTACCCATATTGTTATGGGTATCGCCCACGTAGGCCAGCGTCATCTGGCTGAAGGCTTTTTCCGGCAGATGCTCCTGCATGGTGAGCAGGTCAGCCAGCAGTTGGGTCGGGTGAAACTCATTGGTCAGCCCGTTCCACACCGGCACGCCGGCATGTTCGGCCAGCGACTCAACCAGCGCCTGGCCGTGACCGCGGTACTGAATGGCGTGATACATGCGGCCCAGCACGCGGGCGGTATCCTTCATCGACTCTTTATGGCCGATCTGGCTGCCGCTCGGGCCCAGATAGGTGACGTTCGCTCCCTGATCGTAAGCGGCAACTTCGAAAGAGCATCGGGTGCGGGTCGAGTCTTTTTCGAAGATGAGCGCAATATTCTTCCCTTTCAGGTGCGGAGTCTCTTCGCCATTTTTCTTATCGGTCTTCAACGTGGACGCCAGCGCCAGCAAGCCGTTGATTTCAGCAGGGGTGAAATCGAGCAGCCTGAGGAAGTGACGTTGATATAACTGACTCATAAAGCACTCCAGGTAACGGATACCCGCCATATTTCAAGCTGTCTGTGCGTTAGCGGCTCTCGTTCATCCGCATCGCTTACCGGAGTAAGCCCATCGTGATTCACGCGTTTGCTGCCATCATACAACTCGAACTATCGTGGGTATAGAATGAATTAAAATTCAATTTAACCGTATTAATATTCACTTTCAACCCCGCAGCGCAGAAACTTGTTTTTAAAGGTAGTGGCGCAGAGGGCACTGTGGGAAAATACGCGAAATAACGCCCTAATGAGGAAGAGATCATGGCTAACGAAGCATTGTTGGAAGAGCAGCGTGAAGAGACGCGGCTGATTATTGAAGAACTGCTGGATGACGGCAGCGATCCGGACGCGCTGTACACCATCGAGCATCATTTCTCCTGTGACAGCTTTGACGCGCTGGAAAAAGCGGCCGTGGAAGCCTTCAAGCTGGGCTATGAAGTGACCGAGCCGGAAGAGCTGGATCTGGAAGACGGCACCAAAGTGATGTGCTGCGATATCCTCAGTGAAGGCGCCCTGAACGCCGAGCTGATCGACGCGCAGGTTGAGCAGCTGATCGACGTGGCCGCCAAATTCAACGTCGACTACGACGGCTGGGGGACTTACTTTGAAGACCCGGACGCGCAGGATGAAGACGACGAAGACGGTGAAGATGGCGAAGCCATCGACGGCGAAGATAACGGTATCCGCCACTAATCGCGCACTGGCCGGGGTGACCCCGGCCACGATCCCTTTACCTCTGGTCTGACTGATGAACACCGAACACCTGCTTGCCCCTGTCCTGGAATTCCTTCACTGCCGTACGCCGCAAGCCTGGATTGACGAAGCCCGTCAGCCGCAGCATCTGCCTCTTCTCCTGACCGACCATCTGGTGTGCGAACTGAAAGCCGCGCAGACCGCTATGTGGCTGATCCGTAAATATGTCGCGGATAAAGCCAGTGGCGATGCCTTGCTGGCCTGGCTCAAGCCCTGGGAAAACTTTGTCCATAACGATCGGGCCGACCTGGCATTTCTTGAGCAGCATAAAGGCCTGTCGAAAACCATTATCAGCCGCGAAGAAGTGCCGTATGGCGATGAGCTGGTGGATAAGATGGTGCTGCTGATTAAAGAGGAGCTGCACCACTTTTACCAGGTGCTGGAGATTATGCAGGCGCGGGGCATTCCCTATATGCGTATTACCGCCAGCCGCTATGCAAAAGGGCTGCTGCGCGAGATTGCTACTTACGAACCGCAAACGCTGGTCGATAAACTGATCTGCGGAGCCTATATCGAGGCGCGATCCTGCGAACGTTTTGCCAGCCTGGCACCTTACCTGGATGATGAGCTGGCGGCGTTTTATGTCTCGCTACTGCGCTCTGAAGCGCGTCACTATCAGGATTATCTTGCGCTGGCGGCGAGGATCTCACCGACCGATATCAGCACGCGGGTGCGTAAAATCGGGGAAACGGAGGCGCGTCTGATTAATGAACCGGACAGCCAGCTGCGGTTCCACAGCGGCGTGCCGGTTTTAGCCTGACGGCGTACCGCAGATAAGGGGCCGGGAAACTCACCCCCCGGCCCTTCAGCCCGCAGTGATTACAGCGTCTTCAGCATGGTGACTTCGCAGTCTACGTGGCCGGTTGACCCCATAGGCCCGTTGATATGCACGAAGCCCAGGTGTTCATACAGGCGGATGGCCCGCGTCAGCGAGGCGGTGGTTTCCAGATAGCAGCGTTTGAACCCCTGTTCGCGGGCGAAGTCCATCGCCTGAATGGCCAGGCGGCGCGCCAGACCCAGGCCGCGTACCGACGGCATAAAATACATTTTCTGCAGTTCGCAGATGTCTGCATCGCTGCACGCCAGCGGAGCGACACCGCCGCCGCCCACCACTTTTCCTTCCACTTCGACCACCCAGAACGCACAGCGATCCGCGCTGTAGACCTCGTAGAGATGGTCAAGGTTCGGGTCAGAGACCGTATAGCCTTTATCTGCCGTCAGGCCAAATTCTGCCGATACCACGCGGATCACTGAAGCAATATGCGGATTGTCAGCGGGAACGATCGGGCGCACGCGCAGGGAGGTCTGTAATACGGTTGTCATACATTTCGCTCATGGTCGGTCGGTTGCAGATAGTGTAATAACATTGCCGGCGAACAGATGCAATGGCGACACGCGGGAGCCGAACTGGTCTTAGGATCATTCTAAATGATAATTATTTATTGTCGGGTTTCTGGCGCCATGCTTAAATAGCCCGGCTATTTATTACGCTTTTTATTTTCTGCAATGCAGAAGACTATTTCTATTTTCAGGAAGAAAAACAAATGGAAAACAATACCTCGAATCAGCAACGCCATGCGGTGCTGTTCCACGGGCGTTCTGGTGAGTATTTTTCTATCTGGCTGGTCAATGTACTACTGACCCTGGTCACGTTAGGCATTTATTCCGCCTGGGCAACCGTCCGTCGCCGTCGCTATTTCTTTGGTAACACTGAAATTGCAGGCGACCGCTTTGACTATCATGCCCGTCCTGTCGATATTCTCAAAGGCCGTATTATCGTCTTTGTGGGACTGGTGCTGTTCTTTATCCTGTCCTCTGCTATGCCAGCTATTTCTCTGGTTTTCCTGCTGGCGTTCTGTGCGCTGATCCCGTGGATTATCATCCGCAGCTGGCGCTATAACGCGCTGATGAGCAGCTTCCGTGGCGTGCGGTTTAACTACCTGTGCCGCGTGGGCCGTGCTTACTGGACAATGTATCTGTGTCCGGTGCTGCTGATTGTCGCTCTCTATGCGGTCATGGCGCTGATTGGTATGGTGGCTATCAACACCGGCAGTATCAGCGTCTCGTTGATCCTCGGCATCGTGGGTTTTGTAGCGTTCCTGGCTGGTCTGGCATCGGTGCAGGGCATCGTGGCTGCACTGAACCACGATCTCTATATCAACAACATGTCCTTCGGTTCGCTGCCTTTTAAAGCTGAACTGAGCAAAAAAAGCTTCATCAAAATGGTGCTGATCAGCTTCCTGATTATGCTGCCGTTCCTGATTGTCGCGGGAATGTTGATTGGTACGTTGTTTGTTTCGATCTTTTATTCCATCGCCATGGGCATGACCGATCCTGAGATGCTGAATTCAATGATGGCGGGGAATATGTTAAATATCTTCCTGACCTTCCTGGTATTACTGTTCGGTGCTTTAGTTTCGTCTGCTTATTTAGTCTCTGCCCAGCGTAATTACGTGTTCGGCCAGACTAAACTTGGTGAAAAACTCCGTCTTAAGTCAACTATGTCTACCGGTTCGTTCCTTGGCCTGACGCTGACCAATACCCTGATCGTGATTTTCACGCTGGGTCTGGGCACGCCGATTGCCGAAGTGCGTCTGGCACGCTATATGGCTAACAGTACGGCGCTGGAAGGGGATATTTCTCTGCTGGACGTGCAGGCGCATAACGATAGTGCCGGTACGGCCGTGGCTGAGGAAGTGGCTGCCGCTTTCGATCTGAACGTTGGCATCTGACTTGCAGCTGAACGGTTTTTATCAGTACCCCGGACGGGCAGCTCGCGAGGCTGCCCGTCTCACATTGTCTGAACAGCATCTGACGCTGGAGCAGGGCAGCCACCGGCAGCTGGTGATGATGAAGGATGTGGCGGTGTCTGATGCGCTGGGCACCATCCCGCTGACTCTGACCTTCCCGGACGGCGGCCGCTTTGTGCCGGAGGATGACAGGGCGTTTCGCCAGTGGTGGCAGCAGCGTCATCGTCCGGGCCTCGTGCACCGGCTGGAGCAGCATCGCCGCGGCGTGTTGCTGACCCTGCTGGGCACGCTGGTGGCGATTGCGTGCTGGATCTGGGTGATCCTGCCGGTGACCAGTCAGGTGCTGGCGCAGCATATTCCTTCCTACGTTGAGCGGCAGATTGGCCAGCAAACCTTTACCCTGTTGCAGAACACCGGGTTCACCGCCGGACGGCTGACGCCTGCACAGCAGCAGCGCATCAACCGCCTGTTCCGCGACACGGTCCCTGCGGAGATGAAAGAGGACCCGACGCCGCTGCGGCTGAAGATCATGCATTTCGACGGCGGGGCGAACGCTTTTATGCTGGCGGACGGTACGCTGATCGTCAGTGATGACCTGGTGCGCATGGCCAAAAGTGATGACGCGATCGCGGCGGTGATGCTGCACGAGATGGGCCATCACCAGCATCGTCACGTGATGCGGATGCTGGTGCGCTCTTCGCTGGTATCGCTGAGCTACCTCTGGCTGACCGGGGACGTCAGCGGCATCGGGGATACGTTGCTGCAGTCGGCGGCCTTCATCGACCAGCTGCAGTATTCCCGCAGCATGGAGCGCGAGGCGGATGACTTCGCTATTGCGCAGATGAAAGCCCAGGGGCGTTCGCTGGCGGCGATGGCGGAGATCTACGGTCAGCTTGAGCAGTCAGCGAAAAAGGAGGGCGGGAATATCGATCTGCCGGAGTGGATGAGTACCCACCCGGATATGCCAGCCAGGATCAAAGCCGTTCAGGCGGCAGAATAACGCCATAAAAAAGGGGCCAGGCATGCCTGGCCCCTGCGGGGAAGGGTGCTGCAGGGACGGGCAAGCCCATCCCGTTACCCTTACAGCGCGGCGATCACCGCCTGCTGTTCAATCAGCTTGATCTTCGCCTGCTCAAAGTCAGCCAGACGCTCACGCTCTTTGGCCACGACGGCTTCCGGCGCGCGCGCCACAAAGCCTTCGTTACCCAGCTTGGTGGTGATTTTTTCCATCTCCACGTCCAGCTTCAATACTTCCTTCGCCAGACGCTCCAGCTCGGCAGCTTTATCCACCAGGTCAGCCATCGGGATCAGCAGCTCGGCACCGTCTACCAGCTTGGTGACGGATACCGGGCCTTTCTCGCCCGCGGGCAGCAGTTCCAGCGTTTCCAGGCGCGCCAGGGTTTTCAGGAAGTTATGGTTGTCGTTCACGCGACGAACCACATCGGCGCTGGCCCCGCGCAGCATCACGTCCAGTGGTTTAGCCGGGGAGATATTCATCTCGTTGCGGATATTACGCACCGCGACGATAGCCTGCTTCATCCATTCGGTATCGGTCATCGCCGCCGCATCGACGCGGCTTTCGCTGAACTCTGGCATCGGCTGCAGCATGATGGTGTCGTCGCTGATGTTTTTCAGGGCTGAAACCTGCTTCCAGATGGTTTCGGTAATAAACGGTATAATCGGGTGCGCCAGGCGCAGCAACGCTTCCAGCACCGTCACCAGTGTATTACGTGTGCCGCGCAGCTGGGCTTCGGAACCGCCATTCATCACCGGCTTGGCCAGCTCCAGATACCAGTCGCAGAACTGGTTCCAGGTGAACTCATACAGGATGTTGGCAGCGATATCGAAGCGATAGCTGTCCAGCGCTGCCCGGTAGGCTTTCACCGTTTCGTTAAATTCGGCGAGGATCCAGCGGTCCGCCAGCGACAGTTCCAGTTCGCCGCCGTTGAAGCCGCAGTCGTGTTCAGCGGTGTTCATCAGCACAAAGCGGCTGGCGTTCCAAAGCTTGTTACAGAAGTTGCGGTACCCTTCCAGGCGCTTCATATCCCAGTTGATGTCGCGGCCGGTAGAGGCCAGCGCCGCCAGGGTGAAACGCAGGGCATCGGTGCCGTGCGGCTCAATACCGTTCGGGAACTGCTTCTCGGTGCGCTTGCGGATTTTCTCCGCCAGCTGCGGCTGCATCATGTTACCGGTACGTTTTTCCAGCAGATCTTCCAGCGAAATTCCGTCAACCATGTCGAGTGGATCGATGACGTTACCCTTCGACTTGGACATTTTCTGCCCTTCATCGTCGCGGATCAGGCCGGTCATATAAACGGTTTTAAACGGAACCTGCGGCTTGCCGTCTTCGTCTTTGATGAAGTGCATGGTCAGCATGATCATGCGCGCAATCCAGAAGAAGATAATGTCAAAGCCGCTGACCAGCACGCTGGTCGGGTGGAAGGTGCGCAGCGCCTCGGTATTCTCTGGCCAGCCGAGGGTGGAGAAGGTCCACAGCCCGGAAGAGAACCAGGTATCGAGCACGTCTTCGTCCTGGGTCAGCACCACGTCGGCTGCAATGTTGTTTTCCGCACGCGCTTCGGCTTCGTTACGCGCTACGTAGACGTTGCCTTCGGCATCGTACCAGGCCGGAATGCGGTGGCCCCACCACAGCTGGCGTGAGATACACCAGTCCTGAATGTCGCGCATCCAGGAGAAGTACATGTTTTCATACTGCTTCGGCACGAACTGGATCTCACCCTGTTCCACCGCTTCCACCGCCACTTTCGCCAGCGGGGCGGTACGCACGTACCACTGGTCGGTCAGCATCGGTTCGATCACCACGCCACCGCGATCGCCGTACGGCACGGTCAGGTCGTGAGGTTTGATCTCATCCAGCAGGCCGAGGGCATCAATCGCAGCCACTATGGCTTTACGCGCGGCAAAGCGCTCAAGCTTCTGGAATTCAGCCGGGATGGTCGGATCGCAGGCGTCCGACTCTTCGCCGTTGGTATCGTAAACCTGTGCGGTTTCACGGATATCACCGTCGAAGGTCAGGATGTTGATCATCGGCAGCTTATGGCGACGGCCCACTTCGTAGTCGTTGAAGTCGTGCGCCGGGGTGATTTTCACGCAGCCGGTGCCTTTCTCCATGTCGGCATGTTCGTCACCGACGATCGGAATACGGCGACCGACCAGCGGCAGCACGAGGAACTTGCCGATCAGGTCCTTATAGCGCGGATCTTCCGGGTTGACCGCCACGCCGGTATCCCCGAGCACGGTTTCCGGACGCGTGGTGGCGACCACCAGATACGCTTTCCCGTCAGCAGTTTTCGCGCCGTCGGCTAGCGGATAGCGGATATGCCACATGGAGCCTTTCGACTCGCGGTTTTCCACTTCCAGATCGGAGATGGCGGTACGCAGTTTTGGGTCCCAGTTCACCAGGCGCTTGCCACGGTAAATCAGATTCTCTTTATGCAGGCGAACGAACACCTCTTTCACCGCGTTGGACAGGCCTTCGTCCATGGTGAAGCGCTCGCGCTCCCAGTCCACGGAGTTACCCAGACGGCGCATCTGGCGGGTAATGGTGCCGCCGGATTCCGCTTTCCACTGCCAGATTTTTTCGATAAAGGCATCACGGCCGTAATCTTTACGGGTTTTACCCTCTTCGGCGGCGATTTTGCGCTCGACCACCATCTGCGTGGCAATGCCCGCATGGTCTGTACCCGCCTGCCACAGGGTATTTTTCCCCTGCATGCGCTGGTAGCGGATCATGGTGTCCATGATGGTTTGCTGGAAGGCGTGACCCATGTGCAAGCTACCGGTAACGTTCGGCGGCGGGATCATGATGCAGAAGCTTTCCTGGCTCGTGTCGCCATGCGGCTTAAAGTAGCCCTGTTGTTCCCAGTGCTCGTAAAGCGGCTGCTCGATATCTTGCGGGTTATATGTCTTTTCCATGTCTGCTATGTCTTAGGCAAAGGTGGCGTTGCCGTATTCAAGTGGAATCCAACGCTGCGATAGGCTTTATAGCGGTCGCGCGCCAGCTGTTTCAAAGATGGTTCATAGGGGACGAAGTCTACCACTTCATAGAAAGCGGTGGCAAAATCTGCAAACTGCGGCAGCAGGCTGATCAACAGGTCGCGCGGCGCGTTGCCGCGACGCTGCGGCCAGGCCAGTTCTACCGGCGCACCGTATTTCGGGCCTTCACCGGCCAGATTATGCGGGACAAAGGCGTTCGCCGGACGCTGCCACAGGGCCTCATCCAGGCGGATGGCCTGCGCTTCGTCCTCACAGGCTATCAGCACGCGTTTCCCGTCACGCCAGCGGGCCTCAGCCAGATCGCAGACCAGCGCTTCCAGCGCGCTCAGTCCGTCAACCGGGGTGTCGGTTTCCAGCAGATAGAAAGTTGCGTTTTTCATGCATTCAGGCCTGGTTGAAATAAACGACAGGGGCGGATCGGTGATCCGCCCCCGGGAAACCCCGGGCGACCTGTGCCGCCCTGCGGGTTAATCGTCGCCGTTCAGACCCGCACGGTTGAGCAGGAACTGCGACAGCAGGGCAACGGGACGACCGGTCGCCCCTTTCGCTTTCCCTGAGCGCCAGGCGGTGCCTGCCACATCCAGGTGAGCCCAGTTGTACTTACGCGTAAAGCGCGCCAGGAAGCAGGCGGCGGTGATGGCACCCCCGGGACGGCCACCAATGTTTGCCATATCGGCAAAGTTGGAGTCCAGCTGCTCCTGATACTCATCGGCCATCGGCAGACGCCATGCGCGATCGCCCGCCTGCTCGGAAGCGCCAATCAGCTCATGCGCCAGCGGATTGTGGTTCGACAGCAGGCCGCTGATATGGTGGCCCAGCGCAATCACGCAGGCCCCGGTCAGCGTGGCCACGTCAATCACCACATCCGGGTCGAAACGCTCAACGTAGGTCAGGGCATCGCACAGCACCAGGCGACCTTCCGCATCGGTGTTTAACACCTCAACGGTCTGGCCGGACATGGTGGTCAGCACGTCGCCCGGGCGGTAAGCGCGGCCGCCCGGCATGTTTTCACAGCCTGCCAGCACGCCGACTACGTTCAGCGGCAGCCCCAGTTCCGCGACCATGCGCATTACGCCATACACCGAGGCTGCGCCGCACATATCGTACTTCATTTCGTCCATCGCTTCGCCCGGCTTGAGCGAAATGCCGCCGGTATCAAAGGTCACGCCTTTGCCGACCAGCACGATGGGACGCGCTTCTTTATCCGGGTTGCCTTTGTACTCAATCACCGACATCAGGGATTCATTCTGCGAACCGGCCCCGACGGCGAGATAGGCGTTCATTCCCAGCTCTTTCATCTGCTGTTCGCCGATCACGCGGGTGGTGATATTCGCCCAGGTATCCGCCAGCTGACGCGCCTGGGAGGCCAGGTACGCAGCATTGCAGATGTTCGGCGGCATATTGCCGAGGTCTTTCGCTGCCTTCACGCCTGCGGCAACCGCCAGCCCGTGCTGAATGGCGCGTTCGCCACTGGTGAGTTCACGGCGCGTCGGTACATTAAACACCAGCTTACGCAGCGGACGGCGCGGTTCGACTTTGTTGCTTTTAAGCTGATCGAAGCTGTACAGCGTCTCTTTCGACGTTTCCACCGCCTGGCGTACTTTCCAGTAAGTGTTGCGGCCTTTAACGTGCAGCTCGGTCAGGAAGCACACGGCTTCCATCGATCCGGTGTCATTGAGCGTATTGATCGTCTTCTGAATGACCTGCTTATACTGACGCTCATCCAGCTCACGCTCCTTGCCACAGCCGATCAGCAGGATACGCTCAGAGAGAATGTTCGGCACATGATGCAGCAACAGGGTCTGGCCGACTTTTCCTTCCAGTTCACCACGGCGCAGCAGGGCGCTGATATATCCATCGCTGATTTTATCCAGCTGTTCAGCAATCGGTGACAACCGGCGCGGTTCAAACACGCCCACCACGATACAGGCACTGCGTTGTTTTTCCGGGCTACCGCTTTTTACACTGAACTCCATGCACTCTCCTGAATCTTAAAGACAACGGCGCTTGCTGCGGCTAGAATGTACCGCTTCCGTAACGTATAGCGCTGGCGCATTACGTCGTTGTCAGATTGGGTTTTGGTGAAGATTGTTATTTTTTTCATCACCAGAACGCGATTGTTGTCATAAAATTTATACTTGAAGTCTGACGAGTATAACGATGACCTGGGCCATTGATGAGAATAAATGGCGTATAAGCGATGAAACTAGCGATTTTCCTGCAAAAAGACAAGTTTTCACAGGCGTACTCAGCGTGATCATTATTAGATATCTGGTTCGGGAAATGCTCAAAAGCCAGCTGGCTATCCTGTTCATCCTGCTGCTGATCTTCTTTTGCCAGAAGTTAGTCAGGATACTGGGAGCCGCGGTGGATGGCGAGATTCCAACAAATTTAGTCCTGACATTACTTGGCCTTGGCGTGTCCGAGATGGCGCAGCTGATCCTGCCATTAAGCCTCTTTTTAGCCATTCTGATGACGCTTGGCCGGTTATACACCGAGAGTGAGATCACCGTGATGCATGCCTGCGGTCTGGGCAAAAGCGTGCTGGTGAAGGCGGCGATGATCCTGATGCTGTTCACTGCGCTGGTGGCGGCGGTCAACGTGGGCCTGCTGGGCCCCTGGTCATCACGCTATCAAAGTGAAGTGATGCAGAACGCCAAGGCGAACCCGGGCGCGGCTGCGCTGGCAGCAGGCCAGTTCCAGCAGTCCGGCGATGGGCAGTCTGTGCTGTTTATTGAAAACGTGAAGGGCAACACCTTCGGCAACGTTTTCCTCGCGCAGCTGCGGCCAAAAGGCAACGCCCGTCCCTCCGTGGTCGTGGCGGACCATGGCAATATGGAACAGCGTCGCGACGGTTCACAAGTGGTGACCCTGGACAACGGCACACGCTTCGAAGGTACCGCGCTGCTGCGTGACTTCCGCATTACCGATTTTAAAAACTATCAGGCGATTGTCGGCCATCAGGAAGCGACGCTGGACCCGAATGACTCTGAACAGATGAGCTTCGGCGAGCTGTGGTCGTCGGATAAGCCTGATTTCCGCAGCGAGCTGCACTGGCGGCTGACGCTGGTCTTCTCGGTGCTGATTATGGCGCTGATGGTGGTGCCACTCAGTGTGGTCAACCCGCGTCAGGGCCGCGTCCTCTCGATGCTGCCTGCCATGCTGCTCTACCTGATATTTTTCCTGTTGCAGAGTTCGCTGCGTTCCAGCGGCAACAAAGGCCGACTCGACCCGGCCGTGTGGATGTGGGGCGTTAACCTCGCTTATCTGGCCCTGGCCGTACTGCTGAATGCGTGGGATACGGTGCCAATGCGCCGGCTGCGTGCGCGCTTCACTCGCGGAGGATCGGTCTGATGTTTGGCGTTCTTGACAGATATATCGGTAAAACGATTTTTAACACCATCATGGCGACGCTGTTTATGCTGGTGTCGCTCTCCGGCATCATCAAGTTTGTCGACCAGCTGCGTAAAACCGGGCAGGGCGAGTACACCGTGCTGGGTGCCGGTTTGTACACCGTGCTCAGCGTGCCGAAAGATATTGAGATCTTCTTCCCGATGGCGGCCCTGCTCGGGGCGCTGCTGGGGTTAGGGATGCTGGCCCAGCGCAGTGAGCTGGTGGTGATGCAGGCTTCCGGCTTTACGCGTATGCAGATTGCCGCGTCGGTGATGAAAACCGCCATCCCGCTGGTGCTGCTGACCATGGCGATTGGCGAGTTCGTCGCACCGCAGGGCGAACAGATGGCGCGTAACTACCGTGCGCAGCAGCTGGTGGGCGGTTCACTGCTCTCTACGCAGAGCGGGCTGTGGGCGAAAGACGGCGATAACTTTATTTTTATCGAGCGCATTCGTGGCGACAGCCAGCTGGCGGGCATCAGTATTTACAGCTTTAATAAAGATCGCCGGCTGCAGACGGTGCGCTATGCGGCCTCTGCCCAGTACAACGCGGATAAAAAACAGTGGGATCTGTCGCAGGTGGATCAGTCTGACCTGACCGATCCGCAGCAGATTAAGGGCAGCCAGACGCTGACCGGCGAATGGAAAACTACCCTGACCCCGGACAAGCTGGGTGTGGTGGCGCTGGATCCGACGGCGCTCTCGATTACCGGGCTGTATAACTACGCGAAGTACCTGAAGCAGAGCGGGCAGGTTTCCGGCCGCTATGAGCTGAACATGTGGAGCAAGATCTTCCAGCCGCTGTCGGTGGCAGTCATGATGCTGATGGCGCTGTCGTTTATCTTTGGCCCGCTGCGCAGCGTGTCAATGGGGATGCGCGTGGTTACCGGCATCAGCTTCGGCTTCCTGTTCTACGTGCTGGATCAGATTTTCGGTCCGCTGAGCCTGGTGTATAACATTCCGCCGGTTCTGGGGGCGCTGCTGCCGAGTGCGGCGTTCTTTGCCATCAGCGTGTTTATGCTGCTGAAACGGCGGTAATAAAGTCGCGATGGTTCATTGCATGGGCGGACCTTCTTTTCCGGTCCGCCCGTGGCGTTCCTCTGGCCCTGGCCGCTAATCCTCTACAGCACCTGCGTCCTTTCCAGCAGCTGCGGCACCAGCGACAGCAGATACAGAATCAACCCAATCACCCCACCGACCAGCGTGCCGTTAATACGGATGCGCTGTAAATCCTTGCCGATGTTCAGCTCCACCTGATGCGACATATCTTTCGCATCCCAGCTTTTCACCGTATCGCTGATATGACGGCTGAGAAACGCCGAGAACTCCGGAGCCACGCTGCTGGCGGCCTCTTCCATATGCTGATTGAGCGAGTTGCGCAGCGGTTCGTCCTGCATCAGGGTTTCGCCAAACCACTGCCCGGCGGCGCTAACCCGGGCGTGCAGCACCGAGTCGGGACGTTCCAGATCCTCCTTCAGCCAGGTTCTGAGGTCGTGCCACAGCTGGCCGATATAACTGTTCAGCGCCTCGTCCTGCTTAAGGTACGCCTTGATCTCCTCCGCTTTCACCGCCATCTCCGGGTCAGTGCGCAGACGGGCGATCAGCCGCTGCACGGCGCGGTTAAAGCCCTGGCGCAGCTGGTGGGATTCATCATGCTCGATCTCGGTGAGGATCGACTGCACCGCGCTGGCCGCCAGATCGGCGCTCTTTTCCCCCAGCCACTCGCTGGGCAGCATCTTCTCTTTCATCGGATGCTCGCGCTTCAGCCAGCTCACTACCTGATGGGCGATAAACTCGTGGGTGGTGGGTTTATTCACCAGCTGCAGGATCTGCGCCAGCGCGTCGTCCAGCAGCTGCTGATGACGGTTATTTTTGGTCAGGCTTTCCAGGATCATCGCCGTCGACTGGCTGAGGTCAACCTTATCGATGGCCTTGTGAATGGCGCGGCGCATAAACCCCTGAATGCGCTGGTCGTCGGCCAGGTCGAGGAAGCCACGCACCGTTTTCAGCACCATTCCGCTGAGTCGGGCGGCATTATCAGGGTGACTGAGCCAGTTGGCGATAATCTGCGCCGGATTATGGCGGCGGATCAGCGCCAGCAGGGAGTCCGTATTGAGGAACTTGTCCTGCACGAACAGGGCCAGGTTGTCGGCGATACGGTCCTTGTTACGCGGGATAATCGCCGTATGACGCCCCGCAAGCGGAATGGGGACGCGGCGGAACAGCGCGCTGACGGCAAACCAGTCGGCCAGCGCCCCGACCATTGAGGCTTCCGCCACCGCCTTCAGTCCGGCGATCCACGGGTTGGGCGGCCAGTACAGCGGCCAGAGAATGGTGGCGACAAACAGCAGTGCCGCCGCCGCCAGTAACAGTAACGGCAGGCGCTTCGCCCGGATTAACTCACGTTCCTTATCCATAAACGTCCTATCTTTTCCTTCCGCCCATAATGCTGCCTAACATGCCGCGAATGATTTGATTGGTGATCTGCCGTGCGGCGCTTTTGGCCACGCTCTGTACCACGCCGTCGTGCTTACCGCCGCGTGGCCCGGTGGTGCCGAACAGAATATCTTTCAGCCCGCCAAGAATGCCGTTATCCACCGCCACTGTCTCGCCTCTGGCCGGTGGCGCGCTGCTGTTGTCGGTGGCTTCCTGCATGCCCTTCTGTAGCCGTTCGTAAGCGGATTCGCGGTCAATGGCCTCTTCATACTTACCGGAAAGCGCAGAGTGGTTGATCAGGCCGTTACGCTCATCGTCAGTCACCGGGCCCATGCGTGAGCCGGGTGCAATCACCATCGCTCGCTGCACCACTGACGGGCTGCCTTTAGCATCCAGGAAGGAGATCAGCGCTTCGCCAGTGCCCAGCTCCTGAATGGCCGCCACGGTGTCGAACGCCGGATTGGCACGCATGGTCTGCGCCGCCACTTTCACGGCCTTCTGATCTTTCGGGGTAAAGGCGCGCAGGGCGTGCTGCACGCGGTTGCCCAGCTGGCCCAGCACCGCATCCGGTACGTCCGAGGGGTTCTGCGATACAAACCACACGCCGACACCCTTGGAGCGGATCAGGCGGATCACCTGCTCGATCTTATCCAGCAGCACCGCCGGGGCATCGTCAAACAGCAGATGCGCCTCATCAAAGAAGAACACCAGCTTAGGCTTCTCCAGGTCGCCCGCCTCCGGCAGCTGCTCGTACAGTTCGGACAGCAGCCACAGCAGGCTGGTGGCGTACAGCTTCGGCATCTGGTACAGCTTCTCCGATGCCAGAATATTGATCACCCCTTTGCCGTTTTCATCGGTGCGCATCCAGTCCTGGATATCCAGCATCGGCTCACCGAAGAAGTATTCCGCTCCCTGCTGCTCCAGCGACAGCAGCCCGCGCTGGATGGCACCCACCGAGGCGCTGTTGATGTTGCCGTACTGGGTCTGGAACGCTTTGGCATTTTCACCGATATACTGCGTGGCGGCGCGCAGATCCTTAAAGTCGAGCAGCAGCAGGCCCTGGTCGTCGGCCACACGGAAGATGATCTGCAACACGCCGCTCTGTACGTCGTTCAGATTCAGCAGGCGCGCCAGCAGCAGCGGCCCGAGGTCGGACACCGTGGCGCGCACCGGGTGGCCGCGTTCGCCGAAGATATCCCACAGCGCCACCGGATTGCCCTGTGGTGACCAGTCCGTCACGCCAATTTTCGCCAGCCGCGCGAGTAACTTCTCTGACTCCGCCCCGGCTTTGGCGATCCCGGTCAGATCGCCCTTCACATCGGCCATAAACACCGGTACGCCGATATTGGAGAAGCTTTCCGCCAGCTTTTGCAGCGTAACGGTCTTGCCGGTGCCGGTGGCCCCGGTGATCAGCCCGTGACGGTTGGCCATGGCGGGCAGCAGGTGCAGTTGGTGTTCAGTGGTCTGAGCGATCAGCAGCGGCTCGGTCATCATCCAGTATCCCTTTGGTTGTGAGGCAGGAGAATAGGTTAGTAAGCATAGCAGGCAGCCTGTGCACGCGGATCAGCGACAATCATGCCTGATGTCATTGCAATCAATAGTAATACATTGAAAGGCACGAAAGAGTCAGTTTTCCTGCAAAAAACGGACGCATGCTGGAAGCGGATTTCTCATTTCAGCGAGGTAACATGATGTCGATTCATGGAAAAGTGGCGCTGGTCACCGGGGCGGGCCAGGGGATTGGACGCGGTATTGCATTAAGACTGGCGCGTGATGGGGCCGATATTGCGCTGGTGGATGTTAATGACGATAAAATCCGGCGGGTAGCGGAAGAGATTATCGCCCTTGGCCGCCGCGCCACATTCATCAACGCCGATGTCAGCCAGCGTGAGCAGGTATTTGCTGCCGTTGAGCAGGCAGAAAAGCAGCTTGGTGGTTTTGATGTGATGGTCAACAACGCCGGCATCAGCCAGACCAATAACCTGCTGTCGGTCACTCGTGAGGAAGTGGAAACGATTTTCCAGATCAACGTGCAGGGTGTGCTGTGGGGTATTCAGGCGGCGGCCAGTAAATTTAAGGCGCGTCAGCAGAAGGGCAAAATCATCAATGCCTCGTCGATTGCCGGGCACGAAGGCTTTGCGCTGTTGGGGATCTATTCCGCCACCAAATTCAGCGTGCGTGCGCTGACCCAGGCGGCAGCAAAAGAGCTGGCGGCGTTCGGCATCACGGTGAATGCTTACTGCCCCGGCGTGGTGGGTACCGATATGTGGCTGGAGATTGATAAACGCATGGCGGAAGAGACGGGCGCAGCGCCGGGCGCAACCTATGAGAAGTACGTTTCCGGGATTGCCCTGGGGCGCGCCGAGACCCCGGATGACGTGGCGGCGTTCGTTTCCTTCCTTGCCGGACCGGACGCTGACTATATGACTGGGCAGGCACCGCTGATTGACGGTGGGCTGGTCTACCGTTGAGTTCCGGTCAGCATCCATGAACAGGCTGCCCGACGCTTAGTGTTGGGTGTCCTGACCCTCAAAAATATTGGCACGGCTGGTTGAGGTCGTGCCGTCACTGTAGTGCGTATCCTGGCCTTTGAATATGTTCTCCCGGCTGCTTGACGAACGCCCGTCGCTGTAGGTTGTGTCCTGGCCCTTAAAGATGTTTTCACGGCTGGTCGAGGTTGAACCATCACTGTTGCGCGTGTCCTGACCGCCAAAAATATTGGCCCGGCTGGACGAGGTGCGCCCGTCGCTGTAGGTCACATCCTGCCCGTTAAAAATGTTGGCGCGGCTGGTGGAGGTGGTGCCGTTATCATAGGTGCAGTCATAGCCATCGAAGATATTTTTACGGCAGCTGTCCGCTTGGGCGCTGGCAGAGACGCCGGTCAGCAGGATAGCGGTTAACGCGGTGAGTAGCCGGAGTTTCATCGTATTTTCCTGTAGGCAAGCCGGAGCGGCAGAACCTCACCATAAGCAAACACTGTGCAGAAAGAATGAAGAACGGGGGGCGGCAATAAAAAAAAGGCCACACAGCGGTGGCCAGGGGGAAGAAGGCGGCAAGGGGACAGCCTGACCGCCTTTAGAGAGACGTTATGAGATAAACTGTTTACCCTGCTTCAGCACCAGGTCGCAGGCTTTGGTTTTCACCTTTTTGCCCATCGGGGTATCACCCAGCGCTTTCAGGTTCACCTGCTGATTGTTGCCGGTATTCAGCAGCCCCATCAGGCCCTGCTTATAATCGGTGGTTTCCTGCTGTTTCTGCGTATCTTCCAGCCCCAGCTTGCCGAGCAGCTGCTCCTTCACTGAAGAGACATTATTATCGACAATATTGTTCTGCACGCAGTACTGCAGCACGCCCGCCGCATTGGTCATGGTACCGGCGCTGAGGGACTGGCTGCCGCCGTTCAGCAGGCCGGCAAGCGCACCCAGCGAGTTCCCGGCTGGCGCGGCGTTAGCGCCGGAGGTATTGGTGGTGCTGCTGCCGTTCTGACCCAGCGCGCTGGCGGCAGAGTTAAGCTGATCCTGCCAGCTGGCCGCACCTGCTGTGGCGCTGAACAGCGCGGTAGTAACAGAACAAGCCAGAACCCATTTCATTGCTGCTTTCATTGATATACCCATTCAGTGTGACGTGACGCACGCCGCCTGCCTGGCAACGCGACGGATCTGTACGTTCCGACTGCCAGATAGCGGGGGAGTTCCCCCACACGGCGTCACATAGCCATTATGGTGCAAGGAATGAGAATTATCTGCACAGGCGGAAAATTTGCCGAACGGGGAACAGGTTACGCACCGGTGCGCACCCCGGCATGCCGCCAGCACGACTCGCAGGAGCGACACTATTTACGGGCACCTGAGAGGCCACGCGGGTGTTTTTTCAGCATTCAGACACACCACATGCGCAAGGGGGTTGCGTATGCAGAGGGTAACGGTATAATCCACAACGTTTTCCGCATACCCTTCAGTGCCGAAGTGGCGAAATCGGTAGACGCAGTTGATTCAAAATCAACCATCGAAAGATGTGCCGGTTCGATTCCGGCCTTCGGCACCAAAAGTATGTTCGAGAACGTCCGTAACAGTCCGTAAGTTACTGAAAAAAAGCCGAAAGGCTTTTTTTTTGCTCCAAATTCGTCCGGGCACATCTGTTGCAATCCGGGCATCACTGGGGGCATCTTCACTCCGATAGAAAATGTGCCCCCAAATGAAGCTCAACGCCCGCCAGGTCGAAACCGCAAAACCCAAAGAAAAAACTATAAAATGGCCGACGGTGGCTGTTTGTATCTTGAGTTGTCCACTAAAGGATCTAAATACTGGCGCATGAAGTACAGGCGTTCTGAAATGTATCCATAAATGAGTCACCCCCTTGCTGTAAAAAAATCGCTTACAACAGCGTAAGCGATTTAATTAAATATATGGTTATTAATTTTCTTCTCGAGCACAGACAAAAAAAGGATTGGAAAGTCCCTGAAATAATACGCCATTACTATTGACGCTTGTCATTTTAGTATAAAATGCAGTACCTATCGCCCTCGGTAGGATGTACCGCTGCCACAATCCCTCTGGCACTGTATCATTATTGTCGATTTCCTCACGTGTAATGGTCGTTTTATTCAAACTGCTTAACTCTGCCTGTTTTGTTATAATAAATGTCGCTCTGCTAACAAGATACTCTTGATCACCCACTTTAAGTGAACCAGTAAAAAATAATGTCCCTCCATTATGGAACGTGAAGATAATGTTGGTGTTTGTATTTAAATGTATTTTTACACCATCTTGTTCTATATGTGAGATCAACTGCGTATCACATCTAAAATTTTGATTTATTTTATAGTGATAGTAAAAAAATCCGCATAGAGAAAAAATAATTAACATTAAAGTGGTTATTGTTTTCATTTTAGCCTACTTAACGATTCTGTAATTCGTACAGTTTTGATATTTTTTAGTATCATCATACCGACACACAGCCATAAATCTTACCTTAAAGAGATTATTCATAGGTCTTGCATCTGTATAGTAAATATCAGCAGCACTATGTATGCAGTCTATACCTTCACTTTTCATCATGCTTTTAGCATTAGCAACTAAGTCGGTTGGTGGCTTTGTGTTGCTTAAGTCATAGATATTACACACACCTATAGTGGTTATAAGATGAGTGTTTTCATTTTTTTTAAAAGTAAATAAAGTAATCCCTGATAGTATTGTTAATAAAACAGAAGCAAAAATAATGATATTTTTTTTGTATTTTATTGCTTCAAAAATTAAATTTTTTAACCTGACTCTTACATGTGTGTACGTCAAGACGGGTGGAGTCGGTACTCCAGACTTTATGACATCCCCTACTTGCTTTGAGATACCCTCTTCATTTTTTATGATCGGGAGAATATCTGCCTCCATTTTGAAGCCAGTTCTTGGTACAGTGATAATTATTTTTTTATTGATACCCAGGCTTTCAAATGCTTTTCTTAACTCGCTTATGTGATTGCTTAGACTGGCCGATGATGGAGTGAATCCATAATCTATCCATACCGTTCTGATAATATCCTCTCGAATAAGAGTGGTGTTGTTATTGTTAATTAACTCGCATAGTAATCTGGTTGCCGGTTTCGATAGCTCAATGGATAGATGTTTGTCATTCTTTAACGTTAAGGTTCTGGTGTTAACATCAAAAACTAAAGTTAGATTTATTATGTATTTCATAATGATTTGTTACCGTTGTATTTTTTTTATCAGCAGTAGTCTTGTTGCGGTGCAGGATGGTGAATTTAGATGATAAGCATCTAATTAGTCAATCTCTTGGTGATATTATTTCATTAATAAAAAATTATTTTTTTTTAATAAAAAATAATTTTTTTTAAGGTAGTTATGAGTACTTGCTGTGGCTTTTGCGGAGTGGTTTTTGGGTTTTTATTTTTAATTTATTTTAATATTCAGAATAAAATATCGACTGTTTAAGTTAAACAACATTAAGTATCTAAGGGCTGTTTTTGGGCCTAAGCTTTGTTCCGTCACGAAATGCATAACGCTGTGCTGATAGTAATATACAGCCAGCCATCGAGTTTTCTCGTTTATGCATTCAATGACCTAACTTAGGATGAAAAATTTTTATTAAGGATAAGTATCAAATGAAACTGAACAAAATCATGCTGGCTGCGGTAATGACTATGGGTACGATTTCTATGGCTAACGCGGCTAACCAGGGTAGTGGTACCGTAACTTTTAAAGGTTCAATCATTGATGCACCATGCTCTATTGAACCAGAAAGCCTGGATCAGACCGTGAAACTGGGCGATATCGCTTCTGTTCAGCTGAAAAACGGTGGCAAGTCTACACCGCAGGACATCCTGATCAAGCTGGTAGGTTGTGATGTAGAAACTGCTAAAGATGTGACCACCACCTTCAGCGGCGCCGAGTCCGAAACCGCTCCTGGTTTATTGGCAATGAGGGGTTCTGCACGTGGTGCCAGCATCGCTATCAACGACGTCGACGGTAAACTGTTACCGCTGACCAAAGCCAGCAAAGCGGTGAAAATTGAAGACGGCTTTACTACCCTGCGCTTCAGCGCCCACCTGCAGGGCGACGGCGCTTCTGCTGCCATCACCCCGGGCGAATTCAACTCTGTTGCTGACTTTACCCTGGCGTACCAGTAAGCCCACGGCGATTAATTCGCACAGTTAATTGCATGCGGGGTAACCCGCATGCTGCTTATTAACTTGTTATGTGGGGAACGGATATGCATCCACATTATGGCAAAAGGATATTGCACAGTGCGGTGTTAGTTAATCTGTTGCTGTGTTCCTCTTTAGCACACTCCGCCAATCAGGGAAGAGGTGAGGTTACGGTGAACGGCAGAATTATCGCCTCCGCCTGCGCCATTGATACCGAAAGCCTTGATCAAACCATTACCCTGGCCACATTACCTGTCAGCCAGATTATTCGTGATGGCCAGGGTGAGCTGCATGAATTCAATATTAAACTGGTGAACTGCACGTTGGAGAAATTCAACCCAGCGCTGGATGACTGGCGATATTTTTCCGTGACATTTGACGGCAGAGAAGACGCCGGACTATTTGGTATTGATGGCAACGCGAAAGGTATTGCCCTGCAAATATCCGATAGGCGGGGGAATGTCGCCGCACCGGGTATGCCTATGGCAAAAAATGAATTACAACCCGGTACCATGGAGTTTAATTATAGCCTGCGCTTGATTGGCAATAATCAGGTAATGAAGGCAGGGAGTTATTACTCCACCGTGCGCTTTAAAATGGATTATTACTAAAGCTGTCTGAACGCGGTAACTGCGAATTAAATAATTATTGATAAGGGTCTGCGGATGTCAACTACTCCGTCATTTGGCTGTATAGGGAAAATACGACCGCGAATCCTGGGGCTGTTGATTGCCTTTATTCTGGCGGAGAATGCTGCCTGCGCCGTAGCTGCTGATATTGAATTCAACACCGACGTACTGGATGTGACGGATCGCGCCAATATTGACCTGGAGCAGTTTTCTCGCGGCAACTTTATTATGCCCGGCGATTATCTGTTTGCCGTGCACATTAATAAACAGACATTAACCGATCAGCCGGTGGTGTTTTACCCGCCGGATGACGATGCCAAAGGCAGTGAAGCCTGTATTACGCCGCAGTTGGTTGAACAACTGGGTTTAAAAGAATCTGCATTACCGAAATTGACCTGGTGGCACCAAAACCAGTGTCTTGATCCCCATAGCCTGGAGGGGATGGAAGTACGCGGCGATTTAGGCGCGGCGGCGCTGTACCTGAATATTCCTCAGGCGTATCTGGAATATACCGCTGAAAACTGGGACCCGCCGTCGCGCTGGGACGAGGGTATTCCCGGCCTGCTGTTAGATTACAACCTGAATGCGCAAAGCCAGCGTCAGCAAAAGCAGGGTACGCAGAGTTATAACCTCAGCGGCAACGGCACGGTGGGCGGCAATCTGGGGGGCTGGCGGCTGCGGGCCGACTGGCAATCGCGGCTGGATCGCCAGGGCGGTTCCGGTGAGTCGACCCGCACCAGCTGGGACTGGAGCCGTTACTATGCCTACCGCGCACTGCCGAAGCTGGGCGCCAGGCTGACGATGGGCGAGGACTATTTAAATTCCGACATCTTCGACAGTTTCCGCTTTGCCGGCGTCAGCCTGGTGACCGACAACAACATGTTACCGCCTAACCTGCGCGGCTATGCGCCGGAGGTGACGGGGATAGCGCGCAGCAATGCGAAAGTCATCATCCGCCAGCAGGGGCGCGTGCTGTATGAAACCCAGGTGGCGGCGGGGCCGTTCCGCATTCAGGACATCAACGATGCGGTCAGCGGTCAGCTGGATGTGCGGGTGGAAGAGCAGGACGGCAGCGTACAGGAATTCAAGATGGACACCGCCAGCATCCCGTACCTGACCCGGCCCGGCTCCGTGCGTTACAAAGTGGCGGCCGGCCGGCCGGAAGACTGGGAGCACCACAGTAACGGACCGCTGTTCGGTACCGGCGAGTTTTCCTGGGGCGTGAGCAACGGCTGGTCGCTGTACGGCGGCGGCGTGGCGGGCGGCGATTACAACGCGCTGGCGCTGGGGGTGGGGCGTGACCTGATGATGTTTGGCGCATTGTCGTTCGACGTCACCCAGTCGCGCGCCAACCTGCCGCAACAGGGCACCCTGAGCGGCGGTTCATACCGCCTGAGCTATTCCAAGCGCTTTGACGACTATGACAGCCAGGTGACCTTTGCCGGCTACTGCTTCTCGGAGCGCAACTATATGTCGATGGGCGAATACCTGGATGCCCGCCGCGACGGTACGCGAAGCAACAGCAGCAAGGAGATGTACACCATCACCTTTAACCAGCAGTTCCGTGACCTGGGGTTGAGTGCCTATCTCAACTACAACCACCAGACCTACTGGGACCGGCCGGCGAATGACCGTTACAACCTGACGCTGTCGCGCTCTTTCGATCTGGGGCGTTTCCGGAATATCAGCCTGTCGCTGACCGGCTATCGCAACAAATATAACGGCACCAACGACGACGGCATGTACCTGTCGCTGTCGCTGCCGTGGGGCAGTAACGGTTCGCTGAGCTACAGCGGCAGCTACAACCGCAACGATAACACCAATCAGGTGGGGTATTACGACCGGCTCAATGAGCGCGATACCTATCAGGTGAGTGCCGGTACTGCGCGCAGCGGCGCGACCGCCAGCGGCTACTACAGCCACAGCGGCGATCTCAGCCAGGTGAACGCCAGCGCCAGCTATCAGGCCGGGCAGTACAGCTCGCTGGGGCTGTCGATGCAGGGTGGCGCGACCGCCACCCTGAAAGGGGCGGCGTTGCACCGCAACAGCATCAGTGGGGGCACCCGTATGCTGCTGGATACCGACGGCGTGCCGGGGATCCCGATCCGCGGTTACAGCTCGCCGACGCTGACAAATGCGTTCGGCAAAGCGGTAGTGGTGGACATCGGCAGTTATTACCGCAACCAGTTCAGAATCGATCTGAATGCGTTGCCGGAAAACGCCGACGTCAGCCAGAGCGTGGCGCAGGCCACCCTGACCGAAGGTGCCATCGGCTACCGACGTTTTGAGGTGATCGCCGGCGAGAAGGCGATGGCGATCGTGCGGCTGGCGGACGGCTCTGTCCCACCGTTTGGTGCCACGGTGCGCAACGGCAGGCGGCAGGAGGTGGGGATTATCAATGACAACGGCGAAGTGTACCTGAGTGGCATCAACGCCGGAGAAGCGATGAATGTGAGCTGGGGCGGCGCGGAGCAGTGCGGCTTCACCCTGCCGCAGACGCTGTCGCCGGGCCAGTTAACCAATCTGTTACTGCCTTGCGGCCCGGTGGCCAACGACAAGGCGTTAAACACTGTTAAAGAGTAGAGAGCAATGAAAATCAATAATCTAGTGACATTAATTGCCAGCGGCCTGGCGGGCCTGCTGTGCGCCCAACAGGCAACGGCCGCCATCGCGCTGGACCGCACCCGAGTGATCTTCAGCGGCGGCGACAAGTCGGTGAGCATGAGCATCAGCAACGAGAACAAGCAGCTGCCTTACCTGGCGCAGGGCTGGATCGAAGACGCCACCGGCAAAAAGATCACCAGCCCGCTGACGGTATTGCCGCCGGTGCAGCGCCTGGAACCGGGTGCCAAGAGCCAGGTGAAGGTGCAGGGGCTGCCGGCCGCCAATAAGCTGCCGCAGGATCGCGAAACGCTGTTCTACTTCAACCTGCGCGAGATCCCGCCGAAGAGCGACAAGCCGAATACACTGCAACTGGCGTTGCAAACCCGCATCAAGCTGTTCTACCGGCCGAAGGCGATTGCGGTAGCCAACCCGGAAGCCAGCGCGCCGTGGCAGGAAAAACTGACCCTGACCAAGCAGGGCAACAGCTACCAGGTGAACAACCCGACGCCGTACTACGTCACTCTGGTTGATGCCAGCAGCAAAAAAGGCGCTGCCAGCGCACCGGGCTTCGAACCACTGATGGTGGCACCCAAGGGCAGTGCGCCGCTGAAGGTTGCTGCGTCTGCACTGGGCAACGCGCCGGTGCTGACCTACGTCAACGACTACGGCGGCCGCCCGCAGCTGACTTTTAGCTGTAACGGCGCGAGCTGCCAGGCGGTGGCGGGCAGCAAATAAGCTTTATTGAAACAAAAGGCGGATAAGTGATGCGAACAACATCCCGGCGATGGAACGGCGGCGGTTACCACTGCTATGAATGGTTGTATGCCCAGGTGATTACCGCAGCGGCGTTGATGGTGTCATTGTGCGTTTGCGCGATGTTATGGCTGCTGCCGTCAGCAATCGCGGCAGACAACTGGCAGGTGGAAGGTGCCCATGGCGTGCTGCATGTGCGCGGCGAACTGACCGAAAGCGCCTGTCGTCTGGAGATGGCGAGCGCGTACCAGGCAGTGTGGCTGGGCAGTACCGCGACGGCACAGTTGGCGAAGGTTGGAGATCGTGGCGTGCCGGTGAACGTGCAACTGCACCTGCGCGACTGCCTGCGCGGCCCTTCCGCCAACCGGGATACGCGCAGCGGTAACCTGCTGTGGAGCGCCCAGCAGCCGGCGGTGTCGGTCCGCTTTATCGCACCGGCGGATGCTGATAACCCGGAACTGGTGAAGGTACGCGGTGCTTCCGGACTGGCGTTGCGTATAAGTGATGAGCGCGGCGGGGATATCCGCCTCGGTAGCCGGGGCGCGCCGTTGGCCCTTGCAGTGGGGCAAAACGCGCTGAACTACCGCATCACGCTGGAACGCACCCGTGCGCCGTTGCTGGCCGGTGCTTATGCAGCGGTGGTGGATTTCCAGCTCAGCTATGACTAAGGGAATGTGCATGAAGGCAAGGTTTAGACAGTGTTTATCCGGCAGCAGTTTAGCCGCATTCATGTTGTTCGGTTCGCTGGCTCAGGCCGCCAGTATGATGGTCAAAGTGACGGTGACCATCGTGGCGCCGCCGCCGTGCGTGATTAACGACAATAATCTGATCGAAGTGAAGTTCGGTAACGACGTGATGACCACCCGCATCGACGGCAGCTACAAGAAACAGCGGGTGGTGTACTCGGTGGAGTGTAAAGACGCGCCGACCAATGCAATGAAAATAAAAATTCAGGGAACCGGCGCCAGCTTTGACAGCGATGTACTGCGAACCAACAACAACGATCTGGGGGTGGCGCTGTTGCGCAACGGTAATCGGCAGCCGATCAACACCTGGGTGAATTTTTCCTACCCCTATATGCCAACGCTGGAGGCAGTGCCGGTCAAACAGGCCGGGGCGACGCTGAGTGGCGGGGCCTTCTCCGCAGGGGCGACGATGATGGTGGAATACCGGTGAAAGGGGCTGAGGCAATGGCGCGATACGGCAGCATTTTTCTGTTAATGGCCCTCGGCGGCCCGGCAGCGGTGGCGGACAACATGCGTTTTTCCGGCACCCTGATCGAACCGCCGCCGTGCGTGATTAACAACAATGACCTGATCGAAGTGAATTTTGGTAACGACGTCATGACCACCCGCATCGACGGCAGCTACAAGAAACAGCCGGTGGTGTACTCGGTGGTGTGCACAAACGCGCCGGACAATGCAATGAAACTGCAAATTCAGGGTACCGGAGCCGGCTTTAATTCTGACGTGCTGAAAACCAACAAGGATGATTTGGGGGTGGCGCTGCTGCGCAACGGCAATCGGCAGCCGATAAACCGCTGGGTGAATTTTACCTACCCCAATCTGCCGACGTTTGAGGCGGTGCCGGTCAAGCAGGCCGGGGCGACGCTGAGCGGTGGGGCGTTTTCTGCCGGGGCGACCATGAATGTGGAATACCAGTGAAAGGGGCGGAGGCAATGGCGCGATATGGCAGCATTTTTTTGTTAATGGCCCTCGGCGGCCCGGCAGCGGCGGCGGACAACACGCGTTTTTTCGGCACCCTGATCGAACCGCCGCCGTGCACCATTAATGACGGTGGCGAGGTGGATGTCGATTTCGGCAACCGGGTCGGGGTCACCAAAGTGGATGGCGTTAACTACCTGCAACCGGTGAACTACCGGATCACCTGTGGACCCGGTGCCGGGGCATGGAGCATGACGCTGGCAGTGGTCGGCACTCCGGCGGATTACGACGAGGCAGCGATTGAGAGCAACGTGGACGATCTGGCCGTTCGCCTGATGCAAAACGGCAAGCGGTTTACGTTGAATCAACCGATCCCCATCAAGTTGAACGCTGTGCCAACGCTTGAGGCGGTGCCGGTCAAACGACCGGGCTCAGCGCTGAAGGAAGGCGCGTTTGAGGCCACGGCTACCCTGCTGGCAGTGTACCAATGAGCCGGAGAAGAACCATGGTGAATAAAACAGGCTGGTGCGCAACGGCCGCACTGCTGCTGTGCAGCCATTTGAGCCTGGCGGCGGACAATATGCGCCTGCACGGCGCGCTGGTGGCTGAACCCTGCGTGATCCCGCCGGGCGATGAAACGGTGGTGCTGGATTTTAACACGGTAATCGACAAGTACCTGTATCTGAACACCCGCACCGCCGGCCAGGTGTTCAAGCTGCATTTGGTGCAGTGTGATCTCAGCCTGGGCAAAACGGTCAGGGTGACGTTCAGCGGTAATGAAAGCACCGCGCTGCCGGGTTTACTGGCGCTAAACGGTGCCAGCCAGGCCAGCGGCATTGCTATCGGTATGGAAACTTCGCAGGGCGAACCGTTGCCCATTAACCAGCAAGGCAAGGCGCAGGCATTGGTGAGCGGGGCCAACACCGTGACGGCACAGGCCTATGTGCAGGGTGAACCGGACGCGTTGAAGCGTAAAACCATTGAACGCGGGCCGTTCAGCGCGGTGGCGACCTTTAGTCTGGAATATGAATAACCACACGGCGGCATGACAAGCCGCATCTGCCGGGGTTGCGCGCTGAGCCCGCTGCCTGGCGGCAGCTTGTTGCACCACGTAGATAACTTTTTTAACGCCCAGGAGGGCCTGTGGTATGCGCGAGACAGGGATGACTTTTTGCTGTTTACCCGCACCCGCTGGCAACTGCGGCGCAGCGTTAAGCGGCTGCATGAATTTTTTGAGCTGGTCAGGTGTGAAACTCACCCGGGCAAGACCCAGCTGGGCAGGAATGCACAGGGTTTTGACTGGCTGGGGATATGGTTTACCCCCACGGGGACCGCCATAGCGCCCAGAGCGCTGGAAAACCATCGTGTACGACGCGCGCGGCTTTACGGGCAGGCTCGCCGACAGGGGCTGTCATCGACAGAGACTGAGTTGCGGGTGCGAACGTACGAGGCACGGTGGGCAATATGGGCACGAAGGATGCTGGGGAATAATTTCGATTGTCTATGACATGCGGATTTATTAATCATATCCGGTACTCACTACGGCGTGAGTGCTTCTGCCTGATTTTCTAATACTTTTTCTGTGGAATATCCATATGTCTCATGTCTGCCGGACTACATCTTATCTCCTCTCCATCCTGATCGTAGGCGTGCTCCACATCCCTCCCGCATCCGCCATCCTGTGGCCGACGGTCACCTCAAGCGAAGTGTACGAGTGCGAGGAAGCGTGGGGTTTCGGCGATCCCTGTACCCACCACTTCCTTCGTGGGACTTCCAGCATGGTAGAAAGGGGGCCAGCTGTCCGTAAACCCCCGGGGCGGAATAATAAACCTTCATGGTACGGGATACACTGCGGCCAAGGGTCCAAAAAAGACGGGTTTAAATCGTGTGAATGGACTCCCCGCACTCACGGGCCATCCACCCCCGAGACTTGCGAGTACCGCGGGGGCCCGTCCGACGAGTACACATGGGAACTCGCTGACACCTGTCAGATTCCTGCTACCTGGCAATGGGGCCCCCACAACGGGGCTCAACCTGGCGGGGAGTGCTCCGTGTTTGGGGTCATGGCGGGACTGAGCCTCAGTACACCATGGTCTTTACTCGACCCAATGACTGTGGCGAACTCAGGGTCCACGTTCTGCGTGAAAGCAAGCGACCCCACGATCCCGTGTTCTGTGGGGTCAATCGCCGAACTCAACCATGGTGAGGTCGGCCCAAGCACCGTTCACACCGTGTCTAAGACTGCGACTGTGAACTGTGGGGGGCGACCCTCGCTCACGGTCATAGGCGGACCTACCGTCGTCCTTAGTGAAGGGGTTTCGTCTCAGCTCACTGCCGAGATGATATCGCCCACCACCCTCCGCGTTGAATCGCGACTGTCTAACCGGGGGGGGATGCCCGGTCGATACAGCATGTCGAAAATAGTGGTTGTGTCACCCGATTAACAACACGGCGTACCTAAACGCTCGCACCGGTGTAAGTTCCACTCGTACACGACCTTGTGTCCAGGCTGCGCGGGTCGTGTGGGATGGATCCCTCCCGCGCCAGTTCTTCTGCGATGTACCAGAAATACCTGGCTGCCCTTGCGGGATATTTTTTGATAATACTGCCAAGTTTTTCTTATGATATTCGGTCGTATTTTTTTCTTATTTGTATTTTTGCTGTTTATTCCGCTGGCGATATATATCTCCAACCCCGGCGGGATTGGATTGTCGCCATCCCGCACCCGCTGGCAACTGCGGCGCAGCGTTAAGCGGCTGCATGAATTTTTTGAGCTGGTCAGGTGTGAAACTCACCCGGGCAAGACTCAACTGGGCAGGATTGCACAGGGTTTTGACTGGCTGGGGATATGGTTTACCCCCACGGGGACCGCCATAGCGCCCAGAGCGCTGGAAAACCATCGTGTACGACGCGCGCGGCTTTACGGGCAGGCTCGCCGACAGGGGCTGTCATCGACAGAGACTGAGTTGCGGGTGCGAACGTACGAGGCACAGTGGGCAATATGGGCACGAAGGATGCTGGGGAATAATTTCGATTGTCTATGACATGCGGATTTATTAATCATATCCGGTACTCACTACAGCGTGAGTGCTTCTGCCTGATTTTCTAATACTTTTTCTGTGGAATATCCATATGTCTCATGTCTGCCGGGCTACATCTTATCTCCTCTCCATCCTGATCGTAGGCGTGCTCCACATCCCTCCCGCATCCGCCATCCTGTGGCCGACGGTCACCTCAATGGAAGTTTGGGGGTGTACTGAATGGGGTGGTATTCCCTGTTTCGAACACGGCCTAAAAGGGACTGCCAGCATGCTTGAAAGGGGGCCAGCTTTTCTCCCCCCCCCGCCGCGGAACACCAGAACTGGGTGGTTCGGGATACATTGCCACGGTGGGAGCATAACCACCGGGTTCTTAGTGTGTAAATGGTGGCACGCCAGCCACGGGCCAACCTACCCCGAGACTTGCGCGTTCCGCGGTGGCCCGTCCGACGCGGACACATGGGAACTCGTTGACACCTGTCAAACTCCTGCTGCCTGGTACTGGAGCACCCACTCCGGGGCTCAACCTGGCGGGGAGTGCTCCGTGTTTGGGATCGAGGACGGACTGAACGTCAGAACCCCATGGGGTGTACTCGACGCTATGACTGTGGCGAACTCAGGGTCCACGTTCTGCGTGAAAGCAACCGACCCGGTGGTCCCGTGTTCTGTGGGGCCACTCGCCGAACTCAACCATGGTGAGGTCGGCCCAAACTCCGTTCACACCGTGTCTAAGACTGCGACTGTGAGCTGTGGGGGGCGACCCAAGCTCCAGGTCGTGGGCGGAACAACCGTCGACCTTAGTGCAGGGGTTTCGTCTCAGCTCACTGCCGAGATGATATCGCCCACCACCCTCCGCGTTGAATCGCGACTGACTAACCGGGGGGGTGTGCCCGGTCGATACAGCTCGTCGAAAATACTGGTTGTGTCACCCGAATAACAACACGCCGTACCTAAACGCTCGCACCGGTGTAAGTTCCACTCGTACGCGACCTTGTGTCCAGGCTGCGCGGGTCGTGTGGGATGGATCCCACCCGAGCCAGTTCTTCTAGCAATGTAACAGAAATACCCGGTTGCCCTTGCGGGATATTTTTTGATAATACTGTCAGGTTTTTCTTATGATATTCGGTCGTAATTTTTTCTTATTTGTATTTTTGCTGTTTATTCCGCTGGCGATATATATCCCCAACCCCGGTGGGACTGGATTGTCGCTGCCGTTTAATTTGCTGGTCTACGGCGGTGCGGCTCTATTAATGGGGGCTTGCTGGCGGGCAACACCGCTGTGCCGAACGGTGATAACGCCGACCTGTCGCGCCATATTTGTCGCATGTGCAGTGCTGGTGCTGCCGGCTATATTTACCCGGCCCGAATGGCAAAGCGCCGCCGTTTGGCGGCTGGCTGGTTTATTTGCCGGAGCGGCGTTCTATTTCACCTGGCTGCAGGTGCGTATGACCGCGCGTCAGCGCCATGCGGTGCTGTATTTGATTTTATCGGCGGCGGTGGTTCAGGCGTCAATCGCGCTGTTACAGCTGTTTGCGCCAGCAATGGCACAATCCTGGATCCCATCCGGCAGCTCGCGCGCCTTCGGCATTTTCCAGCAACCTAACGTGCTGGCGAGCTTTATCGCCACCGGGCTGGCGCTGGCGTTGGCGGCGTATGTGCTGCCTGGGTTCCAGCGGCTGGATCCGCGTGCAGAACGCTGGCGTCGCCGCGCCCTGGCCGCGGTGCTGGTGCTGCTGCCGATGGTGTTGGTGTGGGGGCAATCCCGCACCGGCTGGCTGGCGGGTGCTCTGGTGCTGGGGTTATTTATCCTGTTTTTTTGCCGCCGTCATCCGCAGGCTGTGGCCATTGCCTCGCTGCTGGTTGCCGGCGGCACCGTGGCGGCGGCGCTGGTACTGTGGTGGGGGAGTGAGCTCGGCGGTGCGTTGCGCTACGCCAGCCATACCAGTTCCAACCATGCGCGCTACGCCATGCTGCGCGATACGCTGGCGATGATCGCCGAAAAGCCGCTTTTTGGCTGGGGTTACGGCGGTTTTGAGTACAGTTTTCAGCATTTTCGTATAAACCAGACGCCACCCACGGTGGTGACTGAAATCGCCCGTCATCCGCATAATGAATTGCTGCTGTGGTGGGTGGAAGGGGGCGTGGTCGCGCTGCTGGGTATGCTGCTCCTGGTGGGGGCGGGCATCAAACTGCTGACCCACGCCCACTGGCGCGACAGGCGTGCTGTTGCCTGCGGTAAATCATCGGCGGGTGAGGCACTGGCTCTATGCGTGGCACTGCTGCCGATTGCGCTGCACAGCCAAACTGAATACCCGTTTTACCTGTCGGCACTGCACTGGCTGGTGTTTCTGTTGTTGCTGGCAATGCTCGATCGGCTGGTCAGTCCGCGCCTTGCCACCGGCTGTGGGTTAAAACGATGGCGACTGCCGATGCTGGCCCTGTCGCTGGTGGCGCTGTTCGTGATGGTGACCGGATTTTACAGCGGGCAGGTATTGACCCAGGCGGAGCGCGGCGGGTTGCAGGATATGCGGCAGGTGGACGCCTTGCCGGGCTGGGCAAGTTGGATGCATGACGATCGCCTGCAGTTTGATCGCCAGTTGGCAGGCTTGCTTGCCTTTAACCGAACGGGTGACGGGCAACGGCTGGAAACTTATGCCCAATGGGCGCAGCGTTATCTGAATCACCGCATTGATAAAAACGTTTACGCCAACCTGTGGGTGATTCTGCGCCAACAACAGCAGTGGATGTTGGCTGAGCAGTACCGGCGTGACGCCGCGCGTTTATTTCCCCAGGATGGCCGGTTTACTGATGCAATGACTGGATCAGATTCGGGGTCAGGATCACAAGCCGCTTATCCCTGATTATGAACGGATCACATACGGGGATCGGGTCACCCATTATGGTGTCCCCGCCGGACGATGAAACGGTGGTACTGGATTTTGACACGGTGATCGGCAAGTACCTGTATATGAACACCCGTGCTCACGGCCAACCGTTTGAACTTTATCTGGCACCGATGCAGGCGTATCGGCGGCAGCACGGGCAGCTCTGGCCGCCGGAGAATACGCTTTGGTCTACTGAAAGGATATTCTCGGTTATTACCGGCATATCCGTAAGCAGCAGGCAATCAATCAGCTGAAATGACCTTTGGCCGCTCCGATACTATTCGATGTGATTCGACAATTCGTGCATTATAGCGTAGAAGACGGTGGGGAGTTTTATACCCTGCAAACGGTATCTGCCGGGATTACGCGTTGAGCCCGCTGATTGGTGGAGGCTTGTTGCATCATATCGATAGTTTTTTTAATGCAAAGGAGGGCATGTGATATGCGCGAGATAGGAATGAATTTTTGCTGTTTACCCGCACCGCTGGCAACTGCGCCGCAGCGTTAAACGACGACTTGAATTTTTTGACCTGAGCGGGTTTGAAACCCACCCGGACAAAACCCAACCGTGCAGAATTGCACAGGATTTTGACTGGCTGGGGGTATGGTTTACCCCCACAGGAACCCTCATAGCGCCCATAGCGCTGGAAAACATCGTGCACAATGCGTGCGCCTTCACGAGAAGGCAGGGGCTGTCATTGGCAGAGACTGCGTTACGAGTGCGGACATACGAGGCACGGTGGACATTATTTGCAGAGCGAATGCTGGGTCATCAATGGGATGATATTTAGTGGTAGCTGCCAGATAATAAAACTTCAGAGAAATATACCCATGAATATCCATACAACAGTCTCTGTCCTGTATGTATTTGTTGTCCTCTTCCTCGGAAATGCACATGCCAATGTTACGATTTCAGTGAGCACTGTCCCTGAAGCACCTGGCGGTAATTTTTCTGCATCGATCGTTGGCGCATCGAACCAGGACAAGACCCGCAATCCGTGTTACGCGAGATCTGGGTGCAAGCTTCGGTTCTTCACGATCTCCGAATCCTGGCTTCCCTCCGGCCTGGCGGGATACATGACCAAAGACGGACAGAGTTGGCAACACACCGGTGGGGGGCTTGACCACGAATATGCTACTGTCGGGTCGTGGTGGTCGTCCGTAACAAACAAAGACCGTGTGGGCAGGGACAACCTGCCCACACTATATGGTGATGACCCCTGCGTCGTATTAGCCGCGGACAATGGTGGACAAGCTATGCTTGTTAACACGAACATATCTAACTGCGCCAAGGGTCTGGTACAAGTGCCCAGTTGCAAGGTCAGTCCTGAACAGATCATTGTTACATTCGACACAACCGCAGGACAAGATATCTATGAACAAACGGTCCCGGGCGTGCAGGTGAGCTGTTCTCAGTCTGTGGATTTACGGATAGAAACGAACAGCGCGGAAGAAATTCCTCTCGGTGGTGACAACGCCACTGTAGCCATCCTTGACTGGGGTCGGGGATACGGTCGTCCTGGTGTCTTCAACTTATCCGGAAACGAAAGTCGTCCTGTACCACTACGCGTCAAAACGCGGGGCATCGACCGTCTCGGACCTGGTGTGTACTCAGGCACCGCGATCGTGAATGTCACCTACGACTAACACCGAGATCCGGCCCCACCGCCTGGCCCGCCCGCATTGTGGAAAAGACACCAACCCTGTGCCTGCCGGTGTCCTGGTGCTGGGGCTGTTTGTCCTGTGGTTTTTCCGCCGTCATCCGCAGGCTGTCGCCATTGCCTCACTGCTGGTTGCCGGCGGCACCGTGGCGGCGTAGTGAGCTGGGCGATGCGTTGCATAGCCAAACTGAATACCCGCATTGATAAAAACGTTTACGCCAACCTGTGGGTGATTCTGCGCCAACAACAGCAGTGGGTATTGGCTGAGCAGTACCGGCGTGATGCCGCGCGTTTATTTCCCCAGGATGGCCGGTTTACTGATGCAATGACTGGATCAGATTCGGGGTCAGGATCACAAGCTGCTTATCCCTGATTATGAACGGATCACATACGGGGATCGGGTCAGGCGAAGCTGCTCGTTTAGTATTTATAGAAAGGATATATCGCGATCATCACCACCACATTCAGCACCACACTAATGATGAAGTACGTTTTAAACGGTTGTTTCTGCGTTTTATGGCGAAAGCGTTGCTGACCGGCAATCGCGCCAGGCCATCCTCCCATCAAGCCAAAGACCAGCAAGGTGGACTCCGGTACCCGCCGCCAGCTTTTGCGGGCAGCCTGTTTATCTCCGCCGTAGATCAGAAACGTCAGTGTGCTGGCCAGCAGGAACCACATCACCACAGGGTGAGGCAGGAATGCGCTGCCGGTGGCCGCCAGGGCCAGCAGCAGGTAACAGAACAGATTCAGTGTCATTCAATAAGCCTGTAAGTAGACCCGTTCAGCCCAGTGGACTCTTTTCGGAAGTGGATATCATAATGAATAACATCATGTGGTGTAAGTATCCCATCAAAACGGCCCATTCACGTTCAGAGACCTTCCTGCATACTGATTATGCCACCTGAGAAGATCGCTATGCGTAAGATCCGTTTCATCGGGCACCCGATCATCGTCGTACCGAAATCCGTCGATATCAAAAAAACAAAGATCTTGAGGGTGAGATTCATCGTCTGAAGCAGATGTTGGCCGATCGGAGTCTGGAAAGTCGGGCGCTGAAAGACGTCATCGAAACCAGTGGTGATTAACGCTCTTATACTTTTAATAAGTGCGGTTAATATTATATTAGATCGAATAATTTTCTATATTTTTTAATATTTTCTAAACGGCCTGATAATTTTCATTGGGTTTTAAGTTATCCTCACTTTAACTATTTATAGTGTCTTTACCTGATGATTAGTGTATTTTCTGAAAATTTATATTTTTTCGCAAAAAATACTTGACCTTCCAGGCGTGGTAAGTCGGATAAATACAGCAGGAGCTGCCAAGGCTCAGCAAAACCCATTCGTCTCCAGTTGCGGAAGGTAACATGATGAAAGTCAGAAAAATAACACTGCTCACAGCGGCAATAAGCCTTGCGCTAGCTATTGCTGGCTGCAAAGAAGTCGACTCCACACCGGCGGCTCCAACAGCACCTGTTTCTGCTCCAGTGGCCGAAGTGATTGTCAGGCCAATAACCCCCTTTGCAGAACTCACGGGGTCACTCACAGCGGTTAATCATGTCGAATTACGTCCAAGAGTTGCCGGCTATATACAGAAAGTAAGTATGCCTGAAGGACATTTCGTCGAAAAGGGCAGCGAACTATTTCTTATTGATCCACGGGTGTTACAAGCGGCGTTTAATAATGCAAAAGCAGGTTTGCGAGAAACAGAAGCCGCATTGATGTTAGCTAAAGCTGAATATTCTCGTACTGAAAAATTGTTTGCTCAAAAAATTGTTTCACGCGCTAATCTCGATACTGCCATTGCCACACTGAATGCCAGAAAAGCACAGGTGGATGCAGCCAAAGCAATGCTTGAATCAGCACGGCTTGAGTTAAGTTTTACCCATGTCACCGCGCCAATTAGTGGGCGCGTGGGTCAAACTTTGGTGACTGAAGGGAATTATGTTGCCAGCGGTGTTACACCACTGACGACAATCGTCTCAATTGACCCTTTGTATGTTTATTTTGATATTGACGAACGTACTTATTTGCAGTTTTTCGCTGCAAATCGAGCCAATGCTAAGCTCAAGAGTTCTCCAGCCGCAAAAGTAGAAATCGCATTACTTACTGACAAAAGCTATTCGCGACAGGGGCGTGTTGATTTTCTTTCCAATGGTGCTGAACGTCAAACGGGAACCGTGCGTGTCCGTGCAGTTATCGATAACCCTGATGGAAAATTAACGCCAGGCTTATTTGCCAAAATTAAATTAGAGACGGGGCCATCACAGCCTAAAGTTTTGATATCCGATCTATCGATTGGTGCCGATCAAGGTGGTCGCTATGTATTAGTGGTTGATAAAGAAAATAAGACAGAGTATCGACCGGTAGAATTAGGCACTACCGTGGACGGTTTACGTGTCATAGAGCATGGCTTGCAGCCAGGTGAACGTATCGTCGTCAAAGGGTTTATTCGTCCAGGTATGCAAGTTAAGCCACAATCAGTCGGAATTGATGGCAAACCTGTCGAAGTTACAGAGAAGCAAACTGCAGGAGATAAGCCATGAAATTTCCTCGTTTCTTCATTGAACGGCCAATCTTCGCTATTGTTCTTTCTATTCTGATGGTTCTCGGGGGGATTGTCGCTTTTTTCCAGTTACCCCTCAGTGAATATCCAGCGGTAACGCCCCCGACAGTTCAAGTGACAGCATCTTACCCTGGCGCTAATCCAAAGGTGATTGCTGAAACCGTTGCTGCACCACTTGAACAAGCCATTACAGGTGTTGAGGGCATGTTATATATGTCCTCACAGTCGGCAACCGATGGTCGTATGACGCTTACCGTCACATTTGCACAAGGAACGAATGCCGATATGGCACAAATTCAAGTGCAAAACAGAGTTTCGCGAGCACTGCCTCGTTTGCCTGAAGAAGTACAACGTCAAGGCGTTATCACTCAAAAAACCTCACCAGATATTCTGATGGTGGTTCACTTATTGTCTGCGGATAAACGTTACGATCCACTTTATATTTCCAATTATGCTTATCTCCAGGTTCGCGACGAATTATCACGTATACCCGGTATCAGCGATGTCCTCGTTTGGGGCGCTGGCGAATACAGTATGCGGCTTTGGCTTGATCCTGATCTTATTGCTGCCAGAATGCTGACGGCGGGTGATGTCATTGCCGCAGTTCGTGAACAAAACGTACAGGTTGCGGCAGGTTCTGTTGGTCAAATGCCAAATTCAAATGCAGCTTTCCAGGTAACAGTAAACACACTTGGACGATTAACTGACGAAGAGCAGTTCGGTAATATTATTATTCGTACTGGCGATAATGGACAGGTTACCCGTTTACGGGATGTGGCTCGCATCGAAATGGGTGCTGATGCGTATGCACTACGTAGTCTGCTTGATGGCGAACCGGCTGTTGCGCTTCAAATTATTCAGAGCCCTGGCGCTAATGCGCTTGATGTTGCACAAGCAGTGAGAACAACGATGCAACGGCTTGAAGGTGATTTTCCTGCTGGATTAAGCTCACGTATTGCTTATGATCCGACTGTATTTGTTCGCGCCTCTCTTCAATCAGTGGCAACAACTTTACTTGAGGCAATTTTTCTTGTTGTTATTGTCGTTGTACTCTTTTTACGGAGCTGGAGAGCATCACTTATTCCATTGCTGGCAGTACCTGTCTCATTAATTGGTACCTTTGCCATCATGTACATAATGGGGTTTTCACTTAATACCTTGTCATTATTTGGCCTTGTCCTTTCGATAGGGATCGTCGTCGATGATGCGATCGTGGTGGTTGAAAACGTTGAGCGCCATATCGAAAATGGAGAAACGCCTGTACAAGCCGCAAGGCTGGCAATGGATGAAGTTACGTCGCCGATTATTGCCATTACCTCTGTACTTTCGGCAATTTTCATCCCAACTGCATTCCTGAGTGGTCTGCAGGGTGAATTTTATCAGCAATTTGCGCTAACCATTGCAATATCGACTATCTTGTCAGCCATTAATTCACTCACACTCAGCCCTGCACTTGCAGGCATGTTATTACGTCCACGTAAAGCGCATGTTGTGAGTGACCCACATACTTTGCCTGGACGCGTTAATCTATTTTTACAGATGATCGGCAAGCCGTTTAAGCGAGCACCCAGTGCTTATAGTAACACGGTACGAAAAGTGGTTAGCGTCAGCGGTCTGGCACTTTTAGTTTATGGTGGATTACTTGCGCTAACTTATTTTGGCTTCAAGGCTGTTCCACCAGGTTTTGTGCCAATGCAGGATAAGTATTATCTTGTAGGAATCGCACAGCTGCCTAATGGATCATCGTTAGATCGTACCGATGATGTTGTTAAAAAAATGTCTGAAATAGCGCTCGAAGAACCGGGCGTTGAAAGTGTCGTTGCATTTCCTGGGCTTTCAATCAATGGATTTGTTAATGTTCCTAATGCTGCCGTTATGTTCATTATTCTTGATCCATTTGAAGCTCGTACGACTGATGAGCTTTCGGCCATGGCTATTACAGGGCGATTACAAGCTAAATTTTCAACCATTCCTGATGGCTTCCTGGGTGTATTTCCACCACCACCGGTACCGGGTTTAGGTGCAACTGGCGGTTTTAAAATGCAAATTGAGGATCGCAGCGGTGCCGGGCTTGATGCATTAGTGAAAAATACCCAAATTTTGATGACTAAAGCCACTGAATCCGGGATGGTGACAGGGCTTATGACCAGCTTAGATATTAATGCTCCTCAATTTGATGTCACGATTGATCGAATTCAAGCTAAGAGTCAGGGCGTTAATTTAGCTGAGGTATTCGAAACACTGCAAGTTTATCTTGGCTCTATCTATGTTAATGATTTCAATCGTTTTGGCCGCACTTACAAAGTCATGGCGCAAGCCGATGCCGCTCATCGCATGCAGGTAGAAGCGATAGGACGTTTGCAAGTCCGTAATCTGGCAGGAGAAATGTTACCCCTGTCATCATTTGTAACCGTTACACCAGGCTCTGGCCCCGATCGTGTCATTCATTATAACGGCTATCCTTCTGCTGATATATCAGGCGGTGCCATGTTGGACGTTAGTTCAGGTCAGGCAGTTGAAACCATGGAGCGACTGGCAAAAGAAATATTACCAGAAGGAATGAGTTTCGAATGGACTGAATTGACTTACCAACAAAAAGGGGCTGGCAATTCTGCACTGTTTATTTTCCCGATGTGTCTATTGCTTGCGTATCTTATCCTTGCTGCACAATATAACAGCTGGCTGCTTCCTTTAGCCGTTCTCCTTATCGTGCCAATGTGTTTGTTAAGCGCCATTACTGGTGTTTGGTTGATGGGGGGTGACAATAATATCTTTGTCCAAATAGGTCTTATTGTCCTGGTTGGCTTAGCCGCCAAGAATGCAATTTTGATTGTCGAATTCGCCCGAAGTCTTGAAAGCGAAGGCGTCAGTACTCTGGATGCGGTTATCAAAGCGTGTCGATTACGTTTACGACCTATTCTGATGACATCACTTGCATTTATTGCCGGTGTTATTCCATTAGTTTTGGCCAGTGGCGCTGGGGCTGAAATGCGTCAATCCATGGGAATTGCAGTCTTTGCGGGGATGCTCGGTGTGACGCTATTCGGTTTATTCTTAACCCCTGTATTTTATGTTGTTATGCGCAGGTTGTCTGTGCACTACGAAAAATACCGGGCCAAAGTTAAATTGCACAAAGAGGGGCGTATATCATGAATACACTTTCTCAAAAAGTATTGTTCTCTTTGAGTGCTCTTATTTTACTGTCCGGATGTACAGCTGTAGGTCCTGATTACTCGCCACCTTTATTACCATCCCCTGCAAATTTTGGTGGATCGGTTGCGGGTATGGGTTCCGGCGCTGTTGAAATTGAGTGGTGGAAAACATTTGATGATCCTGCACTCGTTATCTTGATCCAACGCTCACTTGCTGCAAACCATGACATCGGTATCGCCGTCGCCCGGCTTGAAGAAGCAAACGCGATTCTGCGTGAAAAAAGACAAAATTTCTTACCACTGGGTGGTATAGAGAGTGGTTATGAGCATCGTCGGCAAAGCCGGACGGAAACTTCATCCGGCCAGACATCGCAGTTCGATACTTATCGAATTGCGGTTGATTCATCCTGGGAAATAGATCTCTTTGGCCGTGTACGTCGTTCAGTGGAAATGGCCCAGGCACAAGCTGGCTCACGTGAAGCATTATTACGACATGTACAAGCAGGTGTCGCTGCTTCTGTCGCTGCTACATGGTTCGAACTTCGAGGTGTTGAAGCCGAACTTGCCGTTGTTACTGATATTAGCCAAAGTCAGCGCGAAAGTTTCAGGCAGACCGAACGCTCCGTAAAGGCAGGTTCTGCCAGTCAATTTGACCAATTACGAGCAGAAGCTTTGCTGCGCAATATCGAAGCGGCTGTGCCTGAACTGGAACGCCGCCGAACCGCTTCTGTTAATGCATTGGCGATCTTGCTTGGTGAAGTCCCTCAGGATTTTAAATTACCGGCGGCTGTACCTTCAACAACACAAACACACAAAACCCTGGTTCTGCGAACCCTGGACGTGGGTGATCCAGCCTCGCTTCTCTCGCGACGAGCGGATATTGCTGCTGCTGAGCGTTCTCTGGCGGCCGCAACGGCTCGGGTGGGGATTGACACAGCAAGTCTGTATCCTGACGTTCAGATACAAGGTTCTATTGGGCTTGTTGCTGGAAGCCTTAATGCAATGAATGATACCAGTATTTTATCGGGCTTTATTGGCCCGATTATACGCTGGTCTTTTCTCGATACAGCGCGAGTGCGTGCTCAAATTGCAGCCAGCGAAGCACGAACTAAAGCGGCATTAATCGTTTACGATCAGACCGTACTGCGTGCATTACAAGAAACGGATGATGCCTTCAAAGCTTATGATGCGGCAAATAAGACCCTTGAGTTACACCAACTTGAATCAGTCGCACATTCTGATGCCGCACGTCTTGCTCAATTACGGTTTTCCCTCGGTGAGGGGATTTACTCAGATGTACTTGAGGCACAAAAATCTGATTTTATTAGCCGCCGTGCCCTGGCGATAGCCTATACCAATCAGCAACTCGCCATTGTGAGTATTTACAAAGCATTGGGGGGTGGTTGGGAAATTTGTACAGCGAAAAATAGTGATTGTTCAGGGGCTGAGGGCAGGCAATATTCCTATGTTAAAAATTAAATTCAAAATGAATAAAAAAATCCTTGACCTTGCCCTTAGGGTCAACCTTATGTTGCTACCCAACAACCATATTTAAGGGGAATCTCAATGAATACTAACCCAACAATATCCTCAGCCACCCGGCTCAGTTTACCCGTTGAAGGTATGACTTGTGCATCTTGTGTCGGTCGTGTTGAGAAGGCATTAAAAGCCGTGCCTGGCATAAGTACAGCATCAGTCAACCTGGCGACAGAACGTGCTGATATCACAGTGACTGATTCAGGCGATGCACTGTCTGCTGTTCGTGCCATTGAGAGCGCGGGTTATAGCGTCCGTCATGAAATAACAGAACTCGCCATTGAAGATATGACCTGTGCATCTTGTGTCGGACGTGTTGAAAAAGCACTGGCACAGACTCCCGGCGTTATCGAAGCTGGTGTGAATTTAGCGACAGAACGTGCCCGAATTATCCATTTTGCTGGCGTTGTTTCTGTAGCCGACCTTGAAGCGGCTGTCGTTAAGGCTGGTTATACATCTCGTCGATTATCTGCCGAATCGGCAAATACAGAAGATCAAGACAATGAACGTCGTGAAGGTGAAGCGCGTTCATTACGCCGGGCGCTATACACTGCGGCTATTTTTACGTTACCCGTTTTCATACTCGAAATGGGATCGCACGTTATCCCCGGTATGCACGACCTGGTAATGAGAACATTGGGCCAACAGGTGAACTGGTACATTCAATTTGTGCTTGCAACTATCGTTCTGTTTGGCCCAGGAATGCGCTTCTTCCGCAAGGGAATACCGGCACTGTTACGTGGTGCTCCTGATATGAACTCACTGGTTTCTGTTGGCACAATTGCAGCCTATGGATATTCTGTTGTCGCCACTTTTATCCCCGGGGTACTGCCGAAAGGAACAGCAAACGTCTATTTTGAAGCGGCGGTTGTGATAGTCACCCTGATCCTGCTTGGACGTACTTTAGAAGCGCGTGCAAAAGGCCGTACTTCACAGGCAATCAAACGGTTAGTCGGACTTCAGGCAAAAACAGCTCGCGTTGATCGCAATGGCAAAATAGTTGAGATTCCACTCGATCAAGTAGCAACAGATGATGTCATTCTCGTTCGTCCTGGCGAAAAAATTCCTGTTGATGGTGAAGTTGTTGACGGTTCATCTTATGTTGATGAAAGCATGATTACTGGTGAGCCTGTACCCGTATCGAAAGGTATTGGGGCTGAAGTTGTCGGAGGCACCATCAACAAAACAGGCGCTTTCAGCTTCCGTGTGACAAAGATTGGGGCAAACACCGTTCTTGCACAAATTATTCGTTTAGTTGAACAAGCACAAGGTTCCAAATTACCCATCCAGGCCTTAGTCGATAAAGTAACCATGTGGTTCGTGCCAGCAGTAATGACAGGGGCGGGCTTAACGTTCATTATTTGGTTATTCCTGGGTCCAGATCCCGCGCTAACTTTTGCGTTAATTAATGCAGTTGCTGTTCTTATTATTGCCTGTCCATGTGCTATGGGGTTAGCTACACCAACATCTATCATGGTGGGTACTGGGCGTGCAGCAGAACTGGGTGTTCTCTTCCGCAAAGGTGAAGCGTTACAAGCATTGCGTGATGTTAGTGTTGTTGCACTCGACAAAACAGGGACACTGACCAAAGGACGTCCTGAGCTAACCGATTTGGTTCCGGCTGAAGGTTTTGAATACAAGGAAGTATTAGCTTTAGTTGCTGCAATTGAAACACGTTCTGAGCATCCAATTGCTGAGGCCATTGTGGCCGCCGCTAAGCAACAAGATATCACTCTGGCTTCTGTTGAAAGCTTCGAAGCCGTTCCTGGGTTTGGTGTATCTGCTCAGGTTGCAGGCCGGACTGTTGCTGTTGGTGCAGATCGCTACATGACTCAGCTTGGCCTTGATGTAAACAGCTTGCAACCGACGGCGCGGCGTCTGGGTGAACAAGGTAAGAGTCCACTCTATGCTGCCATTGATGGCCGTCTGGCAGCAATAATCGCGGTCGCGGATCCCATCAAAGAAACGACGCCTGAAGCGATTAGGGCGCTGCATGCTCTGGGCCTAAAAGTTGCAATGATTACGGGTGATAATAAAGCTACCGCTGCCGCAATTGCCAGACAACTCGGTATTGATGAAGTGGCAGCAGAAGTGTTACCCGATGGTAAAGTTGCAGCCCTGAAAAAATTCCGTGCTAATGGCGCTCGAGTTGCATTTGTTGGCGATGGTATTAACGATGCGCCAGCACTTGCTGAATCTGATGTGGGTTTGGCCATTGGTACAGGTACAGATGTGGCCATCGAGGCTGCTGATGTCGTGTTAATGTCGGGGGATCTACGTGGTGTTGCTGATGCTATTGCACTTAGCCAGGCGACAATTCGTAACATCAAACAGAATCTGTTCTGGGCCTTTGCTTATAATGCCTTACTGATCCCCGTGGCTGCCGGTTTGCTTTATCCTCTGAACGGTATGTTGCTTTCACCGATGTTTGCCGCTGCGGCAATGGCACTTTCCAGTGTCTTTGTTCTGGGCAATGCTCTGCGATTAAAACGTTTTCAGCCACCCATAAAGCAAACCGTTATGCAAGATGACGACCGTCATCAGATTCATGCAGCTGAATAAATCAAAAGGGCAGCCAGATGTGAATATAACCAATCCTGACGTCATGGCAGAAACCAAAGTGCGTACCGGCGTCCGGGTTGCACCGATCGGCGCGATCGGTGAGCAAATAGTTTACGGTACATTGTCATCACAAAAGCCAAACCTGATTAAGGCTCTCGGCTTGTCGGGTTTATAGAGAGGAAAAAAAATGAATATCGGTCAGGCAGCTAAACTCTCAGGTATCTCGGCGAAGATGATCCGTTATTACGAACAAATTGGGTTGATACCAAAAGCAATTCGTTCTGATGCTGGTTACCGTCATTACAGTTCATCGGATATTGATAGTCTTCATTTTATTCGTCGTTCACGTGACCTTGGTTTTTCTGTTGAACAAATTTCGGGATTAATGAACTTATGGCTCGATGGCGAACGAACCAGTTCTGACGTGAAAACAATGGCGCTTACCCATATTTCAGAGCTAAGATCCAGGATAGCTGAATTACAGGCAATGGCGGAAACGCTTGAGCAATTAGCCCGTGACTGCCAGGGTAATAATCAGCCTGGCTGCCCAATTATCGCGGGATTAATTGAACCCAAAACGCTAACTGAACAACAATCGCAAAAACGTCAAAGAGTTCAAAGAACACCCCGGTTTGGGAGCAGTTCACTTGCTCCATTGCGCAATCGAAGGTCATTGTAACGATCCCAGCTTTGGTTCCAGGCCCTTTTCCAGGGTGGAGATGAATGTCGGCAGATTCGATGTGCTGTACCAAGATCGACTGGAGATCTTTAAAAAGGATCTCGGCAGTTTCGTGCGTTTTTATGAGTTTATGTCTCAGATCGTCGATTATGACGATAAAGAGCTGGAAAAACTCAG
This sequence comes from Erwinia sp. PME.40.26/001, assembly GCF_055556675.1. Classification (NCBI taxonomy): domain Bacteria; kingdom Pseudomonadati; phylum Pseudomonadota; class Gammaproteobacteria; order Enterobacterales; family Erwiniaceae; genus Erwinia; species Erwinia sp. PME.40.26/001. The sequence continues at coordinate 170,984 of NZ_JBVHNP010000002.1, forward strand.
CCTCTATGCCCGTCATCTGCGCCCACTATTACATGAGCAGAGACTGGACGAGGATGAGGTGGATGTCAGCAATATCCAGATGAGCCATTATCGTCTGTCGAAAATCCATGCCCAGCATCTGAAGCTGCAGGAAGATTCACCGGAATATAAGCTGCATCCCAGTAATGATGTGGGTACCGCCAGGCCTAAGGACAAGAAAGAAGAGTTCATGTCGCATATTCTGGCACGGTTAAATGAGCTGTTTATTACGGATAATCTGACCGACAAAGATATGGTCAATTATGCGTTTTCCGTTCGTGACAAACTCTCGGAAAATCAGTCAGTAATGACGCAGATTGCTAATAATACGCGTGAGCAGGCGATGCTGGGTGATTTCCCTAAAGCCATTGATGATGCCGTGATGGACAGCAGTGAAGCGCAGCAGGAAATGATGATGCAGTATCTGTCGAGTCCTGAGCTGGCCAGGGGGTTCGCCCGGGTGGTTTTTGATATGTTGAAGGGAGCCTGAACAGCAGGTTCATCATTTTGTAATACGCATAAGGAAGCGCCATGCCTGTACCGACTTACGATAAATTTATTGAACCCGTGTTGCGCTTTCTGGCTACCAGGCCTGAAGGCGCGACTGCCCGCGAAGCGCAAGAGGCTGCGGCGGACAGGCTCAATCTGGATGAAAGTCAGCGTGCAGAAGTCATTGCCAGCGGCCAGCTGACCTATAAAAACCGGGCAGGCTGGGCACACGACCGGCTAAAGCGTGCGGGATTATCGCAGAGCCTGTCGCGGGGAAAATGGTGCCTGACGCCGGAAGGATTGGGCTGGGTTCATGCGCATCCTCAGCCAATGACCAGAGAGGATGTCACGCATCTGGCCTTTGATTTTAATCGTGTGACATTGAGACAGCAGCCGGATGCCGTTGATCTCGACCCGCAGCCTGAGCCTCTCAGCGTGGAGGAACTGGCGCTGAGCAGCCCGGACGATCGGCTTGAGCAGGCGCTGAATGAGTTACGCAGTGCGGTGGCGGATGAGTTGCTGGAAAACCTTAAACAGGTCTCTCCTGCGCGCTTTGAGGTGATTGTTCTTGATGTGCTGCACCGTCTTGGCTACGGCGGGCACCGCGACGATCTTCAGCGTGTGGGGGGCTCAGGCGATGGCGGCATTGATGGCATTATCTCGCTGGATAAGCTGGGGCTGGAAAAGGTTTATGTGCAGGCGAAACGCTGGCAGAACACCGTGGGCCGCCCTGAGCTGCAGGCTTTTTATGGCGCACTGGCCGGACAAAAAGCCAGACGCGGCGTGTTTATCACCACATCTGGCTTTACTTCTCAGGCGCGGGACTTTGCCAGGGCAGTGGAAGGTATGGTGCTGGTGGATGGGCAGCGGCTGGTGAATCTGATGATTGAGAATGAAGTTGGAGTGACTTCTCGTATATTACGCGTGCCAAAACTGGATATGGACTATTTTGAGTAATGAGTGAATCCAGCGCTGATCCTGTAAATAACGCTGAGCATCTTCCATTGTCTGGCTGGTGTGATGCTAATTCATCGCAAGCCTAAATGCGTCAGCCATATATTCTTGTTCCCGGCCCGAAAGCCCTAAACTATTTGCAATGGTTCTCCACTGGCTGACTATTTCAATAAAGTCCTGGATGATTTCATTGGCCTCTGCCAGGTTCAGGCGAAAGTGTCCCGCAACCTCTCGCGCCAGTTCAAGGTCCAGCGCGTTATCCGCCTCGGTGATATTCAGTTTCAGGCCGTCAGACCAGGGGACAGGGTTGATATCGTAGGCCTCCGAAAGCCGCCACCCTTTACCGGGGACCAGGATAAACCCGTGATTGCGCAGGTGATCATCGGTGTTTGAAACGAGAATATTGAAAACGATTCGGGACCAGAGTTCTTTCAAATCCTGCCTGGTCTGTGCTCCCTGCCGTATCAAAACATCTGCGAGTTCCAGATAACTCACCCCGTTCGAGGCGTCATCTCCATCCTGATGGCGGGTCATTGTCATGGCCGATGCAAAATGCAGGCGCTGGCCTGAATCTGTCCGGTCAAAACGACGCACCATAAAACAGTGATGATCGCTGGCAAATTTACGGGCTTCTGCGGTGGCGACGTGAAGCCCACAGCCTGTGGCAAGCGCGTTGGCGACCATTTCCCAACCGCCCACATTGTAATCATCCCGGGTACTGGGAAATTTTGCGATGTAGAGATGGCCATACTCGTCTGCAATGCTGGCTTTTGGCCTGGCGCCACCTAAAGAACCCCCCGGCGCAATGAGCATACGCAACCACTCCTGACCCTGTGGAGAGGTATTGTCAGGATCATCTTCCAGCGCGCGGCTTGCTCTTTCTAAGGCCTTAATTTCTGTAAAAGGTGGTGCTGCGATATCAGTCCGGTTATCAAGAAATTCGCCTGCATCTTCAAGCCTGAAACGCAGGGCACCCACGCGATAAAGGTCATGTACGCCCAGCAGGTAATCGGATTCATATAACCGGGATCCTTCAACCTGAACACCGGCGCGGATATCTCGTTCCAGGCGACGCTTCATCAGCATTCGCCCCCAGCGATCGGGGCTGGCGTCGCCAAATATGCCAAACTTATCCCGTGGAAGAGTCGGATATTGGGCACCTTCGAATAGCAAAATTTCCGGGTCAAGTTGCACAAGGCTTAGAGCGGAATCGGCCAGTGCTGCGGGATCATACTCAAATTCAAACAGCTCGCGCGTCCGACTTTGTCGGCTATGCAGGAAACCCATCCTTTTTGGTCCGGATAATCCTGCCCAGTCTGCGTATACCGCGATCATTGCCATTGTCAGCCACCTTTTGTCGGTTTCTTCCGTGGTTTGAGCAGGGAAGCCAGTTCAGCGGACGTAGTCCCCCTTTCTTTCGGAGCTTTTGTGTTTGGGCGGTGGCTTGTTTTCACGCTGGCTTCGGCCTGAGTATCGGCTTTTTCATGTCTGGCAGCAGCCCCGGTACGTGAGTTTTTAACCACAGACGTTTGGCGTGAGGCAATGACTTTTGCGGGGGAAAACTTATCGTTTTTTATCAGGCGAAAATCCTGTAGCTGACGCCCCAGCTCATCTTCAGCTGCTAATTTGTTCAAATCATCTTCCAGCCCTAAAACTTGCATCACGGAGAGGTACGCCCCTATCGTGACACCTGAGCCTCCCGCTTCCAGGGAACGTAGCGTCACTGGCGTCATCCCTGCACGTTCCGCAACCTGTTTGGCTGTGAGTTTACGTCGCAGGCGGGCGAGTTTCAGTCTCTCACCAAAATCAGTAAGCAGTCGGTTTGTGTCAGGGAGTAAGGGTGCTGTTTTTTTCGCCATAATGTCAATATTTTATCTTTATTTAATGCCTATGGCTATAATATTATCATTTTAATAGTGGGCAGGTCTCAGTAAACGTCATATCAAAAGTGATAATATTATTTCACTTTTAACTAAAAAGAGAAAAAATATTAGCACTGCGGTGGGGCAGGCTTGGCTGGCTATTGGATCAGCGCAGCAGGGGCTTTCTGGCATTGCTCAGCAACTGGAAATCCCGCCTTTTCAGGCGGGACTCGCTCCTTAATCCCTTACCCTCGCACCCGTTTCCCCGCAATCACCCCGATAAACTCCTCCACCTGGCGCTGCTTACGTACTGACAGCGTGCAGACCTTCCTCAGTGACGTCATCAACGCGGACTCCTGCGGTCCGGGATCGCGGGCGGTGATCACCAGGCAACCGTTCATGACGCGGATATCGATTTTGGTGCCGGTGGCAAAGCCTGCGGCTTCCAGCCATTTCCCTTTGATGCTCAGCGCCGGGATCTGCTGGTAATCTGGATAGGTGCTCGCATAAGTCACGGTTAAATGGCGCAGCGTGGGCGCGGTGACTTCTGATTTAACAACGTCTGTATTACAATTCTGCTCAGCCATGATAACTACTCCATCTAGTTGTTGCGGTTAGCGGCATGACGGTGTTCCTAGCACCTTCATGCCGCGATTAATAATCCTGTTATTATAACCAGCAGTAAAAACTAATCACTCTGAAAAGAGAGTCAAAGTTAAAAAATGCAACGCGGCGCAGAAAAATAATGAAGGAGATGTAATCTCCTGACAGGTTTTTTAAATAACTTTTCTGTTTGTTGGTTTTTTTAACTTCCCTGAAAATAATAATTAAACTGTTTTATTTACGTATGGGACGGATTAAAATTAATGGGGTTTAAATGTAAAATGTATTACCTAAGCGCTTAATGATAAGTACTTGGTTTGATATCGTAATATCTTTAAATATTGTTTTTTCTGGCGATAATGATTCCTTGATTACCGTGAAATGATATCATCGGCATGTGATTTATATTATTTTCAGTTTGACGTTTTTAGCGTTAATTGTAATAACAAAAGGAGGTGTTATGACGTGGGAGTACAATCAGAGAACCGGTGAAATGACTCACAATTGAGCACATTACGCAAATGGGTATAGTGGTAGCCCTGAAGGAAAAAATAACCCTTCTAAAGAGAATGTCGGTTTTGTCGGGCCGATCCCGCGTGGCTACTGGCGGATTACTCGTCATACCAGAAGTAAAGGTAACTGGACGATAGAACTGGTACCTATTGCGGGAACAAATACATTTGGTCGTAATGCTTTCAGAATACATGGTGATAACCCTAAAACTCTCGGTAGTAGTTCTGAAGGGTGTATAATTATCAATGGCGCTAATGTTAGAGCAAATATTTTCAATTCCGGTGACGATATTCTGGTGGTCAGATGAAAAGGATATATTTATTAGCTATGATCATGCTGTCATACAGTTCTATGGCCGAAATAAATGTGGTGACGCCGAAAATTGTGCTTGAGAATATTCATGAGAGTGGTGCGAAAAAATACCTCCATGATTTAGCGAAAGAAAATGCCAGGGCAACATCAACCAGTCAGTGGGAAGCAATCGTAAAAGGTCTTTCCTCTGGGGAGGCTGAATGGCTACAGATTGTTCCGCTGATTGCCCGCTACACCGATGCAGGATTCGCTGAAGATCTCGCTACGGCGCTGGCACAGGCCATACCTGCAAATGTGGCTGGTGTGATGAATGTTCTTGATGAGCAGATACCCCCTGTCAGTATCGGTAATGTCTGTTCGATGCCGCTTTATAACGAAACGATGGCAGAGCAAAACGAATATGTCGTAAAGGCTATTCAGGCACTTTACAAGAATGATACTCCGCAGGCTAAAGAATGCCTGCGTCAACTTATCAAAACGGTCGGTAAGGCTGGCCCATTTCGCAGGGTGGATTAGATGGCAATTCCAGTTTATCTATGGCTAAAAGATGATGGTGGATCGGACATCAAAGGTTCAGTTGATGTCAGAGGACGTGAAGGTAGTATTGAAGTGACCAGTCTGGTTAATTCTGTTGAAATCCCTACTGATAATATGACGGGTAAGATTATCGGAACCCGCATCCATCAACCATTCGGGTTTATGAAGGAAATAGACTCTTCAAGCGTCTATCTATATCAGGCAGTCACTACGGGTAAGATTCTTTCCAGCGCAGAATTTAAATTTTATCACATTAATTACTCCGGGCATGAAGTTGAATATGCCAACTTTTTTCTTGAAAAAGTGAAGGTGATTTCTGTCACTCCTGTCATGTATGACATTAAAGAGGCTGAGCATGAGAAAAAAGGCCATATGGAAGCCATAGAACTGTGTTTTGAGAAAATCACATGGACCCATAAGGACGGTAATATTATCTACTCTGACAGTTGGAATGAACGTAAAACGGCATAGGGGAATACCATGACATGGATGTATGAGCAAAGTACTGGGCGACTTTATCAAAACGGTAATTATAAAGGAACCGGGTATTCAGGGAGTCTGACAAACAAAAATAATCCTGAGCGGCAGCACGTAAAAGGAATGGGGCCATTGCCGCGAGGTACATACCGAATTGGTGGTTATACCCGTTCTAAGGGACCATGGACAATAGAGTTGATGCAGATTTCAGGTGAGACATTCGGAAGAAATTTATTTCGAATTCATGGTGATAAACGAGCAGGTACTCAGGGTTTTGCCTCTGCTGGATGTATCATCATCAACCCATCTGTTCGCCTTTTGATCATTAACTCCGGCGACAATACGCTAAAGGTGGTGCGATGAAATGGTGGTTGTGTTTATTCGCCCTCCCGGCCTTCACCTGGGCCGCAATCACCCCCACCGAAATACAGCGTGACCTGCATACCAACGGCAAGCATGCGTTCGCCCGGAAAACTCCCGATGCAGACTGGCGTGAAACACTAAACAATATCTCTGTGGGTAAAGGTGAATGGATCGCGCTGGCACCCGAACTCGCTCCGGTAATGGACAGGCAACACGCGATTCAACTGGGGAAAGCGCTTTACAACGCACTGTTACCGAATGCGAAAGAAACGCTGGCTGTACTGGCTATTCTGGATCAACACCAGCACGCCTATCCTTTTCAGCAGGGCACGGGGACTAGCTGCCTTCCACCGCTGAATAAGGTCGGTGATGCCGTCGAGAACCAATCTGTCTATGAGCAGACCCGGCTGGCGCTGCTGGATGCCGGGCCGCAGGGTGCGGACTGTTTGTGGACGATGGAGGCGCTGGTTGAGGAAGTAAAATCTGTCAGCAAAATACGTGATGCGTTACGCTAACGTGACACGAGTAACCGGTTCTCACCGCCGTCCTGGCGGTTCGTCCTGGTTCACTGTGCTTCCTCAGCGCTGCTGAATGCCGCCTCAACGTCAAAATCCAGGTCAAAACCCGAACCGAAAACAACTCAGGATGCGAAGGGGTAGACCCTTTTTTCCGGTCTGCCCGTGATGTTGAGTAGGACGCCAATCCGGAGTTACGGGGCGATCGGAAAAGATGATCGCCCCCTACGAAAGATCGCAATGCAGTCGGGGGTTTTAAAATTTACAGCGAGCGCTATCTTGCGGGGAGGGGGCCAGTTTGAGGTAAGCCGGACGTCACGCGACAGGACGTCGCGTGCCGAGGCCCGCAGGGATGCGTCTTTTGCCGATCCGGCGTGCTCAAACTGGCCCCAGACCGGTCGCTGAACAGGCAGCCAGTACCAGACCGGTCGTTGAACAGGCAGCCAGTACCAGACCGGTTGCTGAACAGGTAGCCAGTACCAGACCGGTCGCTGAACAGGCAGCCAGTAAAAGCATTTCCGGGGCCCTTACGCCCCGTACCCCATCACCTGCAACAGATGCTGTGCCTGCTGCACCGCTTCCTGACGGTGCGCCACGCCCAGCTTCTGATACAGATTACGGATATGGGTTTTAATGGTGGTGGAGGCCACGTCCAGCTCCCCGGCGATCTGGTCGTTGCTGTAGCCGGAGTAAATCAGCCCCAGCACCTGCCACTCACGCTGAGTCAGCGGGCTGGTGCGGATCAGCTCCGGCACCTGCGGATGGGTCAGCAGTTTATTGACAAAACCTTCGTCGAAATGCGCAAACTTATGGCGGTGATGCTGGTTAATCTCGCGCAAAATCTGCTGCGCCCGGCGCTGCTCCAGGTCGGGCAGCAGGTTAAGCTGGATCAGCTGACGCAGCTGCTGCGCCATCATCTCCCCTTCAATGACAAAGTGACTGATAAACCCGGTGCGGTTAGCCAGCCCCAGCGCTTCAATCAGCGCCCGCTGCGCTTCCGCTTTGCGGCCGGTGTGCCAGTAAAGCAGATTACTCAGCAGCAGGTTGCGGTTCAGGTCGCTGGTCAGGCGCAGCTGGCGCGCGTTCTGATTCAGCTCATCCAGCACCACTTCGGCTTCATCAAATTTCTCCAGCAGGATCTGCACGCGGGCAATATTGCGCCACTGGCCCTGCTGGAAGTGGTTGTCGGCCATATCCGGCTTACGCGCCTGCTGTAACCACTGGCGCGCCGCCGCTTTATCGCCGGTCATCTGCCAGTAGGTGACGCGCGGCTTATCGGTGTTGGTCAGCCAGTCGATATGATACTGCCCGGTTTTCAGCAGCGCCTCGCAGCGCTGTAAATGGTGGTGAGCATTGTCCAGCTGGCCGCGCGCCAGCGAACACTTGGCCAGCATCGCCAGGCACTGCAGCTGCTGCTGCGGCTGGAAGTTGGTGAGGATCTCCAGCCCCTGGCGTGCGGCGTCTTCGGCATCGTCCAGCCGTGACCACGACCACAGCAGCTGGGAGCGCAGGCGCAGCAAAAACTCGTGCATCGGCAGCTGTTCCAGATGCTGCTCACGCACCAGCTCAAATGCGCGCTCCTGCATCTCAAACGCGGCCTGCAAAAAGCCCTGGGCAATCAGGATCTCGCTCTGCTGCAGCAGCGCCCACAGCGCGTAGTGATAGGCTTCGTGGCGGCGGGCAATCTGCTCCGTCTGCTGCATCAGCGGCAGGGCGCGGGCCAGGTCACCCTTGCAGTGCTGGATCTCGCCGGTGACGGAGGTGGCCACAATGCGGCTGTAAAAACTCTCGTAGGGCAGAAAACGCAGCGCCTCGGCGGCCAGCTGTTCGGCCTCGTCCTGGCGACCGTCGTTAATGGCGACCTGCGCGCGCAGCGCGTTAAACTCGGCGTTCAGATCCTGATCCATCACGATATCCCGCTTCTGCATCTCACTTTCTGCCTGCGCCAGCAGCGTGTCCACCTCGGCGTAGCGGTGCTGGCTCTGGGCCAGCCACGCCTGCAGCAGCACCAGCCTGGGGCTCTGTATCAGGCGGTCGTAAGGCAGGGCGGCCAGGCACTCTTCCAGCAGGGCCAGCTCGCTCTGATTGAACAGCGACCAGGCGTGCTGCAGCATAATATCGCGCAGCATATCAATATCATCCGCCCCCAGGGCATGGTGGATCGCCTCCGCCGGGAACCCCTGCGCCAGCCAGCCTTCGGCGGCGGCGCGGTGGATGGCGGGCAGCTCCGCCGCCAGCTCCCACTGACAGCGCTGACGCAGGAAGCTGGCAAACAGCGGATGGAAGTTAAACCACTCCCCGGTGTCATCCATGCGGTGGATAAACAGGCCCTGGCGCTCCAGTTCCTCCAGCCGCTGCTGGCCGTTGCCGTCGCCGGTCAGGCGCACAATCAGCGCATCATTCATCGAGCGCAGCAGCGAGCAGCGCAGCAGAAAATCCCGCGTCGGGGTATCCACGCGATCCAGAACTTCATCCACCAGATAGTCGGACAGATGGCTGGCGTTCAGCCCCGCCAGCTTACGCGCAGACTGCTGGGTGGACTGGCGCGACGGCGTACTGGACTGGCGGGCGGACAGGGCGATCAGCTGCAGGGCGGTGGCCCAGCCGGCCACGTCGTCACACAGGCGGCTGCTGTCGGCCTGGTCAATCGGATCCTTCAGGCGGTTGTCGAAAAACTGCTGTGTCTCCGGGTGGGTAAACGCCAGATGCGCGGCGTTCAGCTCCAGCAGCTGCTCGCGCACGCGCAGGTTGGCAATGCCGAGCGGCGGCAGGGTGCGGGACAGCACCACCAGCGACAGGTTCTCCGGCTGGTGCCGCAGGAAGAAGCGCATCCCTTCGTGGATCGCTTCGTTCGAAATCAGATGATAATCATCAATCACCAGCAGCAGCGGGCGGTGCCAGTCGGAAAGCTCGACAAACAGCTGTGCAAACAGCGCGGGCAGGCTGGCGTACTGATGCTTCTGGCTGAGGGCCTCGCTTTTGCCGCAGTGGCCGCCGCAGGCCTGCTGGATAGCAGCGATCAGATAGCTGGCAAAACGCTCCGGCAGGTTGTCGCTTTCATCAAGAGAATACCAGCCCAGATCGCTCTTACCCGCCGCCCAGTGGGCCACCAGCGTCGTCTTACCGTAGCCCGCCGGGCTGGCAACCAGGGTCAGACGATAGTGGGGGGCCGCCGAAAGCTTCGTCAGCAGTCGGTCGCGAACCACGGTATTTTGCTGCCGCACCGGGCGGCTCAGTTTTGATGGGATCAGCATTTTTTTCGATTCTTTTGACGGTAGTCAGGGGGACGTAATCTTTATTTCGCAGCGCGTAATTAATCACTTTTTCTAAAGTCCTCCTTTGAAACATCGAATGCAACAATGTTACGTATTTACATGCCGTTAACTTGCTCTGCATCACATTTCTAAAGACAAATTTTTGACCCCCTCCCCCTGACCGCCCGTCTCCTCCGGCTACGCCCCGTTTCTCCTCCCTGCCTAATCGCTGGCGGGAGGATGCCGCCCCGCGCTGAAGGTTGCAGCATAGCGCTTAATAACACTCCACTTTTCCTACAGATTCCCGAATAAAGAGGCATGTGATGCAGGTGACTTTAGATAAAACGCAGTTTATCGCCGCGCTAAAACGCCAGTGGCAGGGGTTCGGCTTACAGCAGGCACAGGATATGACGCCGCACCAGTGGTGGCAGGCAACCAGCGCGGCGCTGTCAGAGCAGCTGAACGCACAGCCCGCACCCGCACCCGCAGCGACGCCGCAACCGCAGCGTCATGTGAACTATATTTCGATGGAGTTTCTGATTGGCCGCCTGACCGCCAACAATCTGATTAACCTCGGCTGGTATGACACGGTCAGCCAGGCGCTGCAGGAGCAGGGCGTAGCGCTGGCCGACGTGCTGGAGCAGGAGACCGACCCGGCGCTGGGCAACGGCGGTCTGGGCCGCCTGGCGGCCTGTTTCCTCGATTCGATGGCCACCGTCGGACAGCCCGCCACCGGTTACGGCTTAAATTACCAGTACGGCCTGTTCCGCCAGTCCTTTGAGGCCGGGCAGCAGCAGGAGGCCCCGGATAACTGGCAGCGCGAAAGCTATCCGTGGTTCAGCCACAACAGTGCGCTGTCGGTGGACGTCGCCTTTGGCGGTAAGCTGGTGAAGGATGCACAGGGCGAAGAGCAGTGGCAGCCGGCGTTCACGCTGCGCGGCGAAGCCTGGGACCTGCCGGTCGTCGGCTACCAGAATGGCGTCACCCAGCCGCTGCGCCTGTGGCAGGCCACCGACGTGCATCCGTTCGACCTGGCGCTGTTTAACGACGGCGCGTTCCTCAGGGCAGAGCAGAAGGGCATCGACGCCGCGAAGCTGACCAAAGTGCTCTACCCGAACGACAACCACGACGCTGGCAAGCGCCTGCGCCTGATGCAGCAGTATTTCCAGTGCGCGTGCTCGGTGGCGGACATTCTGCGCCGCCATCACTTCCTCGGCCGCAAAATCCAGGATCTGCCCGACTATGAGGTGATCCAGCTGAACGACACCCATCCGACCATCGCCATCCCGGAGCTGCTGCGCATCCTGCTTGACGAGCATCAGTTGGAATGGGACGCGGCCTGGCGTATCGTGCAGAAAACCTTTGCCTACACCAACCACACGCTGATGCCGGAAGCACTGGAGTGCTGGGATGAAAGGCTGGTACGCAGCCTGCTGCCGCGTCACTTTTCGCTAATCAAAACCATTAACGCCCGTTTCCGTAAGGTCGTCGAAAAACAGTGGCCGGGCGACAAAGCGGTGTGGGAAAAGCTCTCGGTGCATCAGAACCGCCAGGTGCGCATGGCCAACCTGTGCGTGGTCAGCGGCTTTGCGGTGAACGGCGTCGCGGCGCTGCACTCCGGGCTGGTGGTGAAGGATCTGTTCCCGGAATATCACCAGCTGTGGCCGACTAAATTCCACAACGTAACTAACGGTATCACCCCGCGCCGCTGGTTAAAGCAGTGCAATCCGGCGCTCTCAGCGCTGATCGATGACACGCTGAAAACCGAATGGGTGACGGATCTCGATGCGCTGCAGGGGCTGGAAGCATCGCTGGATGATACGGCGTTCTGCCAGCGCTATCAGCAGATTAAGCGTGACAACAAAATCCGGCTGGCGGCGTACGTGAAGCAGGTCACCGGGCTGACGCTGAACCCGGAGGCGATCTTCGACGTGCAGATCAAACGTCTGCACGAGTACAAACGTCAGCATCTCAACCTGTTGCATATTCTGTCGCTCTACCGCCAGCTGCGCGATAACCCGGAAATGGATCTGGTTCCGCGCGTGTTCCTGTTCGGTGCTAAAGCGGCACCGGGCTACTACCTGGCGAAAAACATCATTTATGCCATCAACCAGGTGGCGGAAAAGGTCAATAACGACCCGCTGGTACGTGACCGCCTGAAAGTGGTGTTTATCCCGGATTACCGCGTGTCGGTGGCCGAGCTGATGATCCCCGCGGCGGACGTCTCCGAGCAGATCTCCACGGCCGGTAAAGAAGCCTCCGGCACCGGCAACATGAAGCTGGCGCTCAACGGCGCGATGACCGTCGGCACGCTCGACGGGGCCAACGTCGAAATCGCCGAGCAGGTAGGCGAAGACAATATCTTCATCTTCGGGAACACCGTCGATCAGGTCAAAGCGCTGCTGGCGAAAGGCTACGATCCGCGGGCCCTGCGCAAAAAAGATAAGCATCTGGACAGCATTCTGAAAGAGCTGGAAAACGGCTTCTTCAGCAACGGGGATAAAACGGCCTTCAGCCTGATGCTCGACAGCCTGCTCGGCGGCGGCGACCCGTACCTGGTGCTGGCGGACTTTGCGGATTACTGCGCCGCACAGCGCAAGGTCGATCTCCTGTTCCGCGATCGCGACGCGTGGACGCGCAAAACTATCCTCAACACCGCCCGCGTCGGCATGTTCAGCTCTGATCGCGCCATTCGCGACTATCAGCAGCGTATCTGGCAGGCGAAACGCTAAGGGGTCCGCATGGAGAACAACACACTGGAGCAGGCGGCCAGGGAGGCGGGGATCGCCGCCGGTTTTATCAATGCGCACGGCCAGCAGCAGGCGATAGCGGCGGAAACGAAGCGTGAGCTGTTAACGGCGATGGGCTGGACGGTGGCGGGGCGCAGGCCCGCCACCCCGGTGCCGGGGGTCAAAGTCTTTGTTGCCGGGCAGCGCCTGGCGCTGCCGGTGGAAGGGGACGGGGAATACCTGTGGACGCTGCAGCTGGAGAGCGGTGCCACGCAGCGCGGGCGCATCAGCGGTAAAATGACGCTGGCGCTGGCGGGGAAAATTCCGCCCGGCTACCACCAGCTGACCCTGGCGCAGGGGGAGGATGAGTGGCAGTGCCGGGTGATTGTCGCCCCAAAACGCTGCTATGAACCGGATGCCCTGTTGGCCGGGAAAAAGCTGTGGGGAACCTGCGTACAGCTGTATACGCTGCGGTCGGACAGCAACTGGGGCATCGGCGATTTTGGCGACCTGAATCTGCTGTTGAAGAACATTGCTGAACGCGGCGGGGCCTTCGTCGGGTTGAACCCAATCCACGCGCTCTATCCTGCCAATCCGGCGGCGGCCAGCCCTTACAGCCCGTCATCGCGCCGCTGGCTGAACGTCGTGTATATCGACGTCGGCGCGGTGGATGATTTCCGGCAGAGCGACGCGGCGCAGCGCTGGTGGCAGCAGCCTGATACCCAGCAGCGATTAAAAGCCGCCCGTGCCAGTGACGAGGTGGATTATGCCAGCGTGGTGCCGCTCAAGCTGGAAGGGCTGCGGCTGGCCTATGCGCATTTTCTCGGGCGTAAGCCGCAGGATGCGCAGGTCAGAGCGCTGGCCAGCTTTACCCGCGAGGGCGGGGAGAGCCTCTGGCTGCAGGCCGCGTTCGACGCGCTGTACGCCCACCTAGCGCAGGAGAACGGTAAAGGAGTGGGCTGGAACCAGTGGCCCGAACAGTATCACGACGCCCGCGGCCCGGCGGTACGGGCGTTCTGCGAGCAGCACGCGCAGGAGGTGGCGTTTTATCTCTGGCTGCAGTGGCTGGCGGAAACCCAGTTCGCCAGGTGTTATCACACCAGCCAGCAGCAGGCGATGCCGATGGGGCTGTACCGCGATCTGGCGGTCGGCGTGGTCGGCGGCGGGGCGGAAACCTGGAGCGATGGCGACCTGTACTGCCTGAAAGCTTCGGTGGGTGCGCCGCCGGATATTCTCGGCCCGCTGGGCCAGAACTGGGATCTGCGGCCGATGGATCCGCATGTGATGGTGAAGCGCGGCTATCAGCCGTTTATTGATCTGCTGCGGGCCAATATGACCAGCTGCGGGGCGCTGCGTATCGATCATGTGATGGCGCTGCTGCGCCTGTGGTGGATCCCGGCGGGAGAGACGGCGGATAAGGGGGCCTACGTACACTATCCGGTGGACGATCTGCTGGCGATCCTCGCGCTGGAGAGCCAGCGCCATCGCTGCATGGTGATCGGTGAAGATCTGGGGACGGTGCCGGTGGAGATCGTCAGCAAGCTGCGCGAAGGCGGAGTTTACTCTTACAAGGTGCTCTATTTTGAGCGCGATGAGGAGAATAACTTCCGTGCGCCGCAGTCCTATCCGGTGCAGGCGATGGCGACCATCACCACGCACGATCTGCCCACGCTGCGCGGCTACTGGCAGGCGGACGATCTGGCGCTGGGGAAAACGCTTGGCCTGTATCGTGATGACAGCGTCCTGCAGGAACTGTATCTCGACCGGGCACGGGCGCGTCAGGGGCTGCTGGACGGGCTGCATCACTACGGCTGTATTCCACAGAAAACCGGCCGCCATGCTGAACTGATGGCGATGACGCCGGTGATTAACCGCGGGTTGCAGCGCTATGTGGCCGACAGCGCCTGCGCGCTGCTGGGCCTTCAGCCGGAGGACTGGCTGGATATGGCCACCCCGGTGAACGTGCCGGGCACCAGCGATGAGTATCCCAACTGGCGGCGTAAGCTCTCGCACACGCTGGAGGAAATGTTCGCTGACGATCGGGTTAATAAGCTGATCAAGGATCTTGATAAACGGCGGCGCAGGGTGTCGGTGAGCTGAGGTCAAAGCAGTGAAAAAAGGGTTTCTGCCGGTGGGGGGAAACCCTTTTTTGTTGGGTAAAAATCATCAGAATCAACAGCCTGTGGTAAGCCGTCCAGTTCGGGCGAAAGAGGGGCATCCCCTCAAGGATCTCCAGAAAGATTTTATTGCTGGATGAATAGTGAATGGGCTGGGGCCAGTCTGAGCACGCCGGACCGGCAAAAGACACATCCCTGCGGGCCTCGACACGCACCCTCCCTGGTGCGTGACGTCCGGCTTACCTCAAACTGGCCCCATCCTGTTAAACAATCGTGCCCGCTGTGATTTTTTAAAACCGCTACGCCCATGTCAGCAGGTGAAGGAGGAAGGGCTGATTGCAGCAGGCTGCCGGCCAGGGAAGGCCGGCCGCCAGGCCACAGGGACGTGTTTATGCCGTTGCAGCAAGCAGCCCTTCCTCCGAAAACCAGGTATACCGCGCCTCTCGCGACAACGCCCTGGCCGTGTTCCGGGGGGGACCTCAGTGGCTGAACGCCTCAGCCCATACGTCGTACATTCAGCTGGCAACAGCATGTCTGGGAATTCCGCAGCGCTACATCCGGCAGCCATTTTGGTCTGTATAGAGAGCATTCGTAGCGTCAGATTTTGACATAAAAAAGGGCGGCTTATTCAGCCGCCCAGGACACAGGGAAAAGTACTACACCCGTTACCGGGATAACGCGCAAAAATATCGCTATAAATTAACCCTTCACCCCGCCGGCCGTCAGGCCACCCACCAGCCAGCGCTGGGCGATGAGGAACACCGCCGTAATCGGAATAGCAGAGAGGATCGCGGCGGCGGCGAAGTCACCCCACAGGTAGTTCTGCGGGTTCAGATACTGCTGCATTCCCACCGCCAGCGTATAGCTGTTCACATCGCGCAACAGCAGAGAGGCCACCGGCACCTCGGTGATGGCGGCGATAAAGGAGAGGATAAACACCACCGCCAGAATCGGCACTGACAGCGGCAGCAGCACCAGACGGAACGCCTGCCACGGCGACGCACCGTCCAGCGCGGCGGCTTCTTCCAGCGAGCTGTCGATGGTTTCGAAATAGCCTTTGATCGTCCATACGTGCAGGGCGATACCGCCCATATAGGCGAAGATCACCCCGCCGTGGGTGTTCAGCCCGAGGAACGGGATGTAAATACCCAGGCGGTCAAACAGGGCGTAGAGCGCCACCAGCGACAGCACCGCCGGGAACATCTGGAAGATCAGCATCCCTTTCAGCAGCGAACTTTTGCCACGAAACTTCATGCGGGCAAAAGCATAGGCGCAGGTGGTGGACAGTGCCACGATGCCCACGGCGGTGATCCCGGCGATCTTGATCGAGTTCCACAGCCACAGCAGCACCGGGAACGGCGGCGGCGTCAGGCTGCCGTCGCTGTTGGTTACGCTGATCCCCAGCGCCAGCTTCCAGTGATCCCACGACACCTGATCCGGGATCAGGCTCCCCGTGGCAAAGTTACCCGGCCGCAGCGAGATGGTGAACACCATCAGCAGCGGGAACAGGATCAGCGCCAGAAAACTCAGCAGTAACAGGTGCGTCACCAGCAGTCTGACTTTTTGCGACCTCGGTTTTACCATCGGCATTGTTGTTACTCCCTAGTCGAATTTCATACGTGAGGCTTTCAGGTTGACGACAGCCAGCGCGCCGACCAGCAGGAAGATCAGCGTGGCAATCGCCGCCGCCAGCCCGAAGTCCTGCCCGCCGCCGCCCTCAAAGGCGATGCGATAGGTGTAGCTCACCAGCAGGTCGGTATGCCCGGCAGGCGTGGTGGTGCCCAGCATGTCCGGCCCGCCGTTGGTCAGTAGCTGGATCAGCACGAAGTTATTAAAGTTGAAGGCAAAGCTGGCGATCATCAGCGGCGTCAGCGGTTTGATCAGCAACGGCAGCGTGATGCGGAAGAAGTTCTGCATCGGGGTTGCGCCATCCATTGCCGACGCTTCGTAGAGATCGTCCGGGATCGCCTTCAGCAGACCCATGCACAGGATCATCATGTAGGGATACCCCAGCCAGGTATTGACGATGATGATCATGCTCTTCGCCGTCCAGGGATCGCTGAACCACGCCGGTTTAATCCCAAACAGCGCGTTGAGCATCAGGTTGATCTCCCCGAAGCTCTGGTTAAACAGCCCTTTGAAGATCAGGATGGAAATAAACGCCGGGACGGCGTAGGGCAGGATCAGCAGGATACGGTACGCCGCTTTGCCTTTCAGCTCCTCCCACTGCACCACGCAGGCCAGCACCATGCCGACGGCAACGGTCAGCACCACGGTGAGCAGCGCAAAAATCACCGTCCAGACAAAGATAGACAGGAAGGGTTTCTGAATGCCGTCATCGTGCAGCACGCGCAGGAAGTTGTCCCAGCCGATGCCAACGGTAAAGCCGGGGCTGAGTTTTTCTGCCTGCCATTCTCCCCCGGCGTTCACCGCCTGATAAAAACCGCTCGCCATATTCGGCCGGTAGACCACGCCGGATTGGGCATCGGTCAGCTGCTGGTTCTCTTTATTCAACTGATAGAGCGGCTGCGTGCCGGAAAACTGGCGCAGGGAGCTCATGCGCAGGATGCTGCCGTCCGGCAGGGCGGCCTGCAGTTTGCCCAGCGCCTGGCGGTTCTGCGTCACCACGCGCAGCCCGGCTTTTTCCCCGGTGGGGGCCGCCTGCGGCGTCAGGTGCAGCGTCTTCGCGTCAGAGGCATCAAAGGCGAAAGGCGGGGAAACCAGCACCTCGCCGCTGTCCGGGGAGGTCAGCGTCAGCTGCCAGCGGTCGCCGGACGGGTAGAGGGCAAAATTCAGCGCCTTGCCGCCCTGGAACTCACGGCCCATCAGCACCGACTGCGCACGTTCAAACGTCAGCTGGTTGGTGCTGCTGTAGTTGGTAAAGGCAATGGCGATGGTGCAGACCAGCGGGAACAGGACGAATAACGCCAGGCCGGCCAGGCCGGGGTAAACATAGCGCCATGAGTAGGCACGGCGGTTTCCGTAGATATACAGGCCGGTACTGGCGAGGATCAGGGCCAGAACGGCAAACAGATATTCACCCTGCGCATACATCAGCACGATCAGATAACCGGTTAAGCAGGCAAGCAGGCCGATGGCCAGCCATTTCAGCGCATGACTCAACGGCCGTTTTTTTTCAGCGGTCAGACCGGTTTGGGCTACTGGCATAGGGGCTATCCTTGTAGGAACGATGGGGAGCCCGCAGGCTCCGCACCGTTTATTTCATTACCTCAACGGCATCAGTCAGTTAACGTATTTATTTGGTAATGCGCGACTCGACGTCTTTCAGCGCCTGCGGCACGGTCTGCCGGCCATTCACCGCATTGATAATCGCGCTGCGCTCGGCATACCAGAACGCGCTCATCTGCGGGATGTTCGGCATGATTTCACCGTTTTTCGAGTTCGCCATGGTGGCGGCGATGCGCGGATCTTTCTCCAGTTTTTCCTGGTACGATTTCAGCGCAACCGCGCCCAGCGGTTTGTCTTTGTTGACGTCGCCCAGGCCCGCGTCGGTGATCAGGTAGTTTTCCAGGAACTCTTTTGCCAGCTCTTTGTTCGGGCTGGCGGCGTTAATCCCGGCAGTCAGCACGCCGACGAACGGCTTAGACGGTTTGCCGTGGAAGGTGGGCAGCAGCGCCACGCCGTAGTTGATTTTGCTCTTGTCGAGGTTTGACCATG
The DNA here is from genome assembly GCF_055556675.1 of Erwinia sp. PME.40.26/001. NCBI lineage: Bacteria > Pseudomonadati > Pseudomonadota > Gammaproteobacteria > Enterobacterales > Erwiniaceae > Erwinia > Erwinia sp. PME.40.26/001. The sequence continues at coordinate 189,405 of NZ_JBVHNP010000002.1, forward strand.
CCCACGGCCCGTCGATGGTCATCGCGGTCTGGCCCTTGTTAAAGGCGGCTTCAGCGATGGAGTAGTCGGTGTCGGCATTGATGTGTTTGTTTTTCACCAGGTCGATAATGAACTGCAAGCCAGCGCGGGAGCCGTTGTTATTCACCCCGGTGTCTTTGATGTTGTATTTGCCGTTTTCATACTTGTACGCATAACCGCCGTCGGCGGCGATGATCGGCCAGGTAAAGTAGGGTTCCTGTAGGTTCCACATGATGGCGCTTTTGCCTTTGGCACGCAGCGCGGTGTCCAGCGCCGGGATCTCTTCCCAGGTTTTCGGCGCGTCTTTAATCAGGTCTTTGTTGTAAATCAGCGACAGTGCTTCCACCGCGACCGGATAGCCGATCAGCTTGCCGTTGAAGGTGACCGCGTCCCAGGTGAACGGGAACAGTTTGTCTTTAAACGCCTGATCCGGGCTGACTTCTGCCAGCAGGCCGGACTGGGCATAACCGCCAAAGCGGTCGTGCGCCCAGAAAATAATGTCAGGGCCGCCGCCGGTGGCCGCCACCTGCGGGTATTTTTCTTCCAGCTTGTCCGGGTGTTCTACCGTGACTTTAATGCCGGTGTCTTTTTCGAATTTCTTACCGACTTCCGCCAGGCCGTTATAGCCTTTATCCCCATTGATCCAGATGACCAGCTTCCCTTCTTCTATTTTGGCAAAGGCAGAAGAGGACAGCACCATGGACGCAAGCGCGGAGAGGGCCAGGGCATGTTGAACGACTTTTTTAATGGAAGGAGCCTTAATGCTGAGAGTCATAATCCAATCCTTTTATTCTCTGTTAGGAGCCGGTCATGCTGATGTCACAGACGGGATGACAGGGTACCGCGTCAGTGTGGATTCAACCCGGCCTGGCTTCATCATCCCCCCCTCTACGCCCCCGGCTCTCAGAGTGTGATCCCACCGACACTCTCAGGCGTTATGTGCTTTACCGCTCAACAATCCCCTTCATTTTTTGCAACCCCGATCACGAATTTGCAGGTTGTTGTGAACTTTCAGCCGGAGGCCGGGTGCCCGCGTCCTCCCTGCGTCTCCCCCGTGAAAAACTTTGTTACGGATGATTACGCTTAACCGCTATTCCTTCACTCTTCGTTGCATCGAGTTTTCTCGCAGGATTCAGGTACAGGAGTTCAGGATGGCGAGCGTTTCCCTTAACAGCGTGTACAAGGCCTTTGGTAAGACGGTGATTTCCAGCGACATCAATCTGGACATCCAGGAAGGCGAATTCGTGGTGTTTGTCGGCCCTTCCGGCTGTGGTAAGTCAACGCTGCTGCGGATGATAGCCGGTCTGGAAGACATCACCTCCGGTGAGTTGAAAATTGGCGATAAGCGCATGAACGAGGTACCGCCCGCAGAGCGTGGGATCGGCATGGTGTTCCAGTCCTATGCGCTGTATCCCCACCTGTCGGTGGCTGAGAACATGTCGTTCGGGCTGAAGCTGGCCGGGACGAAGAAAGCTGAAATCAGTCAGCGGGTGAACCAGGTCTCCGAGGTGCTGCAGCTGGCGCACCTGCTGGAGCGCCGTCCGAAAGCCCTGTCGGGCGGGCAGCGTCAGCGCGTGGCGATTGGCCGCACGCTGGTGGCGGAACCGACGGTCTTCCTGCTGGATGAACCGCTGTCTAACCTTGATGCCGCGCTGCGCGTACAGATGCGCATTGAGATATCCCGTCTGCATAAGCGCCTGAAGCGCACCATGATTTACGTCACCCACGACCAGGTTGAAGCGATGACGCTGGCCGACAAAATCGTGGTGCTCGACGCCGGGCACATCGCCCAGGTCGGCAAACCGCTTGAACTGTATCACTACCCCGCCAACCGCTTTGTCGCCGGGTTTATCGGCTCGCCAAAAATGAATTTCCTGCCGGTCAAAGTCACCGGTGTGGAACCGCAGCGCGTGCAGGTAGAGCTGCCCAACCGTCAGCAGGTCTGGCTGCCGGTGGAAGGCACCGACGTGATCGTCGGCAGCAATCTGTCGCTGGGGGTGCGCCCCGAACATCTGCTGCCGGGCGACATCGCTGAAGTGACGCTGTCCGGTGAGGTTCAGGTGGTAGAGCAGCTGGGTAACGAAACCCAGATTCATATCCAAATTCCGGCTATCCGTCAGAACCTGGTGTACCGCCAGAACGACGTGGTGCTGGTAGAAGAAGGTGCAACATTCGCCATCGGTTTGCCGCCACACCGCTGCCATCTGTTCCGCGAAGATGGAACAGCATGTCGCCGGTTACACCCCGAACCCGGCGTTTGAAAGCACGCGATCCCCTACAGGAGAAAATGATGATAACAATGCGTAGTGCTTCCCTGTCGCTGGCAGTGGCTGCCGGTATCCTTTCTGCACAAGCGATGGCGGTTGATTTTACCGGCTATGCCCGTTCCGGGATTGGCTGGTCAGGCAGCGGCGGCGAGCAGCAGTGCTTCAAAGCCACCGGTGCCGACAGCAAATACCGTCTGGGTAACGAGTGTGAAACCTATGCCGAATTAAAGCTGGGTCAGGAAGTGTGGAAGGAAGGCGATAAGAGCTTCTACTTTGATACTAACGTCGCCTATTCCGTGTCGCAGCAGAACGACTGGGAGTCAACCGATCCGGCTTTCCGTGAGGCCAACGTGAAGGGGAAAAACCTGATCGAATGGCTGCCGGGGGCGACAATGTGGGCCGGTAAGCGCTTCTATCAGCGTCATGACGTGCACATGATCGACTTCTACTACTGGGATATCTCAGGCCCGGGTGCCGGTCTGGAAGATATCGATCTGGGCTTCGGTAAGCTGTCACTGGCCGCCACGCGTAATACCGAAAGCGGCGGATCGTTCGGCTATATCGCCGACCAGCGTAATGAAGTGGCCACCTCCAACGACGTGTTCGACGTGCGTCTGGCCGGGCTGAACACCAACCCGGGCGGCGTGCTGGAGCTGGGCGTGGACTACGGCCGTGCCAATGCGCGTGACGGCTATTCGCTGGCTGACGATGCGACCAAAGATGGCTGGCTGCTGACGGCGGAGCACACGCAGAGCATTTATAACGGCTTCAACAAGTTTGTGGTGCAGTATGCCGCAGACGCCATGACCGATCCGGGTCAGGGCGCGGCCAATGGCCATTCCAACGGTTCGGCGATCAACAACAACGGCAGCATGGTGCGCGTGCTCGACCACGGTGCCATTGATTTCAACGACACCTGGAGCCTGATGTATGTCGGCATGTACCAGGACGTTGACCGTGACAACAACAACGGCACCACCTGGTACACCGTGGGTATGCGCCCGATGTACAAATGGACGCCGATCATGAGCACCCTGCTGGAAGTGGGCTATGACAACGTCAAGTCCCAGCGTACCGGCGACCGCAACGGCCAGTACAAAGTCACCCTGGCCCAGCAGTGGCAGGCAGGCAGCAGTATCTGGTCGCGTCCGGCCATCCGCGTGTTCGCCACCTATGCGAACTGGGATGAGAAGTGGGGCTACGACACGGATACCGGCACCAGCAACGGCTTAGCCATGAATGACACCAGCGCCCGTACGTTCAGCCGTGGTAATGACGATGAAGTGACGTTTGGCGCGCAGATGGAAGTCTGGTGGTAGTTTTTCCCGTCATCCTTCGCGCCGTGGGTGCGTTGGCTGCCCTTACTCACCCCGGTCACGTACTTATGTACGCTCCCGGGGATGAGTTCGGTTGCCGCCTTCCCACAACACGAATGCTATAGGGAAAACGGTGTTCTACACGAGTCTGAAGAACTGGCGGCTCTCGGCTGATAGCTGCCAGTGTTGTCGTGATCAAAAGGAAATAACGATGAGAAAAAATCTGCTGTCACTGTGTCTGTCGCTGAGCCTGCTGGCGGCGTCGCCTGCCGTAGTGTTTGCCGCGCAGCATGATGCCAATACCGCCCCGGCGATCGCGCGTGACACCCTGCACCATCTTTCATGGACGCCGCTGGTACCACCGGTGACGCAGGATGTGACGCTGGGAACCGCCAGCGCAAAGATTAATCAGGGTGATATTCAGGGGGCTGTGGCGGCTTTTGCGCTGCCTGCCGACCGGGGATCGCTTGAGATCACGCTGACCAGTATTGCCACCGGTAAAACGGTGTATGCCCCGAATGTGTTAGTGCTGGATGAGCAAATGCGTCCGGCAGCCTTTTACCCTTCCAGCTATTTCCCGTACCAGCCGCCGGGCATCGTTTCCAGCGATCGTCTGGAGGGCACCCTTAAACTGACGCCTGCGCTGGGCCAGAAACAGATCTTCCTGCTGGTGTATACCACGCGTCAGGATCTGGCGGGGAGTACGCAGATGGTGAACCCGGCGAAAGCCTATGCGGCGGGCGTGGGTAACGCCGTGCCGGATATCCCGGATCCGGTGGCGCGCCATACGCCGACCGGTACGTTAAGCCTGAAAGTCACCGCCGAGCAGAAAACCGGCAACGTGATGATTGGCCAGATCTTCCCGGCAGCAGCACCGGCTGCCGCACCGGTGGTGGTGGGCAGTCACACGCCGCCAGCGCCGGCGAAACCGGCGGAGCCGATGCTCGACGATTCCGAAAGCTATTTTAATGATGCGATTAAGAAAGCGGTGAAGGCGGGCAACGTGGATAAGGCGCTGAAGCTGCTGGACGAAGCGGAACGCCTCGGGTCGAAAACGGCACGGCAAACCTTTATTGACAGCGTGAAACGCTGATAGCCATTAAGCCGCCGCCCCTCGCGGTGTGTGAGGGGCACAGGCCCGTGCGGGTTTACCGGCTTAAACACATCTCATACTGCGTCAGCGCCATCGGTTCAAAGCCGGCCCTGTGGAACAGGGGAGCCAGCTTTTGCGGTATCGCCACGGGCGTGCGGATCCCCGGATAATGCGCGCCAATGCGGGCCAGCAGATCGCTGCCCAGTCCCTGACGGCGACAGGCCGGGTCAACAAAAAGATAACGCAGCTGTGGCGTCCCCGTCAGCCGGTCGATCACCCCCCACGCATTCTGCCCGTTGCCCACGACCTCACAGGGCAGCGCCGGGAACGCGTGCGGATCAAGCAGCCACGGTGTCTCCTCCTGCGGGGCACGCCAGATGGCGCGCAATAATGCAGCGGTAGGCGTGTGCTCAAGAGGGGGGGCAGAGCCGGGCAAAGCGCCTGGCCCGGAAAACCCCAGCAGCGTCTGTGTAATGCGAAAGCCCAGCGTCTCATAAAGCGCGATCGCCGCCGTATTACCTCCGATGACCTCCAGCCAGACTGGCCCGATATGCTCCGCCGCCAGCCGGGACAGCACTGCCGTCATCATCGGCTTTGCCCGCCCCTGACCGCGAAAGTCCGGGTTCAGCGCAAAGGCCGCAATCCTTGCCTCACGGCCGCGCGTGGCGATCAGGACGATGGCCACGGGCGTCTCCCCCTGCATCCAGACGCCGGAGTGAAGAAAATTCAGCCCTTCAGCGCCAAAGCGCGTGGCAAAATAGTCCGGCGTGACCGACAGCGGCACCACGTACTGCTGAAAGCAGGTATTCATGATGTCACTGAGCTGCACGATGCTGAAGTGAAGCGCAGGAACAAAGACAGATGACATAGTCAGACTCCGTTGTCATGATGGCTACTGGCTGAAGCCATCTCCGTGATCAGTATTCAGCGCGGGCTGCCGCTGAAGCCCGGTAAGCTTACCGCTGAATGAAATAGTATGTCACGACGGTGGCTTTTTCCCCGTCAGACTACCAGAATAGCCTCATAAACCGGTAAACGCCGGGTGAAAACGGATATAAGCAGCGAGGTAACACCATGCAACAAGGCCCTCTGACCGAAGCAGAACTGGAATGGCTGGACGATATTTTAATGAAGTACGGCAGTGAGGCGTCGGTGGTGGATGCTTCTGAGCTGGATGGCCTGTTCACGGCGATCCTCTCCGGCCCGGTGCTGGTGGAGCCTCAGCAGTGGCTGCCGGTGATCTGGGGCGGGGAAGAGAACGATCCTGAGTGGGAATCGGACGAAGAGTTTGAACAGTTTATGGATCTGCTCGCCCAGCATATGAATGACATTGCCGATCGCCTCAGTGATTACCCGGATCAGTTCGAACCGCTGTTCGGCCTCAATACCGTGGAGGATCAGGAGTTCACCGTGGTGGAAGACTGGTGCTTCGGCTACATGAAAGGCGTGGCGCTGGGAGACTGGTCATCACTGCCGGTGGCCCTGCAGCCTGAGCTGGCGAAGATCGCGCTGCATGGCAACGAGGAAAACCTCGCCCGCCTGGAGAAGCTGACGCCGGAAGAGTACGAGCAGAGTATTGAGGCGATCCGTACGGCGGCCATCAGCCTGCATGCCAAATGGCTGCTGCACTAAACCCCGGCCAGCCGCGCGCTGACGCGCGTGGCTGACCCTTCACCGGTTACCAGCCCGGTACGGCCCCACCGTTAAAGATAGTCTCTGCCGCAGTGGCCACTTCAGGCGACTGGTACGATTTAACAAAGTCGCGCACGTTGGCGGCGTCTTTATTCTCCTCGCGGGTGACGATGATATTGACGTACGGCGACTGTTTATCTTCGATAAACACGCTGTCGCGTACCGGATTCAGCCCCGTCTGTTGCAGATAGGTGGTGCTGATAATCGCCACCGTCACCTGCGCATCATCCAGCACGCGCGGCAGCTGCGCCCCTTCCATCTCCATAATTTTCAGCCGCTTCGGGTTGGCGATAATATCGACCGCCGTCGGCAGCAGGCCGGTATTGGCCCTGAGCGTAATCAGCTTCTCTTTCTGCAACAGCAGCAGGGCGCGGCCCAGGTTGGTTGGGTCGTTAGGGATGGCAATGGTGGCCCCGTCTTTTAATTCGCTGACCTGTTTAATCTTTTTGGAATAGCCCGCCATCGGGAACACGAAGGTGTTGGCGACGGCCACCAGCGTCGTGCCTTTGGCTTTGTTGTCCTGCTCCAGGAAAGGACGATGCTGGAAGACGTTGGCATCCAGATCGCCGTGCGCCGTCGGGTCGTTCGGCAGCAGCGATCCGCTGAACCCGACCAGCTCCACCTCCAGGCCGTACTTCTCCTTCGCCACCTTTTTCGCCACTTCGGCCACATCCTGCTCGGCACCATTGATCACGCCGACCTTAATATGGTGGGCATCGTCATGTTTCTGGTCGCAGCCAGCAAGCAGGATCGCCATCATCAGCGCGGCGGATTTCAGGGTACGGCCCAGGGGGTATTTCACATTATTTTCCTTAATTTCAATAAGCTGGAAGCCTATCAAACAACCGCAAATCGCTGGCGGAGTCAACATTGCCGCTTATGATAAAAAGGGTGGCGTTATAATCAGAGGTTGTAAGGCAGGGCGGGGCGGGAATTACGCTTTTTTGCTCTCAGCATGCCACAGGCAGATCTGAACGGCCAGCTCATCTTCCAGTGTATAGAAAAAGCAGGCGGGAACATCCAGCACTTCCGCCAGACGGCACACCAGTTCGAAGTCCGGGACATGGATACCACGCTCATATTGATTCATCCGTGCGCTGGCGGTCGCTTCGTCAATCCCCGCCAAGACCCCAAGCTTTTGTTGTGATATTCCTTTCTTCACCCGGGCTTCTTTTAAACGATGTGGCAGCATGTCGATCCTGATTTGTGAGCAATTAACAGGATTCTCTAAGCTGCCCGTGTAAAATGTACTAAGTATTACTTAGTATTGGGTTTGCACGATATCAGACCTGGAAAACAAGCAGAGGAAGGCATGAAGAAAAAAACTGATATGCACCCCGCCGATATTGTCGCGGCGATGAAAAAGCGACAAACCTCTCTGGCCGAGCTGTCACGCAGAGTGGGGTTAAGTTCCGGCACGCTGGCAAACGCCCTGAAAAGGCCCTGGCCAAAGGGGGAGTTTATTATTGCCGCCGCGCTGGGAATGCACCCTTCGGAGATTTGGCCCAGCCGCTATTTCGATAAGCGTGGCAAACTGCTGGCCCGCGAACAGCTGCTGCGGCGCACCCGCCAGCGCGAGACTGAACCGCAGGCCCCGGAGGGTGGGGAACGCACGGCCTGAGTGATCCCGGCGTGTCAGGGACAGATCGTATCGGACGGTTTATCAGCCAGCGCACGGCGGGCATACCGCCGCCTGGCTGTGTCGCCAGGAGCAGAAAGCCGACTCAGCCCCTGGCCTGCGGTGGTTGCCTGCCAGGGGAGGGGAAGGATCAGTTGGCCATAATGCTGGCGGCCAGCTGAGCACTGCCTGAGGTATTGCCGATCAGTTCGGTCAGCAGGTTATTCACGCCGTCGCTCATCGGTGTAAAGCGTGTCTCCGGTGAGCGGGCGACCACGATAAACACGCCGACGCTGTACTGCGGCACCATCGCCATATAGGTGATGAAGCCGCCACCGCCGCCGGTTTTTTCAATAATGCCCGGACGGCCGTCGCGCGGGGCCATATACACCCAGCCCATACCCAGCGCATCAGCGCGCCCGGGCACGTCCATCCCATCCACTTTGGTGAGCTGACTGCGCTGATAAATCATCGTCTGCAGACGGTCGGCCTGTGCGCTGCGGCTGTTAACGTCCGAGGCAAGGAACTGCTGCATCCAGCGGCCCATATCATCTGGCGTGGAGTAAACGCCGCCGCTGCCGATAGCGGCCAGCGAGTTATTGCACGGGCTTGGGCTTTTGGCCGGGATCATCAGGCGGCGACACTGGTCCGGTGAGGGCGTAAAGGTGGTGTCCTTCATGCCCAGCGGTCGGGTGACCAGCTCCTGTAACAGCGCGGGATAGGGTTTGCCCCCGGCGCGGGCCAGCGCATCGCCCAGCAGGTCAAACGCCAGATTGGAGTAGCCTGCGCGCTGTCCCGGTGCCCATTTCAGCTGGGCGCTGCGCAGCCAGTTCCAGCGCTGGCTGTTGGTCGGCCAGGTAAAGACCGCCCGGTTCGCTTTGCCTCCCGGCTGCTCGCGCGGCAGGGCGCTGGTGTGGGTCGCCAGGTTGATCAGGCGGATCGGCTGGCCGTTATACTCGGGTACGCGACTGCCCGGCGGGGCATATTTGCTCAGGGGGTCGTTCAGCTTCAGACGACCCTGCTCAGACAGTTTCACCATCACTTCGCTGGTCATCAGCTTGCTGAGGGAGGCGATGCGCACCAGGGAGTCTTTTTGCGGACGCTGCTGGCTTCCGGGGCGAACGGTGCCCCGGCTGACGAAAATGCGCTGATTGGCATCAATCGCCACCATCGCCATGCCGCTGGCCTTGGTGTTATAGAAGATGTTGTCGGCGTACCGTTCAACGGTCTGTGACGCCATCAGCGGGTCAGGCTTTGGCTGTGCCTGGCTTTGCAGTGGCAGTGCCAGTGCAGGGAGCAGCAGTAAAGCATAGAGCGGAGATTTCAACGGGCAGGCATCCCTGTAAAGTAAATAGATAACCACTTTATACTCGTCATACTTCGGGTGGCATGTGCGTTAACTGCGCTCGCTGATCCCCGTCACAGGGGTAGCCGTGCTGACGGGGATCGCCGGGCATGAGCACCTGACTGCAAGCCGAATTATTCAGAATACATAGTAGATTTTCTGATTTTAACTGCAAGTCTTTCCGGTGGAGAAAATGTGCCCCATCAGGGCTGCGGGGCGACCCGCAGGCTGACCAGACCCACGCCCAGTTTTCGGGCGGCAAAACCGTCCGTCAGTCCGAGGCTGGACTCCTCAGGCTCCGGCGGCACGATGATAATCGATCGCGCATGGCCGGGATTGCTCACCTGCAACGTCAGCGTGCTGTCCTGCTCGCCAAACGTCACCTGCTGCTGCCAGTCGCCGACCTTGATGGTCACCGGGCGCAGCGCATTGGGGCCATAGGCCCGGGCGGTCAGCGTCAGCGTAAAGTCGGCAGGCAGCGGTTCCAGGTACTGTACGGTCACCTGTGACAGCAGATTGGCATCTGACCAGCGTCCCCACGGTTCAACATAGGAGAGGCCGGACACCTTTTGCACCTGCTGCGGCAGGCCTGGCAGATTAAACAGCACCGTGTCAGAGCGGTACTTCAGGTCAGTATCGGCAATCTTCAGCCGCGTAACGCTGCGCTGATACTGTTCATCGTCCTGCGCGGCGCTGGTCTTCGGCGGGAAGACAATCTTCCCCGGTGTATTCCCCGGCTGGACCCGGGAAATGACCGGTGGGGCGTTCAGCGTGCCGTTAGCCACGCACAGTCCGTTATCCATCGCCAGCTTGTCATCCCACACGCTGCCTATTTTGTAGCAGCGGTCAATCCAGACAAACTTCTCGTCGGGCGCAAACTTCGCCAGCTGCTGCTTCAGCGGCGTGGCAAGCCAGGCGTCCAGCTTCGGTTCAATCTTACCCGGCGTCACGGACAGCAGCAGCGGCAGCTTAAAGTGGGAGCCGGAGAAGCTGAAGAGGTTTTTATCCGTATCAATTTTGTAGTCAGAGATGCTCTTCGGGAAGTTCCACAGCTGGATGACGTCGGGCTTCCACTCGGTGATCTTCTCTTTAATATTCAGATAGGTTGCAGAGAGCGAGGTGGAGGAGAGGCTGCTGCGGCCGAGGCCGATAAAATTATCGCCACCCATCGCATCGAGTACGGTAGCACCGTTATCCAGCGTGCTGCGCTTGACGTTGAGCACCCGGCTGCTGACATCATCGCCGCGCAGCATAAAGAACAGGTCGCGACGATCGTGCTGATTCAGGTATTTAAACGCCGTGTTGTTCATCGCCAGATGATCGGAGCTGACGACAATAATGGTGTTTTTAAAGTACGGCGTGGCGCGGATTTTTTCGATCAGCGCCGCAATATGCTCCTGACCGCACGCCACGGCGGCGAAAGATTTATTCTCTTTGCCTTCAAAGGGATAAGATTTGCGCTGGCAGCTGCGTGAAATAAACCCGTCGGGATGATGCGTGTCGACTGTCAGGGCAAACAGTGAAAACGGCTGATTCTTCTTCGCCAGCTCCAGATATTTCTCGAAGACCAGCTCCAGCACTGTATCGTCGTACCAGCCCCAGTCGTTACGATATTTAGGATCTTTCACGATGCTTTTCAGCTCGTTAAAGCCGTAGGCATGGTCAAAGCCGTGGGAGGAGAGGAACAGATCCTTACCGGCAAAGCTCAGGCTCGCCCCCTGGTAGAAGTAGTTCTGATAACCGGAGGACTTCAGAATATCGCCCAGGCAGATATTCTGCGGGTAGAAGGAGGAGAGTGAACTGGAAGCGTTGCCGTCAAATGGCGCAAACAGCGGAATACCACACTGCGACGCCACCATGCCGGCAATGGTGTATTCGGTGCCAGGAAGCTGCTCGGTGTTACTGAAGTCCACCGCATTGTTTTTGATCGCACTCAGCTCCGGGGCCAGCGTCGGGAAGGCCTTGTCGTCAAAATAGGTACGTTCCAGGCTCTCCGCATAGATATAGACCAGGTTTGGCCGATCGCCCCGCAAGGTTTTCCCCGGCACCTTGTAGTGGGCGTCAAAGTCCGAATCCCCTTTAGCGATCTGCGATTTAATCAGCGCCGCCACCTGCTGATAGGCTGGGGTGGTTTTGATCGAGGCCAGCGCCAGTATCAGTGCCAGGGCACTGTATAATTGACTGTAGTCGTGGCTTTTCCGCAGGCGTAATACCCAGGATAATAAAAGAAACAGCAGAAATAAACCTGTTATCAGCGCAGCGGCTGGCAGAATATACTTTTGCAGTCCGGCACCGCTCAGGCTGCTGGTAATGGTATAAATCACCGCATCATTAATTCCTTCGCCGGTAAAATAGTTACTCGCCAGCAGCGAAGCATTGAGGATGATATAGATGCCCAGCAACAGCAGCACGGCAATAAACCACAGCTTATGACGCCCTGCCTTCCATGTGTACAGTGACGCTGAAGCGATAAAAAACAGTAACGAAACCCATTCTGAAACCATTAGATCGATCTTACCCTGTCTGTGACGCAATCCCTGTCAGGTGTCTGCGAGGTGAAAATAAGGAATGTAATCAGGTAACTTAACGCAGCAAATTATCCCTGGCAACATTCAGAGGCGACAGAGAAAAGTGAGACAGGGGCGATCTGCTTCATCGCCGTTTAATCTTTGTTTAGATTGGCGGGCTGAAAGCGGCCTGGCCGCGCGGTCATTGACGCGGGCCGACAGCCGGAAACCCGCATGACGGGCGGCGTGGCCGCAGGAGCTGGCGGGATCGGCAGGCCAGGCTCACTGCCGGGGGGATGAAAAAAACCATGTGGCAAGTAAACTGCGCTAATGTATTTTACTGCGCCAGAATAATGCTGAAATTCAGATTTGGCTCACACAAAGGGGCGGGTGGAAATCGGGGGCCCATCAGGATGAAAGCGACGGGATCGTTCATGCCGCCAGCACGTGCAGTATAAAGAGTGAAAAATGCGCTATATTGACTTTATCAGGCTGCCTAAAAAGAGCCTTATCCCTGCCCCGCGTTGCCCGCTGTCAATCAGATGTGTCCGGCACTTTTTTATAAAACCCACAAAATAAAGCACAATATGATTAATAGTGTAAATAAATACATTCATTGAAATATTTACTTAATCTATTTTGGCAATAAACAGCACAAAACCTTATCCCCATAACGCCTTTTTTAGCGACGTTCAGGATACTATTTTTCCTGCTATTTATTTGACTATATTACGCAGGGATTCTAAATGTTAACAAAAATGCGCGTTTTAACTCAGGCCATTGGCCTGGGGCTGATTATTGGCAGTACTTCGTTTGCTGCCCAGGCTGAAATTACCCTGTTAAAACAGGATCCTCAGGCGGGTGATCCGTTAAGCCGCCTGAACTTTACCGTGGGCGGGAGTATTCGCCCTCAGTTCAATAATATGACCGGCGACGGGGATAAAGGTTCCTACAAACGTAATGGTTTTGATGGCGGTACCCGTTTCCGCTTTGCCGCAGACTATTATCTTTTTGATGATATTAGCTGGATCAGTTATTACGAACTGGGTGTGAATATCCCGGCGGTATTTAGCTGGGATAATCATCATGCAGACGGGGCAAATAACACCTCCCGCCGTATGTTATATACCGGTCTGAAAAGTAATACCTGGGGGCAGCTGACCTTCGGCCAGCAGAACAGCGTGTATTATGACGTGGTGGGAGCGAAAACCGATATCTGGGATTATGACATGCTTGGCCAGGCTCCGGGTAACGGCATCAACGGTGATTACGACGGCTCCTACCGTGGCCGCAAAATGCTGAAATATAAAAATACCTTCGGCGACGCGGATGTTTACGCGTCTTACCTGTTCTCTGACGGCGAGTATTTACCGGGCAACGGCCTGCGCTACAAGCGTCAGGGCGGCGGGTCTCTGGGTGTGGATTACCACATCACCAAAGACCTGACGTGGGGCACCGCGTGGAACTATACCCGCGCTGAGATGCGCAACCCGGGTAACGGCGATGACAAAACCTACGATCAGAATATCGTGGGGACGGCGTTAAGCTGGAAACCGGATAACTGGACCTTCACCGTCGGGGGCGGCTGGTACGATAACTTCCTCACCACCAAAAAAGTGGATGTGGATAACTACTTCTCCGGGAATGCCTGGGGGGTGGAATACCTGGCGGGCTATACCGTGCCGGTCGGCGCTTATGGCCTGACCTCCGTCATGCCTTACGTGATGGGCGACCGTATGCAGTATGTAACCGGGCGTGATTACCAGCGTATCGATAACGGTGTGGGCGTCACCCTGAAGCTGGACTACGGTTTCCGTGTGGATTACGAACACGTGTTTACCTCCAGCACCGACGACCTGGGCGATATGAATCTGGTGCGTCTGCGCTACGATTTCTGATCACCAACGAACGACTCCCCGGCAGGCTGCCGGGGAGTCACTCGTTTTACAGCTCGCCGGTCAGGTACTGTGCCACGCCGTTGCCAAAGCTCCAGTCGCCCTTATCGTTGGTGATAAAGGTGATCATCACGTCTGACGGCAGAATGCCGCAGCTCTCCTTCAGTTCCCGACACAGTTCGGCCATAAAAAACTGCTTCTGCTCGCTGCTGCGCGGGCTGGTAAACACCCGCACCATCACCAGGTTATCGCTACGCTGTAGTCCGAGGCCGGTATCTTCAAACACCATCTGATAGCCTTTGTTTTCGTGAACAATCTGATAGCGATCGCGCTCGGGGACGTTAAACGCCGCCAGAACCGCACGGTGTGCCGCATCCAGCAGTGTTTTCAGCTCTGACTCGGAACGACCCTGAATGACATCAAACTGAAGTAGTGGCATGGAAACCTCGGCGTTGTGGGTGAATAACAGGATTTAACCGGATGCGACGGCGTAAGGGCTGACGCGATCTCAGGGGGCCAATTTACCCATAATCCGCGCCGGGGAAAAGCGCTATACTTGAATTGATTATTTACTATAGTGAACAATGCCATGAAAGAACTGAAAACGGATGCGCTGTGGACTCATCTGCACTGGCTGACGGTGCTGGCGGAGCAGGGGACCTTTACCGCCGCGGCAGAACGGCTGGAGGTGAGCAAGGCCGCGATGTCGGTGAAGATCAAAGAGCTGGAACAGCTGGCCGGGGTACCGCTGGTGACGCGCACCACGCGCAGCGTTCGTCTGACCAGCGCGGGTGAAAAGCTGGTAGACGACCTGCGCGCGCCGTTTGCGCAGATTGAACAGAGCTTCTTCGGCGTGCGGGATTCTGCCGGTCCGTTACGCGGGCTGGTGCGCGTGACTGCGCCGGTAGCCTTTGCCCGCCAGCAGCTGGTGCCGCATATGACCGCTTTCCTGCGTGAGCATCCCCAGGTGCGCATTCAGCTCGAAGTGTCTGACCGTCTGGTGTCACTGGCCAGCGAAGGTTTTGACCTGGCCATTCGCCACAGCAACAGCCTGCCGGAGACACACGTCGCCCTGCCGCTGTGCCGCACCCACGCGGTCGTCGTCGCCTCCCCGGCGTATCTGGCCCGCTATGGTCATCCGTCCCGCCCGCAGGCGCTGAGTGAGCATCAGTGCCTCTATTATCCCCGCGGGGTGGAGACGCCCCGCTGGCGCTTCCAGCCGCTGGCCGGCGGCGAATCCGTGACGGTGAACGTCAGCGGCCCTTTTGCCACCAATAACAGCGAGTCGATCCGCGATGCCGCGATGGAGGGGCTGGGTATTGCGCTACTGCCGGACTTCAGTGCCCAGGCGGCGCTCAGGGAGGGCGCGTTAGTGCAGTTACTGCCGCAGTGGCAGACGGTGGGGGCATTTGCCGACACGCTGTACGTGGTGCGCCCGTGGTCTGCTCAGGTTCCGCGTGCCGTCAGCGCGTTCATTCACTGGCTGCGTGAAGCCTTTGCCAGCGGCTGAACGGTGCAGTCGCTGTGCGCTGACGCACAGATTATATAAAATTTGTTAAAGCTTTCGTCACACCCTGCCGACAACACCTGCTTAATTCCTGCAATTTCCCTACATTCATAACAAGGTCGTTATATGCATACCCACCCGCCTGTGACTCAGCAGGAGTATCCGCTCGATGATGATACGACCCTGATGACCACCACCGATGCCCGTAGCTACATTACCTACGCCAACAGCGCGTTTATTGAGGTAAGCGGCTACGATCGCAGTGAGATCGACGGCCAGCCGCATAATCTGGTCCGCCATCCTGATATGCCCGCAGCCGCCTTTGTCGATATGTGGGCCACGCTGAACCAGGGACTGCCGTGGACCGGACTGGTGAAAAACCGCCGTAAAAACGGTGACCACTACTGGGTTCGTGCCAATGTTGTGCCGGTGATCCGTAACGGTGAAATCCAGGGGCATATGTCAGTGCGCATCAAGCCTACGGCGGAGGAGGTGCAGGGGGCAGAAGCCCTGTATCAGAAGATGAATCAGGGCAAGATGAAGGGCTGGCGTCTGCACCGGGGCCTGCTGCTGCGCAGCGGCTGGCTGAGGGGACTAAGCCTGCTGAAAACCATGCCGCTGCGCTGGCGTCTGCACAGCGCGGTGCTGGCCCTGTGGCTACCGCTGGTGGCCGCTGCCGCAGCGGCAGGCCTGGCGGGGGTCCCGCTGGGCGGCTTTACGCTATTTTCTGCGCTGATAGCGCTGCTGGTGGATCTCTGGCTGCAACGCCAGATTGCCCGGCCGATGGCGGCCGTGTGTCGCCAGGCGCTGAATGTTGCCACCGGAGCCAATCCGCATGTTGAGCATATGGACCGGGTGGATGAGATCGGCACGACGCTGCGCGCGGTGGGTCAGCTGGGCCTGATGTTCCGCTGGCTGCTGAATGACGTCAGCGACCAGGTGTTGGACGTCCACCGGGCCAGTGACGAACTGGCGCGCGGCAACGATAAGATCAGCAGCCATACTGAACAGACGGCCGCCAGCGTGCAGCAGACCGCCAGCACCATGAACCAGATGACCAGTACGGTGCAGCGCAACGGTGAAAG
This sequence comes from Erwinia sp. PME.40.26/001, assembly GCF_055556675.1. NCBI lineage: Bacteria > Pseudomonadati > Pseudomonadota > Gammaproteobacteria > Enterobacterales > Erwiniaceae > Erwinia > Erwinia sp. PME.40.26/001. The sequence continues at coordinate 205,748 of NZ_JBVHNP010000002.1, forward strand.
CACTGAGCAGGCCAACCAGTTCTCGCGCACTGCCAGCAGTGCCGCCGTCAAAGGCGGTGAAGTGATGCAAAACGTGGTGGTGACAATGGATGAAATTGCCGACAGCTCCCGCAAAATCGCTACCATTACCGGCCTGATCGACAGTATTGCCTTCCAGACGAATATCCTGGCGCTGAACGCCGCGGTGGAAGCGGCACGCGCTGGCGAACAGGGTAAAGGGTTTGCCGTGGTGGCTGGCGAGGTCCGTAACCTGGCGCAGCGCAGCGCGGGTGCAGCCAGTGAGATCCGTCAGCTGATTGCGGCCAGTAATCTGAAGGTGCAGTCCGGGGCCGGGCAGGTCCATGAGGCAGGCAAAGCCATCGGGGATATTGTGGAGAAAGTGCAGAACGTGACCGAGCTGCTGCAGCAGATCAGCGTGGCGACCGCCGAGCAGGGGGCGGGCCTGGGCGAAGTGGGTCAGGCGGTGGAGGCGCTGGATCGTCTCACGCATGATAACAGCGCACTGGTCAGCGAGGGAGCGCTGGCGGCGCAGCGGATGAAACATCAGGCAGAGCGCCTGGTCGAAGCGGTCAGCGTCTTCCGCTGACCACGGCCGGCGCAGGCGCGGGTTCCTGCCGGCTGCTCCGTCGGCGTATTCGGCAGCTTATGCCGCTGCGCCACATGAAAAAAGCAGCACAAATGCGTCACCTGGGCGAAGATGTCATTCTGATGGTTATCTTATTAATCGAAGGAGTGTCATGAAAAGCTATCAAATAGCCCTGATCCCCGGTGACGGCATCGGCGTGGACGTGACGAAAGCCGCATGGCAGGTGCTGGAGCACAGTGCCGGTCGCTTTGGTTTTGCCCTGAGCGGTGAGACGTTCCCGTGGTCCTGTGAGTATTATCTGCAGCACGGAGAAATGATGCCTGAAGACGGCATCCGTACCCTGAGCCAGTTTGATGCTGTGCTGCTGGGAGCCGTCGGCTGGCCCGAAAAGGTGCCGGATAACGTGTCGCTGCACGGCCTGCTGCTGCCGATCCGCAAGCAGTTTGACCTGTATGCCAACGTGCGCCCCCACCGCCTGCTGGCAGGGGTGGAGGGGCCGCTGCGTAAAAGTGAGTTTGATATTCTCTGCATTCGTGAAAACACCGAAGGCGAGTACAGCGGTGCCGGCGGGCGCATTCATCAGGGCACTCCGGCCGAGGTGGCGGTCGAAACGTCGATTTTCACCCGGCGCGGTGTGGAGCGCATTCTGCGGTACGGCTTTGAGATGGCGCAGCAGCGCAGTAAGCGGCTGGCGTCGGTGACCAAATCGAACGCGCAGAAGTACACCATGGTGATGTGGGACGAGGTCACCGAAGAGGTTGCTCGTGACTACCCGGATGTGACGGTTAATCGCTACCATATTGACGCTATTGCGGCGCGCATGGTGATGAACCCGGAAACCCTGGACGTGATCGTCGCCTCCAACCTGTTTGGCGATATCCTCACCGATCTCGGCGCGGCCATTCAGGGCGGCCTGGGCTATGCCGCTTCTGCTAACCTCAATCCCGATCCGTCAGTCCCTTCCATGTTCGAGCCGGTGCACGGTTCCGCGCCGGATATTGCCGGACAGGGCATTGCCAATCCGATTGCCGCCATCTGGTCGGCGGCAATGATGCTGCAGCATCTGGGCGAGACGGATGCGGCGGGAGCCATTCTTCGCGCGGTGGAAACGGTGACGGTGCAGCATCAGCCGGATCGCGGGATGAAAACGGAAGAGATTACCGCAGCGGTCATCGCTGCGTTATGATTGTTCAACGGGCTCCCGTACCGGGGGCCTGCTGTCAGGGAGACCTCCGATCGTGGAAGCGCACGGCATCACCGATATTATTCAGCCCGGCCTGCGTGTGCTGTTCTGCGGCATCAACCCGGGCAAGTCCTCTGCCCATACCGGGTATCATTTTGCCCATCCCGGCAATCGCTTCTGGAAAACCCTTTTTCAGGCCAGGTTCACCTGGACGCAGCTCCGCCCGGAGCAGGAACAGCAACTGCTGGAGACCGGCTGTGGCATCACCATGCTGGTTGAGCGGCCCACGGTGGTCGCCACCGAACTGGCCGGTAGTGAGCTGCGCAGCGGCGGGCAGGCGCTGATGGAAAAGATTGAGCGCTACCAGCCTGCCGCACTGGCGGTGCTGGGCAAACAGGCCTATCAGCAGGCGTTCCGTCGCAGCAAGGTTGAGTGGGGCAGGCAGCCGCTGACGATGGGGAATACGGAAATCTGGGTGCTGCCTAATCCGAGCGGATTGAACCGGGCGTCACAGGATGCGCTGACGGCAGCCTATGCGGAGCTGGATCTGGCGCTCAAGGCGCGGGGAATATAGTTTTTCATTAAAAAAAATGGCCCCTCATTGAGGAGCCATCTTATCGCGCCGATCCGATTAATCGTCGAGGAAGCTGCGCAGCACTTCAGAGCGGCTAGGGTGACGCAGCTTACGCAGCGCTTTCGCCTCAATCTGACGAATACGCTCACGCGTTACGTCGAACTGTTTGCCCACTTCTTCCAGCGTGTGGTCGGTATTCATATCGATACCGAAACGCATACGCAGTACTTTGGCTTCACGCGCGGTCAGACCGGCCAGCACGTCGTGCGTGGCAGAACGCAGGCTTTCTGACGTGGCAGAGTCCAGCGGCAGCTCCAGCGTGGTGTCTTCGATAAAATCACCCAGATGTGAATCTTCATCATCACCAATCGGCGTCTCCATAGAGATAGGCTCTTTAGCAATTTTCAGCACCTTGCGGATTTTATCTTCCGGCATCAGCATACGCTCCGCCAGCTCTTCCGGCGTCGGCTCACGGCCCATCTCCTGCAGCATCTGGCGCGAAATACGGTTGAGCTTGTTAATTGTCTCAATCATATGCACCGGAATACGGATGGTACGCGCCTGGTCAGCGATCGAACGGGTGATCGCCTGACGGATCCACCAGGTGGCATAAGTTGAGAACTTATACCCACGGCGATATTCAAACTTATCCACTGCTTTCATCAGACCGATGTTACCTTCCTGAATCAGATCCAGGAATTGCAGACCACGGTTGGTGTACTTCTTGGCGATAGAGATAACCAGACGCAGGTTAGCCTCAACCATCTCTTTCTTCGCACGGCGCGCTTTCGCTTCGCCGATCGACATACGACGGTTAATGTCTTTTACCTGTTCAATCGTGAGGCCAGTTTCCGTTTCGATCTGCTGTAGCTTCATCAGACTACGGTGTACGTCATCTGACACATCGTTCAGCTTCTCTGACCACGGCTTATTCATTGCCAGTGCCGCTTTGAACCAGGTTTCGCTGGTTTCATTGCCGGTGAACAGGGTAATGAAGTTCTTCTTCGGCATCTTACAGATTTCTACGCACAGCTTGAGGATCAGGCGTTCCTGAGTACGGACGCGATCCATCATGGTGCGCATGCTGTTGACCAGGAAGTCGAACTGCTTCGGCACCAGGCGGAACTGCTTGAACACGTCGGACAGATTCTGAATCTCAGCAATAGCATCAGCGTGGCTGCGGCTTTTCGCTTTAATGACGGTGCGGGTGGTTTCGTACTGTACGCGCAGGTCATTGAATTTCTCACGCGCCAGTTCCGGGTCGATGCTGTTGTCATCGTCCGAACTGTCGTCGTCAGACTCTTCGTCTTCTTCTTCGTCATCACGCTCTTCAGCGGAAAGTTCAGAACCCACGTGAGTCGCAGTAGGGGCGATCTCTGCTTCGGCATTCGGGTCGACAAAACCGGTGATCAGATCGGACAGGCGCGCGTCGCCCGCTTCAACACGGTCGTACTGCTCAAGCAGGTAAGTAATCGCTTCAGGGTATTCAGCAACGGAACACTGTACCTGGTTGATACCCTCTTCGATGCGTTTGGCAATATCGATCTCGCCTTCACGCGTCAGCAGTTCAACCGTCCCCATTTCACGCATGTACATGCGCACCGGGTCGGTGGTACGTCCGATTTCAGATTCTACGCTGGATAATACCTGAGCAGCCGCTTCGGCAGCGTCTTCATCCGTGTCGTTATTGTTCTCATTCAGCATCAGATCATCGGCATCAGGCGCTTCTTCTACAACCTGAATGCCCATGTCGTTGATCATCTGAATGATGTCTTCAATCTGATCGGAGTCGACGATATCTTCCGGCAGATGGTCATTGACCTCGGCATAGGTCAGATAGCCTTGCTCCTTACCACGGGTGACAAGTAGCTTAAGCTGTGACTGCGGGTTTTGCTCCATAAGACGGTATCCACACTTCTGTTAAATTAGATTGGTGTCGGGTCGGCTAACATGCCAACAATAACAGTGAGGGCGTTTGGATTATTGCCGCTGCCCGTCATGGCGGCCGTCAGGGTCTACCTGACTCGAATTCGGCACTTAAGCCGCTTTGATCGTTGTCGAGGCTATCGCACTTGCCATTTTGAACCCCGGCTGTGCTCGCAGTCCTCACGTACTTCAGTACGCTCCGGGTGCTGCGCGCAGGTGGTGTCCAAACTGACTGCGCCGATAACGTCTCTAAATTTTGTGTAATAAGGTCAAAACCTTATTTATTTACTGTTTCTTCAGCGCCTGGCTCAGCGTCCAGAACTCGCGACGCTCTTCTGCGCTCAGGACGTGCGTGCGGTCGCGGGCGATCAAATCTTCAAGCCTGCGTTCCAGCGCGTTGTCATACATACTGCCCAGCGCATCCTTAAACATGGTTTCCACTTCGTCATCTACGATCATGTGGTTCCATGTTGCCAGGGTTTCAAGGCTCTGGCTAAATTTTGTTCCGCGATATAATTCTAGTAGCTGTCCGGTGGTCAGGCCAGGTTGTGCTGCGCAAGTGCTTACTAACTCAACGAACAGCGGAAAACCCGGCAATTCTGACTGCTCCAGCCCTTCCAGAGAGGGCACCATCATCGCCAGCTGCGGATTCTGTATCAACAGCCCAATAAGTATACGCATGGTTGTGCGTTTTAGCTGAGGCTGCGCGGGCGGTTTCGCATTTTCCGCTTGCTTCGGCATCAGCTTTTCCAGCTGGCTGTCATCAAGAATGCCCAGCTTATTACCCAGTTCCTGCCGCAGGTAGATGCGCAATGTCTCACCCGGCACCTGACTGATTAACGGCAGCGCCAGCGTACTGAGCTGCGCCCGTCCATCCGGGGAGCGCAAATCCACCTGAGGCATCAGGGTGTCGAACAAAAACGTGGAGAGCGGCATTGCCTGCTCCATCCGCGTTTCAAATGCCTCTTTCCCCTCTTTACGCACCAGCGTATCCGGGTCTTCACCGTCGGGCAGAAACATAAAGCGTAGCTGACGACCGTCATTCATGTAAGGTAACGCGGTTTCCAGCGCCCGCCATGCGGCCTCGCGGCCTGCACGGTCGCCGTCATAACAGCAGATCACCGTATTGGTCGAGCGGAACAGCAGCTGGATATGCTCTGCCGTGGTGGAAGTACCGAGGGAAGCCACCGCATAATCCACGCCAAACTGAGCCAGCGCCACCACATCCATGTAGCCTTCGACCACCAGCAGTTTGGTGGGTTCCGGATAGTTTTTTAGTGCTTCATACAGGCCGTATAGCTGGCGACCTTTGTGAAAAATATCGGTTTCCGGTGAGTTAAGGTATTTTGGCATTGCGTCACCCAGCACGCGGCCACCAAAACCAATCACCCGCCCACGCTTGTCGTGGATAGGGAACATCACCCGTTCGCGGAAGCGATCGTAACTGCGGCCCTGCTCGTTGGTGACGAGCATCCCGGCATCGATCAGTGACTGGCGGTCATCGGGATTACGGCCAAAACGTTTGAGCGCATTATCCCAGCCTGCCGGGGCGAAACCGATAGAGAAATGTTTTATTACGTCGTCGCTCAGCCCACGCTGAGACAGATAGTCGCGCGCGGCAGATGACGTGCTTTGTGTCAGCGACTGCTGATAAAATTCACTCAGCCCCGTCATTAGCTGATACAGGCTCTGACGCTGATGACGTTCGAGCTGGCTGGGGCCGCTGCCGCTTTCGTACGGCACTTCCAGCCCGTAAAGCGTGGCCAGCTCTTCAATGCTTTCCACAAACTCCAGCCGATCGTAGTTCATCAGGAAGTCGATGGCGTTGCCGTGCGCACCGCAGCCAAAGCAGTGATAAAACTGTTTTTCACCGTTAACGGTAAAAGAGGGCGTTTTTTCATTATGGAAAGGACAGCATGCGTGGTAATTCTTGCCCTGCTTTTTCAGCTTTACCCGGGCATCAATAAGATCCACGATATCCGTGCGCGCAAGTAGGTCATTGATAAATACGCGTGGAATGCGTCCAGCCATAAATCCCCTTCATCTTTCTGCGTCTGGCTGCGTTGGCTGCTGTCATTCACCCCGGTCACTGACTGATGTCAGCTCCCGGGGATTCATGCCATTGCCGCCTTGCCAGACACCGAAATCTATTGGGGATAATTCCCTTCATCTTTCTGCGTCTGGCTGCGTTGGCGGTTTTTCAGCGCCTGGCTGTATTGACGTTTATGAACCAAAACAGTGTGTTACAGGGAATTCCGCTGTAGGGTCTATTTTTGGTTCATAAACGACAACAAGCCGCGCATTCCTTTCGGAAGCACGGCCTGAATACTACTAACTTGTCTGTGAAGCGTGAGGGTGACCCCTCAGGATATTAGTACAGACGAGTGCGGCGTGCGTTTTCGCGAGCCAGTTTCTTCGCGTGGCGTTTTACTGCAGACGCTTTAGCGCGCTTACGTTCGGTAGTAGGTTTTTCATAAAACTCACGACGACGAACTTCAGCCAGAACGCCTGCTTTCTCACAAGAACGCTTGAAGCGACGCAGTGCAACGTCGAATGGCTCGTTTTCACGTACTTTAATTACCGGCATGTAACTCTCACCTCGATAAATTCGGTTTTGCTGCTGACATCGGTGCCAGCTCATTTCAAAATGGTGCGGAATTTTACTCCAACACAGGCTTCGTTGTAAAGCACCATAGCATTAAGTAACCAACAGATACGCCTGTGCGGCTGCCGGTTTTTTTCAGGGGACTGATTATACACGAATCCTCCTGGCCTGGTGCGAAAAAAAACACCTTATTGCTCAATGCGTAATCGCGCGACAGGTAAATTACCGGGGCGGATATGCGCCTTCATGCTACACTGCGCGCCGCAAGAATGAGGTAAAAAAAGCCATGCGTGTTCTCGGAATTGAAACATCCTGCGATGAAACCGGTATTGCCATTTACGACGATGCTGCCGGTTTGCTCGCCAATCAACTTTACAGCCAGGTCAAACTCCATGCCGATTACGGTGGCGTGGTGCCGGAACTGGCCTCGCGCGATCACGTGCGGAAAACCGTGCCGTTGATCCAGGCGGCGCTTCAGGAAGCCGGACTGCAGGCGAAAGATATTGACGCTGTCGCCTATACTGCCGGTCCTGGCCTGGTGGGTGCTCTGCTGGTCGGGGCGACCATTGGCCGCTCGCTGGCGTTTGCCTGGGATGTGCCGGCCATCGCCGTGCATCATATGGAAGGCCACCTGCTGGCACCCATGCTGGAAGAGAATCCACCGGCTTTTCCATTCGTTGCTCTGCTGGTGTCCGGTGGGCACACGCAGCTTATCAGCGTTACCGGTGTGGGGGAATACACTCTGCTGGGTGAGTCGGTAGATGATGCGGCTGGTGAAGCGTTCGATAAAACGGCCAAGCTGCTGGGGCTGGACTATCCCGGCGGCCCCATGCTGTCAAAAATGGCACAGCAGGGGGTAGAAAAACGCTTTGTCTTCCCGCGACCGATGACCGACCGTCCGGGGCTGGATTTCAGCTTCTCAGGCCTGAAGACCTTTGCCGCAAATACCATTCGCGATAACGACGACAGCGATCAGACCCGCGCTGATATTGCGCGGGCGTTTGAAGATGCGGTGGTGGATACACTGGCTATTAAATGCCGGCGTGCGCTCGATCAGAGCGGTTTCAAACGTCTGGTGATTGCCGGAGGCGTCAGCGCGAACCGCACGCTGCGCAGCAAGCTGGCGGAGATGATGCAGAAGCGCGGCGGGGAAGTGTTCTATGCCCGTCCTGAGTTCTGTACTGACAATGGCGCGATGATCGCCTATGCCGGAATGGTGCGGTTGAAAGGTGATACCCCCGCCGGACTCAGCGTGACGGTTCGCCCGCGCTGGCCGCTGTCTGAACTGCCGGCGATTTAATCCTCCACGGGGTCAGGACTTTTCCGGCCCCTGCGTTTTCTTCTTTTTCTTCTTCCAGATCTTATTTTCCTGCCCGCGCCACAGGCGCTGAATATTGTCATGATGACGTAACAGGATCAGGCAGGAGAGCATCGCAACCGGGAAGGTAAACTGCGGTTTAAACCACCAGACGTAGAAGGGCGCAATCAGCGCGCTGACAATCGCCCCCAGCGATGAATACCCGCTCAACAGTACAGTCAGCAGCCAGGTACCGGTCATCAGGCCAGTCAGATCCCAGCCGATCGGTGCGATCGCCCCAAAGGCTGTCGCCACCCCTTTACCGCCTTTGAAGTGGAAGAACACCGGATAAATATGGCCAAGGCAGGCGGCAATGGCGGTCAGACCCAGATACAACGGCGTGAGGCCGAGGTGATAGGCCAGCCACACCGGCAGCATCCCTTTGCATACGTCAAACACCAGTACCGTAATGGCCGCACCTTTGCCACCGAGGCGCAGCACGTTGGTGGCTCCGGGATTACCCGATCCGTTGTGGCGTGGGTCTGGCAATCCGAACAGTCGGCAGACCAGAATCGCACTGGAGACAGAGCCACACAGATAAGCGAAAATGATCATGCCAAGCGCGAATACACTCATAACACCGTTCCGTCTTGTTGGGGTCGTCTTAAAGTCAGCATCTGTGGATAATACGCATAAACCGCCGGCGATGGTATCCGGCAACCACAAAAACAGAGAGACATAACATGGATATCGTATTTATTGATCAACTGTCGGTTATCACCACCATTGGCGTTTACGACTGGGAACAAACGATTCAGCAGAAGCTGGTGTTCGATGTCGAAATGGCCTGGGATAACCGCAAGGCCGCTGCCAGTGATGATGTTAACGACTGCCTCAGCTATGCTGATGTATCAGAAGCCATTATTCACCATGTCGCTCAGGGTAAGTTTGCCCTGGTCGAGCGCGTGGCAGAAGAAATTGCTACGCTGCTGCTGACCCGTTTCGCTTCGCCGTGGGTGCGAATTAAAGTCAGTAAACCCGGGGCTGTCGCCCAGGCGTTGCAGGTCGGTGTCATCATTGAACGCGGGACTAATCCGAAATAATTCCATTTTGATTGCCATCACAATGAAACCAAACCACATTATGCTCTGTCTTAAGGTTGCCCTGATGATGTCAGGGCACAATGGGCGGGAGCGTTAAGCGACCGCCTTTTTAATGGTTTTAACAGGGTTAGGGGCAGATTTGATGGCAGATATTCATCAGCTATGGGTGGCAGCAATACTTGGGATTGTTGAGGGGCTGACGGAGTTTCTCCCCGTGTCTTCTACCGGACACATGATCATTGTCGGTCATTTGCTGGGATTTGAAGGTGAGAAGGCGGAGACCTTTGAAGTTGTCATTCAGCTCGGATCGATTCTCGCCGTTGTGGTGATGTTCTGGCGTCGTCTGTTTGGCCTGATTGGCATTCACTTCGGTGAGATGAAACACGAAGGAGTCGGGCAGGGTAAACTGACGTTGATCCATATTCTGCTGGGGATGGTGCCGGCGGTGGTGATTGGCCTGCTGCTGCACGACAAAATTAAGACGTTGTTTAATCCGGTCAACGTGATGTACGCGCTGGTGGTGGGCGGTGTGCTGCTGATCGCGGCAGAACTGCTGAAGCCTAAGCAGCCTAAGGCGGTTGGCGTGGACGACATTACCTATCGTCAGGCGTTTATCATTGGCTGCTTCCAGTGTCTGGCGCTATGGCCGGGCTTCTCCCGCTCGGGTGCCACCATTTCTGGCGGGATGCTGATGGGCGTCAGCCGCTATGCTGCCTCGGAGTTCTCCTTCCTCCTTGCTGTACCGATGATGATGGGGGCCACCGGCCTGGATCTCTACAAGAGCATGGGCTTCCTGACGATGGCTGACTTCCCGATGTTTGCCGTCGGCTTTGTCACCGCGTTTATCGTGGCGCTGATTGCGATTAAGAGCTTCCTGCACATTATCAAGCGCATCTCGTTTATACCGTTTGCCATCTACCGCTTTATCGTGGCCGCTGCGGTCTACGCGGTGTTTGTTCTGTAAGCTGAACGGGGGCAGGCCTGCCTGACCCCGGCCATGCTACAGGGCTCTCCAGTTCTCCAGCGCCGCCACCCGGCGGCGCGTGAGCTCTTCCCTCACTTCCGCCCCTTTGAATCCTGCCTCTACCACCTCTCTGGTCGATACCGACTGCACCACCCGCCAGGCTTCGCGCAGGTAATCGCCTTGCGGATAAGGATTATTTTCGAAACCGGTCCGCCCGCGGGCATCGGCTTCGCTGGTCAGGGCAATCTGCTCTACGCGATGCGGTTTACGCCAGGCGTCCAGCCGGTCAAACAGCGCCACCAGCGTAGCCGCCGGATGATTCTGTACCGTATGCACCAGATCGTGAAACTCGGTGACTAACAGCGCCAGATCACGGGTGGCATTGGGAATGCGCAGGCGTTCACACAGGGCGGCCACCAGCGGCACGCCTGCCGGGCCATGCCCGTGATGGCTTGGCCACTTCTCCGGAGGCGTCAGCGCCTTGCCCACGTCGTGAAACAGCGTGGCAAAACGGATATCCACCTCGGGACTGAGCTGTGCGGCTATCGCCAGCGTCATCAGCGCATGAACCCCGGTGTCGATTTCCGGATGCCATTTTGCCGGAGCCGGAACGCCGTACAGGTTATCCAGTTCCGGGAACAGCACTGCCAGCGCACCGCAGTCTCGCAGCACCTGGAAAAACACCTGCGGATTTTGCGTCTGCAGCGCACTTTCCGTCTCTTTCCAGACGCGCTCCGCCGTCAGATGCGCCAGTTCGCCGCTGCTCGCCATTGACGCCATCAGCGCCAGGGTTTCACCGGCAATATGGAAGTTAAGGTGGGCATAGCGGGCCGCAAAGCGCGCCACGCGCAGTACGCGCAGCGGATCTTCACTGAAGGCTTCAGAGACGTGGCGCAAGACCCGATTTTCCAGGTCTTCCCGCCCGCCGTAGGGATCATAATAGTGACCAGCGGCATCCTGAGCGATGGCGTTAATCGTCAGATCGCGGCGGGCCAGATCCTGCTCCAGGGTAACATCCGGTGCGGAATAGCAGACAAAACCGGTATAGCCGCTGCCGGACTTACGCTCGGTGCGGGCCAGCGCATACTCTTCATGGCTGTCCGGGTGGAGAAATACCGGGAAGTCACGGCCAACCTGCTCAAAGCCCTGTGCCAGCATCTGCGCGGGAGAGGCACCCACCACCACCCAGTCTTTGTCTTTTATCGGCAAATTCAGCAGTCCGTCACGCACGGCGCCACCGACAAGGTATGTTTTCACTGGGGTCTCCAAAGGCTGCGGGTCAGAATAAACTGAACATGAATTGTCACACTATAACATTCATGTTGCATGAATGATAAATTGCGGGCAACGCAAAAAGGGCATCCGCAGATACCCTCGGGTGTCGCGCCAGTCTGGTCAGTTCATCCAGCGGTCGCTTTTCTTCCTGCGCGGGATCATATGCGGTAACAGCAAGCCCAGCAGCAGGCCGACGCCGGCCACGCCACCCCCGTACATAAACCACTGCATGATAATGGTGCGCTGTTTGTCATCAAGCTGAACATTGGCGGCGTCGACTTTCTTCTTGGCCACGATAAGCTGGTTTTTCAGCTGCTGATTTTCTTCTTTCAGGCTGTTAATGGCGTTGTCGCTTCCCGCCACCTTTTTTTGCATATCGGCGGTGCGTTCATTCCAGCTACCGTCGATATTGGCCAGTTTGGCCGTCAGGACTTTGACCTGTTGTTCCAGTTCGGGCACACGGGTGCGCAGGCTGGGCTGCTGGCTGAGTTGCGTCAGAGGGATCCAGGTCGTACGGCCCTGGCTGTCACGGATCTGGCCATATTTGCTGTTGTCATTCGTTTGCAACAGCGTCACTTCTTCGCCAGCGTTTAAGGTGCCAACCAGACGATAATCATTACCCGGCCCGCTGCGGACCCAGGTGGTCAGTTCGTCGGAAATGTAGCGTTTCTCTTCGGCGTGGACGGTTGCCGCAGCGCTCATCGTGAGCAAAGTCAGACCAATGAGGTGAGTGATTTTCATTCGAACTCTTTTTGCATAAGGGCTGTAAAAATGTAATTGCACAGTCTGGAACGGCCTCACACAAAGCTGAATGAGAACTATCCTGGTCTCAGGCGGCTTGAGACGCTGTGCGCGAAAGCGTAATAAAGCAGAGACAGTGTTGTCTCTTGTGCATTATTCTTGGTGGCTATAGCAGTACGATCGCCCGCCATCTTTGCGAGCATTATCAGATACCTTAACCGTTTACTCAGCCGTTAACGACGTAAATAAGACATTATGACCATAGAAATCGAATTAAAGTTCATTGCCGTTCCAGAAGCGGCCGAAAAAATTGCCAGTAAGCTTACCGCCTGGCCACATCAGCATTCCGCCGGTCAGGCATTGACCAATATTTACTTCGAAACGGCTGACAGTCAGCTGCGGCGCTGGGATATGGGGCTGCGTATTCGTGGCTTTGGTGACCGCTATGAAATGACGCTGAAAACCGCCGGTCAGACTATCGGGGGGCTGCATCAGCGCCCGGAATATAACGTTGCACTGGCAGCACCGACGCTGGATATTCAGCAGTTACCAGCCGATGTCTGGCCCGCCGGGACGGATGTGGCGGCCCTGCAAACGCAACTCGCTGCGCTGTTTAGCACCCATTTTACACGCGAGAAGTGGGTGGTCACTTACCTGCAAAGCGAGATTGAAGTTGCATTTGACCGGGGAGAAGTGATCGCCGGTGAACGTAGCGAGCCGCTGATGGAAGTGGAGCTGGAGCTGAAAAGTGGCCAGCGTGACGATTTGCTGGCCTTTGCCGCCGAACTGGCGACGATTGAAGGCCTGCGGCTGGGCAGCCTCAGCAAAGCGGCGCGTGGGTATGCACTGGCCCAGGGCGATCTCCCGCGAGCCTTACGTCCGGTGCCACTGCTGAAGGTCAGACCGAAGGCAACGGTAGAAGAGGGGATGCGGGCGGCCTTCCTGCTGGCATTAACCCAGTGGCAGTATCATGAAGAGCTGTGGCTGCGCGGTAACGCCGCCGCGCTGCATGAGGTGAAGGATGCGCTGGAAGTACTGCGTCAGACCTTCTCACTGTACGGTGCGCTGGTGCCGCGCAAGGCCAGCAGTGAGCTGCGTCAGAAGCTGACTCAGCTGGAAGAGGCACTGATTGAAGACAATCCTGAAGCGCAGCGGATCTGTTTCAGCCCGCTCTGGCTGCAAACGCAGTTAGCGCTTACTCACTGGATAGCCACTGAACGCTGGCGTCAGTTTGTCGATCAAAAGGCAGATACCAAGCTGCAGGGGTCGTTCAAACGCTTTAGCGACATCATGCTGGGCCGTATTGCCGCCGACCTGAAAGAGACCTTCACCCATTTAAACCATTCGGGTGAGTATCAGGACAAGCTGACGCGCCTGCATCGTCAGGTACTGGCCGTGCATCTGCTGGCGGGTGCCTACGATGCGGCGGCCGTCAACGCCTGGCTACAGAGCTGGAAGCAGCTGCAGGAAGCGATTGTGAAACAGCAGGAAGTCTGGCTGGATGGCCACCGCCAGCAGGCCCTGAAACAGGCGGCTTTCTGGAAAAATGGCAGCCTTTAACCCGTTGCGGGGTCATTCGATTCTATAGGGAGTGTTTATTGTATGGTGCCATCATTAAATCAGCCACTGCCGGTCGTCATGCAGCAGCAGAGCGCGTTGCTTGATCCATTATTCAGCGATGCCTCCGCAGCGCAGCAGGCGGTGCTGGCGTTCAGCGATTTTATCAGTGATAACCTGACAAAATATCCCGCCTGGTGGCAGCAGCTCCGGCAGCAGCCACCGCAGCAGGATGAATGGCACCATTATCCCCTCTGGCTTCAGGCACAGCTGGCGAACGTGCAGGATGAGAACGCGCTGATGCGTGAGCTGCGCCTGTTCCGCCGCCATATGCTGACGCGCATTGCCTGGATGCAAACTCTGGCGATCAGTGATACGCAGCAGTCTTTGCGGCAGCTGAGTGAGCTGGCGGAAACCCTGATTGTTGCCGCCCGCGACTGGCTGTGGCAGGCCTGCTGCCGCGATTTTGGCACCCCGATGAACGCCGCCGGGGAACCGCAGCCGCTGTTAATCCTCGGCATGGGCAAGCTGGGGGGCGGTGAGCTTAACTTCTCTTCCGATATTGATCTGATTTTCACCTGGCCGGAAAACGGCACGACCCGGGGCGGACGGCGCGAGCTGGATAACGCCCAGTTCTTTACCCGGCTTGGCCAGCGCCTGATCAAAGTACTGGATCAGCCTACCGCCGACGGCTTCGTGTATCGCGTGGATATGCGCCTGCGTCCCTTTGGTGACAGCGGGCCGCTGGTGCTGAGTTTTGCCGCGCTGGAGGATTATTACCAGGAACAGGGGCGCGACTGGGAACGCTATGCGATGGTCAAAGCGCGTCTGATGGGCAGCGACAATGACCGCTGGAGTGAAGAGCTGCGTCAGATGCTGCGGCCGTTTGTCTTCCGCCGTTATATTGACTTCAGTGTGATCCAGTCGCTGCGAAATATGAAAAGTATGATCGCCCGGGAAGTACGGCGACGCGGGCTGACGGATAACATCAAACTGGGCGCGGGCGGCATTCGGGAAACCGAATTTATTGTCCAGGTGTTCCAACTGATACGCGGCGGTCGCGAGCGTTCGCTTCAGCTGCGCTCCCTGCTGCCGACGCTGGAGGCCATAGGCCAGCTAAATCTGCTGTCATCAGAACAGGTCGCCCAGCTGCACGATGCCTACCTGTTCCTGCGGCGTCTGGAAAACCTGCTGCAAAGCATCAGCGATGAGCAGACGCAGACGCTGCCGGGCGGCGAGCTGGATCGGGCGCGTCTGGCCTGGGCAATGGGCTTTGCCGGCTGGACGGCCTTACAGGATGCGCTCGACCGGCATATGCTGGCGGTGCGCACCATCTTTGACGATTTGATCGGTGACGATGCCCCGGAACACGGCGATAACCGTGAAGCCGGGGAGTATGGCGTGCTGTGGCAGGATCAGCTGGAAGAAACCGAGCTGGAGCCGCTGGTGCCGCATCTTGATGGTACCGCCCGCCAGCATCTGCTGCGCACTATCACCGATTTTCGTCAGGATGTGGATAAGCGAACGATCGGCCCGCGCGGCCGCCATGCGCTGGACCAGCTGATGCCGCGCCTGCTCAGTGAAGTGGTGCCGCGCGATGATGCCCCGGTGACCCTCAGTCGCCTGACTCCGCTGCTGCTGGGTGTCGTTACCCGCAGCACCTATCTGGAGCTGCTGACAGAGTACCAGGGCGCGCTGAAACACTTAATTCGCCTGTGTGCCGCTTCCCCGATGGTCGCCAGCCAGCTGGCGCGGCATCCGCTGCTGCTGGATGAACTGCTCGATCCGGCCACCCTCTATCAGCCCACGGCAACCGATGCCTACCGCGATGAGCTGCGTCAGTATCTGCTGCGCATTCCGGAAGAGGATGAAGAGCAGCAGCTGGAAGCCCTGCGCCAGTTTAAGCAGGCGCAGCACCTGCGCATTGCGGCGGCGGATATTGCCAAGACCCTGCCGGTAATGAAAGTGAGCGACCACCTTACGTGGCTGGCGGAAGCGATGATTGAATCCGTGGTGCAGCAGGCATGGAATATGATGGTGCTGCGCTACGGACGACCTTCCCACCTGACGCGTGACGATGAACGCGGTTTCTCCGTGGTCGGGTACGGCAAGCTGGGGGGCTGGGAGCTGGGCTACAGTTCTGACCTTGATCTGGTGTTCCTGCACGACTGTCCGTCGGACGCGGTGACGCTGGGTGAGCGCAGTATTGACGGCCGTCAGTTCTATCTGCGTCTGGCGCAGCGCGTCATGCACCTGTTCAGTACGCGCACCTCCTCTGGCATTCTTTATGAAGTCGACGCCCGCCTGCGTCCGTCCGGTGCGGCGGGGATGCTGGTCAGCACCTTTGATGCGTTTGATGAATATCAGCGGCATGAGGCCTGGACCTGGGAGCATCAGGCCCTGGTGCGGGCGCGCATCGTCTTTGGCGATGCCGCCCTGAGCCAGCGATTCGACCAGATCCGACGCGGTATTCTGTCGCTACCGCGTGAGCCTGATGCACTGAAAACGGAAGTGCGTGAAATGCGCGAGAAGATGCGCGCCCACCTCGGCCACAAGCATAAGGGGCGCTGGGATATCAAAGCCGATCGCGGCGGTATTACCGACATTGAGTTCATTACCCAGTATCTGGTGCTGCGCTACGCTGCGCAGGATCCGATGCTCACCCGCTGGTCTGATAATGTGCGCATTCTTGAGCTGCTGGCCAACAGCGGCAAAATGGCGGCCGCCGAGTCGGAAGCGCTGACCCATGCCTATGTCACGCTGCGCGATGCGCTGCACCATCTGGCCTTACAGGAGCTGCCGGGGCATGTCGAAGAAGACGCTTATGCCCGTGAAAAAGCGGTGGTGAATGCCAGCTGGCAGACGTGGCTGGGTGCCTGATATTACCGTGCAGACGCGATGATTAGTCACTGACACTATTGTGCTATTATCGCGCGCACTCATTTTTACTGCAGTCTGGAGTCTCTGGAATGAAAATTACACTGCCTGATTTTACGCGTGCGGGTGTGTTGGTGGTTGGCGATGTGATGCTGGATCGCTACTGGCACGGCCCGACCAGCCGTATTTCACCTGAAGCACCGGTACCGGTGGTAAA
This sequence comes from Erwinia sp. PME.40.26/001, assembly GCF_055556675.1. Taxonomy (NCBI): domain Bacteria; kingdom Pseudomonadati; phylum Pseudomonadota; class Gammaproteobacteria; order Enterobacterales; family Erwiniaceae; genus Erwinia; species Erwinia sp. PME.40.26/001. The sequence continues at coordinate 222,653 of NZ_JBVHNP010000002.1, forward strand.
AGTCGATCACGTGGAGGAGCGTCCGGGTGGTGCCGCTAACGTCGCCATGAATATTGCTGCACTGGGCGCGCAGTCACGGCTGGTGGGGCTGACCGGCGTTGATGACGCCGCGCGTGCGCTGAGTGCGACCCTCACCGGTGTCAACGTGCAGTGTGATTTTGTCCCGGTACCGACCCATCCGACCATTACCAAACTGCGCGTGTTGTCCCGTAATCAGCAGCTGATCCGCCTTGATTTCGAAGAGGGATTTGAAGGCGTCGATCCGGCACCGATGCACGAGCGCATCGAACAGTCGCTGCCGAAAATAGGTGCGCTGGTGCTGTCAGACTACGCCAAAGGTGCGCTGGCCAGCGTGGAGACGATGATCGCCCTGGCCCGTAAAGCCGGTGTTCCGGTGCTGGTCGACCCGAAAGGCACCGACTTTGGACGCTATCACGGCGCAACGCTGCTGACGCCGAATCTTTCCGAATTCGAAGCGGTAGTCGGCAAGTGTACGAGCGAAGACGAGATTGTTGAGCGCGGCACGAAACTGATGTTACAGCATGCGCTCTCTGCGCTGCTGGTGACGCGTTCAGAGCACGGTATGACCTTGCTGCAGCCGGGTAAAGCCCCGTTCCATATGCCAACGCAGGCCCAGGAAGTATTTGACGTCACCGGGGCAGGCGACACGGTGATCGGCGTGCTGGCGGCGGCGCTGGCGGCCGGTAATACCCTCGAGGAGAGCTGTTTCCTCGCCAACGCGGCGGCCGGTGTCGTGGTCGGCAAGCTGGGGACGTCTACCGTATCCCCGGTCGAGCTGGAAAATGCGATCCGCGCCCGCCCGGAATCCGGTTTTGGCGTGATGGATGAAGCGCAGCTGATTGCTGAGGTGGCGAAAGCCCGTCAGCGTGGCGAGAAAGTGGTGATGACCAACGGCGTCTTCGACATTCTTCACGCCGGACACGTCTCCTACCTGGCCAATGCCCGTAAGCTGGGCGACCGGCTGATTGTGGCGGTTAACAGCGACGCGTCAACCCGCCGCCTGAAAGGCGAAACCCGTCCGGTTAACCCGCTGATCAATCGTATGATCGTGCTGGGTGCGCTGGAAGCGGTGGACTGGGTGATTGGCTTTGAAGAAGACACCCCGCAGCGCCTGATTGCTGAGGTTCTGCCCGATCTGCTGGTCAAAGGCGGCGACTACAAGCCGGAAGAGATTGCCGGCAGTAAAGAAGTGTGGGCTAACGGCGGTGACGTGCGGGTGCTCAATTTCGAAGACGGTATTTCGACCAGTAATATCATCAAAACGATTATCTCGGGAACCGGGAACCACTAATCGTCGACGGCTGCCCGGGGAGGGCAGCCGTATACTGCGTTGTCACTTATTCCGCTGCTTTTGGCTCGGTCACCGCAGGAACCGGAGCCGGAGAGACCCGGCTTTCCAGTTCGGCCAGACGCTGTTCAAGCGCGGCCAGCTTCTCGCGGGTGCGCAGCAGCACCTGAGTCTGTACGTCAAACTCTTCGCGGTTCACCACATCCAGACGGGTCAGCTGAGCCTGCAGCGTCTGACGGATTTTCTTCTCTACATCATCGCCAAACTCACGAATACCTTTCGGCATGGACTCATGAACCTGACGGGCAAGCTGTTCGATTTTTTTTGGGTCAAGCATAGCGGCTTCCTGATAGCAGCGAATTTGATCTTAGTGTAATGCCAGATGGCTCAGGTATAAACCTGAAAACGCCAAAGCGAAAAAATGGATATCAATTTGCCCGTTTTGTTCGTTGCTCTGTCACTTTTTCAGCGTTATGATGAATTTGCTTATTCTCAGGGCGGGGCGAAATTCCCCACCGGCGGTAAATCAGCGTTTGCTGAAAGCCCGCGAGCGCTTCAGGATCATTCCTGAAGGACAGCAGATCCGGTGTAATTCCGGGGCCGACGGTTAAAGTCCGGATGGGAGAGAGTAACGGATCATGACGGGCTTTTGCCTGCCTCGCGTTATTTTTTTGTCACTGCATGACACTCCTAAGCACGCCCTGGTTCTGGTAACCCATACATTTATTAAGGTTTATTTACCATGAATCAGTCGCTACTTTCTGAATTTGGCACGCCTGAACAGCGTGTAACCCGTGCCATCGAGGCGCTGCGCGAAGGCCGCGGTGTGATGGTCTTAGACGATGAAGATCGTGAAAACGAAGGTGATATGATCTTCGCTGCGGAAACCATGACCGTTGAGCAGATGGCGCTCACCATTCGTCACGGTAGCGGTATCGTCTGCCTGTGCCTGACCGAAGAACGTCTGCAGCAGCTTGAGCTGCCGATGATGGTTGAAGATAACACCAGCGCCTACGGCACCGGTTTTACCGTGACCATCGAAGCCGCGAAAGGCGTCACCACCGGCGTGTCGGCTTCCGACCGTCTGACCACCATCCGTACGGCAATCGCAGATGACACGAAACCGGCCGATCTGAATCGCCCGGGGCACGTATTCCCGCTGCGCGGCCGTGCCGGTGGCGTGCTGACCCGCGGTGGTCACACCGAAGCCACTATCGACCTGGTGACGCTGGCAGGCTTCAAGCCGGCAGGCGTGCTGTGTGAATTGACCAATGACGATGGTTCCATGGCGCACGCGCCGGAAGCTATCGTGTTTGCCAAACAGCACAATATGCCGGTTGTGACCATCGAAGACCTGGTGGCATATCGTCGTAGTCACGAGACCCGCCAGGCCAGCTAATCCCCGTCATACTTCAGGCTATGGGTGCGTTGGCTCTCCTCGCGCACCCCAGTCACGTACTGATGTACGCTCCCGGGGATGTGCTGCGTGGCCGCCTGCCCCTAACCTGAATTATTTAGGGGAGCATTCTCCGTCATACATCAGGCTATGGGTGCGTTGGCTCTCCTCGCGCACCCTGCTTTTAATCTGCTCTCTTCCTTCCATTTGTCCCTTCAAATTTTCTGACTATCTTCGTCAGGGTTATCCTGGTTCATCCGTGGCAAAAAGCGCGTAATGTGGACTGCATTGAACAAAAACTTTGCTGGAGTCACACCATGAGCCATACACGAATGCCTGCTCTGTTCCTCGGTCATGGCAGCCCGATGAACGTGCTGGAAGAGAATATCTGGACGGAAACCTGGCGAGAACTGGGCAAAACCCTGCCGCGTCCGAAGGCAATTATTGCCGTTTCGGCACACTGGTACACCCGGGGTACGGCCGTTACGGCGATGGAAAAGCCGCGCACGATCCATGATTTCGGCGGTTTCCCCCAGGCGCTGTTCGACACCCGCTATCCCGCCCCGGGCTCACCGGCGCTGGCCCGCCAGGTGGCGGAAGCACTTTCGCCGGTGGCAGTGGAGCTGGATCAGGAATGGGGATTCGATCACGGTTCGTGGGGTGTGCTGATCAAAATGTACCCGCAGGCCGATATTCCGGTGGTCCAACTCAGTGTGGATGCAACCAGACCGGCGGCTTATCACTTTGAACTGGGCCGCAAGCTGGCTGCGCTGCGTGAGCAGGGCGTGATGATCGTCGCCAGCGGCAACGTGGTGCATAACCTGCGCATGGTGCGCTGGAGCGGGGAGGCGGAAGCCTGGCCGTGGGCAGAGTCCTTCAACCAGTACGTGCGCGAAAATCTGAGCTGGGAAGGTGAATCAGAACAGCACCCGCTGATCAACTTTATGCAGCATGACGGGGCCGCGCTGTCTAACCCGACCCCGGAGCACTATCTGCCCCTGCTGTATGTGCTGGGTGCGCGTGCGGAAGGTGAGGCAATTACCATCCCGGTCGATGGTATAGTGATGGGTTCACTGAGTATGCTGTCGGTACAGGTAGGTTAACAGGCAGAAGCGGAAGGTTGACCGGAAAAGGTCATCCGTAAACAGGATGAGACCTGCGACAGAGGGCGGCCGGATAAAGGGCCGCCCTCTGCATGACAGGGACACACGCATTGTGCCGGAGCTGACGTTCTGTTGCGTCAGCCCGTTTTATTCAATAAATGCGTGGGGGTAGAACCGTGACAGATCCTGAGTGATCAGATCGCGATCTTCCCGCAGACCGATGCCCGCCGGCTGATCGTTAATCAGCCAGGAGCCAATCAGCGTGTAGCTGTCACCGAATTTCGGCAGCGGGTGGAACTGCTGCACGATCATCCCTTCCTCACCGTACGGCCCGTCAACGCGTGCAATTTCCTGACCGTTTTCTACGATGCTGATATTGGCCCCCTCACGGGAGAACAGCGGCTTAACCACATATTTATCCATGTGGGGCACGTTGTCTTCTGCGAAGTAAGCCGGCAGCAGATTAGGGTGATTCGGGAACATTTTCCATAACAGCGGCAGCAGTGCTTTGTTAGAGATAATGCTTTTCCAGCCCGGTTCCAGCCAGCGCACACCGGCATCCGCCAGCTTGGTGGAGAACATCTCACGCAGCATGAACTCCCACGGATAAAGCTTGAACAGGTTGCCAATCACCTGATCGTGCTGGTCGGTAAACTGCCCTTTCTCACCCAGGCCAATCTCATCCATAAACAGGAATTCACTTGGCAGACCCGCTTCGGTCGCGCAGTCCTGCAGATACTGAACGGTGCCACGATCTTCATCGGTGTCACGGCAGCAGGCAAAATGAAGCCAGCTAAATCCGTGCTGCTGATGAAGTTCGGCAAAACGCTCAATCAGTTTTTCCTGCAGACTGTTGAACTGATCGCTGCCCGTCGGTAGCTGGCCGGCCTTGACCTGATCTTCCAGCCACAGCCACTGGAAAAACGCGGCTTCATACAGGGACGTCGGGGTATCCGCGTTGTTCTCCAGCAGTTTGGCCGGGGACTCTCCGTCCCAGGCCAGGTCCAGCCGGGAGTAGAGCGAAGGCTGCTGACTTTTCCATGACTCGCGCACGAAATCCCAGGTATGTTTTGGAATGCGAAACTTGGTCAGCAGCTCTTCGCTGTTAACCACCAGTTCCACCGCCTGCAAACACATCTGGTGCAGTTCGCTGGTGACATCTTCCAGATATTCAATCTGCTGCAACGTAAACTGGTAATAGGCGTCTTCACACCAGTACGGTTCCCCGTGCATGGTGTGAAAACGAAAACCATATTCCGTCGCTTTTTCACGCCAGTCGGGGCGTTCAGCAATGGCAATACGCTTCATCCGCGCTTAACCCCCCATGCTGCGGTTGGTGCCGGAGGCACTGCTACGCTGCATGGTGGTTTGTTTGGCAACGGTCTCACCAAAGCCACCGCGAGTGACGGTGCTGGTTGTGGCAGGTTTCGGAGCCAGGGCCGTTTTAGGAACGGTCATGGTGCGGCCTGGCGTTGCGGCACCATAGCTTTTGCCGCTGGCATCAACGAATTTTCCGTTCGCCGGGCTGGACGGGTTCTTTGAGGAGAACAGCGGTTGCTGCTGCCCCATACCGCCACCCATCATACGGCCCATCATGTAACCGGCCATCAGAGGCATCCAGAAGCTGCCGCTGGACTGTGATTCCGCATTCGTGGTGCCGACGCCAGCCTGAGCCGGAGCCTGCTGACACTGACCTTCACCAAATTCTGCCACACAGTCTTCACGGCTGGCATATTTCGGTGCGGTTTTCACCGCTTCTTCTTTGGCGCTGTTAAACGCCGTGGTGCATTGTGCGCTCTTGCCTGGGTTGGCAGCAGAGCAGTCATCCGCGTTCTGATACATAGAGACGGTTTCGTCGGCCTGTTCACATGCGGCCAGCATAAATACTGCACTTACCGCCAGCGCAACCGGCGTTAAATGACGTGCGCTCCAGCTTTTGCGAAAGGAGGCATGATTAATCTGTTTAGTCCGTTTCATCACTTTTCGTCCTGTGCCCAAAGGTAGTGCATAGGATAGGGGAACAGCGGTGAAAAATGAAGCGATGAGGCCTGACCAGGAGGGGATCTTTACGTAGCTATACGTTTGATTGTGAAGGGGCAGCCATCGCTGCCCCTCAGGGGACTACTGACCGAATGGATTGCCGCTGGCGCGAGGTGCTGCCGGGCGACGGGTCTCGGTGGCATTCGTGCTGCGAGGCGCTGTTTGTGCTCCGTCAGCATAGGCCGTCTGCTGTGCATTTTCCGGTGCAACAATCTCCGGCGAGGTGCCGACATCTTTGCCCAGATGATTGTTCAGCGTTTGCAGATCCTGCTCGTTCAGCGTACCCAGCGCAGACTTAATGTTGAGCTGGTTAATCATATAGCTGTAACGGGCGTTCGCCAGCTGCTGCTTGGCATTGTACAGCGTGGTGGTGGCATCCAGCACGTCGACGATGGTACGGGTACCCACCGAGTAACCGGCTTCCATCGCATCCAGAGAGCTTTGTGCCGACACAACAGATTGCTTATAGGCTTCAATGCTGCTGATTGACGCGTTCACGTTATTAAACGAAGAACGTACGGTCTGCACGGTGCTGCGGTGTGCGCTTTCCAGCTGCTCACTGGCGGCCACAAACGCATACTGCGCCTGTTTCACCTGGGAGCTGACCGATCCACCGCTGTACAGCGGCATATTGAAGCTCAGGCCGACCTGGTTGCTGCCGCTGATGTTGTCATTGCTGTTCGGGCTGGCACGTTCGCCGCCATAACGGGTATTTGACAGGCCGGTTGAGGCGGTCAGATCCAGCGTTGGCATATGACCCGTTTCTGAAGAACGGATCTGCTCACGCGCCAGGTCCTGAGACAGGCGGGCGGACAGCAGCGACAGGTTGCGGCTTTCCGCTTCTTTCAGCAGCGCATTGACCGGCTGAGGTTTTTCAGTTTTGAACGTATCAACGTTTAGCGAGGCCAGGTTTGGATAGTAATTACCAGTCACCTGACGCAGGGTTTCTACCGCGTTGTCGAGGGCATTACGCGCCGAGACTTCGTTGGCCAGTACGGTGTCGTACTGTGAGCGGGCGTTCTGCACGTCGGTGATAGCGACCAGGCCAACGTTAAAGCGCTGGGTGGTTTGATCCAGTTCGCGATAGATGGACTGCTTCTGCGCTTCGGTGTAGGACAGCGTATCGATCGCATTCAGTACGTTGAAATACGCCGTCGCCGTGTTCAGGATCAGCGTTTGCTGTGCCGTCTGATAGGTGACATCCTGAATACCGGCCGTTTTTTCCTGCAGCGTCAGCGCACGCCATTTTGACATGTCAAAAATGGTTTGCGTCAACTGCAGGGAGGCGCTTTTAGAATCGTTATGGGTATCCCGGGCGTCGCGGTAGCCGCTGTTATAGGTATAGTCAGCACCCAGGCCTAACTGCGGTAACAGCGGGCTGCGGGCTTCATTAATTTTCTCAAAGGCAGCATCACGATCGGCCGCAGAGCTACGAAGGTCAGGATTTGATAAACGTGCCTGCTGATATACCTGCAGCAGGTTTTCAGCCTGGCTGGCAACACTGAAGCCGCCCAGGCTCAGACCGATGAGTAAAGGGAGCAGTTTGTTCATTTGCATTCCTTGTAGTGCAGCAAAATTGCTATGGTAGCGCTGACGTAGGCCAAAAATTATCGCCGATAATAGCAGAGAGTTCCGATAAGGTAAGTTGGCTGAAAGTGCCATCCTGCCTTAATTTACTTAAATAAGTCGTTAAGAACCAGACAACTGTTGGAATACTCTTGCACTTTACGTTTTTGCCACCACTTCCCAGGAGAGGTTGTTATGGAAACTGGTCACAATTACCCAGTGACTTTCACCAAAAACGATGTAGAAATTATTGCACGTGAGACGCTGTATCGCGGTTTTTTTTCGCTGGAGCGCTACCGGTTTCGTCACCGCTTGTTTAACGGTGGCATGAGTGGTGAAGTGACCCGGGAAATTTTTGAGCGCGGCCACGCGGCGGTGCTGCTACCCTATGACCCCCAGCGAGACGAAGTGGTACTGATTGAGCAAATCCGTATTGCCGCGTACGACACCAGCCCAACACCCTGGGTGCTGGAACTGGTGGCCGGGATGATTGAACCGGGTGAAACCCCGGAAGAGGTGGCCCGCCGGGAAGCCGTGGAAGAGGCAGGGATCGTTGCCGGACGGGTTAAACCGGTGGTGAACTATCTCTCCAGTGCGGGAGGCACCACTGAGCGCCTGTCAGTATTTGTTGGTGAAGTGGATGCCAGCGTGGCCGAGGGAAACCACGGGCTGGAGGAGGAGAATGAGGATATTCTCGTTCATGTGGTCAGCCGCAGTCAGGCTTATCAGTGGGTGGAACAGGGGAAAATTGATAACGCAGCGGCTGTCATTGCTTTGCAATGGCTGGAGTTGCACCATAAACAGCTACGAGAAGAGTGGAATCCTGAATAATGAAACGCTATGTCCCCGATTTTCCTGAAATGATGCGCGTCTGCGAAACAAATTTTGCGCAGCTGCGGCGCCTGTTACCTAAGGAGGATCGGGCGGGAGAGTCGATGGCGTATCAGGTGAACGGTGCCAGCTATCGGATCACCATCCTGGAGTCGACCCGTTACACCACGCTGGTGGAGATCCGACAAACGGCCCCCGCAGTGAGCTATTGGAGCCTGCCTTCAATGTCGGTCAGGCTTTACCACGATGCGATGGTGGCGGAAGTGTGTTCAACACAGCAGATCTATCGCTTTAAAGCACGCTATGATTATCCTAATAAAAAATTGCATCAGCGTGATGAAAAACACCAAATTAACCAGTTTTTAGCGGACTGGCTGCGCTATTGTTTGTCCCACGGTGCGATGGCCGTTCCGGTATAAAAGATAGCTGCGACATTTTCAGAGCGAGTTAAGGACGTTGATTGGATAGCCTGTTAAAACTTCCTGTGGCGAGTGGGTCCAGAGTCAGGATTTTACAGATAACGGACACCCACCTCTTTGCAGGCAAACACGAAACGCTGCTAGGGGTGAATACCTGGGCCAGTTTTGACGCCGTTCTGGAGGTGATCACCGCAGAGCAGCGTCACTACGATCTCGTTGTCGCGACCGGCGACCTGGCGCAGGACCACTCCATTGAGGCCTATCAGCATTTTGCTGAGGGCATCGCACGTCTGTCGGCCCCCTGCGTCTGGTTGCCTGGTAATCATGACTTCCAGCCCACGATGTTCAGCACGCTGGCGGCGTCTTGTATTGCCGATCAAAAACAGGTGCTGGTGGGCGACCACTGGCAGATTGTGCTGCTCGACAGTCAGGTGTTTGGCGTCCCGCACGGAGAACTGAGCGACTATCAGCTGGAGTGGCTGGAAAGTGCGCTGGCGGCCGAACCGCAGCGCCACACGCTGGTGTTATTGCATCATCATCCGGTGCCGTCGGGGTGTTCATGGCTGGACCAGCACAGCCTGCGGAATCCGCATATGTTGGATATTGTCCTGCGACGCTATCCGCGGGCAAAAACCCTGCTGTGCGGCCATATTCATCAGGAACTTGACCTTGACTGGCACGGACGGCGCGTACTGGCTTCGCCATCGACCTGCGTGCAGTTCAAGCCGCACTGCACCAACTTCACCATTGATGCCGAGTCTCCCGGCTGGCGCTGGCTTGACCTCTATGATGACGGTCGACTGGAAACCCAGGTGCAGCGTCTGACCACGCGCATGTTTAACCCGGATCTCGATTCAGAAGGATACTGACCGATGGCCACGCTGCTGTATCTGCATGGTTTTAACAGCTCCCCCCAGTCCGCGAAGGCCACCCAGTTTAAACAGTGGCTGGCGGAACATCGCCCGGACATCCGGCTGCATGTGCCGCAGCTTCCGGCTTTCCCTTCTGAAGCTGCCGCCCTGCTGGAGACATTTGTCATGCAGTCGGCGGGGGAACAGCTGGGGATTATTGGCTCATCACTGGGCGGCTATTACGCGACCTGGCTGTCGCAATGCTTCACCCTCCCTGCCGTGGTGGTTAACCCGGCGGTGCGCCCGTTTGAGCTGCTGGCCGATTATCTCGGCCACAACGAGAACCCATACACCGGCCAGCAATATGTGTTAGAGTCTCGCCATATTTACGATCTAAAAGTGATGCAGATTGACCCGTTAGAGTCGCCGGATTTGCTCTGGTTACTGCAGCAAACGGGTGATGAAGTGCTCGACTACCGCCAGGCCCTGGACTACTACAGCGCCTGCCGCCAGACGGTAGAAGAGGGCGGAAATCATGCTTTTATCGGATTCGAACGCCATTTCTCCGCCATGCTCGCCTTCCTGGGTTTTCAGGAGTGAGTTTACGCCGGAGTCTGGTCACTCATTTTTAGCCACTACCAATCAGATTGTTACGATGACTCAATCCAGCTACAACGCTGACTCCATTGAGGTTCTCAGCGGCCTTGAACCCGTGCGTCGCCGCCCGGGCATGTACACCGATACCGTGCGTCCTAACCACTTAGGCCAGGAAGTGATCGATAACAGCGTGGATGAAGCGCTGGCCGGTCACGCCAAACGCGTGGAAGTGATCCTGCACGCCGATCAGTCGTTGGAAGTGATCGACGACGGGCGCGGCATGCCGGTGGATATTCACCCGGAAGAGGGCGTACCGGCCGTTGAGCTGATTTTCTGCCGCCTCCATGCCGGCGGTAAATTCTCAAATAAAAACTACCAGTTCTCCGGCGGCTTGCACGGCGTGGGGATCTCGGTGGTCAACGCGCTGTCAAAACGCGTCGAAGTCACCGTTCGCCGTAACGGCGAAGTGTACGAAATGGCGTTTGAAAACGGCGATAAAGTGCAGGATCTGACGGTCACCGGCACCGTCGGTAAACGTAATACCGGCACCCGCGTCCAGTTCTGGCCGGATGAGTCCTTCTTTGACAGCCCGCGCTTCTCCGTTTCGCGCCTCAGCCACCTGCTGAAAGCCAAAGCCGTGCTGTGCCCGGGCGTCGAGATTGTTTTCAAAGATAAGCTGAACAATACCGAACAGACCTGGTGCTACGCCGATGGCCTGACCGATTACCTGATGGAAGCCGTCAATGGTCTGCCAACGCTGCCAGAAAAAGCCTTCGTCGGCGCGTTCGCCGGGGATGTAGAGGCGGTCGACTGGGCGCTGCTGTGGCTGCCGGAAGGCGGTGAACTGCTGACGGAAAGCTACGTTAACCTGATCCCGACCATGCAGGGCGGCACCCACGTGAACGGCCTGCGTCAGGGCCTGCTCGACGCCATGCGCGAGTTCTGTGAATACCGTAATATCCTGCCGCGCGGCGTTAAGCTGTCGGCAGAAGATATCTGGGACCGCTGCGCCTACGTGCTGTCGGTGAAAATGCAGGATCCGCAGTTTGCCGGGCAGACCAAAGAGCGTCTGTCATCCCGTCAGTGCGCGGCGTTTGTGTCCGGCGTGGTGAAAGACGCCTTCAGCCTGTGGCTGAATCAGAACGTCCAGGCCGCAGAAATGCTGGCAGAGCTGGCGATTTCCAGCGCCCAGCGCCGCCTGCGCGCAGCGAAAAAAGTGGTGCGTAAAAAGCTGACCAGCGGGCCGGCCCTGCCGGGTAAACTGGCCGACTGCTCTGCCCAGGATCTTGCCCGTACGGAGCTGTTCCTCGTGGAAGGTGACTCAGCAGGCGGATCGGCCAAGCAGGCGCGTGACCGTGAGTATCAGGCGATCATGCCGCTGAAGGGCAAGATCCTCAATACCTGGGAAGTCTCCTCGGATGAGGTGCTGGCGTCGCAGGAGGTGCATGACATTTCCGTGGCGATCGGTATCGATCCTGACAGTGAAGACCTGAGCCAGCTGCGCTACGGTAAGATCTGCATCCTTGCGGATGCGGACTCCGACGGCCTGCACATCGCCACGCTGCTGTGTGCGCTGTTTGTTCGCCACTTCAGCACGCTGGTAAAAAATGGCCACGTTTACGTGGCAATGCCGCCGCTGTACCGTATTGATCTCGGTAAAGAGGTTTATTACGCGCTGGATGAAGAAGAGAAAGCGGGCATTCTTGAGCAGTTAAAGCGCAAGAAAGGCAAACCGGGCGTGCAGCGCTTTAAAGGGCTGGGCGAAATGAACCCGCTGCAGCTGCGCGAAACCACGCTGGATCCGAACACCCGCCGTCTGGTGCAGCTCACCATCAGTGATGAAGATCTCCCGCATACGATGGCGGTGATGGACATGTTGCTGGCGAAAAAACGCTCTGAAGATCGCCGTAACTGGCTGCAGGAAAAAGGCGACATGGCAGAAATCGAGGTCTGAGGATTTTCGACGTCAGCGCTGCGGGCCGACTGTTTTCCCTCACCGGGAGGGCAGTTGGCCCCTTTTTTTGCGAAATAATCCGCTGATATTCTGTCTGAGGCGAGATTTAAGCAATAAAGAGTAAGGGGAATGGGCCGTGAGGGTGTACTATACGCGTCCAAACAACACAGGAAATATTTATGGCTTATAATCAAAAACAACCTAAATCAAACGGTTTTCTCATCTCCATCGCCTGTCCTAAGTGCAGTAAAAGTGCTGATCACAGCGCCCCCAGAGTTCATAAGAATAAAAACCTTCTTTGCCCATTCTGCAGTGTCCTCTTTACCCCTTCTGAAACGAAAATTTAAACCCAGACTTCTGCTTTGCTGCCATTGGTCGGAATTTTCTGCCCTCAGGCCCGGTGAAGCCGTAAGCGCATAAAGACGTCAACCTGTGCGAGGTCCTGCCGTGATTCTGTTAGAATTGCAGGGTCATCTTTCTACCAGGTTGAACTCTTGAAAATCACCCTTGAAGAGCTTCGTGCGTGGGTCGTCGTGGTCGATACCGGTTCGATCACTGCCGCCGCGGAGCAGCTTAACCAGACCACCTCCGGTATCAGTCGCGCGCTCAGCCGTCTGGAAAGCAAACTGCAAACCACGCTGCTGCACCGCACCACCCGTCGCATTGCGCTGACCGAGGAAGGGCAGATCTTTCTTGAGCACGCCCGGCAGATTATCCGTTCGGTGGAAACCGCCGAAGAGCAGATTGCCCAGCGGCGTGAAATCCCCTCCGGTCGCCTGCGCGTCAATGCCGCCACGCCGTTTATGCTGCACGTCATCGTGCCGCTGATGCCGGAGTTCTCACGGCGTTTTCCACTGATCCAGTTAGAACTGAATACCGATGAAGTGGTGATCGACCTGCTGGAGCAGCAGACCGATATTGCCATCCGCATTGGCGAATTGCGTGATTCCACCATGCACGCCCGCGCACTTGGCAGCAGCAGGCTGCGGCTGATGGCCAGCCCGGCCTATCTGCAGGAGCACGGCGTGCCGCTTAGCGTCGCTGATATGGTGGATAAGCACCGTCTGCTGGGCTTCTGCAATCTGGATCAGCACAACATCTGGCCGGTATGGCGTTCGGAAGGGGAGTTTTTGCAGATTAAACCGACGGTGATGGCCTCCAGCGGGGAGACGCTGCGTCAGCTGGCGGTTAACGGCATGGGTATTGCGCGGGTGTCGGACTTTCTCAGCCGGGAGGATGTCGCCTCCGGCAGGCTGGTGCCGGTGCTGGCGGCGGAGACACGGGAGATGTTTCACCCGATCCATGCGGTGTACTACCGCAACAGCACGCTGGCCGTGCGCATCCGCTGCTTCCTCGACTATCTCAGCGAGCAGTTTGCCAGCAAGACCCTGCTGTAAAAGGACGAACCGAAACAGAAGGTCCGCCCCTGCATGGCAAGGTGATAACCGCCAGGGGCCGACTTTTTACCGGTCAGCCCGCCGGCCTTTACAGCGCCGGTTCCAGTACAAAAATTTTCACATCGACCACATCATCTTTGATGGCGGTGCGATGCCGTTCCATATGGTCAGCCTGCTGGTGCTGCTCCAGATGTCGCAGTGAATCCCAGTGCTCCACCATAAAAATGGAATCAGGAGAGTGCTGCTTCCAGGGCACCTGGGCTTTGTGGTCAATCAGCGCCTGGTAGCTACCGCAGCCTTCTTCATCCAGCACGGTGGGGGTCAGACGCTCAATAGCGTGTAAAACGGCAGTACGTCGGCCTGGCTTGATACAGATTTCAGCGATTACGGTCAGCATACTGTTTCCTTTTTACCGGGGAACCCAATGGGTGAGTGTCCAGTTAAGCAAAAATCGCGCTCAGATGAGTCCGATAGCGCGCGATATCGCCTTCAATATCCGGCTGTTTGATCACATCGTTACAGATAAAGGTCGGCAGACCGTCCATACCGAGGAACTGGTTGGCCTTGTGGAAGTGCAGATAGACACCGTCTACGCCCACGCCTTCAAAGAACTGTTCCGGGTCGGTAAACGCCTGGAGCGGCGCATTCCAGGTCAGGGACAGCATATAGGTTTTGCCCTGCAGCAGGCCGCCTGAACCATATTTTTTCGCCGCATCGGAGCGGGTACGGCCATCGCTGGCGTACAGTTTACCGTGGCCTTCAGTGAAGACTTCGTCGATATATTTTTTCAGCGTCCACGGCTCGCCCATCCACCAGCCCGGCATTTGATAAATAACGGTATCGGCGGCAAGATATTTGTCGATTTCATCGGCGACCACGTAACCGTCGTCCAGCACGGTGACATCGACCTGATGACCGGCATCGCGCAGGAAGCTCGCCGCAACGTGGGTCAGGGTATGGTTCAGTTCACCTTTGGAGTGGGCGAAGGCTTTACCGGCATCAATAATTAAAATCTGGCTCATGTATTTTTCTCAACAGTGTGCAATGCCGGAGAGTGTATCCGACGTCAGCCGTGAGAAAAATGGGGTGCTAATCACAATACTATTGCGTTTTAAGCAACAATACGCGGCACTGATAATAACAATGAGAGAACTATGATGATGAAAATCGGGGCTGCGGCCCTCCTGCTGGTCGCGGGCAGCGCCAGCGCGCAGTCACATCTTGACCGTGCAATGCAAAGCAAAACGCTGGTGGTCTGCACCACCGGGGACTACAAGCCCTATACCTATCTGCGTCAGGACGGCAGCTACGAGGGGATTGATATCTCCCTGGTACAGTCGCTGGCAAAAAGTCTGGGGGCGGAGGTGAAGTGGGTGCCGACCACCTGGAAAACCCTGACGCCTGATTTTATCGGTAAGCAGTGCGACGTAGCCCTGGGGGGCGTTTCAGTGACGCTGAAACGCCAGCAGACGGCATGGTTCGCCAACCCGCTGGATACCGATGGCAAAATCCCTCTGGTGCGCTGCGCGGATAAGAAGAAATACCGTACGGTGGAGCAGATGAACAAAGCATCGGTACGTCTGATTGAACCGGCGGGTGGAACCAATGAGGCCTTCGTGCATGCGTACCTGCCGAAAGCGAACCTGACGCTGTTTCACGATAACGTGACGATTTTCCAGCAGCTGGTGGACAAAAAAGCGGACGTGATGATCACCGATGCCTCTGAAGCGCTCTATCAGCAGAAGCGCTATCCGTCGCTGTGCGCCATTAACCCGGATAAACCGCTGCAGTACGGAGAAAAGGCCTGGATGCTGCCGCGCGATGATATCAGCTGGAAAATGTACGTTGATCAGTGGCTGCATCTGAGTAAAGCCACCGGTGAATATCAGCAGATTGTAGAGCAGTGGTTAGCGGGGAAATAACGGCAGGCCAGGGACAAATCAAATTCAAGGGGCGGCGGCGACTGGCCGCCCCTTGTCGCCCAACCCGCGCCGCGGGAAAGCGAAACGAACGTGACCTTAAGCCCTGGCCCTGGACCTTAAAACAGCGGCCCAAACCAAAGCCCCAGCCTAGCGATATAAATCCGCTTTACCCGTCGATCCAAACAGGGACATTTTATAGGCGATCACCGCTTTTGCCGCTTTGATCGGCTCCGGGTAGATGGCATTCGGATCCCACCAGGCTTCACGGCTGAGGATCTCACGCGCTTTAGCGAAATAGGCGTATTTCATATCGCTGGAGATATTGATCTTACCGACGCCGAGCGTCACGGATTCGGCGATCTCCGCATCCGGGTTGGCCGATCCGCCGTGCAGCACCAGCGGGATCGCGACGCGCTGTGAGATCTCGCGCAGAATATGCATCTGCAGTTCCGGCTTCATATCCTTTGGATAAATGCCGTGCGCCGTACCGATAGCCACGGCCAGCGTGTCCACCCCGGTGCGGGTGACAAAGTCCTCAGCCTGATCGGGATCGGTATAAATGACCTTACTGACCCCGCCCTCCACTGAAGTGCCGGTATCACCAATGGTGCCCAGCTCGCCTTCCACCGAGATCCCCACCGCATGGGCCAGCTTGACCACTTCCTGCGTCAGCGCCACATTCTCTTCATACGGCAGCAGCGACCCATCAATCATCACGGAGGTAAACCCGCACTGAATCGCGCGCTGGACGTGCTCAACCGATGCGCCGTGATCAAGATGGATAACAAAAGGAATACGGCTGCGCAGGGTGCGTTCACGCACATAGCCGAAGAACTCATCGGTCACGAACTCCAGTTCACTGGGGTGGATGGAGATGATCGCCGGGCTATTGCTGGCTTCCGCCTGTTCGACGACGGCGCGGATAAAGCAGCTGTCGGCGACGTTAAAGGCACCAATGGCGAAGCGATTTTCACGGGTTGGTTTTAACAGTTCGTGCATTGACATCAACATGGTTGTACTCCTTCAGGGTCAGATTTTAGGCAACACTTTCCTTCACCGGCGACGGACACCGGTGAGATACAGGGCAGGTGGAAAGGGATCAGGCGTTACGCACAGCCTGCGGTACCTGATCCGTTAACTGATTCAGTGACACAGGCGGTTTCTGTCGGGTCCGCCAGCGCAGTATCGAGTGAATGAACCCTCACCGCGCCTTATTCCAGGGTGAATGTAATGTCTTCGTCACGTAGCGTACCGTCGTCAACATCATCGAATTCTTCGTCGGCAGCGGTGACGGGTTTTTTGATCAGCGACAGCATGACGCCGCAGATCACCGTACCGATTGCCAGGGCCAGGCAGAACATTACGGGCTTCGTGAACAGCGGGACGACAAACATGCCACCGTGTGGTACCGGTGCCCCAACGGCCCAGACCATAATCAACCCGCCAGCAATGGCCGACGCCACGACGCAGCTGCCCACCACGCGAAACAGGTCGCGTGCCGCAATCGGGATCACCCCTTCCGTGATCATGCAGATCCCCATGGGTAGCGCGGCTTTCAGCGCCTCCTTTTCCGCCCGCGTGTATTTGTTGCGCGTCAGCAGGAAGGAGAGGGTAATACCAAACGGAGGGATCATCGAACCGGCAAACTTCACGGCTTCCGGGCCGTAAATACCATCGACCAGCATGCCGTCAGCGAACAGCGACATGGTTTTATTGACCGGTCCGCCGAAGTCAAAAGTGGCCATGGCACCAAGGATCGCCCCCATCAGAAACTTCGATCCGCCCTGCATCGACTCCAGCAGATGGATCAGCGCTTTTTGCAGCCAGACGATCGGCTGGCCGATAAAGGTCATCATCAGCAGCCCGGCGATCACCGTGCTCAGCACTGGCAGGATCATCACCGGCATCAGGCCCTGCATGGAGGCCGGTAATTTTATGGTGCGCTTCAGCAGCAAAACGGTATAACCCACCAGGAAGCCGCCGAGAATACCGCCGATAAACCCGGTGCCGATCTGCCCGCAGATAAAACCGACGATCAGGCCCGGTGCAAAACCCGGACGGTCGGCAACCGACCAGGCGATGGCCGCAGAAATCAGCGGGACGATCAGGCCCATCCCCCAGCCGCCGATCTGATTCAGCATCCACGCGACGCTACCGGTCTGTTTACCGACATCGGGGCCGCCGATCACCTGACCGAGAGCAATGCAGATCCCGGCGGCGACGATCAGTGGGATCATCCATGAGATCCCGGTCAACAGATGTCCCTTGATCTCTTGTCCCAGTTTTTTAGATTGACTGTTCATGGTGATCTCCCCTCAGAGTGGTCAGGCGCGTGCGAGCGAATCGGCCACTTTTTCAAGGAATTTCACCGGGGACTTAATCACGACATCGGTTTTGACCCGCACCACCGGTTTACCCTTAAAACGCTCTTCGCCGTTAATTTTGATATCCACCGCCAGGATCACCACGTCGGCGGCGGCAATATCTGCCGCACTCAGGGGATTCTCGGTACCGATGGTGCCCTGGGTTTCGACCAGAATGTCGAAGTGGAGCGCCTTTGCGCCTTTAATCAGTTTTTCTCGCGCGATGTAGGTATGCGCGATGCCTGCCGTGCAGGCGGCCACACAAACAATCTTCATGGTATGCCTCGTCTTCAGTGTTAACAGAGGTCTGTTTCCGCGTACTGGCTGAACAGTTCGATAATGCTTTCGGCATCCTGCTCCTGTAACAGTTGAGCTATCACGTCATCATCGGCCAGGGCGCAGGCCACCTGAGACAGAAGGCGAATATGGGTGGTATTTTGATCTTCCATGCGCACCGCAAATAAAATAATGCAGCGTACTTCGCTGCCATCGAGCGTTTCCCACGGGATATCGCTGCGGGTGCGGCCAATCGCCAGCGTGGTCTGTTTTACCGCCAGTGATTTACCGTGCGGAATGGCAATATGATTCTCAAACCCGGTTGAACCTTCCGCTTCACGCAGCCAGACGTCGTGCATAAAATCCTCTTTCGAGGTCAGGGCGCCGTCCTCATACAGCAAATCAGTCAGTTCGCGGATCGCTTCGTCTTTACTGCTGGCGTTCATGTTTAATTTGACGCGCCGGGCGCTGAGAATCTTAGTGATATCCATCGGCAAACCTCTTAAGTACAAGTTGAAAAGACGTGCTCTGACGCCTTGATACGATCGGTTGCCTGCAGTAATTTGCTGGCAATGACCTTCTCGGTGACGCGCTTAATATCGTCGTCGTTAAAAAAGGCGGATACGTAGACCACCGGGAGCGGCTGCTCCGCCAGATGGATGGTAGAGATCACCAGCTCAATATCCTGCTGCTGGCAGTACGTGTTCAGGGAGCTGGCAGAAACTACCCCCGTAATCACCCAGTCGGGGAAAGCGCGCAGAATGCGGCTTTTCAGCAGGTGCGAGGTACCCACGCCGCTGGAGCAGACGATCAGGATGCGTTTGTGGGCTATCTGGCGCTCCAGCGCGGCCTGAAAATGTACCGTCAGATAGCCGATCTCATCATCCGCAATCTCCGGTAAGTGAAAGCGCTGGCACAACTGCATCACCGCGTGTCCGGTGAGCTGATAAATATCGCCCAGCTCCTGTTTAATATCTTCCAGCAGCGGATTGCGGATGCGGATATGGTATTTCAGCCGGTTAAGCAGAGGTTTAATATGAATCAACAGACCTTCATGCAGCAGACGATCGTCCCTGAGATTGATATTTATTACCTCAGAAAAAGTTGCGATTAAATCCAGCGTTAAATGACGGGATTCACTATTGGATAGCTGACAGCACAGCGGTGGGTTGGCAGGATTGTCCTCAACCACAATGCCGGATGAGATAATATATTGATAAACAAACCACACTTCATCGCAGGGTAGCGTATTATTCATTTTTTGTTCAATCTGGTTGACCATTCCCTGAGCAATAGTGAAAACGATTTCATCGGCTTTCTGATTGATGTTTTCTTCGCTAAGAATAAGCGGGTTTCCCAGCGCCATTCGGTGCATCATAATTAAGATGTGAGTAAAAAGATTAATATAATACGGTTCACCTAATGGATACGTTAGCTGCTGTTCCATCTGCTGTAAAAGCTGCTGAACAAAAAGCACATCCTCTTCGCCAAAATAGTGCGTCAGTGCCTTATAGCTGCCGGGATCAAGACGTGAATGATTGACGACCCCCGGCTCCTGAAAATTCATTACATCATTAATCAGCGAGGCCATGGCCTGGCGGATATGGTTTTCACTGCCTTCAATATGCGTTCCGCTTTGGCCTCGTACCAGCGTCAGGCCGAGTGGGGCTATCCAGCTCTCAATGATTTTCAGATCGTTAACAATAGAGGCACTACTGATAAAGTAGCGTTCTGACAGCTTGCTGATGGAGGTTTCCCGTGGCGTATCACTCAGAAGCTGAGAGGCAATTTTCACCCGACGGGAATTATTGGCCAGCGCTTCCGCGCCTCCTTCTTCTGGCGTGAAAAGCTGTTCCAGCAGCATCAAACGCTGGCTGTCATCGACAATCAGCATAATACCAATGCCTGCCTTTTTCTCTGTCGTGATATTCCACTCCGTTAACAGGGTTTCGATAAAATGAATGTCGCGATGTACCGTCTTTTCAGAAACAGCCAGCCAGCTGGCCATATTTTTAACGGAAACATATTCCGGGTGTTGCAGCAGGTACTTAAGTAATTTCTGTTGGCGTAAGGTCAGAGCTTGCATCAGATCACCCTTAAGTTTTATTTATTTATCATTCCGGGTTGGATTTATCATGTGCTGACTGAGTGAGTGTCAATCTAGTTGCTGACAGGCAAGTGGGCAATACTAAAGCTTGTCCCTGTGCGGGACATAATTAAAACGGTGTGGCGAGGCGGAATTATTTGGGAGGCAGATCACATTAACCTTGAGAAAAATAAATGTGATCCTGTTCTCATATTATTCCCTTTATTCATTCTCTTTCACAAAGATTAATTTCGGCGTGAGGCGGTCACAATTTGTTGTCTGCGCCCGGGCTTAACCGTTGTTCCCTGTGACAGACCCTTATCAGATAAGGTACTATCCTCGCCAAACTTACCGCAGTGTGCCGCTGGCCCTTAACGCGCCGCGATGTGAGGAAAAGAGAACAATGACTGATCTGACGCAGGATGGTGCAGAGCGCCTTGCCCTGCATACCTTTACCGAGAATGCGTACCTTAACTATTCCATGTACGTCATCATGGATCGTGCGCTTCCTTATATTGGCGATGGCCTGAAGCCCGTTCAGCGACGCATTGTGTATGCGATGTCAGAACTGGGACTGAGCAACAACGCCAAGTTCAAAAAATCGGCCCGTACCGTCGGTGACGTGCTGGGTAAATACCATCCGCACGGCGACAGTGCCTGCTATGAAGCCATGGTGCTGATGGCGCAGCCTTTCTCCTATCGTTACCCACTGGTCGATGGCCAGGGCAACTGGGGGGCACCGGACGATCCAAAATCCTTCGCCGCGATGCGTTATACCGAGTCACGTCTGTCGAAGTATGCTGAAGTCCTGCTGGGAGAGCTCGGTCAGGGCACCGTCGACTATGTTCCTAACTTTGACGGCACCATGCAGGAGCCGTCAATGCTGCCGGCGCGCCTGCCGAATATTCTGCTCAACGGCACCACCGGTATTGCCGTGGGGATGGCGACCGATATTCCGCCACATAACCTGCGCGAAGTGGCGAAAGCCGCCATTGCGCTGATCGACAGCCCGAAAACCACGCTCGATGAGCTGCTTGATATCGTTCAGGGGCCGGATTATCCGACAGAAGCGGAGATCATTACTCCGCGCAACGAGATCCGCAAAATTTATCAGAGCGGTCGTGGCTCGGTGCGGATGCGTGCGGTATGGAAGAAAGAAGACGGCGACGTGGTGATCACCGCGCTGCCGCACCAGGTGTCCGGGGCTCGCGTGCTGGAGCAGATCGCCGCCCAGATGCGTAATAAAAAGCTGCCGATGGTGGAAGACCTGCGCGATGAATCCAACCACGAGAATCCGACGCGGCTGGTGATCGTGCCGCGCTCCAACCGTGTGGATATGGAACAGGTGATGAACCACCTGTTTGCCACCACCGATCTGGAACGCAGCTACCGCATTAACCTGAACATGATTGGCCTGGATAATCGTCCGGCGGTAAAAAACCTGCTGGAGATCCTCAGTGAGTGGCTGGTGTTCCGCCGTGATACGGTGCGTCGCCGCCTTAACTTCCGTCTGGATAAGGTGCAGAAGCGCCTGCATATCCTCGGCGGTTTGCTGGTGGCGTTCCTCAATATTGACGAAGTGATTCATATCATCCGCTCCGAGGATGAGCCTAAGCCGGTACTGATGTCGCGTTTCGACCTCTCTGAAACCCAGGCTGAAGCCATCCTTGAACTGAAACTCCGCCATCTTGCCAAGCTGGAAGAGATGAAAATTCGCGGTGAGCAGGATGAACTGGAAAAAGAGCGGGCGTATCTGGAAGGGCTGCTGGCCTCTGAGCGTAAAATGAATACGCTGCTGAAAAAAGAGCTGCAGGCCGACAGCGATGCGTACGGGGACGACCGCCGTTCTCCGCTGCGCGAGCGCGAAGAAGCGAAAGCAATCAGTGAAAGTGAGCTGGTGCCGTCCGAGCCGGTGACTATCGTGCTGTCACAGAGTGGCTGGGTGCGCAGCGCCAAGGGCCATGATATTGACCCGACAGGCCTCAGCTACAAAGCCGGCGACAGCTTCCGTGCCGCCGCGCGCGGCAAGAGCAACCAGCCGGTGGCCTTTATTGACTCGACCGGGCGCAGCTATGCGCTTGACCCGATCACGCTGCCGTCGGCGCGCGGTCAGGGTGAGCCGCTGACGGGCAAACTAACGCCGCCGCCGGGTGCGGTGATCGAACAGGTGCTGATGGAGGAGGACGATCAAAAACTGCTGATGGCCTCAGATGCTGGCTATGGTTTTGTCTGCACCTTCAGCGATCTGATCTCCCGAAACCGTGCCGGTAAGGCGCTGCTGACCCTGCCTGCCAACGCCAGAGTGATGACCCCGATGGCGATCCACAGCAACGATGACCTGCTGCTGGCGATCACCAGCGCCGGGCGGATGCTGATGTTCCCGGTCGGTGATTTGCCGCAGCTGTCCAAAGGGAAGGGCAATAAGATTGTCTCGATTCCGTCGGCCCAGGCGGCCTCCGGTGAAGACAAGCTGGCCTGGCTCCTGCTGCTGACGCCGCAAAGTGACATTACGCTGCACGTCGGTAAGCGTAAACTGACGCTGAAAGCGGCCGATCTGCAGAAGTTCCGTGCCGAGCGTGGCCGCCGTGGCACGCTGCTGCCGCGTGGTCTGCAGCGTATTGACCGGGTGGATGTCGATGGCCCTGCCCGTTCCGCCCCTGTGGATGACAGCGAAGAGTAATATTCTTCCCCCGCCTGCGCGTCAGTGACGTGCAGGCGGATGTGCTGTCGGAAAAAATATAATAAGCTCAGGCGTGCGCGGAGCTGCCTGGCGCGATACCTGCAAGTGATAATGAGGTTGTTATGCTCGCTATTTTACGTCTTATGATCGTCGTGATTTATTCAATACTGTTGTGTGTTTTTGGCTGTATTTATTGTTTGTTCAGCCCGCGCGATCCCCGCCACGTTGCCACCTTTGGCCATCTTTTCGGGCGTCTGGCCCCGGTGTTTGGCCTGAAAGTTGAGCTGCGCAAACCTGTCGATGCAGAAGACTATCCCAACGCGATCTATATCTGTAACCACCAGAATAATTACGACATGATCACCGCGGCCAAAATGGTGCAACCCACGACGGTGACCGTGGGTAAACGCAGCCTGCTGTGGGTCCCCTTCTTTGGTCTGCTCTACTGGCTCACCGGTAACCTGCTGATTGACCGTGATAACCGTGCTAAAGCACACGGCACTATCGGTGAACTGGTGGATCAGTTTAAACGTAAGCGGATCTCTTTCCTGATGTTCCCGGAAGGGACGCGCAGCCGGGGCCGTGGTCTGCTGCCGTTTAAAACCGGTGCTTTCCATGCAGCGGTGGCGGCGGGGGTGCCGATTATTCCGGTGGTGGTGTCAAATACGCACGGTAAAATCAAACTGAACCGCCTGAAGAATGGGCTGGCGATTGTGGAGATGCTGCCGCCAGTGGACACTCAGGCCTTTGCCGAACAGTCCGTGCGTAAGCTGGCCACCCACTGTCGTGAACTCATGTCAGCAAAGCTGGATGAGTTAAATGCCGAAGTTGCCGCACGCGAAGCGTCAGGTAAGCTATAAATTAACGCAGTGGCCATTAAAACGGCCACGTTGTCTGCATTTTGCGGCAGCACATCTCGCGGATACACAGCCCGCGCATAATGATAAAAATGGAATACGGTCGCTGTGGCGGCCGGTTTTGACTTACGGAGTGGGTATGTCCTTCAGTCGACGTCAGTTTCTTCAAGCCTCGGGTATTGCCCTCTGCGCCACGGCGGTTCCTTTCCGCGCCCGCGCTGCCGGGCAGCCCAGTGCGCTTCCCGTGCCTCCTTTAATTGAATCACGTCGCGGGCAGCCGCTGTTTCTGACGCTGCAGCGCAGCCACTGGTCTTTTAACGGCAGTAATAAGGTGCCGGTGTGGGGTATTAACGGTCACTATCTTGGCCCGACGGTGCGCGTATGGAACGGCGACGACGTGAAGCTGATTTACAGCAACCGTCTGAGTGAACCGGTCTCGATGACGGTGAGCGGTCTTCAGGTTCCCGGCGTGCTGATGGGCGGCGCGGCGCGCATGATGTCCCCGGGCGTAGACTGGGCCCCGGTGGTGCCGATCCGTCAGTCAGCGGCAACCTGCTGGTATCATGCCAATACCCCCAACCGCATGGCGCCCCACGTTTACAACGGGCTGGCGGGCATGTGGCTGGTGGAAGATGAGATCAGTAAATCCCTGCCCATCCCCAACCACTATGGCGTGGATGACTTCCCGCTGATTATTCAGGATAAGCGGCTGGATAATTTCGGTGCTGCGGAATATGACCCGCCAGGTAGCGGAGGGTTTGTCGGTGATACGCTGCTGGTCAACGGCGTGCAGAATCCCTATCTGGAAGTCTCCCGTGGCTGGGTGCGCCTGCGCCTGCTTAATGCCTCGAATGCGCGCCGCTATCAGCTGCGCATGAGCGACAGCCGGCCGTTCAATGTCATTGCCAGCGATCAGGGCTTTCTGCCTGCGCCGGTGGCGGTAGAGCAGCTGTCTCTGGCACCGGGTGAACGGCGCGAAATCCTCGTGGATATGTCCCAGGGCGATGAAGTGTCGATCACCGCCGGAGAGGCCGCCGGTATTGTTGATCGCCTGCGCGGCTTCTTTGAGCCCTCTTCTATCCTGACCTCGACGCTGATCCTGACCCTGCGCCCCACCGGCTTGCTGCCGCTGGTGACCGACAATCTGCCAATGCGATTGCTGGCCGACCAGGTGATTGAGGGGGCCGTCAGCCGTACGCGTGAGTTCCGCTTAGGCGACTCCATGCCGGGCATCAATGGCGCGCTGTGGGATATGAACAGGATAGATGTGCAGGCGCAGCAGGGGAGCTTTGAGCGCTGGATTATCCACGCCGACCTGCCGCAGTCATTCCATATTCAGGGAGTGATGTTCCTGATTAAAAGCGTGAACGGGGCACAGCCCATGGCGGAAGATCGCGGCTGGAAAGATACGCTGTGGGTGGACGGTGACGTGGAGCTGTTTGTGTCCTTCACCCAGGCCTCGTCTGAGCATTTCCCGTTTACCTATTACAGCCAGACGCTGGAACTGGCCGATCGCGGGACGGCGGGGCAGCTGGCGGTAAGCCCGTCACCGCAGCCCATGGGGTAAGGCGCTGCGGTGACGGGCTCCGGCTTGCCGCCGGGCGCTCAGTAATGGGGAAATGGAGGACGACCTGTTTTCCGTCGTCCCGCCCGATGCCTCCGCTTAATTCAGCTCATCGGGGTCCGGTCCCAGGCGGTTCCCCTCATCCAGTGCCGCAATCTCACTGATTTCCGTCTTTTGCAGGCGGAAGTCGAACACCTTAAAGTTCTCTTCAATGCGCGATGGCGTGACCGATTTCGGGATCACCACCAGACCACTGTCCAGGTGCCAGCGGATGACAATCTGAGCCGGCGTTTTATCGTACTTCTTCGCCAGCTGTTTGATCACGTCTTTATCGAAAACGCCTTTGCCGCCCTGTGCCAGCGGGCTCCAGGATTCGGTCTGGATCTGATGCAAAGCGTTCCAGGCATGCAGCGTGCGCTGTTGCAGCATCGGGTGCAGCTCCACCTGGTTGATCACCGGGCTGACGCCGGTTTCATCCAGCAGGCGCTTCAGGTGCGGTTCGTTAAAGTTACAGACGCCAATGCTCTTCGTCAGCCCCTGCTTTTGCAGTTCAATCATCGCCTTCCACGCTTCAACAAAGTTGTCCTTTGCCGGGCAGGGCCAGTGCATCAGATAGAGATCGACACTGTCGAGCTGCAGTTTCTTCAGGCTGGTTTCCAGTGCCTGAGGCGCGTTAAGCTGATCGTCATTCCACAGCTTGGTGGTCACGAAGATATCCTCGCGTGCCACGTCCGTTTCCTGCAATGCCTGGCCGATACCCTCTTCGTTCTTGTAGATAGCGGCGGTATCAATGGAGCGATAACCGACGGACAGTGCTTTCACGGCGGCGGCGCGGGCCTCATCAATACTGGCCTGCCAGACACCCAGGCCAAGCTGGGGCATCATATTGCCATCGTGCAGTTTAATAATCGGTTGATCTGCCATGTTATCTCCTTATCAGCGTGTGAACCGGTGCGCGGGCACCGGTTGATGGCTCTAAGTCTAGTTGATACACAGGACTCGGGGAGGGATTAACGGGCATCCAGATAAATCTGACGGCTGACCTCAGGGGAAATATCCTGATGCTCACCCAGGGCGGTCAGGCCTTTTTCCTCCAGTTTTTTCAGCAGCTGCGGGATCGAAGAACCGTCGAGCTGATAGTCCCTGAAGCGCGTCGGTACGCCCATCTGCTCAAAGAAATCACGGGTGGCAGCGATGGCGGCATCGATGCGCTCTTCGTCGTTACCGTCGTGGATCCCCCAGACGCGGGCGGCGTATTGCAGCAGTTTCTCGCGTTTGGTCGCGCGCTGAATATTCATCAGCGAGGGCAGGACGATCGCCAGCGTTTGGGCGTGATCCAGCCCATGTAACGCCGTGAGCTCGTGGCCGAGCATATGCGTGGCCCAGTCCTGTGGTACACCAGCCCCGATCAGACCGTTCAGTGCCAGGGTCGCGCTCCACATGATGTTGGCGCGAACGTCGTAATTTTCCGGCTCGGCCAGCGCCTTCGGGCCTTCCCCGATCAAGGTCAGCAGCAGACTTTCGGCAAAACGATCCTGCACGTGGGCCTCGACCGGATACGTCAGGTACTGTTCAATCGTATGCACAAAGGCATCCACCACGCCATTGGCAATCTGGCGCGGCGGCAGGCTGTAGGTATAAACCGGATCCAGCACGGCAAAGCGCGGGAAGACATGATGGCTGCGGAAGGCCTGCTTATCGTGAGTGGCACGGCGGGTGATCACCGCACTGCGGTTAGACTCGGAGCCGGTGGCGGGCAGGGTCAGCACCGAGCCGATCGGCAGCGCCTGACGAATCTCCGCGCCCCCTGTCTGCAGGATGTGCCACGGGTCCTGCTGATAAAACGCGGCGGCGGCGATGAACTTGGTGCCGTCAAGCACCGACCCCCCGCCGACGGCCAGCAGGAAGGTGATCTTTTCACGCTTCACCACCTCAACGGCCTGCATCAGCGTTTCAAAACTGGGATTAGGCTCAATACCGCCGAACGCCTGCACGTCGAAGCCCTCAAGGGCGCGATACACCTGCGCCATCACGCCGTTATTTTTCACGCTGCCGCCGCCGAAGGTGATCAGCACTCTGCTGCCAGGCGGAATTTCCGCAGCCAGATGGGCGATCTGGCCCTGACCAAACAGAATACGGGTTGGGGTATGCAGAACAAAATTATTCATCACGGGCAATCCTGTTGAAAGGGGGAACGGCTGGATCAGGCGTTCAATTGTCACCAGCGGCCGGGCATGGCTCAATGCTCATTTCTGCCTGTTTCTTGCCTGATCCTCCAAAGGGCTGGAGAAATACCGGAACGGAGGCGATGATACGCCCGGGTTTCATTCTGCAGGCGGGAATCAAAATGGATAGACAGGCAATCTGCGCCCGGCTGGCGCAACAGGTCATCAGTCTGGTGACCGGCGATAAACATCAGGTGGCTCCCGTGCCGGGGATCACCCTCATACACGCAGATCGTTACTGGGCACGCCAGCCGGTGATGTATCAGCCGGCTATTGTGATCCTGTTTCAGGGGCAGAAAACCGGTTATCTCGGCAACAGCGTATTTCAGTATGACGCCACCAAGTATCTGATGCTTACCGTGCCGCTGCCGTTTGAGTGTGAAACCTTCGCCACGCCGGAACAGCCGCTGGCGGGACTGTCGCTGCGCGTCGATGCGCTGAAGCTGCAGGATCTGCTGATTGATATCGGGGACGACGACGGCTTCCGCCCTGAGCCGCAAACGCGGGGTATTCACTCGGCGCTGCTGACCGAAGAGATGCTTTGCGCGACTGAGCGGCTGCTGGACGTGATGCGCCATCCGCGCGATGCCCGCGTACTGGGCCCGCAGATTGTGCGTGAAATCCTCTACCACGTCCTGCAGGGGCCCTGTGGCGGCGCGCTGCTGGCGCTGGTCAGTCGGCAGACCCAGTTCAGTCAGATTGCCCGTGCGCTGCGCCGCATTGAGCACCATTTTACCGACAATCTCAGCGTTGACCTGCTGGCGGCCGAAGCCAATATGAGCGTCTCGGCGTTTCACCATAACTTTAAAGCGGTGACCAGCACCTCGCCGCTGCAGTATCTGAAAAGCTATCGCCTGCATCAGGCGCGCATGATGATGTTGCAGGAGGGGATGAAAGCCAGCGTCGCGGCCATCCGGGTCGGTTATGAAAGCCCGTCGCAATTTTCACGCGAATTCAAACGCTACTTTGGCGTCACGCCGGGAGAAGAGATGTCCCGGATGCGCCAAGGGGGGTAGGTGGCCGATCCGGCAGGGGGCATTATATCAAAGGTTTACCGACTGGAAAATTAACAAGGCCTTGATAATTAGTAAGAAAATCTAAATAAAATAATGTATTGAGAAGATACTTAAAAAGCCATATATTGGCCGCGTTTTATGTAGGGCCCACTATTTACTTAATTCAATTAATTCAACTGCGGCGTTAATGATACCCCCGGTTGTAGGAGAGATATGATGACGGATAAAGTCCGTATTGATACTTTAGATGCCAAATCTTTTGATGGAAACAATGAGACCTATTTAGCCAGACAGGCTGAGTTTGAATCTAATGTAAGGAGCTATCCACGTAAATTGCCGTTTGCAATTGCGAAAGCTCAGGGTGTTTGGATCACTGATGTTGAAAATAATCACTATCTTGACTGCCTTGCCGGCGCGGGAACGCTGGCGCTTGGACATAACCATCCGGACGTTTTACAGAGCATCCAGAATGTCATTACCAGCGGCTTGCCGTTACATACTCTCGATCTGACAACGCCGTTAAAAGATCAGTTCTCAGAATACCTGCTGTCCTTACTGCCAGGACAGGGGAAAGAGTACTGCCTGCAGTTCACCGGTCCGTCCGGTGCCGATGCCGTTGAAGCCGCGCTGAAGCTGGCGAAAAAAGTGACCGGCCGTGCCGGTGTGATCAGCTTCTCCGGTGGTTACCACGGGATGACCCACGGCGCGCTGTCGGTGACCGGTAACCTGTCACCAAAAGAAGCCGTCGATGGCATGATGCCAGAAGTGCAGTTTATGCCTTATCCGCACCAGTACCGCTGCCCGCTGGGCATTGGTGGTGAAGCGGGTGTTAAAGCGCTGACCTACTACTTCGATAACCTGATCAACGACGTTGAAAGCGGCGTGCGCAAGCCTGCGGCCGTGATCCTGGAAGCCGTACAGGGCGAGGGTGGGGTTAACCCGGCACCGGCCGAGTGGCTGCAGCGTATCCGTCAGGTCACTCAGGAACACGGTATTCTGCTGATCATTGATGAAGTACAGGCCGGTTTCTGCCGTACCGGTAAACAGTTCGCCTTTGAACACGCGGGCATTGAACCGGACATCATTGTGATGTCAAAAGCCGTCGGCGGCGGTCTGCCTCTGGCCGTGCTGGGCATCAAAAAGCAGTTCGATGCCTGGTCTCCTGGCCACCATACCGGAACCTTCCGTGGTAACCAGCTGGCAATGGCCACCGGCCTGACCACGCTGAAAATCCTGAAAGACAATAACGTGGCGGCGAAAGTGGCAGAGCAGGGCGAGTGGCTGAAAGGCAAACTGGCTGAACTGCAGAAGCGCTATCCGGTTATTGGCCACGTTCGCGGTCTGGGCCTGATGATCGGCATTGAGCTGGTTAAGCCACAGGAAGCGGCGGATCATATGGGCTGCCATCCGGCCGACGGCGAGCTGTCCGCACTGGTTCAGAAGAAATGCTTCGAAAACGGTCTGATCCTGGAGCGTGGTGGTCGTCACGGCTGTGTGCTGCGTCTGCTGCCGTCCCTGTTGATCACCAATGAAGAGCTGGGTGTTTTCCTGGACAAATTCGAACACGCCCTGCTGTCTGCTGGCGTCAAACCTGTATAACTGGAGTAAGTGATGTCCCGGTTAAACCCGATTCTGGCCGCGTCAGCGCAAAGCACGGATGCGTATCAGCAAGCGATTAAACAGACCAGCGAAGCCGTGGTGCAGTGGCTGCAACAGCCTGAAATGTATCAGGGAAAAAGCGTGGCTGAACTGCGTGAACGCATCCAGCTGGACTTCACCTCTCAGGGCCTGGGCAACCAGGCCGCGATTGAGCGTGCGGTCGAATTCTTCTTAAAAGACAGCCTGTCGGTTCATCACCCACAGTGCGTCGCCCACCTGCACTGCCCGAGTCTGGTGGTCAGCCAGGCGGCGGAAGTGCTGATTAACGCCACAAACCAGAGCATGGACTCCTGGGATCAGAGCCCGTCGGCTACCATTATTGAGGTGAAGCTGATCGAATGGCTGCGCGCTCAGGTAGGCTACCAGCCGGGTGATGCCGGAGTGTTCACCAGCGGTGGCACCCAGAGTAACCTGATGGGCCTGATGCTGGCGCGCGATGCCTTCTTTGCGCGCCTCGGCCATTCTGTCCAGCAGGACGGGCTGCCAGGCGATCTGAGCAAGATCAAAGTGTTCTGTTCCGAAAATGCGCACTTCTCCGTGCAGAAGAATATGGCACTGATGGGACTGGGTTACCGTTCCGTTACGCTGGTGAAAACCGACCGCTTTGCGCGCATGGACGTCAATGACCTGGCTGAAAAGATTGCGCAGGCACAGGCCAACGGCGAACAGATTCTGGCGATTGTGGCCACCGCAGGCACCACTGACGCGGGGGCTATTGACCCGCTGCCGGCGATTGCCAGCCTGGCAGCAGAACATCAGATCTGGGTGCATGTGGATGCGGCATGGGGCGGGGCGCTGCTGCTGTCTGAGAAATACCGCGACTACCTGGACGGCATTGAGCTGGTGGACTCCGTCACGCTGGACTTCCACAAGCAGTTCTTCCAGACCATCAGCTGCGGCGCGTTCCTGCTGAAAGAGGCGCGTCACTACGAGCTGATGCGCTACCAGGCGGCGTACCTGAACTCCGAGTTCGATGAAGCGCAGGGCGTGCCTAACCTGGTATCCAAATCGCTGCAAACCACCCGCCGTTTCGATGCGCTGAAGCTGTGGATGGGCCTGGAAGCGCTGGGCCAGCAGCAGTACGCTGAGATCATCGACCACGGCGTCACCCTGGCGCAGCAGGTGGCGCAGTACGTCACTGAGCAGCCGTCACTGGAGCTGGTGATGCAGCCACAGCTGGCCAGCGTGCTGTTCCGCTATCGTCCGGCCTCCCTGGCCGACGCGGATGATGCGGCTATCGCGCTGCTGAATCAGAAAATTGGTGATGCGCTGCTGGATTCGGGAAGGGCCAACGTGGGGGTGACAGAATCGGACGGGGTAACCTGCCTGAAGATGACGCTATTAAACCCCACCGTCACCCTGCAGGATATTCAGGTCCTGCTGGCGCTGGTGGAAACCACAGCAGAGCAGCTGTAATACGCTGACTGACGCGGGGCAGGCACAATGCCGTTGCCCCGCGAGACATCCAGCCCGGTTATTACCGGGCTTTTTTGCCTTTTACCACCAGGGCGATACTGCCGATCAGACCAATGGTGAGCATAATCAGCGGCAGGATCATCAGGCAGGCCATCACCTGATCTTCATGACGTTTGATAAACGGCACCTGACTGATGGTGTAACCAAACCCGACCAGAATCCCCACCCACAGCAGCCCACTCAACCAGTTAAAGAGCTGGAAACGCCCGTTTTTCAGGCCGGAAATCCCCGCCAGAGTGGGCAAAATCGTGCGTACAAAAGCCAGAAAACGGCCGACCAGCAGCGCCATCAGACCGTGACGATTAAACAGATTCCATGCGCGCTGGTGATACTGCGCCGGTAAATGCAGCAGCCAGCCTTTGACCAGTCGGGTGTTACCCAGCCAGCGGCCCTGGAGATATCCCAGCCAGCAGCCGAGGCTGGCCGCGGTGGTGAGGATTAGCAGCGTGGGTATAAATGCCATCACCCCTTTGGCAATCATCGCCCCGGCGAGCAGCAGCAGGCTGTCACCCGGTAAAAACGCCGCAGGCAGCAGACCATTTTCCAGTAGCAGCGTCAGAAACATAATGCCGTAGACTATCCAAATCACATCCGGATTGGCCAGCGCGGCAAAATCCTGATGCCACAGCGCCTGAACAATCTCGTGTAGTACACCCATTCGTTATTCCCGTTAAACCCATTGCCTTTCTTGATGACGCTATTCTGCTGGCTACGGCGACTGACGGGGTCAGATCGTGCCGTCCCTGCCGTGACAGGATAGCGTCCGTTGCGTTGGCGAATACAACTTCCTTGTCCAGTGTAACTGTAAACAGGTTCCGGCACCTTGATCAAAGGCGCGAACCCACCATGCTATTCATCAAATGTTGAAGTTCAGGCGTCTTCAGCGGCTCAGGCGGTCAAAACCGGCGGCCAGGTCGTCAATCAGATCGTCGACATTTTCCAGGCCGATATGCACACGTACCAGCGTGCCGGTAAAATCGACCCCGCCAGCCGGGCGGATGGCCGCCAGCTCCTCCGGCTGGTTAGCCAGGATCAGCGACTCGTAGCCGCCCCAGGAGTACGCCATACTGAAATGGCTGAAGTTATCCAGGTAGTCCGCCAGCTGCGCGTCACTCAGCCTTTCGTTCAGTATAAAGGAAAACAGGCCGCTGCTGCCGGTGAAGTCGCGCTGCCAGAACGCGTGACCCTGACACTCAGGGAGTGCAGGGTGGTTGACCCGGGCGACTTCCGGGCGTGCTGACAGCCAGTGTGCCACCCGCAGGCTGCTCTCCTCATGCTGACGCAGGCGCACTGCCAGCGTGCGCAGGCCTCGGCTGGTCATGTAGGCGGTATCGGCATCGGCCATCTGCCCCATCAGATAGGAGTTTTCCCGCAGTTGCTCCCAGCAGCGCGCGTTCGCCACGGCAGTCCCAATCATCGCATCCGAGTGGCCAATCAGGTATTTGGTCCCGGCCTGAATGGAGATATCCACGCCGAAGTCCAGCGCCCGGAAAAGGATGCCCGCGCCCCAGGTATTATCGATCATGATAATCGTCTCCGGGGCCTTACGGCGGATCGCCGCGACGATGGCCGGAACATCCTGCACTTCCATGGTGATTGACGCCGGTGACTCCAGAAACACCACGCGGGTGTTGGGCTGGACGAGGTCAGCGATCTCACTGCCGGTACTGTGATCAAACCAGGTGGTGGTGACCCCCAGCTTACTGAGGATTTTGGTGCAGAAATCCTGTGTGGGTTCATACACGCTGCCGCTCATCAGCACGTTATCCCCGGCAGATACAAACGCCAGAATAGCATTGGAAACGGCTGCCGCACCGCACGGATACAGGGCGCAGCCGGCACCGCCTTCCAGTTCGGTCATCGCCTCCTGCAGCGAGAAGTGGGTCAGGGTGCCACGGCGACCGTAGAACAGCTCACCGTCTGCCCGACCAGCGGTGGCCCGCTTCTTATCGGCAACGGTGTCAAAGACCAGCGACGAAGCACGCTGGATGACGGTATTCACTGACCCCTGGGTATAACGTTTGCCGCGTCCGGCACGAATCAGTGCCGTCTCAATTTTTTCGCTGCTCATAAAGATCCTGTGTCATTTTTACCCTTTTTTTAACGTTAACACGCCAGCCGTCTACGCGGTATTCAGCATCGGGTTAAGTGATAAAAATTCACCATCCGTGCGCGCCGGGGAGCCTTCAGTCAACAAACTGAGCAAAAAACACCCAAAAAGTTGTAAATAGTAATGAGAACTACTATCAATTCCCGGCCTTTTTGGTATGATCCGCGAAGTATTTTTCGCTATCAACACTTAGACGTTGGAGACACAGCGTGACAAATGATTTGATGCAGATGGACCTGTCCGTCTGGGGCATGTACCAGCATGCCGACATCGTGGTTAAAGCGGTGATGATTGGCCTTTTGTTGGCATCGGTTGTCACCTGGGCCATTTTCTTCAGTAAAAGCGTTGAACTGAGCGCGGCGCGCAGGCGTCTGAAGCGTGAGCAACAGCAGCTGGCGAATGTCCGTTCGCTGGAAGAAGCCGCCCGGATCTGTGACGGCTTCCAGGGTTACAGTCTCAGCACGCTGCTGATTAAAGAAGCGGAAAACGAGCTGGAACTGTCGGCAGGATCGGACGATAACAACGGGATCAAAGAACGTACCGGCTTTCGTCTGGAGCGCCGTGTGGCGGCCTTCAGCCGTCACGCTGGCCGCGGCAACGGTTTCCTCGCCACTATCGGCGCTATTGCCCCGTTCGTTGGCCTGTTCGGTACGGTATGGGGCATCATGAACAGCTTTATCGGTATTGCGCAGACGCAGACCACCAACCTTGCGGTTGTCGCCCCCGGCATTGCTGAAGCGCTGCTGGCCACCGCGATTGGTCTGGTTGCCGCGATCCCTGCGGTCGTTATCTATAACGTCTTTGCCCGTACCATCGGCAGCTACAAAGCCTCGCTGGGTGACGTAGCCGCGCAGGTTCTGCTGCTGCAGAGCCGTGACCTTGACCTGGCGGCGAGTGAAAGCACACAGCGCGTTCAGCCAGCGCAGAAACTGCGGGTGGGTTAAGTATTATGGCCATGCGATTTAACGAAGATCTCGATAGCAACGGTGAAATGCACGAAATCAACGTCACGCCGTTTATCGACGTTATGCTGGTGCTGCTGATTATCTTTATGGTCGCCGCGCCGCTGGCCACCGTTGACGTTCG
Source organism: Erwinia sp. PME.40.26/001 (assembly GCF_055556675.1). Taxonomy (NCBI): domain Bacteria; kingdom Pseudomonadati; phylum Pseudomonadota; class Gammaproteobacteria; order Enterobacterales; family Erwiniaceae; genus Erwinia; species Erwinia sp. PME.40.26/001. The sequence goes on from NZ_JBVHNP010000002.1 coordinate 257,436, forward strand.
CGTCAATCTGCCTGCTTCCACCAGTTCCCCGCAGCCGCGCCCGGAAAAGCCGGTATACCTGTCTATCAAAGCCGATAACCAGCTGTTTATCGGTAACGATGCCGTGACGCAGGAGACGCTGGTCGAGACGTTAATCAGGCAGACTGAAGGCAAGAAGGACACCACCATCTTCTTCCAGGCCGACAAGACCGTCGATTATGAAACGCTGATGAGTGTCATGGATAAGCTGCGGCAGGCCGGGTATCTGAAGATCGGCCTGATGGGCATGGAAACGACGGGCAAATAAATATTCTGTCGAAGAATGGCGGGGGCGGACCTTTTTCCGGTTGCCCCCGGCGGGCTGACTGCAACAGACGGTCAGCCGCACTCGCTACACCTGAATCGCGGGCTCTTTCAGACGCCGCACCTGATACTGCTTCACCAGCCGCTTAATCATTAATGCCCCTGCCAGCCCACACACCGCAGCAATTGTCAGCCAGACGCCCGGCATCGCTTTATCACCGGTGACATGGATCAGATAGCTGCACATCGCCGGGGTAAATCCGCCAAACAGGGCAGTCGCCAGACTGTAAGCCAGCGAGAAGCCCGTTGCACGCACTTCGGCGGGCATCACCTCGGTCAGGTACACCACCATGGCACCGTTGTAGCTGGCGTAGAGGAAGGAGAGCCACAGCTCGGCTTCCAGCAGGTGCGACAGACTGGGTGATCCCACCAGCCAGTGCAGCACCGGCCAGGCGGTGAGGATCATCAGAACGGTGAACAGCAGCAGCAGCGGACGGCGGCCGTAGCGGTCAGAGAGGGAGCCCATCACCGGCAGCCAGAACAGGTTGGAGATGCCGACGCACAGGGTGACAAAGAAGCTCTGTTTGTCACTCATCATCAACACGGTTTTACCGAACGTTGGCGTAAAGGCGGTGATCATATAGAACATCACCGTGGTGGTGACCACCATCAGCATACCGGCGAGGATCAGCGCCCAGTTACTGCCTACCGAACGCAGAATCTGCTTCATGGACGGGTGATGTTTACGCTGGCTGAACGCTTCGGTCTCTTCCAGCATCCGCCGGATCCAGAACAGGAAGGGGACAATCATACAGCCGATCACAAACGGAATACGCCAGCCCCATTCGCTTACCTCCCCTTTATCCAGCAGATGGTTGAGCAGCAGACCCAGCAGCGCGGCAAAAATTACCGCTATCTGCTGGCTGCCCGACTGCCAGCTGACGTAGAAACCTTTCCTGCCCTTTGGCGCGATTTCCGACAGGTAGACCGACACCCCGCCCAGTTCGACGCCGGCAGAGAAGCCCTGTAACAGGCGTCCCAGCAGGATCAGGATCGGCGCGGCCATCCCGAGCGTGCTGTAGCCGGGCACCACCGCGATGGTCAGCGTGCCGATCGCCATCAGCCCCAGTGTCAGCAGCAGCCCTTTACGACGCCCGTGCTGGTCGATATACGCGCCGAGGATGATTGCACCCAGTGGACGCATCAGGAAACCCGCCCCGAAGGTCATTAGCGTCAGCATCAGGGAGGCAAAGGGGTCATCACCGGGGAAGAAGGTTTTAGCAATGGCGGTAGCGTAATAGCCAAACACCATAAAGTCGTACATTTCGAGGAAATTACCGCTGGTGACATTGAAGATTGTTTTCGCACCGCCCTGCCGCGATGTCCCTGTCGGGGTTGTTGTGGTCATTACCGCATCCTTTGTCTGTTTTTTCTCGTTTTTACCCTGCGGCAGGTGGCGGTGAATGTGATGGCGATCACTGTGTTAATTTACTGTTTGTTCACATTAGTAACCAAAAATTAACAGGAGATAAAAAAGCACAGCTCTGCACATATCCGGACGCTTATTGGCCGCTGCGTTGGGTTATTGTTCATATTTCGTTATATTTTTTTGCATTTGCACACCGTCTTTTTTTTACCAAAAATCAGCGGGATGGCCATTCTGCCGGTTTCTCTTCTCGACAGTTTCTCTGTGCTGACTAGCCTTACTGGTGAACAAAACTGTTATGAACCCAGGAGGAACCATGGCCGACCAATATGAAATGCAGAATCCTCTCACGCAGTATCCCGCCACGGAATATCCTAAACAGCGTCAGCCCGCTCCGGGCGTGCAGGCCGACATGCAGCCCCGGCCTGACTGTGGTGAAAACAGCTATCGCGGCAGCGATCGGTTAAAAGGGCGCAAGGCACTGGTCACCGGCGCCGACTCCGGTATCGGGCGCGCGGCGGCGATTGCCTATGCCCGCGAAGGAGCCGATGTGGCCCTCTCTTATCTGCCAGCCGAGCAGAAAGACGCCGAAGAAGTGGCAAAACTGGTGGAGCAGGCCGGACGCAAAGCCTTCCTGCTGCCCGGCGATGTCAGTCAGGAGGCGTTCAGTAAGAAGCTGGTGGAAGACGCCCGCGAACATCTCGGCGGGCTGGACATCCTGGCGCTGGTGGCCGGTAAGCAGGTGGCGGTAGAAGATATTGCCGACCTGACCACGGAACAGTTCCGCAAAACCTATGAAACTAACGTGTTTTCGCTGTACTGGATCACTCAGGCTGCGATCCCGCACATGCCGCCGGGGGGCAGCATTATCACCACGTCCTCCATTCAGGCCTATCAGCCGAGCCCGCACCTGCTGGACTATGCCTCGACGAAAGCCGCTATCCTTGCCTACACGCGCGGGCTGGCGAAGCAGATCATCAATAAAGGCATCCGCGTGAACTGCGTGGCACCGGGCCCGATCTGGACGGCACTGCAAATCGCGGGCGGGCAGACACAGGATAAGATCCCGGAATTCGGTCAGCAGACACCGATGAAAAGGGCAGGCCAGCCGGCTGAACTGGCACCGGTCTATGTCTATCTGGCTTCTCAGGAGTCCAGCTATGTGACCGCTGAAGTCCACGGCGTCACTGGCGGTAACCACCTGGGTTAACCGCCTGCGGCGGGGCGTCAACCCCGCCCCATCTGCCTGATAACTAGCCTGCTCAGAACGATAAATCCACCGTCACCGTATCGCTGTAATTTCCGGCCACCGGTGTGGCCTGACTGGTCAGCACCTGCGCATTGTAATTAAAGGTCCGCGTTAAGCCGTCACCGCTGACGGCATTCGCTGCGGTACTGGCCATCCGGTCAGGGGCCGTACTGCCCCAGCGAGAGGTTCCTGATCCTTTATAAATCTCATAGGCCAGCTTCCCCGTTGTGGTAGCGCTGGTCATATAGCGCTGCGTCCCCACGGCATTCAGGCCGTTACTCAGACCCACCGTATAAGTGCTGCCTTTGGTGCAGATGACGTTAATCGACTGGCTGATGCTGTTAAAGCTGCTGACCAGCGGTGCGCTGCCAAAGCTGACCGCCGGTGCGGTGATGGTGGTACAGTCTTTGGAAATCGCCATGTTAACGATAATCGACTGTGCGCTGGTGCCGGTCTGCTGCGAGCCCAGCAGGCAGGCCCCGAGCAGACCGACGCCGGTACAGACATCGTAGTTCACCGTCACCGTCAGTGTGACGGTGTAGTTTCCCTCCGCCACCACGGCACCCGGTACTGTTCGCAGATAAAGGGGGACATTAAACACCACCTGTCCGACGCCACCGATGTTCAGGCCGAGCAGCTGGCTGCGGGACAGGGTATAAATTGTACCGTTGAGCCCCAGTTCGTTGCTGCAGTTAACATCGGAACAGAGCTGCAGCGGGATCAGATCCGTGTTCAGCTTCAGTGCCCCCCGACTGCCCGTGGTGGCAACGGCAGTGGCTCCGGTCAGCTGCAGCTTGATGCTGTCGCTGGAGAGCAGGGCCAGTACACCGCCACCGCAGTTGACGGTGATATTGCGCTGAACAGTGCCTGGCGTGGTATTGACCGTAAACGAGCTGACGCCGCCAAAGCTGGCCGTCACCGTGGGCGTCGTACAGAGCGCCATCGCGGGCAGGGTGCCCGCCATCAGCAGAAGGGCGCTATACAGCAGCAGTCGTATTCTCATGGTGTGTTTCCGTAGGGTGGCTGTGGCAGCGTGCAGACCAGCGGACCGTAAGTGGTCAGGGAAGCAGGACGTCCACCGGACAGCGTGAGCACGGTGTCACAGCGGCGTCCGTCCGGGGTTGTGGCATGAATCGGGTTCTCTCCGGCCAGGTTCTCCAGCCAGGTAATGCCGTCCCAGCCGACAAAGGTAGAGGGCTGGCCAGGGCGATCGATCTGCGTCGACAGCGGCAGCGGCTTGCCGTCCTGGTCGTGCAGGATCACGCTGGCGGCGCGCAGCGGTTCAATCGGGAAGTGCAGCAGGTAACCGCTCTGCCGCTTGACGGAAAAACGCTGCTCGACGCTGCTGGCGGCCATATTCGCCGGCAGATCGAGCGTGTCGATATCATACTTTGCCGGATAATAGGAGCTCACCTGCGGCACCAGCAGATAGCCATTTTGATCGGTTTTGCCCATCAGCTGGTTTTCAAAGCGGACGTTGATGGCCGGGTAATCGGTTTTCACCAGCACAAAGGCATCCGTCACCTGGTTGGCGGCAAAGACGCTGCCGTCCATCAGCACCAGCGAACCGGAGATATCGGCAAACTCCGTGCTGTAGCGATCGTCGCCGTAGAAGCCGGCTGACGTTTCTACCTTCTGGTCCCGCCAGCGCAGACTGCCCTGACGATAACTGCCGCCCTCGCTCTGATTGGCCACCGAGGCATCCCAGGCCAGACCGCCGTCGGTAGGCATGGAGTGGGACAGGCTGAGTCGCTCTGAGGTCCCTCCCTGTTGATTACGCTCCACGTTGACGCTGGCGTTGCTCAGTTCGCCGAAGGGGATTGTCAGGCCAACCGCGCCGGACCAGTCACCGCGCTCCCGATCGCGGCTGGCCGAGACATACAGGCTTGAGCTGCCCCACAGGCTTTTGCTCCACGACAGGTTCATCAGCCGGGTGCGGCTGCCGTCACCGCTGGTAATATCAATCAGCGCCGCGCCGACGCTGCCAAAGCGATCCAGCGATACGCTGGCGTTATACTGGGCGCTGCGACGGCTGAGAGTATTGAACTCCCTGATCTCACTGCTGTTTTCACGGTCGGCATACAGAGCGAGGTTGCCAAAGCCGGTGGTGCGCTGAGTTTGCTGCATACCGAGGCTGAAGCGGCTGGTGCTGTACTGGTAGCCCCAGCCGTATTGTCTGCCGTGGTCGCCCTGCATCTGGCTCTGGCTGACCGAGCCGTTAACCACGCCGTACGCTCCCAGCTTTAACTGCATTCCGGCCCCTCCCAGCGCCAGCGATGGAGCGGCTTCGGCGTGGCTTTCCAGCGTCAGCCAGTCGGTCAGGCCGTAGCGGTAGGAGCCGCTGGACGCCGCAGAGCCGTAATCAAAGCTCTTCAGACCATAGTTCTGGCGCAGAGCCCCGGCAGAGAGGGCGTAATCAGAGAGGCCCGTTTTCAGCAGGTCGCTGGCGACGTAGAACGGCAAGGTGGTACTGATGCGGCGACCCTGCGCATCGGTGGTGACCACCACGGCATTCCCGGCCCCGTTAACAAACGGCATATTGGTCAGCGAGTAAGGGCCCGGCTGGACATTGTTAGAACTGGTTTTATAACCGTTTACGAACAGATCCACCGTGGAAGGAACCGCCGCCTGGCCGGAGAAGGAGGGCAGCGGGTAGGTCACCAGGTCGGGGCGCAGCGAAAAATCACGCCCCAGCTGGATCCCGCCCAGGCGCACGCTGCTGCTCCACGCCAGCGAGTCGCTGATCAGGTCACCGACCTGCCAGTTCAGTGCGTTCTCTTCATTCTGACTGGACCACCAGGTGTCATAGCGGATGTAGCCATTTTTCAGGTAACCCTCTTCGCCGGAAAGCTGCTGCTGATAGTTACCGTTACTGATGAACTGGCCGTAACCGCCAAACAGACGCAGCTCATTCCAGGCGGACAGGCGGGAACCGCCGCCGGTAGTATGGCTGGTATACAGGTCGTAGTTGAACAGCGCTCCGTTACTGCTGCGTCCCTCAAAGCGTGGTCCGTTACGGGTCGTTCCGGCAAAGGTTTGTGCGGGCAGCCATTCCGGGGGAACCGTCAGCGAAATGCGCTGGCGCTGACGGTCATAATCGACCCTGACCCGATCCAGGGTGGAAACATCCATCAGCGATGAGGTGATATGCGCAGTCGGGATGCCGGCCTGCTGCAGGTCAGCGGCGCGCAGCAGGTAATGGCCGTCACGAAACTGTACCGGTACCACCAGGCCGCGATCGTCGTCGTTCACCACCAGCCCCAGCATAAAGGCCTGTTCGTTCGCCGTGGTGGTACTGGCACCGGGCGGGGGCGGCAGCGAGGTATAGACTTCCGCACTGCCGGTCAGCGGAGACAGGCAGGTCAGCAGGCCGGTGAAGGCCAGGGTGCAGTGCCCTCCCGGCACCGGACGGTATCTGTTCATCTGCTAGCGTGCTGAACTGGTACTGCGCCAGGTCTGTTTGTGTTCCAGCTGTGCGCTGATTTCAGCACGCCCGGACGCCGGGAAGCTTAACGGGAAGGTGTTACTGGAGTTGGCCAGCACATACCCCAGCAGGCTGCCGGAGAGCGATCGCCCACCCAGCGTCACATTGCTTAACCGGGCATGCGTACTGCCCCGATTGGTGATTTCCAGCGCCTGCTTACCCTCGCGGTTAACCAGCTGCCAGCTGAGTTCCGGGCGGGCGGTGTCGGGGTCGAGGCCGCTGCCATAGACAAACAGTGGCACGGAATACCGCATCTGGAACGTCAGTCCGGCCTGATTTTCCCCCGGGGCCCTGGGGGTGGGGATCTCATCCAGCAGCACGCGGTAAGCGAGCTCCTGGCCTGCCGTGGGCGGCGTCTGGTTGATCAGACGCACCATCTGGCGCTTACCGGGTTCAATGCGCACCACCGGCGGGCTGGCGAGCACCTGCTGCTGGGTCTGATACTGTTCCTGGCCGTTCACCTGCTGCCAGCTGAAGACGCGCACCTGCATCAGTGTGGTGCTTGCCCCCCGGTTTTCCAGCCACAGTTCGGTGGCTTTCTCGTTGTGGCTGAGTTTGGGGTCGATGGGCCAGATGAGCACGGAATTACCGGCCTGGGCCTTCAGCGACATTACGCCGCAAAGCAGGACAAAAAACAGTCCCGGAAAGGTATATTTCTTCATTATTGCTCCTTGTACTGCCCGACATTACCAGCTCAATATCACCGTCAGCGTGTCGCTGTAGGTGCCGGCCCGGTTCACGCCACTCAGCTGTAACTGACCGTAGATGGGCAGCATAATATTGTTGGCATTACCCAGCGGCACTGCCACGTCCTGATTGACCGGGATAGACGTCGTGTGGGCGGCGTTGGTGTAGAGGTTGTACGCCACCAGGCTGGTGTTACCCGCCACTTTCAGATTGCGCGTGGTGGTATAGTTGCTGCCGCCGTCAATGCGCATATTCAGCGTGGTACCGGGCGTGCAGGCCAGCGTAATGCCAGCGTTCTGCACATAGGCCGCACTGGCAGTGACGCTGCCCACCCCGGGCTGCGTACCAAAATCGAGCGTGCCGAAAGAGGACGTACCGGCACCGGAGATCACGCAGCCGTTCACCACCGAGGCACTCACCGTAAAGTTCACGCTGGGCAACGCCTGCGCACTGCTGCTGTAGATCAGCAACAGCAGGATCAGCGGATAAAGGGCGTCCGCGGCGCAGTACACCCGCTTCCACACGATGCGTTCCCTTATCGCGACAATCAGTAATTCACTGCGACGTTAATCGTGTCCTGATAGGTCGCGGCCGGAATGGCGACGTTATTGTTGCCCCCGCCGGTTATACGGCCGTAGATCGGGTAGTTATCCCCGTTCGCCGGGTCGGGCGTCCCGGCGCTGACCAGGTTAGTGTTGTTGGCTATCGGGGTGGTGTAGTTGGTGCTGCCGTACAGGGTATAGGCAATACCCACGGTGGCGGTGGTGGCATTGATCAGATAGCGGGGCTGCGTGGTTTCTGCCCCGTAAACTGTGGTGGGTTTGGCGCTGCTGCTGGTGATCTGCACCGAATAGGTTGAGCCGGTTGAGCAGCGGACAAAGATACCGTTACCCAGGGATCCGACGAGGGTGGCTGATAGCGTATCGAAGGTCGCCGGGCTGGTACCGAAGTCCAGGTTACCGAAGTTGACGCCGGTACTGTTGGTGGCCAACTGTCCATTGACCAGACAGCCTGCGGTCAGGATCAGTTTAGCGGCAATACTTCCGGTGGTCGTGGCGGCATAGCCTGAACTGGCTACACCCAGGCTCAGGCCGCAACCCAGCAGTAAAAGCTTCATTTTCATAACCATTCCTTACTGATTAGAGTGATGAACGTGCTTTTCCGCCTGATGGAACAGTGTCGTCAGCAGGGCTGAATCAACAATGAAAATAATCAAAACCCTTTAGCGGGTAAAATATCACGTAAGGAATAGTCTGTTATTTGAATTAACGCGTTAGCATTCATTAGCGTAACTATAGATCAGCTCATGCCCCGCTGATAAGCGAATCGTAAAAATATTATTTATGTGTTAACAAGATCATGGATAAGTGCGCTTTCAGCCCAGCTGTGACGGGGGTGTGAAATTTTCAACAATATTTACTGGCGGCTCTAGGCTATTTATCAGGCCAGTGCTATGTTCACTGCAGAAGACGAGTAAGTTTAATAAACTTTATAAATTATAGGGCTATATCCCATCGCTGAAAAAAAACGTTTCAGCGTCCTCCTCTTTCCCGTTACTCGGCTAAAGCTGGCTGATTTTTAGCCGATAAAACAGGCTTCAGCCCGATTAATTTTTTTAATGACACCGGGCCACCACACACTAAGTCAACATGGCTTCTGCATTCGAGACTGTCCTATGCTCATGAGTTCGTACGATCAACTGCTGGTTATCGTCTCTTTCATCGTCGCGTTCCTTGCCTCCTACACCGCGCTGGATATGGCGGGGCGGGTGGCAACCTCCACGGGGAAAGTGGCCAGAGTCTGGCTTTTCGGCGGTGGCTTCGCGATGGGCGTAGGTATCTGGTCGATGCACTTTATCGGCATGCTGGCGATGAGCCTGCCGATGGTCATGAGCTACAGCGCCAGCCTGACGGTGGTGTCGATGGTGATTGCGGTCGCTGCCTCTATTTTTGCCCTGTGGATCGTCTGTTATGGCGAGCTGCCGTGGTACCGGCTGTGCGGCGGCGCGGCCATCATGGGCAGCGGTGTGGTGGCGATGCACTACACCGGCATGGCCGCGCTGGCAATCCAGCCGGGGATCATCTGGGACTGGCGCTGGATCTGGCTGTCAGTGGTGATCGCGCTGGTGGCGTCCGGCGTGGCGCTGTGGCTGGCCTTCCGCCTGCGTCAGGGCATCGGCCGCCTTGCCCTGATGCGCAGCGGGGCCGCGATGATCATGGGCGTGGCCATTGCCGGGATGCACTACACCGGCATGGCCGCCGCCAGCTTTCCGATGGACAGCCATGCCACGCACCTTGGTGTGAACAGCAACTGGCTGGCGATTCTGGTGGTGGTGGTCACGCTGGCGATCCTCGGGATTACCCTGCTGGTCTCCATGCTGGATGCCCGTCTGCAGGCGCGGACGTCCGTACTGGCCTCATCGCTGGCGGAAGCCAACCGCGAACTGGCACAGCTGGCGCTGCATGACAATCTGACCCGTCTGCCAAACCGCATTCTGCTGGAAGACCGTCTGGATCAGGCCATCAATAAGGCCACACGTGAAGACTCGAAATTTGCCCTGATGTTTATGGATCTGGATGGCTTCAAAGCCGTCAATGACGCCTTCGGTCACCATATCGGCGACAGTCTGCTGATCGCGGTTGCCGAACGCATGCGGGAAAAAGTCGAAGGGCACCATACCCTGGCGCGACTGGGCGGGGATGAATTTGTCTTGCTGATTGAAATCGATGACCCCAATGATGCCGCTGTGGTTGCAGACTCGCTGGTGAAAGCGGTGGAACGGCCATTTGCTATCTCCCGCTATGAGCTGGTGGTCTCTTTGAGTATCGGTATTGCGGTCTTCCCGGGCGACGGTCACGACGAGCGTGAGCTGATGTTTAACGCGGATGCCGCCATGTACCACACTAAAAATAATGGCCGTAACGGATACAGCTTCTTCCAGCCCTCGATGAATACCATTGCGCAGAATCAGCTGCAGCTGATCAACGATCTGTGGCTGGCGCAGGAGAACGACGAGCTGCGCCTGTTCTATCAGCCCAAGTTCTGTGCGCCGCGCGGACCCATTATCGGCTTCGAGGCGCTGCTGCGCTGGCAGCATCCCCAGCGCGGACTGCTGACGCCGGACGTCTTTTTGCCGCTGGCGGAAAAAACCGGGCTGATTGTCAGCATGGGTAACTGGGTTATTGGTGAAGCCTGCCGCCAGCTGCGCTGCTGGCATTTGCAGGGGCACAGCGAGTGGTCGGTGGCGGTGAACCTGTCGGCGCTGCAGTTTGAACAGGCCGGGCTGGTGGAAACCGTGATCAGGGCGCTGGAAACGCACCACATATCCCCTGAGCTGCTGACGCTGGAGGTCACCGAAACCACCGCCATGCGCGACCCGGATGAGAGTATCCGCATTCTGACGCAGCTAACCGAACTGGGGGTGAAAGCCTCTATCGATGATTTTGGCACGGGTTATTCCAGCCTGTTGTACCTGAAACGCTTACCGGCCAGCGAGCTGAAAATCGATCGTGCCTTCGTCAAAGAGCTGCAGGCACAGACCGAGGACGCCACCATCGTCACCGCCATTGTTGCCCTGGCACAGACACTGAATCTGAAGGTGGTGGCCGAAGGGGTGGAAACCGCCGAGCAGCAGGCCTTTCTGACCGGGCTGGGCTGCAATACGCTGCAGGGCTACCTGCTGGGTCGTCCGGTACCGGCGGACAAAGTGCCTGAGCTGAAACAGTATGTGGATGAGGATGACAGGGAGACGCTGGAGGTGGCCGCCCCAAAGCTGGCAACCATCGTGCCGCTCCCTGATGCGGTGTGATTTACTGCCGCGGGCTGCCGACCTATAATAGTTTACACTTTCGTTAAAACGGTCTGTAACAGTCGTGGCAAAATATGAACAGCTGGTGGCACAGATCCAACAGCAAATTGAAACGGATATCTGGCAGCCGGGGGAAAAACTTCCCTCGCTGCGTCAGCAGGTAGAGCTGAGTGGCATGAGCCTGATGACGGTAATGCACGCCTATCAGGTACTGGAAAGCCAGGGATGGATCCAGTCGCGCCCCCAGTCAGGCTACTACGTTGCCCCCCGCGCCGAATTTCTCAGCCAGCCGCCGACCCACCAGAAGGTGCAACTGGCCGAATCGGTGGATATTAATGCGTTTATCTTCGACGTGCTGCAGGCCTGCCGCGACCCGCAGATCGTTCCGTTTGGCTCGGCGTTTCCTGACCCGGAGCTGTTTCCCCAACGCCAGCTGATGCGTGCCCTGACCACCGTTTCCCACAGCATGAAAGCCGTTGATGCTCTGCATAATCTGCCGCCGGGGAATGAAGCGCTGCGCAAAACGCTGGCGCAGCGCTACGCCCTGCAGGGTATTCAGGTTTCCCCTGATGAAATCGTGATCACTAACGGGGCGATGGAGGCGCTGAACCTCAGCCTGCAGGCACTGACCGAACCCGGTGACTGGGTGGCCATTGAAAACCCCTCGTTTTACGGTGCGCTCCAGGCCATTGAACGCCTCAAGCTGAAAAGCGTGGCGATTGCCAGCGATCCGCAGACGGGGATCGATCTTGACGAACTGAGCCGTTCGCTGTCCCGCTGGCCGATCAAAGCGCTGTGGATGATGACCAACCAGCAGAACCCGGTAGGCTGCACGCTGAGTAAAGAGAAGAAGGAACAGCTGGTGGCGCTGCTGGCCCGGCACGACGTGGCGCTGATCGAGGATGATGTCTACAGTGAGCTCTATGTGGGCCATGAGAAGCCTCTGCCAGCTAAGGCTTTCGATCGCCAGGACAACGTGCTGCACTGCTCCTCTTTTTCTAAAAACCTGGTGGCGGGATTTCGTGTCGGCTGGGTGGCGGCGGGCAAACATGCCCAGCGCATTCAGCGCTTACAGCTGATGAGCACCCTGTCGACCAGCGCACCCATGCAGCAGGCGCTGGCAACTTACCTCGGAACCCGCAGCTATGACCGCCATCTGCGGCGTCTGCGTCAGGTGCTGGAGCAGCGTAAAAATCTGGCACGTCAGGTACTGAAACGACATCTGCCGCCGGGGGCGCAGATTAATGATTCGCGGGGCGGGTACTTTTTGTGGGTGGAGCTGCCGAAGCAGGTGAACACCACCGAGCTGTATTACCGTGCGCTGGAAAAGAATATCAGTATTGCCCCGGGAAAGATGTTCTCCTCCAGCGAGCAGTACGCCAACTATTTCCGCTTTAACACCGCCTGGTGGCATGAATCGCAGGAAGCCGCGGTCGCCACGCTCGGCAGCCTGATCGCAGACCTTATGCTTTCCCCGTAGGGACGGACCTTTTCCGGCCCGTCCGGCCGGTTTACACCGTAGCGGCGCTTTTCTGACCCCAGGTCAGATGGAAGACGTCATAAAAATCGACTTCGCCCTTCAGGGAAAGCAGTTTGTTAATTCCCTGCTTCACTTTTTCCGGCACTTTCTCATTACTGAGAATATCGCCCACCGCCTGGTCAGACAGCGTACGGACATAATACCATTCGCCGTTGTAGCAGACGCGCAGGTCGAGGGTATCAATGTCCTCGAAGCGATATTTCGGGTTGACGTCCATCAGCATCAGACCGCTCATCAGCAGTACGAAAATCGTCGCGCCCCAGAAAGCGGGCCAGCCAAGAAAATCCGTGGTGAAGATCAGCGCGACGGTCAGGATGTAACAGCCATACATTGATGCCCACAGGCCCGGATGGGTCTTGAGAAACTGAAAACTAAAGCGCGGTTTGTTGTCGCGCTGCTCCTCGCGATTCAGGGTGTCGATCTCGCGCAGCAATATTTTTTTTACTTCTTCCATTTTTTACCTCTGCAAAAGAGTGCGGGCAGAGTGAAAGTAAACCATGTTTGAACCTATAATAGCAGGCACAGTTTTCGGTTATTCAGCTATAACAGTTGCTCACAGGGATGGGCCCGTCGTCATCGCCGGTGACGAAGTGTAAAATTCAGGCTCCCCCTGAGGGCCTGCTTATTATGGATTAAATGACCCAAGATGATGTTAATGAAAACCCCTACGCTTATCGGCTTCGCGCTGCTGCTCTGCTCCTTTACCGCCAGTGCAACCGACTGTGGGCGTGCCGCCACCGTGGTGGAAAATACCATTTGTGACAATCCTGAACTGGTGTGGCTGGATCAGGTCTTCAACAACGCCTTCAGTGAGCTGTTAATCAGCGACCCGCCGCATTTTACCCGGATCGCGCAGGCGATGATGCGCGAACGTAACGCCTGCGTCAGTAACAGCTGCCTGCGCAGTGCTTATCTGGGGGGACTCAGCCAGCTGTACGGGGCCGATCGTGAAATGGACTGGCAGGGGGTCTGGTGGAATATGAGCGCGCCCCACGGCAACGGAGGCAAGATCCGCATCACCCAGTTTGCGGGCAATGAATTTAACCTGGATGCCACGGTCTGGGGCGGCTTCTACCAGTCATCCTTCAGCGGCAAAGTGACGCTGACCGAGGGTGTCGGCTTCACCAACACGATCCTTTGGGGCGGCGGGTGTGCGCTGGTGCTGACGCCCCGCCCGGACAACCGTATTGAAGTCGCCAGTGACTCGCACGGACGCTGCGATATGCTGCTGCCGGGCAGGATGTCGATAGACGGCGTGTATGTGAAAGCGGCAAAAGACCCACGTCCGGCCGCCACGCTGCTGACGCTGGGTATTTTTCCCGATAAGGCGCTGGACGACCGTTTCCGTCAGCTGGTGGGCAAAGACTATGCAGAATACCTCGCCACCGCTACCAGCTTTGTGTACAGCCAGGATCTCGATCAGCAGGGGGCAACGGTTCTCACGCTGTGGGTCAAGGGCATGGCAAACCGGCGGTCAGCCATGATTATGTATAACCCGGAAGGAAAAATCTGGGCGCTGCGGGTGAGCCCCGATAACAGCAACGGGGTACAGGTAGTTTATGTCACCACGGAAAAAGACAAGGAGACGATGCCCAAAACGCTGCGTACCTGGCGCGCCCGTTTTACTGACCGCTGAGAAAGAAAACGATCGCTGCGCTAGCGATAGCGCAGCATTTGCCCGGAGGGGGTGATCATCAGACGCTCCCTGCCCAGACGCAGGGTGTCAAAGCGCACGCTGTTATTTTCCGCATACCCAAGAATATTTTTAATCATCCGCATCTGGCCATCGTCTGAATAATAAATCTTATGGAAGGTAAACATCACACCCTCCGCATTCTGGCTCTGTTTTTCCAGACTGACTTTGGCCATAAAGCGATTATCGTTAGGGCTGGTCAGCGTCAGCAACACGGTATTCCCTTTGCCATCGAATTGCGTATCGTAAATCTCACGCTGGCGCGCCAGCAGGTCATAATATCCCAGCTGCAGAGTGGCCTTGATGAAGTCCTGCGTAAACAGCCCGCTACCGGTTGGCAGATATTTCGCCACCGCCACCGCCACGGGAACCAGCAGGGTCACAACCAGTAAGCTAATTGACGCAGTTGGCCATTTCATTAATTTTTCTCTCGCCTTCCCGATAGATCAGGGCGCTCAATTGAGCACCATCTGTACGCCAGTTGATAATGTTCATCGCCAGCTGTTTACGATCGCACTGATTAGATAACGTCATGGTGTAGTTCAGCGTGGTGCCGGAGATGTAATAAAAAATCTCCATATTCACCTGCTTATTCTTCAGGTTTTGATTGAGGGTAAACAGCACGGGTCCCAGCAGCTTATTTAAATCATAGGACGCCGACGCGCTCTCCCAGCCCCGGCGTAACTCCATCAGCTGAATATGGCTGTACGGCACGGAGTTTTTCTCTATCAGTTTGCTGCTCGGCAGCGGGAACAGCGTTCGTCCGGCCCACACCAGTACCAGCAGCAGCAGCAGCACCTGAGCAACAATAAGCCAGAGCCAGAACCGGCGGCGGGCAGGTGTGTATGTCTCTGCCTGTATCACCGGCGTTAACAGCGGCGGAGGGACAGACGTTCCGCCCGGGGAATAGTCCGCCGGTAACACGTCCCGCCGGTTTTCGCTGGCGGAGCCCGCGTACCCGGCGTCGTCAGCTGCCTCTGAATTATCCATGCCGTCAGGGGGTTCGACCTCGCGGGATATACGCTGGCAAAACTCAGCCTCAAGGATATAGCCCTTTTTGGGAATGGTTTTGATAATGCGCTGCTGTTTACCGTCATCTTCCAGGGCGACACGCAGGGCATGAATGGCATTCGGCAGACTGTTATTGCCAATAACCCGTCTTTCCCAGACCAGCGTATTCAGCTCTTCCCGGGAGAGGATTTCACCCGCATGTTCTGCCAGTACCTGCAGCAGCCTGAGCTGATATTCACCCAGCCGACGCTGTTCACCACTTCCCTGGTGAAGCAACGTCCCGGATGCAAAATCAATGTACCAATGGTGAATAATATAATCCGCAGTCGCAGTCATAAAGTGTCGTATATCAGAAAGTCAGTGAGTGATAGTGAGGCTTTTTCTGGCGTGTACAGGAATTAACCGGTAATTACCTGTTAAGAATCTTCTTATATTAGCGCATCAGACAGTTGAACCGGAATTGTTATCGTTATTTTTATCTGAATAAGACGGCTAAGCAATGATTATAATCGTGATTTGTTATTGTCACCGCAGGGTAGCGGGGAGGTGATGCGGAAGCAGGAGGCGTAATCGAGGAGAAATACGCCCTTCATTGCGCAAAGAATTTGGCTTAAGTTCAGTTAAATTAATAAGTTATGTGATCTGCCACGCGAAGAAAACATTGCAAGCTGGTGGAATAATGCCACAATTAATTTAACAAACTCTCAACAAGGAACTTGACCCAGGAGCCTGATATGTTGACTACTTCTCGCAGTGTAATGTTAATGATGTCGTTTGCTGCCGGGACCTTTGCTGCAGGTGCCTCCTCAAACCCGCGCCATCTGATACTGGCGCAGCCTTCTCAGGGTATTCCCAATAACCCGCTGCCGTTAATTATCTATCCACAAGTGGTCCCGGAAGAGGACGACGAAGGGGTTGAAGACAGCACGCCCGTTGATCTGGCCGAGTGGTTCAGCGCTGAATTTGGCCGCCATGGCTGGCCGGTGAGCTGGCATGCTCCAATGTACCCCTATACCCATTATCATCCGAATACCCATGAGCTGCTGGGTATCACCTGCGGCTGGGCAGAGATCCTGTTCGGTGGCGAAAGCGGGCGTATGGTGACCGTTTACGCCGGGGACGTAGTGCTGATCCCGGCAGGTGTCGGCCATCAGCAAATCGCCGCCAGCGACGACTTCATGGCCGTGGGCGCTTATCCCCCGGGCGTGACGCCAAAAACCCTGCGCGACGAGCAGGCTTTGATGGAACAGTCTATCCTTGAAATAAAACGTGTCGCGATGCCTGAGACCGACCCTGTGACCGGTGGGGAAGGCGCACTGACGGAGGTCTGGCACCCGCTGGCACAGTAAGAACGGGTCTGGTCAGTTTACCGGCCATGCCCCACCCGGGCAGGGCTTAACATCTTCACGAACCCGGTGAATGCACCGGTCTTTCCGCGCTGCCCGTGCCTGACCTGGCTGCGACCGTCACATCTTCAGGAGCCGGTTCTCATCGCTCCAGCGGAATGCACTGTCATGGTGCATTCCCCTTTCGCGCTTCGCTTTCCCTGACCTTGTTTTTCATCAGGCTGATGCCCGTTCCTCGCCCCGTGCGGGGCGGGCCGATCCTCACGACTCTGGCACACTTTGTGCAGCACTAACGCAGGTTCACAGACAGCGGTAGGGAAATCATGAATCAAAGCTATCAGGTTGCGTCGCACTTTTATGATGAGATGTTGCTGAAGGACGGGCGCTATCGTGGACATTATCGGGAATACTGGCAGTGGCTTCAGCAGGCTGACCAGCAGGCCATTGCGCGCAAGCGCGAAGAGGCCGCGCTGTTATTTCATCGTTTAGGGATCACCTTCAACGTCTACGGCGAGGACGGAGGGGAAGAAAGACTGATCCCGTTCGACAGCGTTCCGCGCATTATCCCCGCCGGGGAATGGGCGATGCTCGACAAGGGCATCCGCCAGCGCGTGCAGGCGCTGAACGCCTTTCTGCACGACATCTATCACGATCAGCGCATCCTGAAGGCGGGGATCATCCCGGCGGAACAGGTGCTGGTCAACGACCAGTATCAGCCCTGTATGCAGGGGCTGAACCTGCATCGCGATCTTTACGCGCACATTATTGGCGTGGATATGGTCCGCAACAGCGACGGCGAATATTACGTGCTGGAAGACAACCTGCGCACCCCGTCCGGCGTCTCCTATATGCTGGAAAACCGCAAAATGATGATGCGCCTGTACCCGGAGCTGTTTGCCGATCGGCGTATCGCTCCCGTCGAGCGCTACCCGTCGCTGCTGTTACAGACCCTGCGCGAAAGCTCGCCCGTTAACGATCCGGTGGTGGTGGTATTAACCCCTGGCCGCTTTAACAGCGCCTACTTTGAACACAGCTTCCTCGCCCAGCAGATGGGCGTTGAGCTGGTGGAAAGCGCCGATCTGTTTGTCAAAGACGGGGCGGTGCTGATGCGCACCACTGCCGGCCCCTGCAAGATCGACGTGATCTACCGCCGGGTGGATGATGCTTTTCTCGATCCGTTAGCCTTCCGGCCGGATTCGATGCTGGGCGTACCGGGACTGCTGTCCGTTTATCGTGCGGGAAATGTGGTCCTCGCCAACGCCATCGGCACCGGCGTGGCCGATGACAAGTCGATCTACCCCTACGTCCCCGATATGGTGCGCTTCTATCTTAATGAGGACCCGATCCTTAACAACGTGCCCACCTGGCAGTGCCGCCGGCCGGATGAGCTCTCCTGGGTGCTGGCTAACCTTGAAAAACTGGTGGTGAAAGAGGTTCACGGCGCGGGGGGCTACGGCATGCTGATTGGACCGGTGGCCAGCAGGCAGCAGCTGGCGGATTTCCGTGCGCTGCTGATCGCCCGGCCGCAAAACTACATTGCGCAGAATACGCTGGCGCTTTCCACCTGCCCGACGTTTGTGGAAACGGGCCTGGCTCCGCGCCATATTGACCTGCGGCCCTTTGCCCTCAGCGGTGCGGATATCCGCCTGGTGCCCGGCGGGCTGACCCGCGTGGCGCTGACGGAGGGATCGCTGGTGGTGAACTCGTCGCAGGGCGGCGGTACCAAGGACACCTGGGTTCTGGAGGATGACGCATGCTGAGTCGCACGGCCAGTGGCCTGTACTGGATGGCGCGCTATTTAGAGCGTGCGGAAAATATTGCCCGGGTGCTTGACGTCACCAACCGTCTGTCACTGATGCCGGTGCGCGGCAGCCATAATAATGAGCTGCGCGTGCCGCTTAATCTGACCAGTACCGATGAGCTTTACTGGTCGGTCAGCGAACAGCTGACCATGTCGCAGCTGTTCCACTTTTTTGCGCTTGATGAGCGCAATCCCGCCAGTATTTACAACTGCTGGCAGTCGGCCTGGAACAATGCGCATGCCGTGCGCGGCAGCCTGTCGTCCGAGGTGTGGGAGAGCATTAATTCCAGCTGGATCGAGCTGCGTAAACTGCGACATAACGGTGTCAGCAGCGGCGGGGCGGATGCGTTTTTCGACTGGGTCAAAGAGCGTTCACACCTGTTTCGCGGCGCGATGTTTGGCACCCTGATGCGCGGCGATGCGATGAGCTTTATCCGCCTCGGCACGCTGCTGGAGCGTGCGGACTGCACGGCGCGTCTGCTGGATGTGTATCAGTATCTCAGTGATGAAGATGACGACACGGTACGTGAATATTACCGGCTGGATACGCTGCTGCGCTCGGTGTCAGCGCGTGAGGCGTACCACACTATCTACAAGCAGCAGCTGGCGGCCGACGGCGTAAACGAAATGCTGATCCTGCGCGAGGAGAGCCCGCGATCGCTGCGATCCTGCCTGGATGAAATTGCCAATCAGCTCAACCTGATCGGCAACAGCGGTGAAGATCGCCCGCGCTATCTGCTGACCGTTCTCCATGCCCAGCTGCGTTACAGCAGCTGGGAATCTCTGATGAGCGACGGGCTGCATGTCTGGCTGCAGGCTTTTCTCAGCGAGCTGGGCAGGATTGCCGAGAGCATTCATCACACCTATCTGGAGGCGAAATAATGAAGCTGACCATTGCGCATAAAACCTGTTTCAGCTATCAGAGCATGGTGCGGCAGAGCACACAGTACCTGCGGCTGACGCCGCAGAATTCGGTGCATCAGCAGATTATTTCCTGGGATCTGCTGCTGCCGGAAGAGGCGATCTGCACCACCGATACCTGGGGCAACGTGCTGCACGTCCTGACCCTCGACCGCCCGCATCAGGAAATTGAGATTGAAGCGCGTGGTGTGGTCGACATTCTGGACGAGGGGGACAGCGCACCGGACCCTGACTGTACGCTGTCGCCGCTGGTGTTCCTGCGCCACAGCCCGCTGACCCAGCCCGACGCGGAGATCGTTCACTTCGCCCGCCGCTATTACCGTGAAGAGTCCCCGCTGGTCAGTCTGGAGCGCCTGATGGGGGAGCTGCTGTTGAAAATGCCCTATCAGCCGGGCAGTACGCTGGTCACCGATCCTGCGGCAAAAGTTTTCGCGGCGGGTAGCGGGGTATGTCAGGATCACAGCCACGTCTTTCTCGCCTGCTGTCGCAGCCTGCATATCCCCGCTCGTTATGTGAGCGGCTATCTGTATACTGATCACGTGGAACATGTGGCGACGCACGCCTGGGTGGAAGCCTGGGTGGACGGCAGCTGGCACAGTTTCGATATCACCAACAATACCCGCAGCACGCGTCAGCATCTGAAGCTGGCGGTGGGCGTGGACTATCTGGATGCCTGCCCGGTGCGTGGCATGCGCCTGGGCGGCGGCAGCGAAAATATGCAGGCAGTGGCTGCGGTGCAACTGGTGTTTTCGCAGCAGTAATCTTTTACCGGACTCACTATGACCTATTGTGTAGCTATGCGCTTATCGTCAGGGATGATTTTCGTTTCCGATTCCCGAACCAATGCGGGCGTGGATCATATTTCCTCGTTTCGTAAGCTCCATGTTTTTCAGCAGGACGGCGAACGGACCCTGGTACTGCAAAGCGCCGGTAATCTGGCGACCACCCAGAGCGCATTAAGCCTGCTGCGGCGCAGCTGCGAGGACGGAAAGCAGCCCAGCCTGATGAACGCCACCAATATGTACGATGTGGCGCTGCTGGTTGGCGAGACGCTGCGTTCGGTGATCAAACGCGACGGTGAAGAGTTTGGCGGCACGCTGATGCTGGGCGGGCAAATCAGGGGCGAAGAGCCCAGGCTGTTTCAGATCTACCCGCAGGGCAACTTTATTGAGGCCAGCACCGATACGCCCTATTTTCAGATAGGAGAAAGCAAGTACGGCAAACCGATTATCGACCGCGTGCTGCGCTATGACACGCCGCTCGACCAGGCGATGCAGTGCGCGCTGATCTCCATGGATTCTACACTGGCCAGTAATATTTCGGTCGGGCTGCCGCTGGACGTGATGGTCTATCCGGCCGACAGCTACAGCAGTATGCAGCAGTACCACATTACGGAAAAACACCCCTATTTTTCCCAGATCCGCCAGCTCTGGAGCAGCGGTTTGCTGAGCGTTTTTTCACAGCTTCCGCCGCTGGAGCTCGACGAGTAACCTGTAGCCCCTCCCTGTTCTTTCAGGGCTGACCGCGTTTTGCGGTCAGTCCGCTTCCCGCCAAATCAGCGCATCTTTCTCCTGTCATTTTCCTGACACGCTATCGTCATCCGGGCTGGTTAGTGTGCCGTTAAAACACCCGGAGGCTAACCTGTGTTTACTATCGAACGCGTACTGGACGACCTGAGTCCCGGTCATGACACCCCCTCCTGGCAGAAAAGCGTGCTGCGCCGCCTGCTTCATGAAAAAGAGTTCCAGCAGTTCAACCAGCGCAACCGTCACCTGAAAGGGCTGGATATGGTGGAGCAGGTGCTGGAATACATGGACGTCAGCTGCGAACTCAGTGAACGCGACCTGGAGCAGATCCCCAGCAGGGGCCCGGTGGTGATTGTTGCCAACCATCCGCTGGGAACCCTGGATGGTCTGGCGCTGCTACACGCGGTGTCACAGGTGCGGCGCGACGTCAAAATTGTGACCAACCGCCTGCTGCACTGCCTTGAGTCCCTGAGCAGCCTGATGGTGCTGGTGGACAACATGGGTAACCGTACCAGCCGCCATCAGGTGGGACAGATGCAGGAGCAGCTGGAAAACCAGGGGGTGCTGATCTTCTTCCCGGCGGGGGAGGTTTCCCGCTTTGGCAGCAAAGGCATCAAAGATGGTAAATGGAGCCACGGCTTCCTGCGCCTGGCCGCCCGCTTCCGGGCACCGGTTGTCCCCATTCATATCAGCGGACGCAACAGCGCGCTGTTCTATCTCACCTCGAAAATTTACCAGCCACTGTCGATGCTGCTGCTGGTACGGGAAATGTTCGGCAACCGCGGCGCGCGGCTGAAGCTCAAAATCGGTAAACGCATCCCCTATGCCAGCTGGCACGATGGCCGCACTCCGGCGAAGGAGCTGGCCGCGCGTTTTCGCCGCCACCTGTACCGCATCGGCCAGGGCAAATCAGCGCTGTTTCAGACTGAGGCGGCCATCGCACGTGCTGAAGATCGTGCCGTGCTGAAACGGGCGCTGGCGGGCTGTGAAGTGCTCGGTCAGCTGCCGGATGGCAAAATGATCTACCTGTACCGCCGTCAGGGAGAGGACTATGTGCCCATACTGCGGGAACTGGGCCGACTGCGCGAAATCGCCTTCCGGGCGGTGGGTGAGGGCAGCGGCACGCGACGCGATCTGGATGATTACGACGACGACTACTATCACCTGATTTTATGGGATGAAGAGGCACTGGATATCGTTGGGGCCTATCGCTTTATCCCCACCGCCGAACAGTTTGAACGCAAAGGCTTTGAGGGCATCTACAGCCACAGCCTGTTCCATTACGATCACCAGATGAACCCGGTGCTGATGCAGGGTATTGAGCTGGGCCGCAGCTTTATTCAGCCCGCCTACTGGGGCAAGCGTGGTCTGGATTACCTGTGGATGGGGATCGGGGCTTATCTGGCGAAATACCCCCAGTACCGCTATCTGTTTGGTCCGGTCTCTATCTCGGGCGGCCTGCCGCTGGCGGCGCGCGACCTGCTGGTGGCCTTCTACCGGCTCTACTTTGCCCCGACGCTGCCGCTGGCCACCTCCCGCCGCCCTTATCCGGCCTCGCTGCCGGACGTTCTGGCGCAGTTTAGCGGCGATAACTACAGTGAGGATCTCAAGCGCCTCAAGCGCCTGTTAAGCAATATGGGCACCGGGATCCCCCCGCTTTACAAACAGTATTCTGAACTCTGTGAGGCCGGCGGGGTGCAGTTTATTGACTTCGGCAGCGACCCCGACTTCAATCACTGTATCGACGGGCTGGTGCTGGTGGATCTCACCCGGCTAAAAGAGAGCCGCTTCCAGCGCTACATCGCCATCCATCACCCTGAGGAGAGGGTGGCCGGCTGACCCCGCCCGCCACCTGAAAAAGAACCCGCCATGACGGGTTCTTTTATTTCCCTGCCCGGTCAGCACGAAAAAATTGTGACCTCGCCCTGAAAATGAATTCTCTAATACATTGATAAAATTATCTTTTTTATCAACTGTTACTCCATGTGTAATGTTTGATACGCCGGACGTAATTGTTTGAACGCCTTGTTTGGGTGCAGACTCGTCATCAGACTGAAGCATCCCTGACAGGATGCACTTACAGGAGGTTTTATCATGATTTCCCACCCGTCCCCCCGTGTCTGGGATACGCGCCGCCGTGAAAAACAGCGCCGTATTGCCAGCCTGGGTCTGAACAATAAAATCCTGCCTACGGGCGATCTGGTTGCCATGCTGGAAAAACTGATCGTGCCCGGCGATCGCGTGGTTATGGAAGGGAATAACCAAAAGCAGGCGGATTTCCTTTCCCGATCGCTGGCGCAGGCGGATCCGAAAAAGCTGCACGATCTGCATATGATCATGCCGAGCGTCGGCCGCAGCGAACACCTGGATATCTTCGAAAAGGGCATCGCCCGCAAGCTTGATTTCTCCTTCTCCGGCACCCAGAGCCTGCGTATCTCGCAGCTGCTGGAAGACGGACAGCTGGAAATCGGGGCCATTCACACCTACATCGAACTTTACTCGCGGCTGTACGTTGATCTGATCCCGAACGTAGCGCTGGTCGCCGGTTTCAAAGCCGACCGCAAAGGTAACCTCTACACCGGTCCCAGCACCGAAGACACCCCCGCTCTGGTGGAAGCCGCCGCGTTCCATGACGGCATTGTTATCGCTCAGGTCAATGAACTGGTCGACGACGAGTGCGATCTGCCGCGCGTGGATATCCCGGGATCCTGGATCGACTTTGTCGTCGTGGCCGACAGGCCGTTCTTTATCGAGCCGCTGTTTACCCGCGATCCGCGCCTGATCAAGCAGGAACACGTGCTGATGGCGATGCTGGCGATCAAAGGTATTTACGCTGAGCACCAGGTGCAGTCGCTGAACCACGGGATTGGTTTTAACACTGCGGCCATTGAGCTGCTGCTGCCCACTTACGGCGAACAGCTGGGTCTGAAAGGCAAAATCTGTCGCCACTGGACGCTGAACCCGCATCCGACCCTGATCCCGGCGATTGAAAGCGGCTGGGTAGAAAGTGTGCACTGCTTCGGCGGTGAGCTGGGCATGGAAAAATACGTTGCTGCCCGTCCGGACGTGTTCTTCACCGGTGCCGACGGCTCCATGCGCTCGAACCGTGCCTTCTGTCAGATGGCCGGACAGTACGCCGCTGATATGTTTATCGGTTCGACCTTACAGGTCGACGGTGACGCCAACTCCTCTACGGTCACCCGTGGCCGTCTGTCGGGCTTTGGCGGTGCGCCGAATATGGGCCATGACCCGCACGGCCGCCGCCATGCGACGCCCGCCTGGCTGGCGATGATCAATGAGCCCGATCCGATGGCACGTGGCCGCAAGCTGGTGGTGCAGATGGTGGAAACCTTCCAGGCCGGATCAAAACCGACCTTCGTCGAGAAGCTGGAAGCGGTCGACGTGGCGAAAGCGTCCGGTATGCCGCTGGCTCCGGTGATGATCTACGGTGACGATGTGACCCACGTCCTGACCGAAGAGGGGATCGCCTACCTCTATCGGGCGAAGTCGCTGGAAGAACGACGTGCCATGGTCGCCGCCGTGGCCGGTATCACCGATATCGGATTGGGTGTCGATGCGAAGCGCGTCACGCAGCTGCGCCGTGAAGGCAAAGTCGCCTTCCCGGAAGACCTGGATATTCGCCGGACCGATGCCCGTCGCTCTCTGCTGGCCGCCGGCAGCGTCGCAGACCTGGTCGAATGGTCCGGCGGGTTATATCAGCCACCGGCTAAATTCAGGAGCTGGTAATGAGCCTGCAGCGGCAGATCGCCGCCTCTCCTGCTGAACGTCACGCGCAGCGTCTGGCCTCTCTGGCCACCCGTTGTCTGCTGATGGAAGCGAACCTGACGCCAAAGCCGGGGCTGGTCGACCGCCGCGGTAGCGGGTCGCATCACGACCTGACGCTGGCGCTGATGGAGCGTTCTGCTCACAGCCTGACGCCGATGTTTCGTGAGATGGCGCTGCAAAGCTGGCGACGTCCGGCGGATATCGCCCTGCGCCAGACGGCAGGCCGGTTGGGGCGCGACGGGGAAGCCGTCATGATGCGGGAGACCGGTGGGGTCAATACCCATCGCGGAGCGATCTGGGCGCTGGGACTGCTGGTTTCCGCCGTGTCAATGTGTGGCGGCACCGGCAGTCTGACGCAGGTGATCAGTACGGCAGCCCGCCTGGCACAGCTGCCGGACGAGGCCGCGCCGAAACTGTTCAGCAACGGCCTGCGTGCCAGTTCACGCTACCGCCTGCCGGGGGCCCGTGAAGAGGCCCGGGAGGGGTTCCCTCATGTGGTCAGACTGGCGCTGCCGCAGCTGTGGCAAAGCCGCCAGCAGGGGGCCGGTGTGGACGCCGCCCGGCTGGATGCGCTGATGGCCATCATGACCTCTCTGAGTGATACCTGCGTACTGTCGCGGGCCGGAATGGCCGGTCTGGTAACGATGCAGCAGGGGGCCCGTGCGGTGCTGGCCGCGGGGGGCGTGCAACAGCCTGCCGGCTATCAGGCTCTCCTGCAGCTTGATGCGCAGATGCTGGCACTGAACGCCTCACCGGGCGGTGCGGCTGACCTGCTGTCTGCAGCGCTGTTTCTGGATCGTGTCTGTGTGGGGTAACCCGGTGCTTTGTCGGGCAGATCCTGTTGACGGTCTGCCCGCACATGAAACAAATTTTACGAGGATCTTATGCAACAGATAACCTTTTCTTTTCCGGCTACACGCCACCTCAGCGGCAAAGCGCTGGCGGGTGTGGTCGGATCCGGCGACATGGAAGTGCTCTACGTCGCTGATGACAAAGACCTACTGCGCGTGGCGATCACCACCTCCGTGGATAACAGCAGCCCGCGCTGGCAGGCGTTATTTGAGCGCCTGAGCAGCTTCGGGGCGTTACCGTCCGGCCAGATGACCATTCATGATTTTGGTGCCACTCCGGGCGTGGCACGCATCCGCATTGAACAGGTGTTTGAGGAGGCAGCCGATGCGTAACGACAGCAGCTTTATTGAACTCAAAGCGCGTGAGCGCGCCCGCCTGCTGCTGGATGACGGCAGCTTCCGCGAACTGCTCGATCCGTTTGACGGCATGATGTCGCCGTGGCTGGGGGCGCAGGGTATTGTGCCGCAGTCTGACGACGGCATGGTGGTGGCAAAAGGCACCATTGACGGCCAGCCCGCCGTGGTGATAGCCATCGAAGGCGGCTTCCAGGGCGGCAGCATGGGCGAAGTCTCCGGGGCGAAGATGGCCGCTGCGCTGGAGCTGGCAGCCGAAGACAACCGCAACGGCATCCCCACCCGCGCCGTGTTGTGCCTGGAAACGGGGGGCGTGCGCCTGCAGGAGGCCAATCTGGGCCTGGCGGCGATTGCCGATATTCATGCTGCCATCGTTGACCTGCGTCGTTACACCCCGGTCGTTGGCATTATTGCCGGTACGGTAGGCTGCTTCGGCGGCATGTCGATTGCCGCCGGGCTGTGCAGCTACCTGATTGTCACCCGGGAAGCCCGGCTGGGCCTGAATGGTCCACAGGTCATTGAACAGGAGGCAGGCATTGATGAGTACGACTCCCGCGACAGGCCGTTTATCTGGAGCATGACCGGCGGCGAAGTGCGCGCCCGCAGCGGCCTGGTAGATGCCATTGTTGCCGATGGTCAGCAGGCGATTAAACAGGCGATGCGCGCTGCGCTGGCGAAAGGCGTTCCGGCGGCACCGCGTTCGCGCCGCTATCAGCACTACCTGCCGCGCCTGGCGCAGTTTGATACCCGCCAGCAGGCCGATGCACAACAGATCACAGCGTTATTCAGTGAGGAGGATCGCAAATGAAACAGCCAACAGGACGGGGTGAAATCTGGCTTCAGCAGCTGACTGCCGGGGCGACCCGCCTGGCGGGATTATGCCCGTCAGTACAGGTGGCTGACGGTGAGCTGAACGGCGAGGCCGCCCGCTTTATTGCCGTGGTGCCCGATGCCGCCAACCATTATCCCCGCGCCGCACGGGGCGAAGTCGGGCTGCTGGAAGGCTGGACGCTGGCAAAAGTCATCAACGAAACGGTGGAACAGGATGCGGCCAGCGGGCATAAGCGGCCGATCGTCGCGGTGATTGACGTACCGAGCCAGGCGTACGGACGCCGTGAAGAAGCCTTTGGCATTCATCAGGCGCTGGCGGCGGCGGCGGGTGCCTACGCCGAGGCTCGCCTGGCCGGGCACGTCGTGATTGGGCTGATCGTCGGTAAGGCGATGTCCGGGGCTTTCCTCGCCCACGGCTACCAGGCCAACCGGCTGATCGCCTTCAACGACAGCGGCGTGCTGATCCATGCCATGGGTAAAGAGGCGGCGGCGCGTATTACGCTGCGCAGCGTTGAGGCGCTGGAAAAACTGGCGCAGACCATTCCGCCAATGGCCTATGACATCAAAAACTACCACACCCTCGGACTGCTGGAGTCGCTGCTGGACATTCGCCAGCCGGATGCGCCGGACGCTGACGACGTGGCGCAGGTTCAGCAGGCGCTGACTGACGCTCTCGCGGCCGCCCGGCGCGATCCTGGCCTGGCGTGCCGCCTGCAGGCGGAAAACCGCCGCAGTTCAAAAGCCGTCAGGGAGCGGATGCGCAGCCTCTGGTAGTGCCCACGTGAAGAGTAAAGAGCCATAAGACAACCTGCCAGGTGTCGTCGGGTATGGCAGACATACCCGACAATCACCACCTGTAAAATAATAATCATCGCGCCTGTGCTCACTTCAACTACCAGGTGATGTTATGACTTATGTAATTATTAATGCTCTTGCCCCTATCTTTGTCATTATGCTGCTGGGCTTTTACGCCGGTAAAGCCGGGATGGTGGACAATAAAAACGTTTCTTTACTGAATATCTTTGTGATGGATTTCGCCCTGCCGGCGGCGCTGTTCAGCGCCACCGTGCAGACGCCGTGGGCCGGTATTATCCAGCAGTCACCTCTGATTCTGGTGCTGGTGCTGGCGATGTGGATTGTCTATGCGGCGATCTATTTTATCAGCACGCGGCTGTTCCATAAGTCTCCGCAGGATGCGGCGGTGCTGACCCTTACCGTGGCCCTGCCAAACTATGCGGCGCTGGGCCTGCCGATCCTCGGCAGCGTACTGGGAGAGGGGGCCTCGACCTCACTGTCGGTTGCCGTCTCGATTGCCTGTGGTTCGGTGCTGATGACGCCCTTCTGTCTGCTGACGCTGGAAAGAGAAAAAGCACGTGCGGCAGGGAAGGGGGCGAACGCCGGGATCGGCATGCTGCCGGTGCTGATGTGGCGTTCGGTGACCAAACCGATTGTCTGGGGGCCGCTGCTGGGTGTGGTGCTTTCCGGGCTGGGTGTTTCGATGCCGGGCATGCTGCTGTCGGCCATTAAACCGTTAGGATTAGCTGCCACCGCTGGTGCGCTGTTCCTGACCGGGGTGATCCTGTCGGCCCGCCAGTTGAAAATCAACGGCGTGGTGGTGTTGTCCAGCCTCACCACCATGTTGATCCAGCCGTTTATCGCCTGGGGACTGGTGATCGCCTTCGGCATTAGCGGTCAGGTAGCGATCACCGCGATCCTGATGGTGGCGCTGTCGGCCGGGTTCTTCGGCGTGGTATTTGGCAACCGTTTTGGCGTACAGTCACCGGATGCCGAGGCGACGCTGCTGATCAGTTCACTGTTGTGTATCATCACGTTACCGCTGTTTATCACCCTTACCGCCGGGATGTAATATGACCATTGCGCCACATGATTTGATCTGGGTTCAGACGGCTGACGCCCTTGAGGGCGATCTGCCTGAGTGGGTCGCCAGCCAGTGGCGCTGCGACCTGCCGCTGGTGGTGCGTCGCGACCAGGATCGGCATGGGCGCATTCCGGTGGGGGTGCGAGGCCTGCGACGCGATCGGCGTGCCGCAGGCTGGGTGGCCGCAGAGCGTATCGTGCGCACGCTGTCGCCGGAGGCGCTGAGCGTAACGGAGCGTTTGCTGGCCTCGCCCTTTGTTTCCCAGCAGCCGGTGCAGGCGGCGATCCAACTGGCACAGCAGCGCTGGGAGTGGCGATGGGGGATCACCGGCAGCGTGGGTTACGCCCTGGCCACAGAGGTCCCGGTGCTGCATGACAGCAGCGATCTCGACCTGGTGATCCGCAGCCCTGAGCCGCTGGCGGAGCAGGCGCTGCGGCGCTGGCAGGCGTTTGTCAGCCAGCTGCCGTGCCGTGCCGATACGCAGGTCGAAACCCCCTGGGGCGCTTTTGCCTTAAATGAATGGCTGCGCGATGGACAGGTGCTGCTGAAAACCAACGCAGGGCCACGTATGACCCCCCGGCCGTGGAGTGCAACATCATGAAAATTCTCTTCTCTTTTCCCGGCCAGGGCGCGCAGCGTCCTGGCATGCTGCAACACCTCCCCGGCGGCGCGATGCTGCTGGACGAGGCCAGTGAGATCCTGCAGCAGGATGCGCGTCTGCTGGACGGCGCGGCTGCTCTGCAACACACCCGCGCCGTCCAGCTCTGCCTGCTGATTGCCGGGGTGGCACACGCGCGTGAACTGCGTCGGCAGGGCATTGAAGCGGATATGACCTGCGGCCTGTCGATTGGCGCGTTTCCGGCGGCCGTGATTGCCGGCGCACTGTCCTTCAGCGATGCCGTCCGTCTGGTGGCCCTGCGCGGCACGCTGATGGAGGAGGCCTACCCCGAAGGCTATGGCCTGACGGCGATTGTCGGTCTGAGAGAGGCGCAGCTTGTGCCGCTACTGGGCAGTGAGTGCTGGCTGGCCAATATCAATTCGCCGCTACAGATGGTGATTGCCGGCAGTGAGGCGGCGATGAGCGCCGTGGCCTCCCGCGCCCGCGCCGCCGGGGCACAGAAAATTCACCGGCTGGCGGTCAGCGTACCCTCACACTGTGCGCTGCTGGCGGAACCGGCCGCGAGACTGGCCGACGCCTTCCGTTCGGTGACCCTGACGCGCCCTTCGTGTGCGTACCTGAGCGGCAGCACCGCCCGCGCGCTGTGGCAGCCAGAGCAGATAGCCGACGATCTGGCGCACAATATGGCGCGAACCGTGCGCTGGCATGAGGCCATGGTGGCGGCCAACGAACGCGAGGTCCGGCTGGCGATTGAGATGCCGCCCGGTGCCACGCTGACCGGTCTGACGCGCGTGGCATTTTGTGGCAGTGCGGGGGAGGCGGTGTCGCTGGAACAGAGCGGCGAGCTGCTGGTGCGTCGCCTGGCAGAACGCCTCAGGGCGGCGTCGTAGTCAGCAGGCGCTGGCGGCTGTACATGCGGCCCTCAGCGACCAGCGCCAGCAGATTAGGATCGTGTTCGCGGTTGCGCTCAAAGACAATGGCGATGTTCTGGCGCATCTGATAAGGCTGCGCCAGCCTGAGCAGCTGAACTGAGTTTTCATACACGCGCTTCATCCTGCCCGGCAGCAGCGTATAGCCGACACCCGCCTGGACCAGACTCAGCATGGAGAAAATATCGTTAACCCGGGTGACAATATTCGGCTCATAGCCGGCGATATTAAAGGCCTCCTGGAAGCCCTGCCAGGTGGCAAACCCTTCCGCCAGCGAGACAAATTTTTCCTGACGAAAGTCACGCAGGTCGGCGGGGAAACGGGTGTCCAGCCCCGAGGCCGCCGGGGCCGCAAGGAAAATGTCATCGTCAAACAGCGGCAGGCTTTCAAAGCGGGCGTGGTCAAGATCGTCGGGGGCCACTGCAATCAGAATGGCATCCAGCGATCCCTCCTCCAGCCGTGCGGTCAGCATCTGGTTTGAGCCCATGGTCAGCTCCATCTCCAGGTCCGGGCGGCGTAATTTCATCCCCATAATCAACTGCGGGATAGTTTCCAGCGTCAGTGAATAGAGGGTACCAATGCGTATTCTTCCCTGGCCTACGCCAGCTGTTTTTCGCGTCTCCTCCACCCCGCGCGACATCATGTCCAGCGCTTCCTGACTGTATTCCCACAGGGTATGCGCCGCAGGCAGCGGCACCAGATTACGGCCTTTATGAATAAACAGCGGGCAGCGTACGCTCTCTTCCAGGCTGTGTAAGGCCCGGTGTACGCTGACGCTGCTGATCCGCAGGGCGTCGGCGGTACGCGCCAGATTGCCCAGGTTCATAAAGGCGATGAAAATTTCCAGTTTACGAAAAGTAATATCCGAATCGATGTTCATAACAGCCTTTATTCAGATGGCAGAGTGGAGAAGTGGATAACCTTATTCTAGGCGGTAACGGAACGCACCGTATAAAGCAATCATGCGTTATCGGCTGTAACGAGGTATGTCTCCGCACGTAATGAAGTCGATAAATAATATTAATATCTTACCGCTGTTTTGTGCCTTTCAGTCGTGATGATAGAAACAGACCGTCAACGGACGTGAATTTCCTGATTAAATGTCTGTGTTAGAGGATTAATTAACCATCATGTGATTAAAATCGCTGATGGATTTCTGCTTACATTTCCCGTTTGTTCCGCCAGATATTCCACTGGAAGGGCAAAAAAACATCGCATAGGCTTATCGATTATCGGCATCGTTCGGTGTGCCGTAAGTGATGTACATATTTGTCTGACATAAGGAAATCACGGGATGAATCCTCTTTCACGTCGCAGTTTTATGGCTTTTGCCGCTGGCGGCACCGTGGCGCTGGCTGCCGGTAAGGTCCACGCGCATGAACAGCCCGCTGCACGGCCCTTTAACGGGACAATGGGCGGCACTGACCCCGGCCCGCACGACCCAATCCGTGAAGCGGAAAACCCGGATATTGTGAACCCGCCGTCGACCGACAGCGGCACGTTACCTAACTTGCGTTTCTCCTTCAGCGACGCGCACGTGCGTAAGGGCAGCGGCGGCTGGACCCGCCAGGTGACGCAGCGTGAGCTGGGCATCTCCACCACTATTGCCGGGGTGGATATGCGCCTGAACAGCGGCGGTATCCGGGAGCTGCACTGGCACAAGGAGGGGGAGTGGGCCTATATGCTTTACGGCAAGGCCCGCATTACCGCCCTGGACACCGACGGCGGCTGGTTTGTGGATGACGTCGGCGTGGGCGACCTGTGGTATTTCCCGTCAGGCATGCCGCACTCCATTCAGGGGCTGGGGCCCGACGGCTGCGAGTTCCTGCTGGCCTTTGACGACGGCAACTTCGATGAAGACAGCACCTTCTTACTCAGCGACTGGTTTAAACATATCCCGCCGGATGTTCTGGCGAAAAACTTTGGCGTACCCGCCAGCACCTTCAGCTCGCTGCCGTCACCGTCCGATGAGTATATCTTCGCCGGTCAGGTGCCGGGTGCGCTCAGTGCCGATGCGATCGCTGGCGCTAAACGCTCTACGCTGCAGTTCAGCCACCGCATGATGGCGCAAAAGCCCATTACGCTGAAAGGCGGTACGGTGCGCATTACCGACTCCTCCAATTTTAAAATCTCCAAAACCGTGGCCGCTGCGCTGGTAGAACTGCAGCCGGGGGCGATGCGCGAACTGCACTGGCATCCCAATAATGACGAGTGGCAGTATTATCTGGAAGGGCAGGGGCGCATGGGGGTCTTCGCCTCATCGGGCGAGGCGCGGACCTTTGATTTTCGCGCGGGGGATGTGGGCTATGTTCCCTTTGCCATGGGCCATTACATTGAAAACACCGGCGATAAGCCGCTGCGGTTTTTAGAGCTGTTTAAAAGCGATTACTATGCAGACCTGTCGCTTAACCAGTGGCTGGCGTTGACCCCTCCGGCGCTGGTGAAGCAGCACCTGCATCTGGACGATGCCTTTATGAACGCGCTGAATAAAACCAAGACGCCGATCGTCGGATAATTTTTGCGGGCCGGTCAAAAAAGAAGATCGGCCCCTGCGATCCCGCCGCCTGTTTTATCTCCGGGGCGGACCTGCTGTTCCGGTTCGTCCGCATCCCGGGGGGCAACAATGGGCGAGGCTCCCGCCTTGTCACCTGTCTGTCATCTGCGCTCAGTATGTTTTAACCCGTTGCTGTTACCAACGGAGACGCGCCGTATCCATGTCTGAAATTCTGATCGACAACCTGAGTAAGTCCTTTGGCACGCAGCCGGTGCTGCGCGACGTTTCGTTGCGCATAGAGCACGGCGAATTTATTGCGGTTCTCGGCCCCTCAGGCTGCGGTAAAACGACGCTGCTGCGAACTCTCGCCGGTTTCGAAACGCCGGATGCCGGCACCATCGTCGTGGGGGAGCGCTGCTACAGCGCTCCGGGGCAGCATCTGCCGCCGGAGCAGCGCGACCTGAGCATCGTCTTCCAGAACTACGCCCTGTGGCCGCATATGTCGGTGTCGGAAAACGTCGAGTACGCCCTGAAGGTGAAAGGAATGACGCGCAGCCTGCGGCTGCAGCGCGTGGCCGACGCCCTGCAGCAGGTGGGACTGGCGGAAATGGCTGCGCGTAAGCCCGCCGACCTCTCCGGCGGTCAGCGTCAGCGCGTAGCGCTGGCCCGCTGCCTGGTCACGCGCCCGCAGCTGGTGCTGCTGGATGAGCCGCTGGCCAACCTCGATGTTCATCTGCGCGCAACGATGGAAGAGGAGTTCACCCGCTTCCACCAGCACTCCGGTGCCACGCTGCTGTATATCACCCACGATCAGCACGAAGCGATGGCGCTGGCCGACCGGATTGTGGTGATGCACGCCGGGCGCGTAATGCAGTTTGCCAGCCCGCAGACCCTCTACCGCCAGCCTGCCTGTGAAATGGTGGCACGCTTTATTGACGATGGCCGCGTTGTCACGGTCAGCGATATTGAACCCGATGGTCACGGCCGTGCCTGGGTCACCCTGTACGGCCAGCGCATTGCACTGCGTGCCAGCCCGCAGCAGGCGGTTCTGCCGGTGGGGAAAATCTGCCTGCACGCTGCCGACCTGCGGCTGGCAGAAGACCCACAGCCGGGGTTCTGGGGCACCATCCAGCGGGTGATCTACCGGGGGGGCTACCGCCAGCTGGAGATCGCCCCGGAGGCCGATCCGCAAAATCGCCTGACCCTGATGCTGACCGATGAACCGCTGTGGCAGACGGGCGACCGCCTGAAGCTGGCGGTGAGCGACGGCTGGGTCATTCCTGCTTAATTTTTTTCTTTCATTACCTTAAGGATCTCAGGGATATGCGTAGCACAATAACTGTTCTGGCTCTGCTTGCTGGCTTCTCTTCACTGACCGCCGCCGCCGCCGATGGCAGGCTGGTGGTCTATACCTCACAGGCACCGGAAATTGCCCAGCAGACCATTGATGCGTTTAAAGCCGCTAACCCGGGAATAGAGGTGCAGTGGACGCGCAACGGCACCACGCAGCTGATGAACGTCCTGCGCACGGAAATGATGAGCGGCGATGTGAAAGCTGACGTCCTGCTGGTGGCAGACTCCATCAATCTTGGCGCACTGAAGAAAGAGGGCAGGCTGATGGCATATCCGCAGGCCCCGGTCAGTCATATCAGCCCGGACTTTTATGACAAGGATAAGACCTGGTTTGGTACCAAAATGATCGCCACGGTGATCGGCTATAACACCCAGAAAGCGAAACCGGTCAACAGCTGGATGGCCCTGACCGCCCCGGAGAACCGGGGACAGGTGGCGGTCCCCAGCCCGCTTTACTCCGGAGCGGCGCTGTATCATCTGCACACCGTGATTGGCACGCCGTCCATTGGCTGGACATTCTATAAAAAGCTGGCGGCCAACGGCATCACGCCAGAAGGTGGTAACGGTCCGGCGCTAAAAGCGGTGGCCAGCGGGATGGCGAAGTACGGGGTGATCACCGATGCCGATCTGATCCGCGCGAAAAAACAGGGATCGCCGGTCGATCTGGTTTATCCGCAGGAAGGGGTGTCGTTTGTTACCGAACCCGTGGCGATCCTGAAAGATGCACACAACGTGGCGGCGGCGAAAGCTTTCGTGGATTTTATGCTGTCAGAAAAAGGTCAGCAGCTGGTGGCCCGGCAGGGTAACCGCCCAATCGATAAACGCGTGGCGGCCCCGGAGGGCTTTGCCCCGCTGGACAGCATTACGCTGCTGACACTGGACAGCGACAAGGCGGTGGCCGACGATAAACAGGTGCGCGACCAGTTCACTGAAATCTTCGGCGGATAACGGATGAGCGTGCTGCCCTCTCTGACGCGCTGTCTCCCCCGGCAGCGGTTCAGCCGCTGGCCCGGCAGTGAACGCTGGGTGCTGTGGCTGCTGGCGCTGATGATTGGCCTGCTGTCCGTCGCGCCGCTGGTGCGGCTGGTCTGGGCGGCGGTGGCACCGCAGGGCGTGCCGGACCTACAGCGACTGTCCGGGCTGCTGGCGACGCCGCGCGTGCTGCGCGCCACCGCGAATACGCTGATAATTGCCCTGGCCTCGACGGCGCTGGCGCTGCTGCTCGGCACGCTGGCCGCGTGGCTGGTGGCGCTCACTAACCTGCGCGCAAAGTCAGCCTGGGTCTTTGCCTTTATTCTGCCGCTGATGATCCCGCCGCAGGTGACGGCACTCGCCTGGGTACAGGCACTGTCGCCGTCCAGCCTGCTGGTGCAGGGACTGGCGGCGCTGGGCCTGCCGGTGGGCAGCGGGGGGCCACCGCCGCTCTATTCGCTGGGCGGTATAATTCTCCTCCTCGGCCTGCATAATGCGCCGCTGGTGTTCCTGGCGGTGCGTGCCGGACTGCAGCGCCTGCCCGCCGAACTGGTCGAGGCGGCGCGGATCACCGGTGCCTCTCCGCTGCGCGTGCTGCTGACCGTGGTGCTGCCGCTGGCGTGGCCGGCTATTTGTGCCGGGGCGGCGCTGTCGTTTGTGGCTGCCGCCGGCAATTTTGGTATTCAGGCAATGCTGGGCATACCGGGACGCGTGCCGACGCTGATCACTCTGGTTTATCAGCAGCTCAACACCACCGGCCCTGGCGCGCTGCCGGATATGGCGATGCTGTCGCTGCTGCTGGCGGCGATCACCCTGGGCGGCATGCTGTTCAGTAGCCTGTCTGGCGGGCGGCGCGACGTGCGCGTCAACGGCAGCACCCAGCCGTTCACCCAGTCTCTCGGCCGCTGGCGTCTGCCCGTGGAGTGCGCCAGCTGGCTGCTGATGGTGCTGATCCTGCTGCTGCCGCTGTCGGCACTGCTGGCCACCTCGCTGACCCAGGGGTTTGGCCAGCCGCTGAACGCGCAGTCGCTGACACTGCTTAACTACCGCAATGCCCTGTTTGACTACCCGGCGATACGCCACGCTTTTTTCACCAGCTTAGGGTTAACGCTGCTGGCGGTGATGATCCTGACCGTGATGGCGCTGTTTATGGCCTGTTTCCTCAGCTGGCGGCGTAGCCGGCTGGTGCGCGTGTTGCATCTCTCCAGCGAACTGGCTTTTGCCTTACCCGGCGTAGTGACGGGTATCGCCGCGCTGTTGTTCTTCCTGAAGCCGCTGCCGCTGGTGAACGTCAGCCTGTACGGCACAGTGTGGATTATTCTTGCGGCCTACCTGTCTAATTTCCTTGCGCTGGTACTGCGGCCAACACTGGCCGGGTTTGCCCGCATTGAGCGTTCGCTGGACGAGGCGGCCCAGCTGGCGGGGGCGGGATTTCTGCGTCGCATGCGCGATATTGTACTGCCGCTGGTTGCCCCCTCAGCCATTGCCGGAGCGATCCTGGTATTCCTTACTGCGCTGAATGAGATCCAGGTGTCGGTCCTGCTGGTGACGTCGGCGACGCAGACACTCGGCCCGACCATTGTTTTCCTCGATGAGGGCGGTTCCTCAACGCTGGCGGCGGCAGTTGGCTGCCTGATGATCCTGCTGGTGGTCGCCCTGATGCTGGTGGCGTCCTGGCTGGCCCGACGCCATCGCGGCGTGCTGCCGTGGCAGGGGTAAGCTGTTTCAGAACCGGTTTTGCCATAAAAGCGTCATCAGGATGCAGTAGCGTGGCTGTCGGCAGGGTGAAGACTTAAAAAAGATAAGGACGGATGATGCGCTTTCGTTTTACGTTACTGACGGCAGCACTGCTGGTCAGCCCGCTTACCCAGGCGAAACCCCCGCTGCCGCTGTCCGACGCTGCGGCGCTGGCTGACAGCGTTACCCTGGCCAGCGACAGTGCCGACTATCAGGCACTGCAGCAGCGCGTGCAGCGTGCGCTGGTGGAGGCTATCCGGGGCAAACACGACCGCATCGCGCGCAGCCAGCTTGATGAGGCGAAGCAGGGTAAACCGCTGGCGGATAGCGCGTGGCTGAAAGCCAGTGGCTACGATTTCGCTAAAAAAGCCAACCAGCAGGCGGGCATTGCGCTGCTTGGCGCATTCAGTACGCAGCCGGAAAGCACGCTGAAGCAGAATCTGGAGACGGTGGAGAACATCAACCTTAACGCCACCGCCACGCTGCGCCGGCAGGCGCTGATTGACGCTGAAGGGCAAAACTATCTCTACTTTCTTGCGGATGCGCTCGGCCCACGCCTCGGCCAGGCGTTTATCCGCGCGTATAACAAAGGCGAACTGGGTAAAGCGGCTGCGCTGATCAAGGCCAGTGAAGTCAGCACCGGCGAAGCCAAAAAGCATTTTGACAACCCGAGGCCCTTCCTGGTCCCGGCTAACACCATTCATCGGGTAGCGGATAACGTGGTGGTCAACGACAACCAGCCCTATACGGCGGACGGGGGGTCCTTCCCCAGCGGACACACCAGTACCGGCTACACCGATGCGCTGCTGATGGCGCAGATGGTGCCGGAACGCTTTGTCCCGCTGATTGACCGGGGCGCACGCTACGGCTATTCACGCCTCGTACTCGGCGTTCACTACCCGCTGGATGTGATGGGATCGCGCATGGTGGCACAGCGCAATGTGGCGCACTATCTGAACGATCCGGCTTACCGGCGGCTGTTTGACGACGCGAAGCAGCAGCTGCGCAGTGCGCTGGAAAAAGAGTGCGGTATGTCGCTGAAAGCCTGCGCGCAGGTGCCGGCGAAGGATGATCCCTATGCGGCAAAACCGATGCAGGCATTTTACCGCTTTACCATGACCTATAATCTGCCCGCTCAGCAGGGGGAGGCCACGCCGGTGGTGGTGCCGCAGGGGGCCGAAGTGCTGCTGGAAGCGGCCTTACCGGGTATGAGCGCCGCCGGGCGGCGGCAGCGGATGATAAACACGGCGCTGGCGGGGGGCTATCCCCTCTCCGGTAACGCCGACCAGAGCTTCTGGCAGCGGGTGAACCTGCATGATGCCGTCAGGTCGGCAGGGCATTAATTTGTTGCTTTAATGTTGCATAAATGTGATATGGCCCGCAGCCTGTGAACGCCGTCGGCGGGTTACCCTGTTTTGGTTAAAAGTTGTTCAGTTGCACTCTGTAAGCAGGTGAGGTGT
Organism: Erwinia sp. PME.40.26/001; assembly: GCF_055556675.1. NCBI lineage: Bacteria > Pseudomonadati > Pseudomonadota > Gammaproteobacteria > Enterobacterales > Erwiniaceae > Erwinia > Erwinia sp. PME.40.26/001. The sequence goes on from NZ_JBVHNP010000002.1 coordinate 295,475, forward strand.
CTACCCTACTTACGGAGTCAGTTTTATGACCAACTGTGCAAAAGCGGCCGGGATGCCGCTCTGTTTTTTGGTGCTGATGCTGTGGGCATCACGGACCCGGGCGGAGATCACCGTCATCAGAAAAAACACCTTCAGCGATCCGCTGCTCTCGCCCCTCAGTCTGAAAATAGCCGGCAGTATCCGCCCCGAATTTGTCTGGGATCGCTCTGCGACGCACGATCTGCGCCGGCACGGCCATGATGGCGGCTCACGTTTTCGCTTTACGGCGGGCTATCAGCTGACCCCTGCGCTCTCGGTTGTGGGGCGTTATCTGTGGGGCGTTGATCTCGCTCACGTTCTGGGGCTGAAACATCACTATAACCCTCATCAGCACTGGGATATTCAACGCCAGATGTTTGGCGGCATAGCCCTGCGGCACGTCGGCCAGCTGACCTATGGTCACCAGCACGGGGTTTATTACGACGTCATCGGCAGTAAAAGTGATATCTGGGATTTCGACGGTAATGCCAGCGCAAACTGGATTGGCGTCCCGGGGGATTATGGCGGCGGCGATCGGCCACGCAACGCGTTTAAGTATAAAAACACGCTGGGGCGTTACACACTCTATGCCGACTATCTGTTGCCGCAGCACGCTGCCCCGCTGGCGGATGACAGGCACTATCAGCGTCGGCACGGGGAGGGCATCGGCGTCGATTATCAGGCCCGGCGCGATTTAACGCTCAGTGCCGCCTGGGATCAGACCAATGCGACAGTGACGGATGCCCGGGGAGAACGACGTCATTACCGGCAACACTTCAGCGGTGCGGCGCTGCGCTGGCGACCGGGCCGCTGGACGCTGGTTGGCACCGCGACCTGGTACCGGCACTATGTGCCGGTCAGCGGCAGGAAGTCGGTCGCGCGCTATTTCGCCCGCCACGGTTACGGACTGGAGACGTTTTTTGGCTATACGTTTTTACCGGGAAAAACCTGGCTGCACGCCGTGCAGCCCTATCTGGCGGCCGATACGTTACGCCTGCGCGGCAACGAGCATTACCATGCCCGTCACGCTTATCTCGGGGCGTATGTCCATGTCGCTTATGGTCTTTCCTTCTACCTGGAACACACCTTCACGGCCACCAGCGACGGGCTGCCGGATACCACCTGGCTGACCTTCTTTTATAACTTTTAACCCTCAGACCGGCCCCTTACGGCATGGAAGGGTAGACGCCCGGTCCAATGGGCAGCCCCAGGGCGTACCATGCCAGCAGCAGCAGGATCCACACGGCAAAGAACACCAGCGGGTAAGGCATGATCAGCGTGTAATAGGTGCCGAGCTGTGCATCCTTGCGGTAGCGCTGCAGAAAGCCGAGGAACAGCGGCAGAAACGGCGACATCGGGGACAGCGGCAGTACAGCAGAATCCGCGATGCGGAATATCATCTGGGCGAAGGCCGGATGAAAGCCGAGCAGCATAAACATCGGCACGAAAATCGGTGCGAGGATCGACCAGATAGCCGAACCGCTGGCAATAAACATGCAGAGGAACGCGGACAGGAACATCAGCCCGATAAACGCCGGGGCACCGGTCATCGCCATCTGCTCCAGCAGGTCGGTCAGCCCCACCGCCATAAACGTCCCCATATTGCTCCAGTTAAACATCGCCACGAACTGGGCCAGCGGGAACACCATGACGATGAATCCGGCCATACTTTTCATCGGTTCAATCAGCAGAGCGGGAATATCATCGGGCCGTTTGATTTGCTTCGTCGACACGCCCCAGGTGATGGAGACCACAAAGAAGAACAGAATAATCAGCGGGACGATGCCCTTAATAAACGGCGACGGGATAATCGACCCGCTGGCCGGATCGCGCAGCATGGCCCCCTCCGGTACCACCATCAGCGCCACCAGAGCGATAAATATCAGCGCGGAAATCCCGCTCATCAGCAGGCCACGGTTCTGCAGGGGGGTCAGGCTGGCCAGCGTCTCTTCGCTGTTACCCTGCCAGGCGGGCAGGCGCGGCTCCACGAATTTATCGGTCAGCAGGCCCCCGGCAACGGTCAGCACTATCACCGAGCTGGCCATAAAGAACCAGTTATCCACCACGCTGACGTGAACCGTATCGCTGACCGCTTTGGCCGCCTCACTGCTGATCCCGGACAGCAGCACATCGGTCGTGACGATCAGCAGGTTGGCGGTAAAACCGGAGGCGACGCCGGCAATCGCCGCCAGCAGCCCGGCAACCGGATGGCGGCCAACGGCGATAAACATCAGCGCCCCCAGCGGCGGCATCACCACCAGCGCGGCATCGGAGGAGATATGGCTGAAGAAGGCGATAAACAGCACCATATAGCTGGCATAGCGGGCGCTGACAAAGGAAGCCATCTTGTTCATCAGTGCCTGCAGCAGCCCGGTACGCTCCGCCAGCCCGGCCCCGATCATCAGCGCGAGGATCGACCCCAGTGGGGCAAAGCCGCTGAAGTTCTTGATAATATTTGGCAGGATCCACTGGATGCCCGCGACACTCAGCAGGTTTTTAACCTCCACCATTTTGCCGCTGGCCGGGTTTTTCACCGCCACGCCGAACCAGGAGAGCAGTGCGGTCGAGACCATCAGCACCACAATCAGATAGACGAATAACAGAAACGGATTAGGCACCTTGTTGCCGATGCGTTCAATCCAGTAAAAGATCCTTCCCGGGCTTTTGTTCGCTGCCGTTGTCTCGCTCATTGGTGTTCACCCTATGCCTTGTCGTCGTTGTGTTGTTGTTTGCGTTTTGTTTTTTTAACGGGGCCGGGATCGAGCCAGGCCTCCGGGTCTGTCTGGAATCGCTACGCCAGCGGCGTTGGTGTTACCCCTGCCGGGATCGGGCAGCGATAGGGCTGCTCCGCGCGCTGGCGGCGGAACGCCTGCTGTGCTTCTGCCAGCAGGCTGTTATCGCTGAACAACGCCAGCGCGGTTGCGGCCAGGGTCTTGCCTGCAAGACACATGCCTTTGTGTGCGACGGAGGTGCGGCCCTGGGCCACCAGCTGCCAGCTGTGCAGCGGCGTGCCGAAGGCAAAGCAGGGGGTGAAGCACTGCGCGGTCGGGGCCACCCAGCTGACATCACCGACGTCAGTCGAGCCGTACAGCACCTCTTCACTGGCGGTGTACGGTGCCACACTGTCCATCAGTACGCGATCGCCCAGCGCGGCTGCCCACTCGCCGCCCGCCGATCCCCCGGTTCGCGCGGCGTTCAGCCGGGCATTGCGCAGATCGTCGGCGCTCAGCGTCTGGCGGATCTCGGCGGCAAACTGGCGTTCTTCCGCGCTGTAATCAGGCAGGCCAAAGTGACAGAGACGATCGTACATCAGCCTTTCCAGCGCCCGGTTGGGCTGATAGTTGGAGCAGGCTTTCTCAAAGCGCACGGTCATTTCAGTGCCGGTCATCAGGGCGGCCCCCCTGGCGATATCGGTCACCCGCTGGTAAATATCCTGCAGCTGATCGAGCTGCGGGGCGCGCACCAGATAGAGCACCTCCGCCTCCGCCTGCACCACATTGGGGGAACTGCCCCCGCTATTGGTCACTGCATAGTGCAGCCGGGCGTCGGGAATAATGTGCTCACGCAGGAAGTTCGCGCCGGTGTTCATCAGGGTCACGGCATCCAGCGCACTGCGCCCGAGGTGGGGCGCGTTGGCCGCGTGGGCCGCCACGCCGCTGAAATGAAATGCCGCCTGAATATTGGCCAGCGTGGCGGTATTAAACATGCCGCTGAAGCCCTCCGGGTGCCAGGTCAGTGCGGCATCGACGTCGTCAAACAGTCCTTCGCGGACCATAAACGTTTTCCCGGAGCCGCCCTCTTCGCCGGGGCAACCGTAAAAGCGAATCGTGCCCGTAGTGCCGTTCTGTTGCAGCCAGGCTTTGACGGCACAGGCGGCGGCCAGCGCCGCGGTACCCAGCAGGTTATGGCCGCAGCCGTGGCCGTTGCCGTCTGCCAACAGCGGGCGGCGCGTGCTGCATTCTGCCTGCTGGCTCAGCCCCGCCAGGGCGTCATACTCGCCCAGCAGGGCGATCACCGGCTGACCACTGCCATAGCTGGCGATAAAAGCGGTATCGATGCCCCCTGCGGCCTGCTCAATGCGAAACCCTTCCTGCTCCAGCGCCGTGGAGAGCAACCCGGCGGCGAAGGTTTCGGTAAAGCGCGTTTCAGGCCGATCCCAGATGGCGTCGCTTAACGCACTGAAGCGTGCCTGATGCCGGTCGATGTAGTCCGCCACAAAGTCATTTATTTCCGCGTCCATCACGCCTCCGGTTCGAATTCGGCAATATTGACCGCAATCGCCGCCAGCGTTTTCACCGCGACGGCCATCACCTGTTCGTCAAAGTCGAATTTTTCGTTGTGGTGCCCGGCGCTCAGATCGGTACCGAAAATAATGTAGGAGGCCTGGCCACCGCGCTGCTTTACCCGTTCCATCATGAAGGTGGCATCTTCCGACCCGGCGGCCATGCCACGCGTATCGACCAGCGAGGTCAGTTCCGGAATGTGTGCCGCCTGACGGCGGATATAACGCACCCAGGGGGCGGTCGGCTGACTGCTGCGCGCCTCACCCATCAGCGCGATCTGATGCTCAACGCCGTACATTGCGGCAGCACCGGCAAGCGCTTGCAGGGCGCGCTGGTAGATAAAGTCGTTAATTTCATTCGTCGCCCCGCGCGTTTCCACCTTCATCGTGGCGCGATCCGCGACCACGTTACGCCCGGTGCCTGCCTGCAGTACGCCCACGTTGACGCGTGCGCTGCCGCCGCTGTGCTGGGTCAGGGTATGCAGTGCCAGTGCAGCCTGTGCGGCGGCCAGCAGTGCATTGCTGCCTTCTTCCGGGCGTGCCCCTGCATGGGCGGCGTTGCCGCGAAAGCTGACGTCGAGCTTGGTGGTGGCCATAAAGTTATCGCTGCCGCACACCAGTTCGCCCGCCGGCACGCCGGTACCAATGTGGATGGCGGTAAAGAAGTCGACGTCATCAACCACGCCGGCCGCAACCATTGATTTTGCCCCGCGCGTACCTTCCTCGGCGGGCTGGAAGATCAGCTTAATGGTACCGACAAGATCGGCTTCAAACTGCTTCAGCACCTGAGCCAGGCCCAGGCCAATGGTGGTATGGCCGTCGTGCCCGCAGGCGTGCATCATGCCCGGGTTCACAGAGTCAAAGCCTTCGGCATACGGGCGGTGCGCGGAGGTCTGGTTTTCAATCACGTCCAGCGCATCCATATCAACGCGGAATGCCATCACCGGGCCGGGGCGGCCGGTGGCCAGCGTGGCAACAATGGCACAGAAGCCGCCGGAGAAGTGCGGCATCCACTCCGGCAGCGCACCCTGCTCCAGCGCACGCTGCTCGTGCTGTGCCAGCACCTCCGCGGCGGGGACGCCCATGCGCTCCTCCGCCTTTACCACTTCCCGGCCAAGCTGGAGTGCATAGCCAAGGCGGTGCAGTTCAGCGGCTACCTGCGTGGCGGTACGGAACTCCAGCCAGCCGGATTCGGCAAATTTATGCAGGTCACGCCGCCGTTCCTGCAGGCGGGGAACCATCTCTTTCACAACGTCAGCAATCGCCTCGTGCATAGGATCATCCTTCTGTTTGGGCATCGTCATTTCAGGGTTATCACTTTCTGTTCTACACAATGGAATCCCCAGGCAGAAGATGCCAATATCTTGTGACTGATAAACAGGGGTTATCATCAAACGGAGATCCCATGCCCGCATCCATTAAGCTGCATCAGCTGCGCGCCTTTGTTGAGGTGGCCCGTCACGGCAGCATACGTGCCGCCAGCCGCGCCGCCGGGCTGTCTCAGCCTGCACTGACTAAATCGATTCAGGAACTGGAGGCGGTACTGGGTGCCAGGCTGTTCGTTCGCCGCAGCCAGGGGGTGGCGCTAACCGAAATCGGTGATAACTTTTTCCAACATGCGAGTCTGGTCATCGAAGAGCTGCGCGTCGCGCAGGAGGATATTCAGCAGCGGTTAGGGCTGGCGGGCGGCACGGTCAATATTGGGGTCGGGGGCAGCATTGCCCGCACCCTGATGCCGCAGGTGATCACCCAGTTCCGCCGCCAGTTTCCCCGGGTTAAGATCCGCATCGTGGAGGGGCAGCTGGTATCGATGATCCCCGAACTGCGTCAGGGCGAACTGGATTTCACCATTAATACCTCCTATCCCGGCCATCTTGACAGCGAACTCAGCTATGAACCCCTGATGGAGCGCGAATATCGGGTGGTGATGCGCAAAGGGCATCCGTGTGAACACGCCACCTCACTGGCGGAGTTGCAGCACTGCGACTGGACCATGCCCACCCCGCGCGGCAGTTATTACCGCCTGCTGCACGACCTGCTGCACGATATGGGCATGGCCCCGGCGATCGGCGTCACCTGTGAAACCTTTATGGCCTGCACCAGCCTGATCGCGCAGAGTGATTTTGTCAGCATCCTTTCCAGCGACGTCATCGGTGACCCGATTCTGGGTAATCAGCTGGTGGCGCTGACGATGAAAGAGCCCCTGCCGAAGGCCACGTTTTATTTGATTCAGCGTAAAGACACCACCCTGACGCCGATGGGGGCTGAGCTCGCGCGTTTATTTCGCTTTCATTGCCGGCAGGCCGCGACCGGCTGATGCGGAGCACACCCCGTGTGTGAGGAAAGAAATTCATCTTACTGTGGATGATTTTTCATTCGCCAGCGCGGGAGTAAAAGCGATAGATTGAAACCGCCAGTAACCTGTTCTTTTAACCCCAGTGGAGCGAGAGATGATGCCTACCGAGCTTGTGACTATTCAGCGTTACCGGGCAAAATATCAGCCGGGTGTGGTCGGGCTGATCCTGCCGATCCAGAATCAGGAGTTCGGCATTGCGATCACCGCAGAGCAGCAGCCAGACCTGAGTGATATTGAACATTTTTATCAGCAGGGGACGGGGGATTTCTGGCTGGCGCAGATTGATGACCGGGTGGTGGGCTGTATCGGCCTGAAGGATATCGGCCAGCAGCAGACGGCCCTGCGCAAAATGTTTGTGGCTGCTCCTTACCGCGGGCGGGAGTGGGGGGTGGCTTCTGCGCTGCTCAATACGCTGATGATGCACGCCCGCGATCGGGGTGTGGTGGATATCTTCCTCGGGACCACCGCGAAATTTCTCGCGGCCCACCGTTTTTATGAAAAAAACGGCTTTCAGGCTATCCCGCCCGCCGACCTGCCTGCACGCTTCCCGTTAATGGCGGTGGACACCCGGTTCTACCGCTTCTCCTTCCAGGGTCATGTCTGAGCCTCCCTGTGCGGCTCAGGCAATATTTTCTGACACATCTTGTAATGACCTCCCTGCCGTCGTAGCATTCCTGCGCAATTCTGAGATTGAGAATAATAATTATTTCCTTTGTGGAGAGTGCGATGACGTTCTGGGGTAAAGCAGTGATTCTGATGGGGAGCCTGATCCTCTCCTCCAGCCTGATGGCGGCACCGTTTGTGGTGGAAGACGTCAGCGGCCGTAAAGTCGAAATTAAATCTGAGGTGAAGCGGGTGATCCTCGGGGAAGGGCGGCAGATCTATCTTTTGGCCGCTTTTGACACCGATGCGCCATTCCAGCGCGTGGTGGGCTGGCGCGACGATCTGCCAAAAGCCGATTTCGACAGCTATCAGATCTACGCCAAAAAATACCCGTCAATCACCGCTCTGCCGACCTTTGGCGGAGCCAAAGACGGCACCTTTAACGTTGAGCAGGCGCTGACGCTGAAGCCCGATCTGGTGCTGATGAATCTGGAGTCGAAAGCGGCCACCGATGAGTCTAAGCTCACCGAAAAACTCGCTAAACTCGGCATTCCGGTGGTGTTTATCGACTTCCGTGAAAAGCCGTTTGAGAATGCAGTGAAAAGTATCCGCATTATGGGGCAACTGGTCGGCAAGCCCGCGCGTGCGGAAGAGATCATCGCCTTCCGCCAGCAGCAGATCGACATCGTGACCGAGCGACTGAAAAACTATCAGGGTCCGCGCCCGAAGGTGATGCTCGATCGCGCCGGGGGCTATACGGAAGAGTGCTGTATGTCATTCGGTGATGAGAACTTCGGCCGCATGGTCGAAGTGGCCGGTGGCACCAATATTGCCAAAGGCCTGATCCCGGGCACGTTTGGCACGCTGAACCCGGAGCAGATTATTGCTTCGCGCCCGGACGTGGTGATCGTCACCGGGGCTAACTGGAAAAATTACAACACCGCCGGCGGCTGGGTAGGCGTCGGGCCGGGAGCCGATCTTACCCTGGCAACGCAGCGTTTAACCGCGCTGATGGCGCGCCCGGCGTTCCGCACCCTGCCGGTGGCGACCAACGGCAATGTCCATGCCATCTGGCATCAGTTCTACGACAGCCCGTACCAGTTTGTCGCCATTCAGATGATCGCCAAATGGCTGCATCCTGAGCTGTTTAGCGATATCGACCCGGACGCCACCTTCCGTGAATTCCATCAGCGTTTCCTGCCGGTGACCTACCAGCCAGGTTACTGGGTGACGTTAAAAGCGACGCCATAGTCGTTGATGTCAGGGTGCGATCCGCACCCTGACATCATTCCGTTAGAATTGAACCGGCTGAATCGGTTATCCAGGAAGATTCCTTCTTTTTTCTCATATTCCTTAACAGTTTTCCCCCTCCGTCATTTTTCTTTTTTCTGCGCAGTCGCCTATGTTATCCCCCGCAAAACGCATGGTTTTTTGCTGATGCACTGGCCCCAGTCCGGGGTGGCTCTGACTGTTCACTGGAAGAATACAATGGCAAATCACGATGAGGTCGCCCGTGGAAGGCGACGTTTTCTACAGCAATCTGTGGCGCTGATCCCGCTGGCTGCGGTGGCCGCTCGCGGGATTGCGCCGTCCGCCGCACTCGCGTCGGGTACCCCTGCCCGTGGCGTCTCTTCTGAACCGGTTCCCCTGTGGTTTAACCCGGGCGAATGGCGTTTTATTATCGCGGCCTGTGCCCGTCTGATCCCCGAAGACGACCTCGGCCCCGGTGCCGTCAGTGAAGGCGTCCCGGTGTTCATTGACCGGCAGATGGAGCAGCCCTACGGCTACGGACAGCTCTGGTATATGCAGCCGCCGTTTGCCGAAGCCATCCCGCAGCTGGGCTATCAGTCTTCACTGGTTCCGCGTGAGACCTACCGCCGGGGGATTGCCGCCGCCGACCGCTACTGTCAGCAGCAGTATCATGCGGATTTCGCGGATTTGACGGCAGCACAGCAGGATGAGGTGCTCACCGCACTGGAAGCCGGACATCTCAATTTAGAACAGGTACCCGGTGCCTTATTCTTTACCCAACTGCTGGAAAATACCAAAGAAGGGTATTTTTCCGATCCGCAGCACGGCGGCAATCAGACGCTGGCCAGCTGGACGCTGATTGGCTTCCCCGGGGCGCGGGCCGATTATCTGGATCAGATGGATCATCCCGGGCAGCGCTATCCGCTGCCGCCGGTGAGCATTTCCGGCCGCAGGGGGGGGTGATAATGAGCCGCTTAAAACATCCTTCGGTTGACGTGTTGATTATCGGCTTCGGCTGGACCGGCGCGCTGATGGCGCGTGAACTGGCAGAAACCGGGCTGAATATCCTGGCGCTGGAGCGGGGAGAAAATCGTGACACCTGGCCTGATTTTGCCTATCCGCGTATTACCGACGAGCTGACGTACGGCATTCGCCTGAAACTGTTCCAGAACGCCGCCCGTGAAACGGTGACGGTACGCCACACCTCTGCCGACCGTGCCATGCCCTACCGGCGCTTTGGCTCTTTCCTGCCCGGTAACGGCGTGGGCGGTGCAGGCGTACACTGGAACGGCATGCTGTGGCGGCCGCTGGAGGCCGATCTGAAACTGCGCAGTACCGTGACGGAACGCTACGGCGTCGGAGTGATCCCGGCGGATATGACGCTGCAGGATTATCCCGTCAGCTATCACGAACTGGAGCCTTATTTTGAAAAGTTCGAGAAGATCTGTGGAACCTCAGGCATGGCCGGCAATATTGACGGTCTGCACATTGCCGGAGGCAATCCGTTTGAAGCCCCGCGCCGCGCCCCTTATCCGACAAAGCCGCTGAAGCAGCAGTACGCCGGACAGCTGTTTGCACGGGCAGCCGAAAGTCTGGGTTACAGCCCGTTCCCCATTCCGGCGGCAAACTGTACCGGGGCCTGGAAGAACCCCTACGGCGTGCAGCTCGGCGTATGTAACTATTGCGGATTCTGCGAACGCTTCGGCTGTTTTAATGGTTCAAAAGCGTCGCCGCAGTCAACGGTGCTGCCTTCACTGCGTCAGTTTTCTAACTTTTCCCTGCGCACCCGGGCGCAGGTCATTCGCATCAACACCGATGCCAGCGGCAAAAGGGCCACCGGGGTGATCTGGGTGGATGAGCAGGGACAGGAGCATGAGCAGCCTGCGGAGCTGGTGATCCTCAGCGCTTTCCAGCTGCATAACGTCCGGCTGCTGCTGCTGTCGGGGATCGGTAAGCCTTACCATGCGCAAAGTGGGGAAGGGGTGGTTGGTCGTAACTACGCTTACCAGATGAACGGCAGCCTCGATCTGTTCTTCGGCAACAGGCATAACTTCAATCCGTTTGCCGCCTCCGGAGTGACCGGCACGTTTATTGACGATTTTAATGCTGAGAATTTTGACCACAGCGGGCTGGGCTTTATTGGTGGGGCCACCCTGGGGGCGGCGACCAGCGGCGGGCGACCTATCCAGCAGATGAAGTTGCCTCAGGGCTCCCCGCAGTGGGGCTCCGGCTGGAAAAAGAGCATCCAGCAGCACTATCTGCACACCATGAGCATCGGATCGTCCGGCTCGGTCATGCCTTACCGGCAGTGTTATCTGGATCTTGACCCGACGTACCGCGACATCCACGGCCAGCCGCTGCTGCGAATGACGTTTGACTGGCAGCCCAATGAGCTGAAGATGACGCAGTTTATGCAGGGTAAGGCTGAGCAGATTGCCCGTGAGATGGGAGCGCAGCACGTGGAGTCAGGCTTTATGAAGCCAGGTGACCACTACGACGTGCGGCCCTATCAGTCGACCCATACCACGGGCGGGACGGTGATGGGGGATAACCCGAAAACCAGCGTGGTGAATAAGTATTTACAGAGCTGGGATGTGCACAACCTGTTTGTGCTCGGGGCATCGGTCTTTCCTCAAAATCTGGCCTACAACCCCACCGGGATTGTCTGTGCCACGGCGCTGTGGGCGGCGCATGCCATCCGCACCGATTATCTTGCCCAGCCCGGACCGCTGGTACAGGCCTGACAGGGAGTCAGTGATGAATATACGACACTATGGTTTGTGTGTGCTGCTGGTGGCCGCCAGCGGAAGTCGTGCCGCCGCCCCTGACAGTCTTAGCGCGGGGCATTACCTGGCGCTGGCCTCGGACTGCGCGGCCTGCCATACCGCCGAAAAAGGCCGACCCTACGCCGGCGGACTGAAGATGGAGACGCCCATCGGGGCGCTCTATTCGACCAATATTACCCCGGATGCCCGGACGGGTATCGGTGATTACAGCTATCAGGATTTTTCCCGCGCCCTGCGCGAAGGCAAGGCCCGTGACGGAAGGAACCTGTATCCGGCGATGCCTTATACCGCGTTCAGCAAGTTTGATGACCAGCAGGTGCACGCGCTGTATGACTATTTTACCCAGGAGGTGCCTGCCGTGCGGCAGGAGAACCGCAAAAGCGATATTCCCTGGCCGCTGAGCATACGCTGGCCGCTTGGGGTGTGGAACCTGCTGTTTCACGATGACGAGCGCTATCTTAACGATCCGCTGCACAGCGAACAGTGGAACCGCGGGGCATGGCTGGTACTGGGGCCGGGACACTGCGGCAGCTGCCATACGCCGCGCGGTTTCGCCCTGCAGGAAAAAGGGCAGGACCACCACGACAGCGCCTATCTTACCGGTGGTACCCTTGGCGGCTGGCATGCGCCCGACCTGCGGGGTAACAATGTCCGGGGACTGGGGAGCTGGACGCCGCAGGATATCGTCACGTTTCTGAAAACCGGGCAGAACGACCGCACCATGGCGTTTGGCCCGATGGCCGATGTGGTTGAACAGAGTACGCAGTACCTGACACCGGCCGATCTCAAGGCTATCGCGGTATTCCTGAAAAGCCTGCCCGCCGGCACGTTCTCCACGGCGCTGGCGCGCGAGGATTATGCCGATCTGAACTCCCCCGGCGCGGCGCTGTATCAGGATAACTGTGCGGCGTGCCACCGCAGCGACGGCCGGGGCTATGCCCGCACCTTCCCCGCACTGGCGGGCAACGCAGCGCTGCAGGGCAACGATCCTTCATCACTGATTTCAATGATCCTGCACGGCGGCAGGGCACCTGTCACCCGACAGGCGCTGACTGGCATGAGAATGCCGGATTTTGGCTGGCGATTGACGGATCAACAGGTCGCCGGGTTGAGCAACTTTGTGCGTAACAGCTGGGGAAATCAGGCCAGTGAGGTGACGCCGCAGCAGGTAAAGGCCGTGCGGGAGGGGCAGTAACAGGGTTAATACAGGAAGGACAGCTTCTCAGCAGGGGCGACCGGAAAAGGTCGCCCCCGTTTAGCGGGACCGCAGCGATTAGGCCTGGTGCGCGCCGGGCTCACTCAGTTTCTGCAGGTCTTTATCCACGAAGAACAGTGCCTGACCGCTGTTACCCACCAGCGCCAGTTTATCCAGGACAGATTTAAACAGTTTCTCTTCTTCATGCTGCTCAGAGACGTACCACTGCAGGAAGTTAAAGGTGGAGTAATCCTGCGTGGTCATGGCGGCATGTGCCAGCTCATTGATTTTTTTGGTGATCAGCTGCTCGTGCTGATAGGCCTGCTCCAGCACTTCGTGCAGGGAGTTAAAGGTGACCGGCGGCGCGTCGATAGTGCCCAGCACCGGCATGGCACCAGTATCACTCAGGTAGTTGAACAGACGCTGCATGTGCTGCATCTCTTCGGTGGAATGCTCACGCATAAACGCGGCAGCCCCTTCAAAACCTTTGTCATTGCACCATGCGCTCATCTGCAGGTACAGGTTGGCAGAGTAGAATTCCAGATTCAGCTGATCGTTCAACTGAGCGGTCATTTCATTCGTCAGCATGGTGACTCCTTAACATTATATTTTTAGCGAGATTTCTACTCTCAATAATTTGCGTTGCAGAGACACGGTAAATGTATCTGGAACGTAAATCATAACGAGTAAAAGAGGTGATTTCTGCGCATTATGCACCCAGACTGATAAAATAAAAACCGTTTTATATAGCATTGGCTAATTTATTTATACACAGCTAAAGGACTGATTGGTAAGTGATAATCATTCCATGATGAATCTGAATTGTTCTGGTTTTTAAATAGTTATGATAACTGTTCTTATTTATATCAAAGCGGGCTATAAAGACGTAATGAGAATTAATCAGCTTTAGGTTGTTTCTGATAACGTATTCATTTTACGTTAATTAGCTGTCTTTGCCCGTTGGACAAAGACAGCCAGCGCATTTATTGAGGGTCACTGACCAGACGGTCGATAATGGCCTGAGCGGTTTTAATATCGGTGACCAGGGCATTGATCATCCCCGAGCGGACGGCCCCGATAATCCCGGCGGCTTTTTCCGGCGTGGCCGCCACGCCGATACACAGAGGCGACTGGCGCAGCTGGTCGGGTGAAGCGGCGATCATCCGCTGCTCACCTTCCCAGTGCAGCACCTCTCCCTGTTCCGTGACGTAGTGGCGCAGCACATCGCCCGCTGCGTGACTGAGGGCCTGCTCATCAGGCGTGGCGGTAGAAGCTTCACTGGCGTGCGGCGCATGATGCGTCAGGCCGACGCCGACAATCGCCACATCCAGCTTATCCCACAGGGAGGTAATTTGCTGCACGCCCGGGTCGCAGAGAAACGCGTCACGCAGCACCGGCGATGAAATATAGGGCGCATGGAGAAAGTGGGGGGTCCCCGCCATCTGTTCTGCGGCCTGGCGCACAAATTCATTAATCTGAAAGTGCGCTGCCGCCTGCTGCATACCGCCGTTAAGCGCCACGGTCAGCACGCCCGGCAGGCGCGGCAGGCCGGATAACGTCACTTCACGCACCGCACGCCCCCAGCCAATCCCCACCACCGACCCGCTGACCAGATCGGCCTGCTGGAGTAATGATGCCAGCGGCGCGCTGAGCGCGCTGAGGACGTTAGCGGGCGGCGACTCAACCACGGCGGCGGTTTTTAACCCCAGCCGGGCGATCAGATCCGCCGTGATCTCCTCAGGTGAGGTCAGCTCAATCACCTCTATGCGCACAATGCCCGCAGCACGGGCTTTGGTCAGCAGACGCGAAATAGTGGCGGTGGAAACCCCCAGCTTTTTCGCGATATCAACCTGCGACATATCGGACTGATAGTGCAGCTTCGCCACCATATGCATCATCGCCCGCGTGGTGGCGGGATCTTGTAAAAGAGGCTCTTTCAGGGTTGTAATTCCTTTCTGCAATGTATTACACTCATTTCATCGGTTGGAGAATTATTGCGCAACACCAGAAAAATTGCAATGTGCACAGGTGGCTGAAACCCCTGACAGGACTGGAGATTCACCGGCATCAGCCCGGCGTCGTGCACTCAGGCTAAAGGTAATTTTCGGGTCGTCGCTGACGGCTTTTTTACCTGGTATCTCTACAACGGAGCACATCTCATGTCACATATGTCCACTTCTGAACTGCGCGGTTATCAGCAAATTTGCGGCAGCAATGGCGCGATGCTGGTGATTGCCTGCGACCAGCGCGGCGCAATGCGTACCCTGTTAAGCGCCGATCCTGAACAACAAAAATCCATCTCCGAGCACCAGCTCGGCGGTATTAAAGCCGACATTACCCGCTACCTTGCCAGTCAGGCCTCCTGCGTGCTGGTGGATGCCGTCTGCGCGGTGCCCGACCTGGTGGATGACGGTATCATTGCCCGAGATACCGCCCTGCTGATCGGCCTGGATGCCTCCGGTTTTGACACCACGCCGGAAGGCTATCGTCATTCGCGTCTGGTCGAGGGCATCAGCGCCCGCCGCGTGCGCGAACTGGGCGGTAACGGCGGTAAAATTATGGTCTATTTACGTGCCGATCGCCCGGATGCCAATCAACATAACCTCGATATCCTGCGTCACTGCATTGAAGACTTTACCCGTGAAGACCTGCTGCTGGTGGTCGAGTTCCTGACCTATCCGCTGCCTGACGAAACGGAGGAAGCGTATAAAAGCCGGGTGCCGTCACTGATTTATGAAGGAACGAAACTGTCGCTGGCACTGGGAGCCAAGGTGCTGAAGATCCCGTATCCGGGGTCGGCTAAGGACTGTGCCGCTATCACGGCGCTTGCCGGCGACGTGCCGTGGGCCGTACTCTCTGCAGGGGTGGATCACAGCACCTTCCTGACGCAGGTGGCGGATGCGATGAGCAACGGGGCTTCCGGCGTCATTGCCGGGCGGGCATTATGGAAAGACTGCATCTCGCTGGACAGCGGCGTCACCCGCGAAAAACTGGAAACCCTGGCCATCCCCCGTCTGCGTGAAATCCAGGCCGTTATCGGGCAGCATTTCCACGCCCGTAAAGCAGAGGAAAAAAACCGTCATGCCTGAGTCGTCTGTTTTGCCGCATTCCGTTCCCCAGCCCGGGGGTAAACGCCTGGTGATGGTGAACGGTGTACCCGCGTCGGGAAAAAGCCATATTGCTACCCGTCTGGCGACGGAAACCGGCTGGCCGCTGCTGACGCTGGATCAGATCAAAGAGCCGTTTATGCGTCAGATCGACGGGATCGATCGCCCGATGAACCGTAAGCTGGGCATTGCTGCTTATCAGGTGATCTGGTCGATTATTGCCGCCGCCCCGGCGGGCCATACCTTTATCGTCGATGCGTGGTTTGGCTTCCAGCCCAAAGCAGATCTGGCCGCTTTTATCCCGGCGGCAGGAATTGAACGTGTGGTGGAGGTCTGGTGTCAGATCCCCGGTGAGATGGCGGCACAACGCTACAGCAGCCGGCTGGGCTCAAGGTTACCGGGCCACCCGGGAGCGGATTATGTGGCAGAACTGCAAGAGCTGGCCGATCGCGCCGAGCCGATGCAGCTGGGGCCGGTGTGGGTCGCCGATCAGCGGTGCGAGACTGACTTCACCCAATTAGTTCACTGGCTACAGGAGAATATCGATCAGGTTGCGTATCTACATTCACAGGGCTAACAATAACCAGGATTAATCCTGAATATTGGCGGCATATTTAATAAAGAGTGTAACCACTGGTTTAATTCGCCAGCGGATAACCATGGCTGTTAATATAATTAACTGATAATAAGTTATTTATTATTAAATAAGTCAGCCCGATCACATTTTTATCTTTCTGCAAAAAGTATAGTGAATTAACGTTTGGGGTAATTAAAAGGCGACGAGGTATGTTAACCGACTGGATTAATCACAGTAATCTGACACTGTTAACGCATACTGATAACTGGCGAAAGGCGGTGGAGATTGCACTGCAACCCATGATCGATAATGGTGCCGTACAGCCCCGATACCTTAACGCTATTTATGATATGCATGAACAGATTGGCCCCTATTATGTGCTGGGTGAGGGGATTGCCATGCCTCATGCCCGACCAGAAGAAGGGGTGAATCATACGGCACTCTCTCTGTTAATTGTTTCCGAAGGCGTGAGTTTTGGCAGTGAAGATAATGACCCGGTATATGTCATATTTGCCCTGGCCGCTGTCGACAGCCACTCACATATTGAAATGATCGCCAGCCTGTCTCAGCTTTTTTGTGAGGACAATGTGGTTGAACAGTTAAGGCAGGCACGGGATAAACCCGCGGTGATGAAGATTCTTCAGCAATTTTAAACCGCAGCAGGGCAGGGATGCCCGTCAACATACCCGCAGTCAGTGGTCGCGGACTTACAGACACTTAATAAGGTATGCCTGATGAAAAAATTATCTATTCTGGCCGTATGCGGTGCCGGGCTTGGCAGCAGTTTTGCCTGCGAAATGAGTATTGAAGCGGCCCTGAAAGATCTGGGTGTTGATGCTGAACTATCACACTGTGATATTTCCAGTGCAACCTCCTCCCGGGCGGATATTATCATGACCGGGGAAAACTTCCGTTCACAGTTTCAGCATTATACGATCAACTCAACCATTATCTACCTGAAGCGCCTGGTAGATAAGAATGAAATAAAATTAAAACTAGAACCGATTCTGAAAGAGAAAGGCTATCTTATTTAATTTCCTTTTAATCTAAACCAATAACCCTCCATTGTTTACGCGGTATTATGCCGCCTGAGCCGGAAGGGTATCTGTGCCCAAAAACAGGGGAGTATTATGTCTTTCCTTACTTTTATTGTCCATGATGTGCTGGGGCAGGCGTCAATTCTTATTTCATTGATAGCCATGATTGGTCTGATCGCCCTGAAAAAAAGTCCGGGTCAGGTTATTACCGGCACATTAAAAACGTTACTGGGTTTTTTAGTGCTGCTCTCCGGAGCCAGTATTATTGTTGCCACACTGACCTTTCTCGGCGATATCTTCCAGAAAGGTTTTAATATGCGTGGCGTGGTCACCGATGTCGGCTCGATTGCCGGTATCGCGCAGCAAACGCTGGGGCGCGAAACGGCACTGATTATGGTGGTCGCTTTTGTCGTTAACATCCTTATCGCCCGGCTGACACGCTATAAGTACATCTTCCTGACCGGGCAGGCTTCCCTGTGGATGGCGACGGTGTGCTCGGTGATCGGCTATATGGGCGGGCTGCGCGGTGTGGAACTGATCCTGCTTGGCGGGGGGATCGCCGGGGTGATGGCGGTGCTGATGCCGGCGATTGCCCAGCCGATCGTACGTAAGATCACCGGCGGGGATGATATTGCCCTCGGCCACTTCTGCACCATCGGCTATATGGTGCAGGCCGGGGTGGCAAAAGTAACCGGTGACGTCAGTAAAAGTACGGAAGATGTGGAGCTGCCGCAGGCGCTGTCATTCCTGCAGGACACCTATCTGTCAATGATGGTGGTGATGATCCCGATCTATCTGATCCCGGCAGTGGCGGCCGGGCCAGAAGTGGTGGCGGCGTCGTCTAACGGCGTCAATTATCTGGTCTACAGCTTCCTGCAGGCGATCCAGTTTGTGGTGGGGGTGTACGTGCTGCTGGCGGGCGTGCGCCTGCTGCTGGCTGAAATTGTGCCTGCGTTTCGCGGTATTGCGCTGCGCATTGTTCCGGATGCGGTTCCGGCGCTCGACTGTCCGGTGCTGTTCCCCTATGCGCCGAATGCGGTGATTATCGGCTTTATTTCCACCACGGCCGGTGCGGTGATCGGGATGTTTCTGTTCCCGTGGGTGGGGCTGGCGATGATCCTGCCGGGAATGCTGACCAACTTCTTTGCCGGCGGTACTGCCGGGATCTTCGCTAACGCGGTCGGCGGACGACGCGGGGCGATCATCGGCGGCGTGTTCCACGGGCTGTTTATTACGCTGCTGCCCGCCCTGCTTCTGCCGCTGCTCGGCCAGTACGGTTTCCAGAATGTCACCTTCAGTGACTCGGATGTGATCGGGGTCGGGCTGGTGTTTGGCCATATCCTTAACTTCTTTCACTAATTGATTCAGGAGGCTTTATGGATGCCATTGATAAGATCTTACAGCAGGCGTTGCCAGCCAGAGACTGTGCAGAGGCGCTGAATGAGCTGGGTAAACAGTTTATGGCCGCGGGAGACAGCGACAGCGCCATTCAGTGCTGGCAGGAAAGTATGTCGCGCTACGGCAAACCGGGTTTTGCCCAGGCGCAGCTGATGAAAGCTTATAACGCTAAACGCCGTGCCTGTTCACAGGCGGGTGACGGTCAGGGGGTGGAACGCTACTCGGAAAAAATCGACGCGTTGATGCAGCAGAGCAAGGATGCGATCCGCTACGGATTTTGAAAGGTAACGCTGGCGGTGATACCGCTAACCGCGTTGGGATGCTTGCCTGCGTGCTGTACCTGACGGGATCTGCTGGCCGGACCGCGATGGGATCTGTACCGGTCAGCAGTGAAGAAAGGAAGGATGTTCCCCGGGGCGACGCTCTTTTCCGGTCGCCCCGGTTTGGCGTTTTGTTACAGATCCGCGCCGTTGCTGGTAATCACCTGCTTATACCAGTCGAAGCTTTTCTTTTTCGAACGGGCCATCGTGCCGGTACCGTCATCGTTTTTATCCACGTGGATAAAGCCGTAACGTTTGTTGTACTGGCCGGTGGTGAACGATACGCAGTCCAGGCAGCCCCACGGGGTGTATCCCATCAGGTCCACGCCGTCTTCCAGTACCGCAATTTTCATCTGTTCGATATGGGCTTTCAGATAGGCGATGCGGTAGTCATCGTTGATCTGGCCGTCGGCTTCAACGGTGTCGTAGGCACCAAAGCCGTTTTCAACGATAAACATCGGCTTCTGATAGCGTTCCCAGAAGGCATTCAGCGTATAGCGCAGGCCTACCGGGTCAATCTGCCAGCCCCAGTCGGATGCTTTGACGTGCGGGTTCGGACGGCTGCCCGGGAAGCCTTCGATATGGCGTCCGTCGTCGCTGTCTTTGGCCGAGTACTGCACCGCATTACTCATGTAGTAGCTGAAGCCCAGGTAGTCGGCACAGCCTTCGCGCAGCGCCTGCTCATCCCCGGGCTGCATCTCAATCTGATAGCCCTTACGCTCCCACTCTTTCAGGATGTAGGAGGGGTAGTAGCCGCGCAGATGCACGTCACCGAACAGGTAGCGCTCACGCATCGACTCCTGTGCAAACATCACATCGTCTGGATGGCATGACCACGGATAGAGTGGGACGATGGCCAGCATACAGCCGATCTGCAGGTCAGGGTTGATCTGGTGGCCCAGCTTCACCACCTGCGCACTGGCCACAAACTGGTGATGCAGTACCTGATACATCGCCTGCTCGGGTTTTTCGTGCTCGTTAAAAATCACCCCGGAATTACAGTAGCCAAACAGCGGGTAGCGCCAGTTACGCTGGTTGTTGATCTCGTTAAAGGTCATCCAGTATTTTACTTTGTGCTGATAGCGTTTCAGCACCACTTCGCTGTAGCGCACAAAGAAGTCCACCACTTTACGGTTCAGCCAGCCGCCATACTCTTTCACCAGATGCACCGGCATCTCGAAGTGGGACAGGGTGATCACCGGCTCGATACCGTGCTTCAGCAGTTCGTCAAACAGGTCATCATAGAACTTCAGTCCCTCTTCGTTAGGCTCCTGTTCGTCACCTTTAGGGAAAATGCGCGTCCAGGCAATCGACGTGCGAAAACACTTAAAGCCCATCTCGGCAAACAGCGCGATATCTTCTTTATAGCGATGGTAAAAATCCACCGCCAGGTGGTTAGGGTAGTGGTGCGCCGGATCGATACCGTCGGTGATCACCCGGTCAACGCCGTGCGCACCGCCGGACAGGACATCCACAATACAGGGACCCTTACCGCCCTGATCCCAGCCGCCTTCAACCTGGTGTGCTGCGACCGCGCCGCCCCATAAAAAATCTTTTGGTAATTGCTGCTCTGACATAATCCGTCCTTTCTGGTGAGATTAACAACGTCTGTAAAAAAACCGTGCCGCAGGGCACGGTGAGAATTAATAATCGATCGCTTTATCTAAGTTCGCGCCGTTGGTGTTGATCACCCTCTGATACCAGCTGAAGCTTTTCTTACGGTAACGTGCCAGATCTTTCAGATCGTGTTCGTCACGGTTGACGTAGATAAAACCATAACGCTTGCTGATCCCCTGATGGGTGCTGACCAGATCGATCGCCGACCACGGACAGTAACCGAAGATCTCCACCCCGTCGCTGATGGCTAACTGCAGCTGTGCCAGATGATCGCTGAGGTAAGCAATGCGATAGTCATCATGGATCTTATTGCCCGCCGCCAGCTCGTCGAACGCACCCAGACCGTTTTCGGTGACAATCAGCGGCAGGTGGTAGCGGTCGTAGATCTCGCGTGCGGTAATGCGGAAGCCGACGGGGTCAACGTACCAGTTAAACTGGTTTTTCTTCAGGTGCGGGTTATTGGTGCCGACGTACACGCTTTTATCAATGCCCGCCATCTGCTGGTCCACTTTCTGCAGCCCTTCACCGTCGCTGCCCAGTTCGGCGGCGACGGTGGCAGAGGCATAATAGTTAAAGGCAATAAAGTCCGGCTTCGCCTGTTTCAGCAGCGTCATATCGCCCTCGGTAATGGTAGGCAGCCAGCCTTTTTCCTGCATAAAGCGCCAGGCGATGGTGTTGTAACGGCCATAGCAGGCGAGGTCGAGGTACAGCCAGTTGCGGATCGACGTGAAGTTATTGGCTGCCAGCATGTCCTCCGGTTTAGCACTGGCCGGATAAACGCAGGAAATATTCGGGGCCGGGCCGATTTTTGCCGCCGGCAGAAGCTCGTGGCAGGCGATCATCGCCCGCGCCTGGGCCAGCATCATATGGTGATTCTGCTGATACAGAGTCTTATGCGGGTCAGGCGTTCCCTCCGGTAGCGTACCGATGACGTCCCCTTTCAGGATCATCATGTTCTGCTCATTGATGGTCAGCCAGTATTTCACCCGGTCACCAAACAGCGCGAAGCAGGTGCGGGCAAAATGTTCAAAGGCGGTAATCGTGGACGGATCTGACCAGCCGCCTTTCTCCTGCAGCGCCCACGGCAGGTCAAAGTGATACAGCGTGACCAGCGGCTCAATCCCCTTATCGGTCAGGGCGGTGATCAGCTTCTGATAGAACTCAACGCCTTTAGCGTTAATTTCCCCGGTTCCCTGCGGAAACAGCCGACTCCAGGAGATCGACAGGCGGTAGGTTTTCAGGCCCAGTTCAGCGAACAGTGCCACATCCTCAGCGAAGCGGTGGTAGTGGTCGCTGGTGACGGTAAAGTCGGTCAGGCGTGGATCAAAACGGGCTTTATCAATGACCGATGGCCCTTTACCGTCCTGGTCTGAAGCGCCTTCAACCTGATAGGCTGAGGTCGACGCTCCCCATAAAAATCCGTCAGGGAAGGGCGTAAGCTCACGATATTGCATCCTGTTCTCCTTGCGTTTTGGACGGGGCAGGCGTGCCTGACCCCCGGGGACGAAATTGTCTGTCACGGACCGGGCGGAACACAGGGTCAGCCCTTTTGTTTCAACGCCTGCACCTCGCGGTGCAGAAGAATGATCTCTTCGGCCAGTTCGCGGCACAGCATGGCGTTCATCAGATGGTCCTGGGCATGCACCAGAATCAGATTGACCGGCACCTTACCGACGCCCTCGTCAGCACCGATCAGCGCCGTCTGGATTTTATGCGCCGCCCTGGCGGCGGCACCGGCGGCAGCCAGGTGGGCATCTGCTTCCTGCCAGTCATAACTGCGCGCAGCGCGCAGCGCCTGCATGGAGCATGAGCGGGCTTCACCAGCATGAATGATCAGCTCCATCACCGTCGTTTCCATATCCATTATCGGTTCTCCACGGCGTTCAGTTCGGCTTCTGCCGGTGCCGGTTTTTCCTGTTTTAACAGTTCGCGTTCGTACATTTTGAAGAAGGGATAATAAATCAGCGTTGAGACCACAATCAGCACGCCAACCAGGATAACCGCGCGGAAGTCCCAGCCGGTAGACCAGGCGGCACCAATCGGGCCGGGGGTGGTCCAGGGGGCCAGCGACACCACGTGGTTCACCAAATCGGTACGCGTCGCCACCCAGGCAATGATCGCATTGACCAGCGGGGCGGTAATAAAGGGAATAAACAGCAGCGGGTTCATCACTACCGGGGAACCGAAGATAATCGGCTCGTTAATGTTAAACATGCTGGGAACCAGGCCCAGCTTACCGATAGAGCGAAGGTGCGCTGAACGGCTGCGCAGATACAGGAACACCAGCCCCATGGTGGAACCGGACCCACCAACGACAATAAAGAACTGCCAGAAGGGTTCGATAAAGATCTGCGTAATCGGCTCACCGGCATTCAGCGCCTGCTGGTTAATCCCGAGATTGGTCAGCCAGAAGGCCTGCAATATGCCGCCGACGATCACCGCGCCGTGGATACCGGCAAACCACAGCAGATGGCAGAGCAGCACGGCAATCAGTACCGCAGGCAGCGAGTCAGAGGCGGAGATGATCGGTTTGAAGACCGCCATAATTGCCTGCGGCAGCAGCATGCCGAACTGATCCTGTACCAGCAGGCTGAGCGGGAACAGCGTCAGGAAAATGGCCAGAATGGGGATCAGCAGATCAAACGACTGCCGGATCTTCGGCGGCACCTGCTCCGGCAGCTTAAAGCCAATATTGCGCTTCTGCAGAAAGTGCATCAGCTCGGTGGAGTAGAGGCTGACGATAATCGCCGTAAAGATGCCTTCTCCCCCCAGCGATCCCACCGGCAGCGCGCCATTGCTCTGGGGGGCGGCCACTAACAGGAAAGACATCAGCGACAGACAGGCGGCCATAAAGCCATTCATCTTGTAGCTGATAGCGAGGTTGTAGGCGATGGCGGCGGCGATATACACCGCCATGATGCCCATGGTCATGTTGTACGGCATCATGATCTGCGCGGAATGGCGCTCGACCATCCCCAGCCACCAGCGGGCAAAGGCCCACTGGCTGTCGGCACCAAACGGCGGATGGGCGAACAGCAGCATAAACGAACCGACGATCAGGAACGGCATCGAGGAGATAAATCCGTCTTTGATCGCCACCACGTGGCGCTGGCTGGACAGCCTGGCCGCGATGGGGCTGATCTGGTTCTCAATCACACCGAACAGGGACTCGCTGAAGCGACTCATTGCTGGGGCCCGCCGTTCTGGATCATCGCCAGCGCTTCCGTGAGGATCTTTTCACCGTTCATCATGCCATAATCCATGGTGTTGATGACCGCAATGGGCTTATTCAGCTCATCAGCCAGCGGCTTAAAGTCCACCAGCTTATATTTAATTTGTGGGCCCAGCAGACAGCAATCATAGTCGGCTATCCGCTCATTAAACTCGTCCAGACCGACGGCATTAATCTCTACGGCAATCCCTTTTTCTTTAGCGGATTTTTCCATCCGCTGGACGACCATGCTGGTGGACATACCAGCAGCACAACAGAGTAAGATTTTATTCATGGTTGTTCTCCGGTCTGGGTTTCCTTAATAAATAGCCGAAAGGAACCTGTTTCTGCAACCGGTTTCATATTCAATAATTTGTTCTGTGAGCAGGATCGCAAAGGTATGGGAGTACGATAAAACAGGCTATTATGACCACAAGAGTTTCGCTTTCAGGATGCCACAATGATTACCATGCTGGACGTTGCAAAGAAGGCGGGCGTGTCAAAAGCGACCGTATCCCGGGTGCTGGCGGGAAACAGTTACGTCAGCAAAAGCACCCAGGACAGAGTATTTAAAGCGATAGAAGAGACCGGCTATCGGCCAAATTTACTGGCGCGTAATCTGGCGACCAGCAAATCACAAAATATTGGTCTGGTGGTCACTAATACGCTGTATAACGGCCCCTATTTTAGTGAGCTGTTATTCCAGGCCGCCACGGTGACGGAACAGCATGGCCGACAGCTGCTGCTGGCAGACGGCAAACATGATGCCCGCCAGGAGCGCCAGGCCATTGAGTTTTTACTCGATCTGCGCTGTGATGCGATCATTATTTATCCCCGTTTTCTCAATACCACTGAGCTGGATGAGATTATTGAAAAAACCCATAAACCGATCATTGTGGTAAATCGCCAGCTGGAAAAGCACCCGCAGCACTGTGTTATTGCCGCCCATGAGCAGAACACGCTGGATGCCGTCAACTATCTGGTGTCCCGGGGGCATCGTGATATCGCCTTTATCACCGGATCCCCCGGTTCCCCTACCGGCATCAGCCGCCTGAACGGGTATACGCAGGCCCTGCGGGCGCACCATATCGCCTTCGACGAGCAGCGCGTGGCGCAGGGAAGTTGGTCATTACAAAGTGGCTATGAGGCGGGGCTCGCGCTGCTGGAGCAGGGCGCAGCATTTACCGCGCTGGTGGCCAGCAACGATGATATGGCGATAGGTGCCGCGAAGGCGCTCTCTGCCGCCGGTAAACGTATTCCGCAGGATGTTTCCCTACTCAGTTTCGATGATATCCCCATGGCATCATTTTTTGTCCCGCCGCTGACCACCGTGCATGTGCCGGTCGGAGAGATGATTATGCATACCCTGGAAAAGCTGGTGATGATGCTGGATGGCCAGTCCGCAGAACCCTTGCCGCCGTTTAACGGCCAGCTGATCGTGCGTGATTCCGTGGTGGCCGGACCCTATCTGGGCCGAACCTGACCCCCCATTCAGGGACACGATTGGGTTTTACAAGCTGTTTGCAAACCTGAAAAATGTCCCTGACCTAAAGAGATTCTTACTTAACGTTAATATCACAAGGTTATTATCGCCTTAAATAACATTGCCCATATTTGTATTTCATCGCCGCTTTTTTATTGATTTGACGTGAAGAAATTATGATAATACGCGCGATAAAATCTATCTTAATTCTCTGAACGTTGTATGGAAATACGATGCGTTTATGCTGTCGGTTTTCCAGTACCCGGTCGCCTTAAAGGAACGGAATCATGAGTGACATCAAAATGGATGATATTTCATCTGCACGTCCTGGTAATCAGGCACTGAAGCCCTATGTGCATCAGGACGATGAACTCGATCTGCTGGGGTTACTGAGTATTCTGCTTAACCGTAAGTTTTTGGTGATGGCGCTTACCGGACTGGCCGTGCTGGCCGGGGCGGGCATCAGTTATATGATACCGCAGCGCTGGACCAGTTCCGCTGTGCTGGTGCCCGCAGAGGCACCACAGCTGCGCAGCATGGAAAAAATCCTGACCGAACTGAACGTACTGGATATTAAAACGGATATCACCCCCGATTCGCTGCTGTCAGACTTTATGCGTAACTTTGATTCGCGCAGCCTGCGCGAGAAATATCTGGTCAATACGACTTATTTTAAAGAGCTGGCAAAAGACAAGGCGGATACGCCGGATACCCGTAACCATCTGGTGAATGCCATTTTGCAGGGGAATATCGATTCGCACAGCTCAATACAAGATAAAGATGCCGCGAAAAAAGAGTATCGCTACTACGAAATTAAATACACTGCCGAAAACCCCGTTGCCGCCCGCGATCTGCTGGAGGGGTACATTAATTATGTCGCAGATGTGGTGCAGAGTGAGTTACATCAGCGCATTAACTACCAGATTGATATGCTAAAAGGCAAAGCGATCGGACAATATAATCTGGATGTCAGCCGTGCCGAAAACGTCCACCGAATCAAACTGGAGCGTTTGCAGTACGCGCTGCAGATTGCTAACTCCGCCGGGCTGAAGCAGCCGTCGTGGAGCAATGGCCGTACAATTCAGGATGACCCGGACTTTTCGGTGACGCTGGGTGCGGATGGCCTGGCGCGCAAGCTTCAGATTGAGCAGGCGATCTCCGATCCTGCCCGGCTGAGTGCCGATTTACAGAACCGTCGTCTGTATATTGAAAAACTGAACGCGGTGAAAATTAATGAGCTGCACGTTGAGCCGTTCAAATACATGCGCGCACCCTATGAGCCTATCCAGCGCGATGCGCCAAAACGGTCGATGATTGTTCTGCTGTTTGGTCTGGCGGGGCTTATCGCCAGCTGCAGCTACGTGTTGCTGAACCATGCGATGAAAAAGCGCAGTCAGCCGGTTGATCTCCTGCCGAAACGCCTGAATTAAACCCCTAACCGGGCAGAGCATGCTGCTGCTGCCCGGTTCACCGGTTTACACCGCTGGGGTCACTGCCCGGTTGCGCAGGGCCAGACACAGCACATAATAAATGACGCAGGAGACCAGCAGCGAGTTAATCGTTGGCACCCCCCACTCGGTCACCAGGCCAATCACACTGCCAATCAGCGTGGCGATAATCGCCGTCCAGCCAATCACCGGTGTTTCGCTCTCACCCGGTAATTTTCCTTCAGCCCGGCTTCTGTCCAGCACGGCACGATGGGAACGCAGCAGCAGGTAATCGACCAGCATAATGCCGAGGATTGGCGGGAATACCACGCCCAGTATGGTGAGGAAATCGACGAAGCGGTCAAGGATGCCAAGTACCGAAAGCAGCGTACCTAACACACCAATCGCCAGCGTGGTGTGACGATATTGCAGCTTCCTGCCACTGATGCCTTCCACGGCGTTAATCACCCCCAGGGAAGAGGAGTAGAGGTTAAGATCGTTCACGCGCAGCGTGGAGAGGATCACCACCAGTAGTCCGACGCCGCCCGCCACCTGTGACATGATGGTCACCACATCGGCGGTTTGCAGCGTACGGGCAATCATGATCGCCAGGCCGTTAACGATAAACTCACCGGCAATGATGGTCAGCAGCGTCACGCCAGCGACATGCTTAGAAGATCGGGAATAGCGCGTCAGATCCGGCGTCATCAGACTGGCGACAATCGCGCCGCCCACCACCATGGTGATTGCCGCGCTGATGTTCAGCGGGCTGCCCATCGGTGGCAGGTCAATAATCTGTTGCAGGGTATGCCCGGACAACGTCTGGAAAGAAATAAAACCGACCAGGCAGATAAACAGCGGCACCGCGATACGCGCCGTGACGCGCAGCGCTTTAAAACCGAAGGTCACCAGCACGGTCAGCAGCAGACCGGAAAGCGTGGCGGCCAGCGGGAAGCCCAGCACACCACCGAGGGCGAAATTCAGCGACTTGGCAAAGATGGCATTCTGAATGCCAAACCAGCCCAGCAGGCTGACGGCCACCACCAGCCCAATCAGGACGGAACCAATACGCCCGAAGCCACACCAGCGGGCCAGCAGGCTGCCTGAGATCCCTTCCTTCATCCCGGCGTAGCCCAGACCGAAGGTGACAAGACCAAAAATCACGCTCCCGGCCAGGATCGCCAGAAACGCCGAAGCGAGACTCATGGAGTCGCCCAGCACCGCCCCCAGCATAAACTGGTCGAGAGCGGTTAGCATGCCCATATGGACAACGGCAACGCTTAAAAAAGAGACGCGTTTATTTTCAGGCACGCGACTGAGTGGGTAGTCTTCAATACGAATCAAGATGAGTTTCCTTCGCAAAAAATCAAATAAACTGGATGCCCTTTTCGATCAGACGATCCGGTATAAAATTATCCAACCCGGCATGGCGGCAATACTCTTCAAACTGGCTCAGGGTATGCACCCCGGCCTTCTGATAGATGTTATAGATGCGGTTTTCTACCGTGCGGTGGCTGAGGTTATAAATCCGCGCAATCTCCTTAGTCGATAAGCGCTGCAGCATCAGAAACAGCGTATCCAGTTCGGAACGGGTAAACAGGTCATTGCTGACTTCGGTGGTCAGTACCCCAGGTTTTTGCTGCGTGATGTACTTCAGGGGTGACATGGTATCCAGCAGTTTGGCGTTCCACGCAATGCCAATAAACTCCCCGTCTGCATCGTGCAGCGGTATCTTCTCGCTGACGTAGGGCGTTAAGCTTTTCTGGCCGAACCAGTAATGGGTTTCAATCACCGCCACGCGGCCGTTAGAGGCCAGCGTCCGGCGATCGTGTTCCACCAGCGCTTCTTCACACTCGGCCCATGAGGCGGGAAAATCGCTGTCCAGCTGGCCTTCGATATTGAATTTCTGCGGCGTATTGGTATACAGATACGCCGCTTTATTCATATAAAGATGGCGCGACGCGGGATCTTTAATACCCCAGGGTTCGGATAAGTGTTCCATCATGGCAATCAGCGCACTGAAGTTTGCCCGTGCTTTATCGTCCGGCAATTCCATTTTTCCCCCTGAGGACTGCCTCGGTTAAATCTTTTTCGCCAGGTAGTGGCGGGTATGCAGATGCGCATAATCGCCAAGCTCGCCGTAAGGCGAATAGCCTAATTTCTCGTAAAACCCTTTTGCCTGAAAATCAAAGGTGTCGACGTAAGCCATATGACAGCCACGCTGTCTGGCTTCTTCTTCTGCCGCCAGCATCAGCTCACGGCCCACACCCTGACCCCTGCAGGCATCGCTGACCCACAGATACTGGACTTCCAGCCCGCCCCACCAGGTTCTTGCCACCAGGCCTGCCGTAATCTGCTGATTTTCATCACGCTGGGTCAGGAAAAGCGGGTGGATATCTACGGGGGTGGTTTTGGCATTGTGCTGCCACAGGCTGTCGATGACGAACGCCTCATCGGCGGCAGATGGACGATCGGTAACGGTAATTTTCATTGGCCTCATGCTCTCATTATGCGAATAATAATTAATAAGATTACTTGTACATTACCAATGCGTAATTATCATTTTAATGCGTCTGTGACAAGAGTGTTTTCCCCCCTTACACCAGCGTGGAAAAACGCTTATGGTATGCCTCACGGACGGCACTGCTATGCAGACACGACTAATATCCTGTCGTCCTTCCAATTTGGCAAGGCAATCTTTAGCCTCACCAGGGAAAATTACACAGCACGCCTCTTTTTCAGCGACCAAAACAGCGGCGGATGAAAAAGCGATAAATAAAGAAGTCTGATGCTGATGAAGGTCGTCACTTCAGTAAATCTTTTCAAAGTACCTGTTTTATCGAAAAAGCCGCTCACAGAGCGGCTTTTTTTATCGTTCACTTCCCCGTCCGACCCTCTCCTGCGGCTCCTGCCGATCTGCACACGTTAAAAAGAAGTAAAGTTTGTAATGGTTTCTGCCGTTAATACTTTTTTAAGGATGCGTACTCTATATTGACAGGGAGAACAGTATGATCGGTGCATCGTTACCTCCGGCCACTGCCGGGAACAGTGAGATTCATTCTCTGGAGAAAATCTGGCGTCAGGCTGACTTACTGATGCTTTTTTTATCGTGGGGGATGTGGGGCATCGCCTGCGTGATCGGTTGGCTGATGGGGACATTCCTGCTGGCACTGATCGCCGGTGGCGCACTGGCCATCATTGCCACGCTGATTCGTTTTACCGGGCCTGGCCGTCTGTTCACCCGGCTGTGGTTTGCCTTTACCCTGCTGGCCTTTTCTGCCCTGTTTATTCAGCTGGGCAAAGGGGAAGTGGAATACCACTTCTCTATCTTTGTTCTTCTTTCCGCCTTACTGGCCTATCGCGATTATCGTCCGCTGCTGATGGGGGCCGCTACTGCCGCCGTTCACCACACGCTGTTTAATTACCTGCAGGAACATGACCTTTACGGCATTGTCTGCTTTACGCATCCCGGCTTTCATATGGTGGTGTTCCACGCCCTGTTTGTTGTGGCGCAGACAGCGATCCTGATCTTCATCGCCCACCGCATGGCGGCGGATGCCCGTGCGGCCTGTGAGGTAGCAAAACTGGCCGCATGGATCAACCGTGAGCCAGGTCGTCTGACCCTGGCGCAGGAAGATAACCGCAGTAAAACCGCGTTTGCCCGCACCTTCAGCAGCACGCTGGGGACCATGCGCAGCACCCTGAACCAGGTGAGTGAAGGGGTCAGTACGCTGCGCGAGGAGTCTGTCAGCATTCTGCAGCGTAACGCTGCGCTCTCTCAGCGTACCGACGAGCAGGCCCGCGCACTGGCCGTAGCCGCTGGAGCGATGGAGCAGATGAGCGAGGCGGCAGCACTCACCAGCGAAAAGACCCATACGGCACAGCAGCTGGCGCAGGGGGCAAACCAGGTAGCCCTGCGCGGCGGGGACAATATTGCCTCTGCGGTCAGTTCGATGGCGCAGATAGAGCAGGAGTCGCAGCGCATTAATGTCATCCTTGAACTGATTGACAGCATTGCATTCCAGACCAATATTCTGTCGCTGAACGCCTCAGTCGAGGCCGCGAATGCCGGTCAGCACGGCAAGGGCTTTGCCGTGGTGGCGGCAGAAGTGCGTATCCTGGCCGGACGGTGCGAAAATGCGGCGAAGGATATCCGACACCTTATCTCAACCTCTGTGGAACGTACCCAGAGCGGAACCGTACAGGTGGCTGCGGCGGGTGAAACCATGCAGGAAATTATTCATACCATTAATGGCCTCAACAATCTGGTGCGCGAGCTGGCCGGGATGAATGACCAGCAGCTCAGTCGTATTACGCAGATGAAGGAGAGTGTGGAGAGCATCGATCTCAGCGTGCAGCATAACCAGCAGCACGTCGCCGAAACGCTGGAAGTGGCGCAGCAGCAGCAGCGCCAGGCAGAAGCGGTACAGCAGGCGATCGCGGTGTTCCGCTTCACCTGATCGTCCTCAACGCCCGGCGGCAGCCATCACCTGAATACAGCTGTCGATGCCTCTGGCCGCCGCGGCCTGTTGATCGGCACTCAGTGCCTGATATTTCTCAATCGACGCCCGGCCAGACCGGTCGTCATAGCTGATCTGCTTGATCGAGTAAGCGCTGTTTTCATTAATGATGACGGTACGGATTTTATTGACGAAATCCCGATCGCTGGTGGGCGCACCGAGGGCGACGACCGCCGCGCAGGCTGCGGCATCATAGTGAGGATCGGGCGCCGGGCTGCGGAACATAAACCACCACAGGGCCAGGGCGGCAACAGCCAGCATCAACAGCGGGAACAGCTTTTTCATGACCAGAACTCAAATTCACCCGGGCGGGCTATCAACAGGGGCGCATTATACGGAGAAATCATCCTGTAGCGACCGAAAACCGTTTTCATGCGTTTGCGCATTCAGGCGACATCTTTTTCAGCAGGGCATGGAGCTGGTCAGCCGGCTGCGGTTTACTGAGCAGGAATCCCTGTAACCTGTCGCAGCCCGCTGAGGCCAGCATCAGCCGTTGCTCCTCGGTTTCCACCCCTTCGGCGGTCACGGTAATGCCCAGGCTGTGACCCAGATTGATCACTGACTCCACGATGGTGGCCGAATTTTCCCTGACGCCCAGTGACTGTGTGAATGCGCGGTCAATTTTAATGGTGTCGACCGGGAACTGCACCAGATAGCTCAGGCTGGAGTAGCCGGTGCCAAAATCATCCAGCGCAATGCAGAATCCGGCAGCACGCAGCGTTTTAATCGTTTTCAGCGCCAGCTGCGCATTTTCCATCAGCACACCTTCGGTGATCTCCAGCTCGATCTGCTGCGGGTTAATGGCATGCCGCGCGATGATCGCCATCATATAGTCAACAAAGCCCGGGGCGAGGAACTGCAGGGGAGACACATTCACCGCCACGATCAGTCGGGGGCAGGTGATGGCCAGCAGACAGGCCTGCTCCAGCACCCACTCTCCCAGAGGAATAATCAGCCCGGTCTCTTCGGCAACTGGCACAAATTCCGCCGGAGAGATCGCCCCGAGCTGGGGATGATGCCAGCGCAGTAGCGCTTCGACGGCAATCAGCCTGGTGCCGCTGACATCCATAATCGGTTGATACCACTGCATCAGACCGCCGCTGTTCTCCAGTGCCAGGCGTAGCTCCTGCGCCAGTCGTTGACGCTTTTGCAGGGCTTCATCCATGGCCGGAACAAACAGGCAGTAGCGGCCGCGCCCTTCCGCTTTGGCCGCATACAGGGAAATATCCGCTTTACGCATCAGCTCCAGCCGATCCCTGCTGTGGCGGGGCGATAGCGCCACGCCGATGCTGACACCTACCCACAGCGTGTGGCCGCGCAGCGTCATCGGTTCGGCCAGGCGGGCAATAATCTGCTGACACACCTCCGCCACCTGCTGTTCATTTTCAACCTCACTGATCATCACCACAAACTCATCCCCGCCAAGACGCCCGACGGCATGGTTGTCGGGCAGCAGCGAGGAGAGCCGCCGTCCGACCTCGACGATCAGATCGTCTCCCGTAGGGTGGCCGTAGGTATCGTTGATCATTTTGAAGCGGTCGAGATCGAGCAGCAGCAGCGCCAGCGAGTGGTTTTTGCCCGGCAGCGAGGACAGCCGTTCCCGGAGCTGCTCTTCAATCCAGGCGCGGTTAGGTAACCCGGTTAACACATCATGGCGCGCCAGATGGCGGGCGTGAGCTTCACTGGCGGCCAGGCGGCGCATTGAGCTGGAAAGCCTCAGTGAGGCGTGCCACAGGCGGCGGGTCATAATAATACACATCAGTGAAATACTCAGGATGGCCACTGCAATCAGCGGGCCGGTCACTATCAGCATCTGGCTGCCGGGGCGCATGGGAACCCACGACACGCTGCTGACCGGGATGCCGGCTGCCGATGTGAGAAGGAACCCTGCGCTGTTGTCCCGATCGGGGGCATTGGGGGTAAAACGGAAATGGCTGACGACGCCGCGATGCTCAAGGAAATCGATAAAGCTGTGATGCAGGTAGCGGATAAACACCAGCGTTTTGCCGGTATTATCGGGCAGGGGGCCGATCGCCACTTCCGCCACCCGGCCGCGCAGGCGGATGAAGTCCCGCGTCATCTCTGTCTTTCCTGGCTGTGGCAGAACATGGTCCAGCGACAGGGCGATGGCCGCAAAGCCGGAGGGGGAAACGGGTTTGCCTTGCTGCCAGCTGACCAGTGGACGGTGCTGGTTATCCAGCAGATAGATTTCGTTGTCACCGGCAAGATTAAAAAGCCAACTGCCAAACTCAGTGGGTTTTTGAATCTGATCGATTAGATCCGGCCTTTTCAATAGTCCTTTATGCTGTAGCGCATAATCATCCAGGTGCTGGGCAAGAATGTTTTGAATTACCTGCTGCTGTTTTTCTTCTGCTTTTGCATTGCTTTGTGCTGTCACCCACCATGCGGTAAGGCCGCAGCCAAAAAGGGAAAAAAGCACTACCGCTACCACCGGTACGACCACATTACGCCTGAATTCACGACGTAATTCAGCAACCGTGCTGTATTCGATTTTCATTGACCTTCCAGGATGTACTCGTCGCAACCTCAGGAAACTACTGGACCTGTAAAGCGCAAACATTACCGCATTGTCTATTATTGGCAAAGTTAAAGAGGTTATACATCTCTGTTTATCTGAATTCTCGGGGCATCCTGCCTGACGGGGGCGCGGGTGAACGAGGTGGGCCTCACCGCCTGCCGCTCTGTTTACGCTTTCACCGGGTAGCTGGTCAGCGACTTGATCTCTTTCAGTACAAACATACTCTGCATCTCTTTGATCCCCGGCAGACGGCGGACCACGGCCATGGCAAAGTCCGCGTAGGCATCAAGATCGCGGGCAACGACCTGAAGCAAAAAGTCGGCATCGCCGCCGATGCTGTAACAGGCCACCACCTTTTCCAGCGCAGTCACTTCCTGCTCAAACTTGCGGGCTTCAGCCTCACTGTGGCTGTCGATCGACACGCGTACAAAGACCATCACCCCCAGTCCAATTTTTTTGCGGTTGAGCACCGCGCGGTAGCCCTGAATGACTTCGTCTTCTTCCAGTTTGCGCACCCTGCGCCAGCAGGGCGAGGCCGACATACCGATCTCATCGGCCAGCGTCTGGTTAGTCATACGCGCATCGTCCTGCAGCAGCGCGAGAATTTTCATATCAACAGCGCTTAAGGTTGTCATGTCAGATTCTTTCCATTTAGTGAGTTATTGGGGTTTATTCTGCCTTTTTTTTACGGTTTAACAACGGATTCAGACAAAATTTTCCTGCCAGGCCGGGCGATAATAAGGACGTTATTCTCTGACTTACTTGAGGACTTTTTGATGAAATTTGACGCCAGTCAGCACCGATGTACGATTATTATCAACAGCCAGCTCAGCCCCGGACTGGCCATGAACGCCGCCAGTGTGATCGGTATCAGCTTTGGCCGTACGGTTGAAAACCTTGTCGGACCGGATCTGCACAGCCTTGATGCGGTCAGTTATCCCGGGGTGATTTATGCTCCCCTGCCGGTTTTACGGGCGGAGGGCAGCTACGTGCAGCAGCTGCTGGCGATAGCCGGGCAGGACGATGAGATGGTCGCCATGCCGTTCAGCGCCCTGGCACAGTCGTGCCGGACCTATGAGGAATATGGCGAACGGATTTCTGCCGTCCCCAGCCCGCAGATTGCGCTGGTGGCGATTGGCCTGCTCGGTCCGAAAAAGAAAATTACAGCACTGACGGGAAATCTGGCGCTGTATAAATAGAGGGTGATAATGAAAATTATTAACAGCGAAATTCGTGATGTGATATCGGGTCAGAATGTACGGGTGATGACGCCAGCCAACCTGTAT
Organism: Erwinia sp. PME.40.26/001; assembly: GCF_055556675.1. Taxonomy (NCBI): domain Bacteria; kingdom Pseudomonadati; phylum Pseudomonadota; class Gammaproteobacteria; order Enterobacterales; family Erwiniaceae; genus Erwinia; species Erwinia sp. PME.40.26/001. The sequence goes on from NZ_JBVHNP010000002.1 coordinate 330,488, forward strand.
CAGTGTGAGCTGCACGACGATGTATTTATCGGTCCGTTTGTTGAAATTCAGAAAGGATGCGTCATCGGTCGCGGCAGCCGCATTCAGTCACACACGTTTCTCTGTGAAAACGTCACGCTGGGGGAGCACTGCTTTATCGGGCATAACGTCACCTTTGCCAACGATCTGTTCCACAGCGGGAAGCCCGATGCCGATGCGCAGAACTGGATCACTATCACGCTGGGCGACGGTGTGACCGTGGGCAGTGGGGCCACCATCCTGACGGAAACGGTGTGCAGCGGGGCGGTGATCGGTGCCGGGAGCGTGGTGATCAGGCCGGTGACCATAAAAGGGATCTATGCCGGCAACCCGGCCCGGCTGATCAGGACGTTATGATCGTTTCGGGCCGGGCGAGAGAAAAAACCGGTCCCCGCGCCTGACCGGAACGCCGTCAGCGCACCACGCACATCGGGCGCCCTGAGGCCGGTTCGGGGTAAATCTGTGCATCAATACTGAACACCTTCCTTAGCAGCGCCGGTGTCATCACCTGTTCCGGCGTCCCGCTGGCCACAATCTGTCCGCCAGACATCAGCACCAGTTGGTCGCAGTAGCGGCTGGCCTGATTCAGATCGTGCAATACGGCAACCACGGTTTTCCCCTGCTGCTGCTGGCGGCGCAACAGGGCCATCAGCTCCACCTGGTGGTGTATATCGAGCCAGGTGGTCGGCTCATCCAGCAACAGCAGGGGCGTGTCCTGTGCCAGCATCATGGCGATAAAGACCCGCTGACGCTGGCCCCCTGACAGCTCGGTGACATTTTTCCCGGCAAGATCGGCTATCTGCGCGTCGTCCATCGCCGTGGCGATCAGCCTGCGGTCTGCCGACGAGGGGCGGCCAAACAGATTCTGCCACGGGCTGCGGCCGTAGCCGACCAGTTCCTGCACGGTCACCCCTTCCGGCGCAATGTGCTGCTGGGGTAACAGGGCCAGCGTCTGCCCGAGCTGGCGGGCGCTGAAGCTGTTCAGTGGCTGACCATTCAGACGGACTTCTCCTGAGCCTGGTCGCAACAGCCGCGAAAAGCAGCGTAACAGGGTGGATTTTCCGCATCCGTTCGGGCCGAGCAGAGCGGTAATCTTAGCCGCCGGCAGCGTCAGCGAAATATCCTGCAGGACAGGCGTGCTGCCATAGCCAGCGTGAAGCCGTTCAGCGGCAATCTGCGTCATCAGCGGGTCCTCATTAACAGCCAGAAAAAGTAGGGGGCACCAATAATGGCGGTCAGCACGCCGGCGGGCAGTTCAAGGGGCGGGTGCAGCGTGCGTGCCAGCAGGTCGGCCAGCAGAAGCAGCAGTGCGCCGACCAGCATTGAGGCCGGTAGCAGCCAGTGGTGTCGTCCGCCGATCAACCGCCGGGTAAGATGCGGGGCCACCAGACCGATAAAGCTTAAGGGGCCACACAGCGCAACGCTGACCGCCGCTAATGCGACGGCCAGCAGCAGGGCACGGTGTGGAGTGGCCGGCAGGGCAACCCCGAGAGTGTGGGCCTGCTCCTCACCCAGCGCCAGCAGATCGAGATCGCGGCACAGCAGCAGACTGAGAGGGAGCAGTAGCAACAGCCACGGCAGGGCCACCCAGACAAACGGCCAGCCACGTCCCCACAGGCTGCCGGTGAGCCACAGCAGCGCCTGGTTTATCTCCAGCGGACGTGACAGCATCAGATAGTCGGTGACGCTGGCATAGAGCGCGGTCAGCGCCACACCCAGCAGCGCCAGCCTTAACGGGGCGCTGTGGCCGGCCAGCCTTCGCAGCAGTACAAAGGCCAGCAGCCCCCCCGCAAACGCCAGCAGCGGCAGCCACAGCACCGGCAGGGCCGGGAACAGCATTAGTGCGCTCACGGAGCACAGCCCGGCGGCGTGGTTCACGCCCAGAATTTCCGGCGAGGCCAGCGGATTGCGGATCACGCCCTGCACCAGCACCCCGGAAACCGCCAGTGCAGCACCGACCAGCAGCGCCAGCAGGGTGCGGGGCAGGCGATACTCCATCAGGGCGAAGTGGCGACTGTCGGCAGGATCCAGCGCCTGGCGCAGGGCGTTGAAGCTTAAGGTTTCGCTGCCGTAGCGCAGGGACAGCACCAGGGCCAGCAGTACCAGCACCAGCAGCACGGTGAGCATCAGACGTGGCGATCTCATGTGCGTCTCCGCACCAGCCAGACGAAGAAGGGCGCCCCGATCAGCGCCAGTACCGCGCCGGCGGGCAGTTCGGCGGGATACGTCAGGCCGCGTGCCAGCAGATCAGCGGCCAGCATCAGCAGGGCGCCCAGCAGCATCGCCGCCGGCAGCATCACGCGCAGATCGTGGCCGACCCACGCCCGCGCCATATGCGGCACCAGCAGCCCGAGGAACGCCACCGGCCCGGCAACGCTGACGCAGCTGCCGACCAGCAGCACCACCACGATATTGACCAGCAGACGCAGGCGGCTGAGATTAACACCCAGCGTGCGGGCGCTGTCGTCGCTGACGCGCAGCAGATTAAGGCGTGCAGCCAGCAGCCAGGCCAACGGGGAGAGCAGGATCGTAAACGGAAACAGCTGCCAGAATTCACGCCAGCGCACGTGGGATACGCCGCCCGCCAGCCAGTGCAGGATGCCGTACGCGTGATCTTCGGCCAGCAGAAGCGTGGCTTTCGTCAGGGCGGCGCACAGGGCTGACACCGTCACCCCGGCCAGGATCAGGCGGCTGCGGTCACCCGCCTGCAGCCAGCCTCTGCCCAGCAGCATCACCAGCCCCCAGCTCACTCCACCGCCGCAGGCCGCCAGCAGCGCGATACTGTACCCGGCGACCCAGGAAGGGTTGTACGCGCTGGCCAGAACCATGGCCAGTGAGGCGCCAGCATTAATACCCAGCAGGGAAGGGGACGCCAGCGGGTTACGCGTCAGGGTCTGCAACAGGCTGCCCGCCAGCGCCAGGCTGGCCCCGAGCAGCATCGCGACCAGGCTGCGCGGCAGACGGAGGTTAAGCACCAGCGCCTGCGGCAGCGAAGGGGGGCGTCCGGGAAACAGGGCGCTCAGCGCCTGCCACGGGCTGACGGGCACAGGTGACCAGCAGAACAGCGACAGCCAGAACGTCAGGAGCAGTGCCAGCAGCGGCAGGCCCCACGCCAGCAGCGGGGTCTGGCGCATCATTGCGCAACGGGAACCGGACGGTGATGGAGAAGGGCGACCAGGTCGCTGGCGATATGTTCCGCCGCAAACAGCCCGCGCATTCGCGCCCAGACGTTACTGTCAACGGCCACCACCTGATGACGCTGCGCGGCTTTCAGCATCGGCCATAGCGCATCCTGCTGCCAGTCGCGCACGATGCTCTGCTGGCGGTAGTGGGCGACAATCAGCCAGTCCGGGTCGGTGGCCAGCAGCTGTTCCAGGTTAATGCTGGCCATCGCCGCCTGCCCCACCGGCTGCGGCACCTTCATCCCCAGCGCTGCCAGCACGCTGCCGGTCCAGGACTGGCTGCTGTAGAGGTTGAACTGCTGTTCTCGCGAGGTGCCGAACACCACCGTCTGGTTTTTGGGCAGTTCGGCGGCAAAGGCCTGCATGCGCTGGTGATGCTGAGTCAGGCGCTGCTGCATTTCACCGTCTTTCCCGACAACCTTGCCAATAATTGCCGCAGATTGCAGATTTTCGGCCCAGGTCTCATTGCGTGACTTCAGCATCAGCGTCGGCGCGATGCTTTTCAGCTGCCCGAGAATACCGCCGTGGCGGGCTGCGTCGGCAATAATCAGGTCCGGCTTCAGCGCCGCAATCACTTCCAGGCTGGGCTGGGCACGGGTACCCACCGACTTCCACGGCTGGATGCGCGCCCGCACCTCCGGCAAAATGCGCGTCGGATCATTGTCATCCGCCACGCCCACCGGACTGACGCCGACGGCGGCCAGCGCATCCACAAAGGACAGCTCCAGCACCACGACGCGCTGCGGCGTTTTATCCAGCGTAAAGGGACCGTTGCTGTCCTGTACGGTCACTGCCCGGGCGACAGGCACGATGGCCAGCAGGGTGCTGAACAGAATAAGGATGAGTCGCGTTAGCATGTTTCCTCCGGATCACAGAAACGAAAAGCGAGCTGCCGTAACGCAGCCCGCTGGGGGACGAACGATCAGAACTTCACCGAGCCCTGCATATAAATCGTGCGCGGCTGACCGGCGTACAGGCCCTTGTTATTGTCTTCGGCGGCACGGGTAAAGTAATGATGGTCGAAGATATTTTTCACCCCGACGCCCAGATTGAGGTTGGCGAACTGCGGGCCAAAATCATAGCTGGCGCGCGCGCCCCACAGCATAAAGCCGGGTATGCGGCCAAGGCTGCCATCCGCACTCTCATCCTGCGTGTTGGCGTTGTCCGCGTACTGACCAGACTGATATTCGCTGTTGACGTTAAAGGTCCAGCTTCCACTGAGGTAATCCATCCCCAGCGTCCCCTTATGCTTCGGTGAAAACGGCACCTGATTGCCATAGTTATCTCCGGCCTGACGGATCACCGCATTCACGTAAGCATAGCTGGCGGAAACGGAGAGGTTTTCCAGCGCCGGCGAGACATCGCCCAGGTCATAACGCAGCCGGCTTTCCAGCCCGCTGTGGCGGGTTTTTCCGCGTGAGGTCACGCTGTCGTCAGTCTGGTTAGACTCATACTGGTTGCTAAAGTTAATCAGGAACAGGCCCACTTCCGCCTGCAGGGCCTGGTTATCAAAGCGGGTACCGACTTCCCAGGTCCGCGCCTTTTCCGGCTCAATGCTGCCGCTGCTGACCGCCTTGCCAATCTGGCTGTACTGCACGGTGCCGAAGGAGCCTTCAGTATTGGCATACAGGTTCCACGACTCGTTGAGGTGATACAGCACATTCAGCGCCGGGAGCGGGGCGTTATAGCCAATCTCCTGTCTGCCGTCTTTGACGTAGTCGTTCTGATACGACTGGATATGCTCATAGCGCATGCCCGGCGTCAGGGTCCAGTTACCCACGTCGATGCGGTCATCAATATACCAGGCGTGCGCCTCGGTGCCGGACTGCGTATCCCGGTCGTACGGGCTGTTGCCGGTGGGCAGTCTGCCGCTGCTGGCCGGGCTGGTGTAGCGCACTTCGTGGGTGGATTCACTGACGTAGCGGTAGCCGACGCCCACTTCATGGGCGGTTTCTCCCAGGGTGAAGCTCTGACTGTAGCGCGGCTCCACGCCGCGCACCCAGTATTCACGCGGTGACAGCGTCAGGTTTTTTCCCTGATCGAGATAGCCGCTGCGCAGGGTGTTGGTGTAGAAGGTCAGAACCGAAAACTTGTGCTGCGTGTCCGGCTGATACTGATAGCCGAGGCTGGCCAGCTGGCGGCGGCCCCAGAACTCGTCGTACGGGCGGGTGGACTGGAAACGGTCAGCGTTGTAGTCGGCGCGCGACAGGCCGCCCGGCATCTGCGCCCGGCCTTCATAGTATTGCAGCAGGCTGGTGAAGGTATGTACCTCGTTTGGCGCATAGCGGGTCTTCAGCATCACGTCGTCGATTTTGGTCGAGCTGTGTTCGCGCCAGTCGCTGCCCCGGGTGCCGGAGTAGAGCAGCGCCGCGCCGAGGCCGTTATCGGCGGTGCCGCCGATCATCAGGTTGCCGCTGCCTTTGGGATCGTGCTGGCTGGAGGTCGGGCTCTGTAACCCTTCCATTCCGGCTTCAATGCCAAATTCCTTCGGGATGGCGCGGGTGACAAAGTTCACCACGCCGCCCACGCTCTGCGGTCCGTAGCGCACGGCACCGCCCCCACGCACCACGTCGACGGCATCCATATTCCCGAGCGATACCGGGGCCAGCGACAGCTGCGGCTGGCCGTACGGGGCGAACGGCACCGGAATACCGTCCATCAGAATAGTTGAGCGGCTGGCCAGACGCGGATTGAGGCCGCGAATGCCAAAGTTCATCGCCATATCATGGCTGCCCGTGCCGTTATTTTCCGGGGCGTTGACGCCGGGAATACGGTTCAGTGCTTCGCGCAGGGTGGTGGCACCGGTTTTGGTAAAGTCCTCACGGCGGAGCACATCACGCGCCCCGGCATGTTCGAAGACGTCATTCTCACGGGCTTCGGCCAGCCAGTCACCGACCACGGTCAGCGTTTCGGCGGGGGCTGCTGCTGGCACCGGCGTCACCGTCCACGCGTTATTACCCAGTGATTTCCCCTGCAGACCGCTGCCGTTGAGCAGGGTTTGCAGACCCTCTTCTGGCGTATAGCGGCCGTTCAGCCCCGGGCTTTGTTTACCCTGCGTCAGTGACGCGTCGAGTGACAGGGTGATGCCGGAACGGGCTGCAAACTGGTTCAGCGCGCTGTCGAGATCGGTGGCGGCAATCTGATAGGCCTGGGGCGTGGCCGCTGCTGCGGCGGCAAAAGGTGCCGCCAGCAGGACGGCAGGGATCAGCGCGCAGTGAAGCGCGATAGCCAGAGGTGTTGCCTGGTAAAAAGCGTACTGAATGCGGGGGCTGGGTTCAGACATGACCGTCTCCGAAAAAAATCATTTTTATGTGGTGTACTACAGGAGTCGGATAAGCAGCGCAAAAGGGACAATCGAAATGAAAATATTTCTTATTTTTATTCAGCGTCAGGGATTCAGGCGGCGCTGACCCTGACCCAGTAACGGCTGCGGGTATGAACGGCGATCGGTAACGTCTGCGCCAGCACCCGCAGTAGCTGGTCGGTATCGCGCAGCGGAAAGGTGCCGCTGACGCGCAGATCGGCGGCGCTGGGGTCGCAGCTCAGTATCCCGTGGCGATAGCGGGCCACCTCGGCAAGCACCTCCGACAGGCGGCGATTGCTGACGGTTAACAGGCCCTGCGTCCAGCTGATATCGCCAGGCGTTAATGCGCGGACGGGGTCAAAGGCCCGGTCGGTAAAGCGCAGCGTCTGGCCTGCCTGCACGCGGATTTTCTGCTGAGGGGCGGCGTTAAGCGTGACTTCGACCGCATGCTTTTCTACGGTCAGCTGCGTCTGATGCTCCCACTGACGTACGCTGAATGCCGTGCCCAGCGCACGCAGGCTGCCCTGGCGGGTGGTGACCCGAAACGGACGCTGCTGCGCGTCCCTCGCCGTGTTAATGGCGATCTCCCCCTGCGCCAGATGCAGCACACGCTGCTGCGGGCTGAAAGCCACGCTCACGGCGCTGGCGGTATTGAGCTGCAGCTGTGAGCCATCGTCCAGCCGGACCTGACGCTGTTCGCCGGTACCGGTGTGGTAGTCGGCCCGCAGGCCGACGCCGGTCGGGGACTGCCACAGCTGCCAGCTGGTGCCGCCGACACCCAGCAGCACCAACAGCGATTTCAGCACCCGGCGGCGGGTCAGTTGCGCGCTCTGCTGCGCCTGATGCAGCGTCTGATAGCTGAGATGGCCCGGGATGTTTTTCAGCTCTCCCTGCAGGGATTCCACGCGCTGCCAGGCCCAGCGGTGGTCTTCATGCTGCTGATACCATGCCTGCCATTTTGCGCTCTGCTGCGGGGTGATCTCCCCGGCGCACAGGGTGGCGAACCAGTGCGCCGCCATTTTCAGCGCCAGCTTCTGCCGGTCACTGACCGTTTCATGCCTCATGTCAGCCCAGCCCCAGCCGGAACAGCAGGCAGTGTTCAGTGGCTCTGGCCATGTATTTTTTCACCGAACTGACGGAGACGTTCAGCTGGCCGGCAATCTGCGCATAGGTCAGCCCTTCCAGCTGCGACAGCAGAAACGCCTGGCGCACTTTTACGCCGAGTCCGTCGAGCATCGCATCAATTTCCTGCAGCGTTTCCAGTAGCTCATGCTGAAGCTCGGGGGAGGGCACCTGCGCTTCCGGCAGCTGTTCCAGCATCTCCCGCCAGGCGCGTTCCAGCGCATTGCGGCGGAAAAAGTCGACCATCACGCACCGGGCGACGGTGCAGAGGAAGGATTTCGGTTCGCGGATATCCTGGGCGCTGCCCCCGAGCAGCACCCGAACAAAGGTATCCTGAGCCAGATCGTCTGCATCGCAGCTGGAGCCCAGCTTGTGCTGCAGCCAGTGGCGCAGCCAGCGGTGATGCGTCTGATACAGGGTGTTAAAAGCGTCGGCAGCCAGCGGCGCCGTCAGCGTTGACATAAGAAGTTACATCGCCCGGCAAAAAAATGACGGTGAGAGGATAATTGATAATGGTTATCATTACAATGGTGGCAATTTGTGCGGTGACCGGCGGCAGGGTCGGGTCGCGTGGTCACTGCCCGTGCAGATGAACAACGGGGTTGAACAGCGGCTGCTGCCAGCCGGATCTGCCCTCACTACCCCGCTGCGGTGTCAGTCCGAACGTGCCGACGACGGTACCTGTCGCCAGGCGATTTTTGGATTAAGCCAGCCCGTTATCCACCAGTGCTGAACGCGATATATCCGCGACGGACTTCATTCCGGTCAGCGTCATCGCCACCCGCATCTCTTTTTCAATCAGCGTCAGCAGGTTTTCGACGCCAGCCTGACCGGCCGTTGCCAGCGCATAAAGGTAAGCACGGCCTAACAGCACGGTGTCTGCGCCCAGTGCAATCATGCGCACCACATCCAGACCGTTGCGGATGCCGCTGTCAGCCAGGATGGCAATATCGCCTTTTACCGCATCGGCAATGGCGGGCAGCGCGCGTGCCGTTGACAGCACCCCATCCAGCTGGCGACCACCGTGGTTGGACACCACAATACCGTCGGCCCCGAAGCGCACGGCATCGCGCGCATCGTCAGGATCGAGGATGCCTTTAATGATCATCGGGCCGTCCCAGAACTCGCGGATCCACTCCAGATCGCTCCAGCTTATAGAGGGATCGAAGTTATTCGCCAGCCAGCCAATATAATCTTCCAGCCCGGTGGGCTTGCCGAGGTAGGCGGAGATATTGCCCAGGTCATGCGGCCTGCCATGCAGCCCGACGTCCCACGCCCACTGCGGGTGGGTCACGGCCTGGCCGTAGCGGCGCAGGGCGGCATTCGCCCCGCTCATCCCCGAATGCGCATCACGGTAGCGCGCGCCGGGGGTGGGCATATCCACGGTAAACACCAGCGTGGAGCAGCCTGCGGCTTTCGCGCGTTCCAGCGCGTTACGCATAAACCCACGATCTTTCAGCACATAGAGCTGGAACCACATCGGGCGGGTGATGGCCGGTGCCACCTCTTCAATCGGGCAGACCGATACGGTGGACAGGGTAAAAGGAATGCCTCTGACCTCTGCCGCTCTCGCCGCCTGCACTTCACCACGTCGGGCGTACATGCCGCACAGCCCGACCGGGGCCAGCGCCACCGGCATCGACAGCGTTTCGTTAAACAGCGTGGTGTGCAGGCTCAGGTCGGACATATTGTTCAGCACGCGCTGCTTTAGCGCGATGCTGGCCAGGTCCTCAACGTTACGCCGCAGCGTATGTTCGGCATAGGCCCCGCCATCAATGTAGTGAAACAGAAACGGTGGCAGGATGCGTTTGGCTGCGGCGCGGTAGTCGGTTCCGGCTGAAATAATCATCGATTTTCGTCCCTTGTGATATCGGTATCATCATCCGGCAGGCGGGTGCTGCGCCGCTGCCGGGCTTCATTTTCATGCAGGTTTTTCAGGGTGGTCTGAACAAAACCAAGGTGGTGTCTGGCCGCCTGACTCGCCCGCTCCGGGTCCCCGGCGAGGATCGCCAGCAGCAGCGCCTCATGCTGCTCTGTCAGCCGCGCAAAAATGGTCGGGGCGGTGTACATGCGTTCACGGCTGTGGGCCACGGAGGATTGCAGCAGATCGAAGAAGCCGCGCATGGTCTGTAACAGCACCACGTTGTGCGAGGCTTCGGCAATCGCCAGGTGAAAGCGCACATCGGCCTGGGTGGCCATCTCCGGCGACAGGCTCTCCTGCTGCTGGATGGCGTCAAAGCAGCTTTGCAGCTTCTCTTTGTCGGCGTCGGTGGCGCGCAGTGCGGCATACCATGCGGTGCTGGCTTCAATGGCGTGACGAGCTTCCAGAATATCATTGCGATAGTCCGGATCGTCGGCCACCAGCGCCTTCAGCGGCTGGACGATGCGCTGCTCTGACCACGGTGGCGGCGCATCGCACAGGTAGTAGCCGCCGCCGTGACGGCTGAACAGGATGCCTTCCCCCACCAGCTTCTGCAGCGCTTCGCGCAGCGACGAGCGCGACACGGCCAGTTCTTCAGCCAGCTTACGTTCAGCGGGCAACCGGGCACCTGCCGTCAGCTGGCGGGCGGCAATCAGCGCACGGATACGTTCGACAAGCTGGACGGAGGCGATCATGGGATCATCCAGGTGAGGACGTAGGCCTGCAGCGTGGTGATCACTCCGACCATGCAGGTGAAAATCAGGCTGTGCTTCACGGTAAAGCGGAACAGGTCCGACTCTTTCCCGACCAGTCCGACTGCCGCACAGGCAATGGCAATCGACTGTGGGGAGATCATCTTGCCGGTCACGCCGCCGGTGGTATTCGCCGCTACCAGCAGCAGATCGGACACGCCAATCTGCTGCGCGGTGGTGGCCTGCAGCGCGGCAAACAGCGCGTTAGAGGAGGTATCCGATCCGGTCAGGAATACCCCGAGCCAGCCGAGGAACGGCGAGAAGAAGGTGAAAGCAGGGCCGGTATGGGCCAGCGCCAGTGCCAGCGTGGCCGACAGCCCGGAGTAGTTAGAAATAAAGGCGAAGGCCAGCACCATACCGATAGAGTAGATGGGCAATGCCAGTTCTTTCAGCGTGCTGCGAAAGGTCGACAGGGCATCGGCAGGCTTCATCTTCAGATAGACGATGGAGATCAGCGCCGCCACGATGATCGCGGTGCCGGTGGCCGACAGCCAGTCAAATTTAAACACCGCCGCGTAAGGCGTGATGGCGCTGACCACCGGCGGCATCTTCGCCACCAGCTTGTCGAGAAACGGGATCGGGATATTCACCACCAGGTTGTACAGCGCGCCGCCAGGGGCAAACAGCGCTTTGAATGGCGGGATGCTCCACAGCGTAACGGTGGCGGTCAGGAACAGGAACGGCATCCAGGCACGGATAATCTGGCCGGTGCGGTATTTCTCCACCACCAGCGGCTGTTCAGGGGCATTATCCGCCGGTTTAAAGCGGAAGATACGCACCGGTTTCCAGACGCGCAGGAACAGCGTCAGGCACACCAGTGACACCAGGGACGAGATAATATCCGGCAGTTCGGGGCCGAGGAAGTTGGAACTGAGATACTGAGCGAGGGCAAAGGATCCGCCAGCGACCATTACCGCAGGCCAGGTCTCTTTGATCCCACGCCAGCCGTCCATGATCGCCATGATCCAGAACAGTACGATAATGGTCAGAAAGGGCAGCTGACGGCCAACCATCTGGCCAATTTCAAAGCTGTCCAGCCCCGTGACCTGCCCGGCCACAATAATCGGGATCCCCATAGCGCCAAACGCCACCGGGGCGGTATTGACGATCAGGCACAGACCCGCCGCATACAGCGGATTAAAGCCCAGACCCACCAGCAGCGCTGCGGTGATGGCCACCGGCGCACCGAACCCGGCCGCGCCTTCAAGGAACGCACCGAACGAGAAGCCGACAATCAGCATCTGCAAGCGCTGATCGGGGGTGATCGACAAAATTGAGGCACGAATAATATCGAACTGCCCGGTTTTCACCGAAATTTTATAAACGAAGACAGCGGCAATAATAATCCAGGCGATAGGCCACAGCCCGTAGAAGAAGCCATACACCACCGAAGCCAGTGCGCGATCGACCGGCATGCGGTAAAGAAACAGCGCCACCATCAGCGCCAGCACCACGGTGATGGTCGCGGCAAGGTAGCCCTTCAGCTTGAGCTTAATCAGCGCGAAGAAGAAGAACAGAATCGGAATGGCGGCAATCAGGCTGGATAGCCAGATATTGTCCAGCGGGTCATAGACTTGTTGCCAGGGCTGCATACAGGCTTCTCCAGAGTTTTTCCACCCCCTGCTGATTACGGTCCTACCAATTCAGCAATCTGGGGTTAACAGCTGCTGATAGTTAATATTTTGTTAGTTAAATACAATGATTGTTGTTTGAATTTTGCTTTTTTGTGGCGCTGATTCATCTTTTTTCGGAATTGGTAGGACCACAGGAAAGGGGAGGGAGGAAACACCTGCGATTAGCGTCAGGGAATGGCCTCGGAGATATTCTCAGTCATTCAATGGCTGGATGAACAGCAAAGGGGCTGGGGCCGGTATGAGCACGCCGGACCGGCAAAAGACGCATCCCTGCGGGCCTCGGCACGCACCCTCCCTGGTGCGTGACGTCCGGCTTACCTCATACCGGCCCCAGCCCCTCACACAATCGTGCCCGCTGTGGGTTTGAAAACAGCCACGTCGGAGGCCGCGGATAAGGGAGGAAGGGCTGATTGCAGCAGGCTGCCGGCCAGGGAAGGCCGGCCGCCAGGCTACAGGGATGTGTTTATGCCGTTGCAGCAAGCAGCCCTTCCTCCGTAGACCTGGTACTGCGCCTCCCGCGATAAAGAGCTGGCCATGTTTCCTGAGTGATTCCAGTGGCGGGGCAGGGGGATCAGAATGACATAGTGACGCCCGCATAGTAGGCGCGGCCCGGTTCGTTATAGGTGGAAGCCCCGTCGTTTTCACGGTAAATCTGCTTATCAAACAGATTACTGACGCCGCCTTTCACACTCAGATCTTTGGTGAACTTATAGTTCACATTCAGTCCCACGATGGAATACGCACCAATTTCTCTGTTTGACAGGCCGGTGGTGCCCTCAAGGCGGCTTTCCACAAACTCACGCGGCTTCTGGCGTCCGTACAGCGTCCAGTTCAGCTCGGTGGAGAACTTATCGGTAATCTGATAATCCAGCATCGAGTTGATGGTGTACTTAGGGATGATCGACAGCGGGTTGCCGGTTTTTTTGTCTTTCGACTCCAGCATATAGGTGGCATTAGTCCGCCAGTCGAGCACATCACTCACCACCGGGATCGTCAGGCTGGCTTCCAGTCCTTCCACCAGCGCTTTGCCGCCATTTTCCCACTGCAGGATGTTATAACCGTTGGAGGCCTGTCCGAGCAGATCGGTGCCGGAGACGATTTTGTTTTTGTAGTCGTTGCGGAACCACGTCACACCCGCTGCATAACCGTCGGCAGCAAACTCCAGCCCCAGCTCTTTATTCACGCTGACTTCGGCGTCCAGATTGGTGTTGCCTAACAGGTAGCAGCTGCCGCTGGCAACCGTTGTCGGGCAGCCATTACCCCGGGTAGCCAGCAGGTAGCCTTCGCTTGACTGGTACAGGTTCGGGGCTTTAAACACCCGGGCAATACCGGCTTTCAGTTTAAACCCTTCACCCAGATCCTGAGAGAAGTTGAAACTCGGGCTGAAGTTACTGCCAAATTCACTGTGGTGATCAAAACGCAGGCCCGGGATCAGGAAGGTGCCTTCCCATGGCTGGATATTATCTTCGACGTAGAGTGCGGCCGTGGTCGCGCTGTTCTTGCTGCTGCGACTGGCGGGATCCCCCGACATATCGCCGATGATCACGCCGCTGGCATCGGTGGCTGACATGGAGGCACTGTCGTCCAGCTTTTCGTGATTCCACTCAGCGCCGAAAGTCACGGTTTGCTCAATCCAGCGGTCCAGCGGCATATTGGCTTCCGCGCTGGCACGGTAATTTTCCAGTCGGCTGGTGCTGTACTCATCGCTGTTGATCATCCCTTCCACGCGTCCGGTAGAACCTTCTTTCATGCGCGTGTTATTGGTTTTTTCATAGTTGAAGGCGAGCTTAGAATCGCCCCATTCCCAGAAGCCGTTATGGGTCAGGCCGTAAGACTGACGGTACAGGCGGTTGGTCTCGGAACCGTACAGTGAGTCGACCAGGCCACCGGGGCTGATGTTGCCATTGCTGTACTGGGTATCTCCGGCGTAGATATTGCCCTGGCGGCTGTAGCCGTAGCTGAAATCAACGATCTGCGAGGGGGTCATTTTCCAGGAAACCAGCGCATTAATATCTTTGTTACGCACCCCTTCACGGCCCGCAGCATAGGATCCGTTTTGCGCCTGGTTGATATCGGCGGCATCGGCGTCGGTTTTGTTGAGGTTACCGTAGAGGCGCATGGTCAGCGCGTCACCCGCCAGCGGGCCGCTCAGGCTGAAGTTGGTGCGTTTGGTGTCACCTTCTTTGCTGTTTTCCGGCTGATTGGTAAACAGCGACAGGGAACCGTGCCAGTCTTTAGTCGGGCGCTTGGTGTGGATATTGATCACGCCACCGGCGGCCCCGGAGCCATAGCGGGCAGCGGCCGGGCCACGCAGGACTTCAATACGTTCAACCATTTCAGCAGGCACCCAGTTGCTGTCGCCACGGGTATCACGTTCACCTTTCCAGCTGTAACGCACGGCGTTACGCGAGCTGACCGGCACGCCGTCAATCAGGATCAGGGTGTTCTCCGGGCCCATGCCGCGAATATCAATCTGGCGGTTATTACCCCGGCTGCCATTGGCACTGTTTCCGGTCAGGTTGACCCCGGGCATTTTGCGGATGATGTCGGACAAATCGTTAACGGGCGGATTCTTCGCAATATCCTCTGCCGTGATAATCGACACCCCTGGCTGCTGTTTTAATTCCTGCTCTGCCGTTTTCTGTACCAGCATTACATCATCCTGTTCAGCACTGACGTCGCCATCTTCAGCGGCCACGGCCGTCCCGGCCAGCGTAGCAGTCAGTAAAAGTGCCAGAGGGTGTAATCGAAAGCGTCCGTTCCTGTTCATCGCATCATCTCAAAGTGTATGGTGTTGTAAGAGAATGTGCATGATAACGATAATTGTTATCATTTCTATGGTGGGAATGACGAATCCTTAAAATCTCCACAATTGGTCACTTTTGTCAGTAAAAGTCAGTGTGATAATTTTAGTTGATAATAAACAATGGGTTGTATTATTCACATTTACCTCACAATCTGCTTATTTGGCACCGATTGTGAAAAATGGATGTTTTATGAACACTCTGTGCCATGTTCTGTCTACCCATCCTGCCGTTCAGTCGTTATTATCCCGCAACAAAATCAAACGCGAATCGTTCTCATTTTTGCTACTTATCTGATTCTCAGGAGAGAAAATGCGCTTCCCTCAGGCTTTGGCTATAACGCTGTGTTCCGCTCTGCTGGCCGTTACCCCCGCGACCTTTGCAGCAGAGGCGTCCGTGCTGTCAATCGTTCACGCGCAGGGCACCACGGAAGTGCCGAAAAATCCGCAGCGTGTGGTGATCCTCAGCCCGGCCACGCTGGATATTGCGGATGCCCTGGGGATTAACCCGATGGGTGTGCCACAAACCAGCGCGCACTATCCGCAGCATCTGGCGAAGTACAACGGCAAGGCGTATCTGAATGCCGGCACGCTGTTCGAACCCAACTTTGAAGCTCTGAGCAATGCCAGACCCGATCTGATCCTGGCCGGTGCCCGCGCCCACGATGCCTATAGCAAGCTGAGTGAAATTGCCCCGACGGTTTCGCTGGACCTCGACCCGAAACATTTTGTACAAAGCCTGACTGAGCGCACGGAGCAGTTAGGTCAGCTGTTTGGCAAAGAAGAAAAAGCCCGGCAGGTTTTGGCGGCGTTTAATGCGCAGATAGCTGACGTGCGTAAGGAGTCAGCCACTGCCGGTAGCGCCATGATGCTGATGATCAACGGCGGTAAGATCAGCGCCCATTCGCCAGGCTCGCGCTTTGGTTTTATCTATGACGTGCTGGGCTTTAAACCCGCAACCGCCTTCCCGGAAACGGGCAAACACGGTAACGCCGTGTCGCCTGAGTTCATTATGGAAGCTAACCCGGACTGGCTGTTTGTGCTGGATCGTGACAGCGCGATTGGCCGCAAAGAGGGCGAGTCAGCGCAGCAGGTGCTGGATAACCCGCTGGTGCGTAAAACCAACGCCTGGAAAAAACAGCAGGTGGTGTACCTGGATTCCGGTTCGCTGTATATCGCCGGTGGCATTCAGAGTTACAGCAATCTGATGACTCAGGTAAAACAGGTGCTGGATAAAACGAAAACCCAGCCGTAAATGAAACCCGTTGCCTTTGTTGCAGGCCTGGCATTGCTGCTGGGCCTGATGGCGTGCAGCCTGTTTGTCGGCGTCAGCCGCGTCACGCTGGTCAGCCTGTGGTCGGACCCGGAGATGCGCGAAATCCTGATGATCAGCCGCTTTCCGCGTACCGCCGCGCTGCTGCTGGCGGGCAGCGCGATGAGCGTGGCGGGGCTGATGATGCAGATGCTGACGCAGAACCGTTTCGTCGAACCTTCCGTGGTTGGCACCACGCAGTCTGCCAGCCTGGGGCTGCTGCTGGTGATGATCGTCAGCCCTGCCGCGCCGATCATGCTGAAGATGGGCGTTGCCACGCTGTTCGCCCTCGGCGGGACGGCACTGTTTATGCTGCTGATCCAACGTATCCGCATGAAATCCTCTCTGATGGTACCGCTGGCCGGCATTATGCTGGGGGCGGTGTTCAGCTCGGTCACCACTTTCCTGGCGATGAAATTTGATCTGCTACAGTCGCTGGGCGGCTGGGAGTCCGGCGATTTTTCCAGCGTGATGCAGGGACGCTATGAACTGCTGTGGGGCGTGGGGGCGATTACGCTGCTGGCGGCAGTGATTGCCGACCGCTTTACCGTGGCCGGAATGGGGCGTGACTTTTCGGTTAACGTCGGGCTGCGCTACCACCGCGTGATGCTTACCGGCATGGCGATGATTGCTATGATCAGCGGCGTGGTGATTGTCGTGGTCGGCGTGCTGCCTTTCCTTGGTCTGATCGTGCCCAATATTGTCAGCCTGGCGCTGGGCGATAACCTGCGCCGCACCGTGCCGTGGGTGGCGCTGGTGGGTGCAGTGCTGGTGATCGCCTGCGATATCATCGGCCGTTTGATTATTCATCCGTTTGAAATTCCGGTCAGCGCGCTGCTTGGTGTGCTGGGGGCGGCGATCTTCCTGGTGCTGATTGTGAGGTCGAAACGCCATGCGCACTGACCTGACACTGTCGCCGGGACAGCGTCTGCTGCTGCTTGCCGGGCTGCTGCTGGCGCTGATGGCGCTGTTTATGACCCTCGATCTGCACGGGAATATCGCCTACATCCTGCGGCATCGCGGGCAGATCCTTGCCACTATGGTGCTGGTCGGCTTTGCTTCCGGTATCAGTACGCTGTTGTTCCAGACCCTGACCCGTAACCGCATTCTGACCCCGTCGGTGATGGGGCTGGAGTCGCTGTTTGTGCTGATGCAGACGCTACTGATCTTCACGCTGGATGTCGGCGGGCTGAGTATGCTGGGCAGCGTGGGGCGGTTTGTGGCGGAAAGTACGCTGCTGGTGCTGTTTGCCACGCTGCTGTACCGCTGGCTGCTTGGCGGAGCCGGGCTGGATCTGCACCGGGTGCTGCTGATTGGTCTGGTGTGCGGCACGCTGTTCCGCAGCATTTCCGGGCTGATGCAGCGGCTGATGGAACCCGGCGAGTTTGCTGTGCTGCAGAGCCGTATTTTTGCCACCTTTACCCGCGCCGACGGTGATGTGCTGCTGATATCGGCGCTGGTGATGGCGCTGGTGACGCTGGTGGTGTGGCGGCTGCGTCACCGTCTGGATGTGATGGCGCTGGGGCCGGACAGCGCCATTGCGCTCGGCATTGCCTGGCAGCGGCACGTAACCGGCCTGCTGCTGCTGATTTCGCTGCTGGTGGCGATATCGACCGCGCTGGTTGGGCCGATGATGTTCCTCGGTCTGCTGATCGTTAACCTCGCTTATCCGCTGATTGGCTCGTGGCGTCACGGCTACCTGCTGCCCGGCTGCGTACTGATCGGCATGATTACGCTGGTGGGCGGCCAGCTTATCCTCGAACGGCTGCTGAATATGGCCGGTACTCTGTCGGTGGTGATTGAGTTCAGCGGCGGCGCATTGTTCATCTGGTTACTGCTGAGAAAGGGCGCGAAGTGATCGAAATTAAGCACGTTAGCAAAGACTATGATAACCAGCCGGTACTGCAGGATATCTGTGAAACGCTGCCATCGTCGGGTATTACCTCGATTATCGGGCCGAACGGCGCGGGGAAATCCACGTTGCTGTCGGTGATCAGCCGCCTGTTAAAAGCAGACAGCGGTGAAGTGAAGGTTGATGCGCTGGACGTCAGTGAGGCTAACAGTGAAAAACTGGCAAAAGTGTTGTCGGTGCTGCGCCAGGAGAATCACTTTACCAGCCGCCTGACGGTGTGGGACCTGGTGAGCTTTGGCCGCTATCCCTACAGCAAAGGCCGCCTGACGGAACAGGATCGTCAGCATATTGAGCAGTCGCTGACGTTTCTGGAGCTGATGCCGTTGCGCAACCGCTACCTGGATGAACTGTCCGGCGGGCAGCGTCAGCGCGCGTTTGTGGCAATGGTGCTGTGTCAGGATACTCAGTATGTGCTGCTGGATGAGCCGCTGAACAATCTGGATATGAAGCACAGCGTGGCGATGATGAAGCAATTGAGACGCGCCGCCGATCAGTTAGATAAATCCATTGTGCTGGTGATCCACGATATTAACTTTGCCTCGGCGTATTCAGACCATATCCTGGCCATGAAGGACGGACAGGTGGTATTCCGCGGTACGCCAGAGCAGGTGATGGTGCCAGAGGTGATTGAGCAGATCTTCGATCTGCCGGTGACCGTTGAGCAGGTCAACGGCCAGCGTATTGCGATGTATTACCGCTAGCCAGTCGCCGACGGTCTAAGGTGCGGATGTGGCGGTGTTCGGTGAGGATACGCGCGTTGACCACCAGCAGAGCAGCGATCCCAGGCTGACCATGCCAGCACCCTGCCAGAAGTTGATCGACAGGCTGGCGTTGAGCAGACAGGCCGCAAGCAGCGCAGAAATAACGGGGATAAAATAAGAGGCGGCCGCCAGTATCGTCACGTTGCCGTGCAGAATGCCGGTGTTCCAGGCGGCATAGCCAAAACCCATCGCCATCGCCGCCAGCCCCAGGCTGACCACGACCCGCACAGTGAAGATCATTTCCGGCTGCGGCCCGGCAAAAAATTTCACCCACAGCGCCAGTGCGGTGAGGATAAAGAACAGCGTAATGCCGTTACTGCCCTGGGCGATCTGGCGGGTGACCACGCAGTAAACCGACCAGATCACCGCACCGCTGAAGGCCAGACCGTAGCTGAGCGGGTTGGCCGCGATATGATGGCCGATCGCCATCAGGGAAAAGGCATTGTCGCCTGCCAGCACCCGGGCAATACCGGCGACCGATAGCACCAGGCCCGGGAGCAGCAGCAGGCTGCATTTCTGCCGGGTGGCCAGTACCGAGAGCACCACGGTCATCGCGGGCCACAAATAGTTGACCATACCAACCTCTATCGCCTGCGTGCGGCTAGTGGCAAAGCCCAGCGACAGCGACAGGCAGAGTTCGTAGCAGACAAACAGCAGGCTGCCGGTTATCAGATAAGCCCGGGGGAATTTTTTAACATCCGGAAAGCCCACCGTCAGCAGCAGCAGCGCGCTGAGTGAGTAGATCATCGCTGCCCCGCCTACTGCGCCCAGTCCTTCACTGACGGCGCGTATCAGCCCGACAATGGTGCTCCACAGCACGATAGCAATCAGTCCGGTCAGCGTGGCTTTGTTTTGTGTCATGGTGCGCTCCCTGCGAGTCATCATTCCCGCCTGTGACTTTACAGGTCGGAGCGTTAATGCGCACCGACTATTGTTGTCAGGAGATGGCGTCACAGGCGACGGTCATCGCCTGCGACGGGGCACTCAGGAAAGCTTAATGATCGCCATACCGGCGAGCAGCAGGAGTACCCCCAGCCAGCCTTTACGATCCAGACGCTGGCCGAACAGGATCCAGCCTGCGGCGATAGTGGCGACCAGGCCGAACCCACCCCACAAGGCATAGGCGACGGACAGATCGATACCCTTCACCGCCTGGGACAGGGCGCTGAACGCGGCCAGCACCGCCAGCAGCGACAGCAGACCGTAGGTTTTACGCTGAAAGCCGTCTGACAGCTTAAGAAAGATATTGGCGGCAATCTCCAGCAGCGTTGCCGCGCACAGCCAGGCGGCGTGGATCCACTCAAACGGCTGCATGTGGCCTCCTGCTGCGGGTGCCGGACTTAATCAGGGCAATCCCCGCCACCAGCGTGGCCAGGCCAATCGCTTTTGCCAGCGAAACGGACTCGTCAAACAGCAGCACGCTGAACAGCGTAATCAACACAATGCCAATGCCTTCCCACATCGCATAGGCAACGCCGAGGGCAATTTTTTTAATGGAAACAGAGAGTGCAATATAGGAGAGGGCGATCATCATCAGCATCAGGAAATAGCCCAGCTGATTGTCGCTGACGTTTGACCACTTCATCAATAGCGTACCGGTGATCTCAAGTGCGATCGCCAGGGCCAGTAACATCCAGTAAAACATGATTTTTTCTTCCAGATAATACGTCTACGCGCCAGCCTGAAGCGATTTCAGACGGCAATAAGTCTCAGACAAATAAAATGTGGAAGGGGACTAAAGCGCGGTGCGCCAGTGTTGTTCGCCGGAAAGGGAATAAGCAGAAGCGTGCAGGGAAGAGCGTTTTTGCCAGGTCTTGCCAATATTATCCATAATATTTACAACTTATCCGCGTTGTTGCTTCTCGTCGGTGCGGAAAGAAAATTGTCCTCAGTAGTGGTACACGCCTCTCTTTTACCCGATTATCAGCGGTTTTTCTGGCTGATTTGCAATTCTTTACGCTGCATTAGCAAGAAAAAGCAGTGACTGTCACTGCTTACAGGTTATAAGGCGTGATGATGCTGACCTGGGAAAATGGTGCCGGATCGTCCGGTGGCGTCATAAACCCGTGGAAGGCCAGAATGCTGTGAAAAATGCGCCTTGCGTCCTGCGCAAGGTCGTGGTGGATGATCGCATCCAGCCTGCCGTCACTGAGCAACTGGCGATTTTCCCGATCAAGATCGTGGCCAAGGTACGCCTTTAGCGACCGCCCTGCGTCGGAAAAGGCGCGCAGGATCGCCGTATTGCCCCCGCCTGCACAGTAGATCGCGCCCAGCAGGGGATGCGCCTCCAGCTGTTGTGACACCGCACTGTAGGTGGGGGCATCAATGCCATAGCCTGCGCGAATGCGGCGCATTTTCAGCGCGGGTGCCATCGTGGACATGGCCGCACAAAAGCCGTCTGCACGCGCCTCTTCCCCCAGAAAATGCGGGCTGCCGGTCACCACGGCCACTTCAGGCCGGTGCAGTGCCAGCAGGTGTGACATCAACCAGGCGGCGGTTTGTCCGGCGGCGTAATTATCCATACCGACGTAGCGAATACGCTGGCTGTCAGGCAGGTCGGTCACCAGCGTCACCACCGGTACGCGCTGTTTCAGCAACTCCCCGATGGCCTCCGTCAGGGCAGGGCTGCTTTCTGCCTTCAGCACGATGCCATAACTGTCGCTGGCGCAGCGCAGCATCAGCCGGGCGATCTGCTCTGCCGCGATCTCTTCAAAAATATGCAGGCGCAGGGTAAGCCGGAAGGGGGCAAAGCTGCTTAACGCCTCCATCAGCGCCGTCGCGACCAGCTGACTGAAGCGGGCGGGGGTGTGCATGATGACATCTACAGGCAGCGTTCTGCCGCTGGCCAGGCTCAAACGATGCTGCTGTTCAAGGTCGCTGATGGCCTGGGCGATGCGGCGTTCAGTCCGGGCATGAACTGCGCCGCGCTGGTGAAGGGCCCGGTCCACTGTGGCTTTGCTGACGCCCGCCTGGGCGGCAATCTGTTTAATGGAAAATTTCATCATTGAGGTCTTTCTGAGGTCATCCGTTTCGTTGAGAAATAATGTAGCGGTTAAATAAGTTGCAGGAAATGGTTAAATTGTGTAAAAAACCGTGTCAAATCTAACTGATAATCATTTTTATTTGCCTTTAGTTTTTTACCGGGAACCTTCATCCATGACCAACTCTGTGTTTGCTCCACGTGCGCTGCTCTGCGCGCTCTCTTTTGCTGTACTGGCCTTCACTCCCTCCGTTTTGGCTAAGGTTCAGACCCTGACCGACGTGATCGGCCGGGAAGTCAGCGTTGACCTGCCCGCAAAACGCGTGGTGCTGGGCTTTTACTTTGAAGATTATATGGCGGTGGGCGGGGAGAAAGCTTATGACGCCGTGGCAGGCATCTCCCGTGAGGCCTGGGAGGGCTGGGTGCCGGCCAACTGGAACATGCACGTGGCGCACCGTCCCTCGCTGAAAACTATCCCGGACGTGGGGGAGGTGGAAGCACAGAGTTTCTCGGTGGAAAAAGTGCTCAGTCTGAACCCGGACCTGGTGATCCTTGCCGACTGGCAGTTCCAGGCGCTGGGCCAGGACGTGCAGCGCATCGAAAAACAGGGTATTCCGGTGGTGGTCATTGACTACAACGCCCAGACCGTTGAGCGGCACGTCGCTTCAACGCGTGTACTGGGAACGCTGACCGGGCAGGAAGCCCGCGCCAGTGAAATGGCAGCACTGTATGCCGGTGCGCTGAAGCAGGTCGCCGACCGCATTGCCGCGGCGGGCAAACCTCAGCCAAAAGTCTACGTGGAGTTTGGTAATAAAGGGCCGGAAGAGTACTCCTTTACCTACGGTAAAAATATGTGGGGCGCAATGGCGACAGCAGCGGGCGGCAATAACATCGCCACGCCTTTCGTCGAGTGGTGGGGGCCGCTGAATCCTGAGCAGGTGCTGGCTTCAAAGCCCGATGCTGTCTTTATTTCCGGGCGTGAAAACAATAAAAACCCGAACGCCCTTCCGATGGGCCAGGGCGTGAAGGTGGAAGAAGCCCGTGCGAAGCTGAAAGGCTTTATGCAGCGCCCGGGCTGGAATGAATTACCGGCGGTGAAAAACGGTAAAGTGTTCGGGGTCTATCAGGGCGCATCGCGGACGCTGTCAGACTTCGCGATGGTGCAGTACATGGCGAAGCAGCTCTACCCGGACCTGTTTACGGATCTCGATCCGCTGGGTAACTACATGAACTTCTATAAAAAATACCTGCCGGTCACCCCGGAAGGGACGTTTGTGGTCAGTGTGAAAGAGTGAGTTGATCCCCCTGTGGGCTGACCGGAAAGAGGTCAGTCCCGCCGGTTCGGCTTTTCCGCGTGATACCCAGGACCGCTAAATGAACACACCTCCCGACCACCGTGTCGCCATTGCGGCACACCGCCTGCGTGAAGGAAAACGCTGGCGCTATGTCTTTCTCTTTGTTCTGCTTACTGCCGTTTGCCTGGTGCTGGATATTGCGACCGGGCCCTCGATGCTGGCCCCGTCAGAGGTGATCCGTTCACTGACCGGGATCGGCGAACGTGCGTCGATGACCGATGCTATCGTGCGTGAGTTTCGCCTGCCGATGGCGCTGATGGCGCTGGTGGTAGGCGCGGCGCTGGGTGCCGGGGGAGCGCAGATGCAGACCCTGCTGAATAACCCGATGGCCAGCCCCTACACGCTGGGGATGGCCGCAGCGGCCGGGTTCGGTGCAGCGTTAAGCCTGGCGTCTGGCGGCTTCGGGCTTCATCCGATGATCGCCGTGCCGGTGGGGGCATTTCTTTTCTCCATGCTGGCGGCGTTGTTCCTGTTTATGCTGGCTTCCCTGCGGCGGGTGCGTACGGAAACCATTATTCTCGGCGGCATTGCTCTGCTGTTTCTGTTCCAGTCGATGCTGTCGTTGATCCAGTTTCTCTCCGCCCCGGAACTGTCGCAGCAGATTTTATTCTGGCTGTTTGGCAGCCTGACCAAAGCCACCTGGCCGACGCTGGCCCTGACGGCAGGGGTGACGCTGGTGTGTTGCCTGCTGCTGATGGCGGACGCGTGGAAGCTGGCCGCGCTGCGGATGGGGGAAATGCGTGCGCTCAGTCTGGGGGTTAACGTACGGCGTCTGCGGATGAAGGTGCTGGTGATTGTCGCGGTGATGACCGCGACTGCCACCAGTTTTGTTGGCGTCATCGGCTTTATCGGGCTGGTCGCTCCGCATATTGCCCGCATGCTGGTGGGGGAAGATCAGCGCTTTTCTCTGCCGATGTCGCTCCTGAGCGGTGCGCTGATGCTGTCTGCCGCCTCGGTGCTGTCAAAATCCATCGTGCCCGGTGCGCTGTTTCCGGTGGGGATTGTCACTGCCATTGTCGGCGTGCCGTTCCTGCTCTGGCTGATATTTTCCCCGCGAAGGAGTGCGCTGTGATCCAGCTTGATAGGGTCTCTGTCTGTCGTCAGGGGCGAGCGGTCATCGACGACGTCAGCGCCGGGCTGGAGGGCGGTAAAATCCACGTGATGATCGGCCCGAACGGCACCGGTAAAACCACGCTGCTGAACGCCCTGTTTGGTGAACTGGCGCTGGCTTCCGGCCAGATTTTTTGTGCCGGCCAGCGGCTGGTGGCGGGAAAGCCGTCGGGCCGTTCGCTCAACGCCTGGCGTGAGCTGTTTGCCTACCTTCCGCAGGACAGCAGCGCCGATATTGGTCTGACGGTGCTGGAAGTGGTGGTGCTGGGACGGCTGGGCAGGTTGTCGCTGCATATCGATGATGAGACGTTGGAAGCGGCGATGCAGCGGCTGGAGCAGGCGGGTATCGCCCACCTTGCCGGGCGCGATATCGCCTCGTTAAGCGGCGGTCAACGTCAGATGGCGCTGTTTGCGCAGGTGATGATGCGGGAACCACAGGTGATGCTGCTGGATGAGCCGGTCAGCGCCCTTGATGTGAAGCATCAGCTGGCGCTCCTCGACCTCGTCCGGCGGGAAACCCGCGCCCGTGGCTGGGTCACGGTGATTGTGCTGCATGACCTGAATCTGGCCTGCCAGTATGCCGATAACCTGCTGGTGGTGGCACAGGGGAAAATTCAGGCTGTCGGTAAACCGCGCGATGTGGTCACCGCTGAACTGATCGCCACCACCTACGGCGTCGACGTTGAGATCCTGCGCGATCGCGTCGGTAATCCGGTGATCCAGCCGTTCAGTCCGACCGCCGGTTAATGCGTCAGGGAAGGGGCGTACCGCTGCCTTTCCTGACGTTTTGTCACTAAAAAAACTCTGTACCAGCTCGCATTTCAGGGATTGAGGTTGGGAAAGAACACCCTGCCCGGTGTATGTTGCACGCACGGGAGAATGCGGATTGCAGGATATGTACGAATTTACGTTGATTTTACTACTGTTACAGCAGATGTGTGTGTTTCTGGTTATTGCCTGGCTGATGAGTAAAACCCGTCTGTTTATCCCTCTGATGCAGGTGACCGTGCGCCTGCCGCATAAGCTGCTGTGCTACATCACCTTCTCTATTTTCTGCATCATGGGTACCTACTTTGGCCTGCATATTGAAGACTCCATTGCCAATACGCGCGCCATCGGTGCGGTGATGGGTGGGCTGCTGGGTGGGCCGGTGGTCGGCGGATTAGTTGGCCTGACCGGGGGGCTGCATCGCTATTCACTGGGGGGAATGACCGCCCTCAGCTGTATGGTTTCTACCATTGCCGAAGGGCTGCTGGGCGGCCTGATGCACAGCATTCTGATCAAACGCGGCCGCAGCGATAAAGTCTTCAGTCCGCTGACGGCGGGGGGCATTACCTTTGTGGCTGAACTGGTACAGATGGCGATCATTCTGCTGATTGCCCGCCCGTTTCAGGATGCGCTGCATCTGGTGCAGAACATTGCGGCCCCGATGATGGTGACGAATACCCTCGGGGCCGCCATGTTTATGCGCATCCTGCTGGATAAGCGGGCGATGTTTGAGAAATACACCACGGCATTTTCCACCACCGCGCTGAAGGTGGCGGCGTCTACTGAAGGCATACTGCGCCAGGGGTTTAACGAAGAGAACAGCATGAAGGTGGCGCAGGTGCTTTATCAGGAGCTGGATATCGGTGCGGTGGCGATTACCGATCGCGAACGGTTACTGGCGTTTACCGGCACCGGTGACGATCACCACCTGCCGGGCAAACCCATCTCCTCTTCCTGTACCTGGCGCGCCATCGACAGCGGGGAGGTGGTGTATGCCGACGGTAATGAAGTGCCTTACCGCTGTTCCCTGCACCCGAACTGCAAGCTGGGCTCGACGCTGGTGATCCCGCTCAGGGGGGAAAATCAGCGGGTGATCGGCACGATAAAACTCTACGAGGCACGTAACCGGCTTTTCAGCTCGATTAACCGTACGCTGGGCGAAGGGATTGCGCAGCTGCTCTCCGCGCAGATTCTGGCCGGGCAGTATGAGCGCCAGAAGGCGCTGCTGGCTCAGTCGGAAATCAAACTGCTGCACGCCCAGGTGAACCCGCATTTCCTGTTTAACGCCCTGAATACGCTGATGGCGGTGATCCGTCAGGACAGCGAAAAAGCCGGGCAGCTGGTGCACTATCTCTCCACCTTTTTCCGCAAAAATCTGAAGCGGCCTTCGGAGATAGTGACCCTGGCGAATGAGATTGAGCACGTTAACGCCTACCTGCAGATCGAACAGGCTCGTTTTCAGTCGCGGCTGAGCATCCGGCTGCGGGTGCCGGAGGCGCTGGCGTACTACCGGCTTCCGGCGTTTACTCTGCAACCGATTGTGGAAAATGCCATTAAGCACGGCACTTCGCAGTTGCTGGGCCGGGGGGAAATCACCCTTCAGGCCAGCCGCGACGGGGAGCATCTGGTGCTGGATATTGAAGATAACGCCGGGCTGTACCAGCCCAAAGAGAGCAGCGGTGGGCTGGGAATGAGTCTGGTGGATAAACGTTTGCGCGCGCGGTATGGCGATGCTTACGGCATCACCGTCACCTGTGAGAAGGATTGCCTCACCCGCATCACTCTGCGGTTGCCGTTGGAGGAAACAGTATGATTAGCGTATTGATTGTCGATGATGAACCGCTGGCACGTGAAAACCTGCGTGTTTTGCTGCAGAAAGAAGCGGATATCGAGATCGTGGGTGAGTGTGGCAATGCCGTTGAGGCCATCGGCATGGTGCATAAGCTGCACCCTGACGTCCTGTTTCTCGATATTCAGATGCCGCGCATCAGCGGCCTGGAAATGGTCAGTATGCTCGACCCGGAGGAACGCCCGTGGATCGTGTTTCTCACCGCCTTTGATGAGTTCGCCGTGCAGGCGTTTGAAGAACACGCCTTTGACTACCTGCTGAAACCGGTGGAGGCCACGCGACTGAACAAAACGTTGATGCGCCTGCGTCACGATCGCCACGGACAGGATGTCTCGGTGCTACCGGACAGCCAGCAGGATCTGAAATGTATACCCTGCAGCGGCCTGAGCCGTATCTGGCTGCTGCAGATGGAAGAGGTGGTGTTCGTCAGCAGTCGCCTGAGCGGGGTGTATGTCACCAGCCAGCAGGGAAAAGAGGGCTTTACCGAGCTGACGTTACGTACGCTGGAAAACCGCACGCCGCTGGTGCGCTGCCACCGTCAGTTTCTGGTGAATATGGCGCATCTGAAGGAGATCCGCCTGGAGGATAACGGTCAGGCCGAGCTGCTACTCAGCGGCGGCCACACCGTGCCGGTGAGCCGGCGCTATCTGAAAAGCCTGAAGGAGACCGTCGGGCTGTAGGCTAGGATTTCAGTCCGGCAAAGGCTGCGCGGATCTCCGCTTCCGGCAGCTGAATGCCGATAAACACCAGCGTGCTGGCAGGCTGTTCATCCGCCTGCCACTCGCGATCCCAGTCGGCACTGTACAGGCGCTGCACGCCCTGGAACAGCAGGCGGCAGGGATGGCCGGCAATCCACAGCATTCCCTTATAGCGCAGCAGCCTGTCGGCAAACCCGGCCAGCAGCCCTTCCATGACGGCAGACACCGCCTCCAGCGCCAGCGGATAATCCAGCTCCACTACCACCGAGGTGATGGCGTTTTCCTGCGGCGCAATAAACTGGAAACGCGGTTTTGGCGTCACAATGGTCTCTTCCAGCATAAAGCCCCGGGTATCAAAGAGCTGCGCCAGGTCAATCTTGCCGTGGATCACCGGGTGGATCGGCGCACGGGCATTGATGCGCTGTAAACGCTCCAGCAGGGCCGGGGGCGTTCCGCAGACATCGGTTTTGGTCAGCAGGATCCGGTCAGCATAGCCCACCTGCGACTGAGCAAGCGTGAACTGATCCATCTGCTGCCCGGCATGGACTGCATCCACCAGGGCAATTACCCCATCCAGCAGATAGCGCTCGCAGAGGATGTCATGAGAGAAGAAGGTCTGAATGATCGGGCCGGGGTCGGCCATACCAGTACATTCTATGATTAAGCGGTCAAAGGTCAGTTCGCCGCTGTCGCGACGCGCAAGCAGGTCGAGCAGCGCCTCTTCCAGCTCGCCGGATCGGGTGCAGCAGATGCAGCCATTCGTCAGCGTGGTGATCTGGGCGCTGCTGTCACCCAGCAGCTGGTCATCGACGGCGACGGCACCAAATTCATTCTCAATGACCGCAATTTTGTAGTCCTGCTGTTCATGCAAAATATGGCGCAACAGCGTGGTTTTGCCCGCGCCAAGAAAGCCGGTCAGTACCGTAACAGCAACAGGTGTCATCATTTTTTCCTTATCAACAGCAGCGCATTCCGCCTTTTCCATCTCCGCCATAACGTGCCTGCTGGCGCTCGCGGAAGAACTCTTTATAAGTCATCACCGGCTTATCCGGGTGATTATTCTGCATATGTTCGACATAGGTGTCGTAATCAGGAATGCCGACCAGCATACGCGCAGCCTGCCCGAGATATTTTTTCGCGCTGTTCAGATTATCAAACATCAGGTACTCCCAACGACGAGCCCCGCCGCAGCGGGGCCGTGTTAACGCGGATCAGTGTCAGTGGCCGGAAGCGATTTTCACCCCTTCCTTCGGCACGGCCACATACGGGGTTTCAGTATCCGTCGGACCATCGGCCTGGCGTGCTTTCAGCCAGGCTTTAATGCCGTAGAAGATAATACTGTACACCACCACGAGGAACAGGATACTCAGACCGGCATTTGTGTAGTTGTTGATCACAATATGATTCATATTGCTCACCTGCTGTGCCGTCAGATCGGCTCCCCCGGCAGCGGCTTTGGCTTTGTACTCGCGGGCCATGTAGAAGAAACCTTCCATCTGCGGGTTGTTGCTGAACAGCTTAAGACCCAGCGCCCAGGTGGTACAGATCAGCAGCCAGATGGCTGGCAGCATGGTCACCCAGATGTACTTCGTCCGCTTCATCTTAATCAGCACCACGCTTGCCAGCACCAGGGCGACGGCGGCCAGCATCTGGTTAGAAATCCCGAACAGCGGCCACAGGCTTTTCACGCCGCCCAGCGGGTCAACTACGCCCTGATAAAGCAGATAACCCCACAGCCCGACGCAGCCAGCGGTACCCACGACGCCCGCCAGCAGCGAGTCGGTTTTTTTCAGGAACGGCACAAAGTTACCCAGCAGATCCTGCAGCATAAAGCGGCCGGAGCGGGTACCCGCATCCAGAGCGGTCAGGATAAACAGCGCTTCAAACAGAATACCGAAGTGATACCAGAACCCCATATCGGCTATCGGCATAATTTTGTCGAACACATGGGCAATCCCGACGGCCAGCGTTGGTGCGCCCCCCGCACGGTTCAGCACCGACGGTTCACCGATATCCTTCGCCGTTTGCAGGATCGCTTCCGGGGAGATGACAAAGCCCCACGAGCTGACGGTAGCGGCCGCCTGGGCGGTCACGTCCTGCAGCTGCGCCATGATCAGCGGGGCGTTAGCGCCTCCCAGCTCATGCAGGTTCGGCATCACGATGCCAAGGCCCGCCGGTGGTGTGTTCATGGCAAAGTAGAGGCCGGGTTCGATAATCGATGCGGCCACCAGCGCCATCACGGCGACAAAGGACTCCATCAGCATCGCGCCGTAGCCGATAAAGCGGGCATCGGTTTCACAGGCCAGCAGCTTCGGCGTGGTGCCGGAGGCGATCAGCGCGTGGAAACCCGAGACTGCGCCGCAGGCGATGGTAATAAACAGGAACGGGAAGAGCGCCCCTTTCCACAGCGGGCCGGTGCCGTCGATATACTGCGTCAGCGCCGGCATTTTCAGTTCAGGGTTGAGGATGACAATCCCGATGGCCAGACCGACGATGACGCCGATTTTCAGGAAAGTGGCCAGATAGTCACGCGGGGCCAGGATCAGCCACACCGGCAGCAGGGCGGAAACAAACGCGTAGCCGATCAGGGTATAGGTAATCGTGGTGTCTTTGAAGGTCAGCGCCGGGCCCCAGTAAGGGTCGTGGGCAATCACGCCGCCGAAGTAAATAGCAGCGATCAGCAGTATCACGCCGATAACCGAAATCTCACCCACCCGTCCGGGGCGGATAAAGCGCATGTAGATACCCATAAACAGCGCAATCGGCACCGTCGAGCAGACGGTAAATACGCCCCACGGGCTCTCAGCCAGTGCCTTCACCACGATCAGCGCCAGCACCGCCAGGATAATAATCATGATCAGGAAGCAGCCGAACAGGGCGATGGTGCCGGGCACCGGGCCCATCTCATTTTTGATCATCTCACCGAGTGACGCCCCGTTACGCCGCTGGGAGATAAACAGCACCATAAAGTCCTGTACCGCCCCTGCCAGCACCACACCGGCCAGCAGCCACAGCACGCCGGGCAGGTAGCCCATCTGCGCCGCCAGTACCGGGCCGACCAGTGGACCAGCCCCGGCAATGGCAGCAAAGTGGTGACCAAACAGCACGTTACGATTGGTTGGTACGTAGTTCAGACCGTCGTTATTGATCACCGCCGGGGTGGCGCGGGTCGGGTCCAGCCGCATCACTTTTTGCGCAATGTAGAGGCTGTAGTAACGGTAGGCGACCAGGTAGACCGAGACGCTGGCAACCACAATCCACAGCGCACTGATATGTTCACCGCGCCGCAGCGCGACGACGGCCAGACAGCACGCGCCGATAATCCCAAGGATCATCCAGGGTATGTGTTTGAATAGTTTATTTTTATTCATAGGGGACCTGGTTTTTTATCAAATGATAATGAGTCGGTTTGTCACATTTTCAGACCGGGTCTATGGTGGCGAATTTCAATGGCTCCAGGGGGGATAATTCGTTGAGTGGCGTTATCGGGCGGGTAAGCGGTTGTTGAGTGGTATAAGCGGTTTTACACGTTAACCTGAGGATTAAAATTTGTGACTGGGGTCTCACTGTAAGGAGGCCGGGATAAGCGCTGCCGCAGGGTGGGGACGGGCGGGGATGAAGTGCAGCCATCACGGGAGGATTTCAGGGCCATTTATTTTCTGAATCCTGCGTTGTTAACTGATATAACAACATATTCATACATTGTCTTATTTCATCCCTTTATCAGCACAGACACGTTTTCGCCGCGTGTGGCCTGCCAGGACTGGCGGACGAAAACTCAGGAAGAAGCCATACTATGACCACGCATTTTGAACCTCTGGACGCGATCCTCAGCCGCCGCGCGCACCTGCACGCGCTGTTTGTCGGTCAGCAATTTGAAGCCCTGGAGACGTTACTGGAACAGCAGTCCCGGCCCTGGTTGAACGGCATCAGCGAAGCCTATGACTACGAGTG
The DNA here is from genome assembly GCF_055556675.1 of Erwinia sp. PME.40.26/001. Classification (NCBI taxonomy): domain Bacteria; kingdom Pseudomonadati; phylum Pseudomonadota; class Gammaproteobacteria; order Enterobacterales; family Erwiniaceae; genus Erwinia; species Erwinia sp. PME.40.26/001. The sequence continues at coordinate 361,923 of NZ_JBVHNP010000002.1, forward strand.
GAGCATCGATGTGTTCTTCGATTCACTCCAGCCTGCCACCGAAACACTGTCTCTTCTGCAGGCATGGGTCAGACGCTACCCGGCGTCTTATCATGCGCACCTTCTGCTGGGATGCTACTGGGAGCGGGCCGCCGGGCGTATTCGTACCCAGGATGGCGGTGAATACGTCTCCAGTGATCGTTGGATGGGGGCCGAACTGGCGCGGGATTTGGGCATCGCAGCCTGTCTTCAGGCCGTTGCTTTGCACCCGAAGCCTGCCTTTGCTCTGTTCCGTATCTTCCGTCTGAGCTGTTATCTGGGTGAGCCGCAGTGGCTGGCGGCGCTGGCGGCGGGCATCGCGCCGGGGGATTATTCGCAGCGCGAGGCGGAGATTGATCCGGCTCTCTGGGCCGCCGGTGTTCAGCGCCTGCGTGATGAAGGCGGCAGTGAACTGGCGATCATCCCTGCGACGTTACCCCCTTTATTACCGTTGCGCAGTGAGCAGGAGCGGGACAACAGTAAGCTCTACTGGCTGCGGTTAACCCTGGCCGCGCGGCCGAACCTCTTCGCTATCCTCAGTTCATGGGTCTATTTTCTTTACCCTCGCTGGGGGGGGAGCCATCAGGAGATGTCGGCGTTTATCGACAGCGACTGGTGCAGCGGGCTGACTGAAAACGAACGTAATGGCCTGCGGATGACCCAGGCCTGGGACTATCTTGGCTATGTGGCCCTGTTGCCGGACGCTGACGATCGCGAACATATTGCGTTTTGTTTGCAGGAATATGACGCACTGCTCACCCTCAACCTGACCCCACGCCAGCACGCTGCCGTGCTGCGCAGTTACGCTAATTTCGTTAGCCACTATGCTCGTACGGAAGAAGAGGGTGAGGTGCGCTGGGATCAACCAGCGATGCAGCGGGCTTACGATGCGCTGGTGCGGGCATGGCAGGTGGATCACCCTGTTGCCGATCCGGGGAGCAGCGATGCCTTCAGCACCTTACTCGCCTGCCTGGATTTTGCCGGTATTGAGGACAGCTTTGGCCTGCGCCCGCTGTGGCTTGAGCGCAGTCAGCAGTGGGGTGACAGCCAGTACGAGGTGCTGGTCGCGGGTCTGGCAAGTCGCTTCGGTTTTTACGGCATCGCACCGGGGCAGTTTGATCATGAAAAGCTGATCGCGCGGGGGCTGGCACTGCCGTCTGACTTAGATATCGGCCAGGCTGCGGCGAACCTGTTTGAATCCGTGTCGGAGGAGGCAGGCATTTATCTCGATCATGCGGCCGCCGGGGCCGGAGACGCATCGGCGATGGCCGGTCTGTATGACCTTTACTCCGGCAGCCTGTCACGGCGCTACGGGCGCGACGCTTCGCTCTATGAGGATCCAGCCCTGGCACAGCACTGGCTGGCGCGGGCGGCTGAGGCGGGCAGCGTGGTGTGCCAGTACAATCTCGGTTATGTCATAGCCCGGGAAAATGACATCGTCAATGCAGAGCAGTATCAGCGTGCGCGCGACCTGTTTTTCACGGTGATGAAAGCGCCCAACGTCTCTCTGGAGGTCTGGCAGCGTGCCACGCGTGAGCTGGCAGGGCTCCTCCTTTTCAGTGAGTATGCCAGCTATGCGGATCGGAAGCTGGCGGTGGCGGAGGTCCTGGGTGAACTGTGGCGTGATGAACGCGCGGAGAATCAGGAGTATGCTGCGGCCTATTATGCTTATGCCTTTTTCACCGGGACGGGATGCGTGGCCAACCGCTATCTGGCAAAAGTGTGGGTTGACCGCGGTCTCGCGATCAATCCGCAGGATGCGTATCTGCGCGAACGGGCGGATGAGATTTACCAGCGTGGCGCCCTTTTGGGCGGGCTGCGGGCGTCAATGGCCTTCCGTCGCGATCGGAAACATATCGATGAACGTGGGCAGGCCATCACTTTTGATGAGGCAGAGTAAGTCTGCCGGTACGCTTTCATTTCTTTGTCGTACTTTTTGCTATTTTTTCCGGTAGATTATTCCTGCCTGACAGGCGGGCTTCTGTCCCGCCACAATACACATTTGAGCACCTGCTAATCAGCATGACATGATGGAAAGGGCGTAAGGAAATAAGAATGATAAAGCTAAAATACGGTCTGGGGATTGGGCTGGCTATGCTGGCGCAGAACGCGCTGGCCGCCGGTTTCGACTGTTCGCTAACCGGTCTGAACAAGACGGAACAAACCATCTGCAAAGATCCCTATCTTTCCGGCCTGGATAACGTCACCAATGGGTATTTCGTTAAAGCCATGGATAACAGCTTTGCGGTCGGCAGCCTGTCGCGTGAGCAGAGAAAATGGCTGGCAGAAAGAAACCGCTGTGGGGTGGATGCGGAGTGTATCAAGCAGCGCTATATCGAGCGCAATAAAACCCTGTCGCGTGCCGGAGTTTATCAAAAGATTAGCGATGTCTTTACCCGTCCGGGCGATAAACTGGATAAACCCGTCGCTGCCGGATTAAAAAGTGAAGCCGGTTTCACCATTACCGAAGAGCCGTGGCGCGTCCGGCCGCTGATCACCTCCAGTGATGTCACCGATCTGACCGTGGGCACCAGCGGGCATTATCTCAGCCCGCTGACCTACCGCATCGTGAATAACGACCTGATAGTGTTTGTCGTACTGTATGTTGAAAAAGACGACAAAAAAGGGGCATTTCTCCTCAGTCTGAAAGACGGTGAGAAACCGCAGGTGCAGGCGGTGTACGAGGGCTATAACCTCGTGCTGACGCTGCTGGATAACGTCAACACGGTCGAGGGCGATATCCGCTACTCGGTGGCAGAATACCGCGCGCCGGGCGTGACGGTGAACAGCCAAAGCGACTTTGCCACGCCGCATGCCTATGCGCTGAAGGTTTCCAACAAAGAGCTCAGCGAGATCAAAGAGATAACTCCCCCGGCCGGTGAACCTGCTATCAACAAGTGGGTGGGGTACTGCGGAAGCAATGAGTGCAACAGCCGGCTGACGTCACCTGATGGCCAGTGGCGTCTGGCCTCTGCTGACCGCAGCAACAGCGAGGTTGATGAGGGGATGTACGTCTTCCCGCATGACCGGCCGGATGCCGGTATGAACGTGTTCCTGCCGCAGGCCGACACGGCAAAGGGCCCGGATTTCAGCTACAACCGTAACTATGTCTGGGGGCGTGATTCCTCATTCTACTTTGACAATGAGGGCGGCTACGCCTGTATCTGGAAAACCGATCTCGCCGATAAAACCACTAAGCGAATTCTGCCGGTCGAAGCCTTCCTGCAGCCGCACTACGTGAACTACCGGGGTGAAGATATGATTATCGCTTCTTACAGTTATTACAATGAGGGCGGTGATTTCCACCTCGAAGAGATCTACCTTGCCAGGAAATGATTAAGCCCGCTTTTGCCTGAAATAATCAGCCCGCCAGCCGGGCTGATTATTTCATCCTCTTGCCGTCAAAGCGGCGATCTTTTTAACCTTCGGTGATGCCTCTGGGGCGCAGACAGGCAGGCACTGAGCGGTTATGCAGCCACGAAATGTGGCGGTCACAGCACATTTTTTATTTTACTTAAGTGCATTATGACGTCTTTTGGCGGTTGTTTTTTTCTGAATTCGTTTTCCAAAAAAATTGTTAAAACCTGTTTTTTAACGGGTTTTCTATATTTAATTTAATTAAAAAACAATGGCTTAATTTTATTGTTTTTTGCTGGTGAATTTGGAAACCCCCTAAAAAGGTGTGGTGCTAGTCTGTCCACCCAGGGAATAATGGCCTGACCAGAATGGGGGGAATCAATATAAAATTCAGGACCCTTCAATTGCGAACGGAGTGAGCTGCGCCATGCCGGGAAAAAGAGTGCTGAAAATCCCTAATGAAGAACATCTTGAGTATATCTGCAGGATGGCCTTCCTTAGCGGCCTGGTCGTCACCGCCGGCTGGCTGGTCGTGTTTGCCTTCATGCAGCAGTGGACGCTGGTGATCTCTCTGTTAATCATGGGTATGGCGGCGTTTTTCAGCTGGCGCATTGCCGCGGGCGGTTATTTCTCCACCGGGCTGATGCTGGCGCAGCTGGTCCATCTGCTTTATGCCGTCCTGTTCTGCCTGCTGTATGACGTGCCTGAAACGGGTATCCCCAGAACCACGCATCTCTACCTGCTGACCATTGCCCTAGTCGGCTACATCAACTATCAGCGCAGGCATACGCTGGCGCAGCTGGTGCTGATGGGCGTGACGCTGCTGGCGTTTATTATTTTCAGCAGTGCCGATATGATCTATCCCTTTGCGCGCCCGATCCCCTATCGTCTGCACCTCTGTCTTCCGCTGATTAATGCCGTGTCGGCAACGGTCATTTTATGCGGCGGTATTGCGGCCATGCATGTGGATTTTTCCCGGCGCAGCGAGAAGATCAGGGCCATCCAGCATGCGCTGTATAACCATGAATTTGTTCTTTTTTATCAGCCGCTGCTGAATGCTACCGGGCAGATCAGCGGGGCCGAAGCGCTGCTGCGCTGGCAGGAGCCGGGCAAGGAAATGGTGCCCCCCTCTGAGTTTATTCCCGATGCCCAGCGAGCCGGGCTGATGCCCGCCGTGGGGGACTGGGTGATCGACAACGCCCTGAGCGCGCTGGCGACGTGGCAGCGCGATCCGGCGATGGACCATCTGACCATCTCCGTCAATATTACCGTTGACCACCTGATGAAAGCAGATTTTGTCGAACGCCTGATCCACCTGGCGGATGTGCGTTCCGTTGTCCCGTCACGGGTGAAGCTTGAGCTGACAGAGAGCGTGTTTGCCTCGGATATTGAGACGGTGGTCGCGAAGATGAATGCGCTGGCGGCGGCGGGATTCCGCTTCTCACTCGACGATTTTGGAACCGGCTTTTCCTCGCTTAATTATCTGCGCCGTCTGCCGCTGGAGCAGATCAAAATCGATCGCAGCTTTATCTCTGGCGCAACGGAGGGGCCGAAAGGGGCGGTCATTGCCATGAATATTGCCCGCATGGGGCTGGAACTCAAGTTGGAGGTGCTGGCGGAAGGTATTGAAACAGCGGAGCAGTGGCTGTTGATGCAGGGATTTGGCTGTACGGCCTTTCAGGGGTTCTACTTTTCCCGTCCGCTCAGTCTCAGCGATTTCCGCCTGTTCGCGCGCAGGAACAGCGCCGGACAGCAGAACGGGGCTGCGGCTGAACTCAGCCAGTAGTGCGCTGAGTTCAGCCGCATTATGCTTACCTCCCGGCAGGCGTACGTTGGCCTGACGCCGTCACCGGACGGATGCGGAACCAGATAGCGTACATCGCAGGCAGGAAGATCAGTGTCATTGCGGTTCCCCCGAGGGTTCCTCCAATCAGGGTGTAGGCCAGCGTCCCCCAGAACACCGAGTGCGTCAGGGGAATAAAGGCCAGCACCGCCGCCAGCGCGGTCAGCAGCACCGGACGGGCGCGCTGTACCGTGGCCTCCACCACCGCCTGGAAAGGTTCCAGTCCCTCCTGCTCGTTCTGATGAATCTGCCCAATCAGTATCAGCGTGTTACGCATCAGAATGCCCGACAGCGCGATCAGCCCGACCAGCGCATTGATTCCAAACGGCTGCTGGAACAGCAGCAGCGTGGGCACCACGCCAATCAGCCCCAGCGGGGCGGTCAGGAATACCATCGCCATCGCCGACATTGAACGCACCTGCAGAATAATAATCAGCAGCGTCATGGCAATCATGATGGGGAACAGCGGCAGCATCGCCTGACTGGCTTTGCCGGACTCCTCAATCGAACCGGCCTGCTCAATACGGTATCCCGGCGGAAGCGCATCCACCACCGGCTGCAGGGACCGGCCAATCGCGACCGACACATCCGGCGGTTGCAGGCCGTCGGCGATATCGCCCCGCACGGTGATCGTCGGGGTGCGATCGCGGCGTCGCAGCAGGGGATCTTCCATTCCAACGCTGACTTCCCCCACCTGGGACAGGGGAATGCGCTGCCCGGCAGCACCCACCAGCGTGAACGCAGAAATCTTAGCGGGATCGAGCCGGATGTCACCAGCGGCACGCCCCACCACCTGGACGGAACGAATATCTTCACGCACGGCCGTAATGGGCACGCCGGCAAGCAGGAACTGCAACTGCTGCGCCACGGAGCTGGAGGTCAGGCCTACGGCCTGTAGCCGGTCCTGATCCAGCGCAAAGTGCAGGACAGGCGTACGCGGCCCCCAGTCGCTGTTGACCGTTCTCATCTGCGGGCTGGCCTGCAGGATGCCCTGAACCTTCGCGGCGATGGTACGCAGCACCGCGGGATCGGGACCCATTACGCGCCAGGCCACCGGGAACGGGGAGTAGGGGCCGAACACCAGCTGCGTGACCCTGACCCGGGCATCGGGCACCAGGCCGTCGGCTGCCGCCTGACGCAGACGGCTTTTCAGCGCATCGCGATCCTGCTGGCTGTCGGTCAGCACGACGATCTTGGCAAAGGAGGGATCGGGCAGCTCCGGGGCCATGGCCAGATAGAAACGCGGCGCGCCCTGGCCGATATAGGCGGTCACAATGCGCGTCTCTTTCTGTTTTTGCAGCCAGGCCTCTACCTTTGCACTGGCCGCGCTGGTCTGCTCTATCGACGTGCCGTAAGGCATCTGTACTTCAATCAGGACTTCCGGACGGTCGGACGCCGGGAAAAACTGTTTCTTGACCAGCCCCATACCGATAACCGCCGCGACAAACAGGCTGATAACCGTGATCGCCACCAGCCACTTGCGGGCAATCACCTTGCCCAGCAGGGTACGGAAGCGGTTGTAATGACGGGTGTTATAGATAGCCGCATGGCCACCCGCCACCGGCTTGATCGCCGGCAGCAGTTTCACCCCCAGGTATGGGGTAAAGACCACTGCCACCACCCAGGAGGCAATAAGGGCGATGCCGACGATCCAGAACATATTGCTGGTGTACTCGCCTGCGGTGGACTGGGCAAACCCATTGGGCATAAAGCCAATGGCGGTCACCAGCGTCCCGGAGAGCATCGGTGCAGCCGTATGGCTCCAGGCATAGGCAGAGGCGGCGATGCGGTCATAACCCTCTTCCATTTTCACCACCATCATTTCAATGGCAATGATGGCGTCATCCACCAGCAGGCCCAGCGCCAGGATCAGCGAGCCCAGGGTAATACGGTCAAAGTTTTTTCCGCTGGCGGCCATCACCACAAACACCACGGCCAGCGTCAGGGGAACCGCTGCTGCCACCACCACGCCAACGCGCCAGCCCATGCTGACGAAACAGACCACCATCACCACCAGCAGCGCGACGAAGAATTTAACCATAAACTCGTCGACGGCCGAGCTGATGTTTACCGCCTGATCGCTGACTTTGGTCAGAGACATTCCCAGCGGCATTCCGGCATTGATCTGTGCGGTCTCTTTGTCCAGCGCCTGGCCCAGATCGAGGCCGTTCCAGCCGTCGCGCATAATCACACCCAGCAGCAGCGCCTGTTCACCGTTGTTGCGCACGATAAAGGTGGCGGGATCTTCATAGCCTCTTTCCACCGTGGCAACATCGGACAGCTTGAGGGTGCGGCCCTGCACACTGATTGGGGTATTACGGATCTTATCCAGCTTGTCGAGCGCACCTTCAAGACGCAGGAAAACCTGCGGACCGTGCGTATCGATCGAACCGGCAGGGGTCAGCAGGTTCTGACCGTTCAGGGCGTTAAAAATATCCTGGGGCATTACGCCCAGGGTGGCCAGCCTGTCATGAGAGAAGGAAACAAATATACGTTCAGGCTGCTCACCGATGATGTTGACCTTTTTCACCCCCGGCACATGCAGGATCCGCTGGCGTAACGCTTCGGCATCGCGCACCAGCTGACGCTGAGGTTCACCTCGGGCTTTCAGCGCGAACAGGGCAAAGGTCACGTCTGAAAACTCGTCGTTGACCATCGGTCCGATCACCCCGGCGGGCAGATTCTGGCTTTCGTCACTCAGCTTTTTGCGCGCCTGGTAAAAGGACTCCTGAACCTCACCGGGTGGCGTGCTGTCGAGCAGGGAGACCATGGTGAATGCCATGCCCGGACGGGTATAGGTCTCGGTACGGTCATACCATTTCAGTTCCTGCAGGCGTTTTTCTAACGGGTCAGCCACCTGGTCCTGCATTTCCTGCGCCGTTGCGCCGGGCCAGGCGGTAATGACGGTCAGCTGCTTGACGGTAAACGGAGGGTCTTCTGCCCGTCCCAGCTGAAAGAACGCCAGGATACCTGCAACGGCCACCAGCAGGATCAGAAACAGGGTCACGGAGCGTTCACGCACCGCGAGGGCGGAGAGGTTAAAGCGATGCGCACTCATGGCTGGGCTCCCGGAACATTTTGCACGGCCAGGCGTACTTTTTCCCCGCTGTGAAGCAGATGGGCACCCAGTGCCACGACCTGCTCACCGCGCGCCAGTTTCCCCGTCACGCGGGCGGTATCATCACTCAGGCTGATAACCTGTACGGCGCGCCAGGTGACGGTCGCCGGCTTGCCCTTCACTACCCACACGCCGGGCCCCTGGCCTGCGTCGTACACGGCGGCGATCGGCACCTCCACGCCCGGACGGGCATCGGCGGTTTGTGGCAGGCGCAGCGTCACTGTAGCGCCAAGCGGGGCGCGGGCAAGGGCGTCCTGCAGAACGTAGCGGGCTTCATAGGTGCGGGTCACGCTGTCAGCAGAGTCAGACAGCACCCGCAGGGTGGCCGCGACGGGTGCATCTTTATTGCCGTACAGCGAGGCCCAGGCGATAGAGTGAAGCGCAGGACGCAAGGTTTCAGGGAGTTGCACAACGGCTTCGCGTTGTCCTGCCCGGGCCACGCGCACCACGGCCTGTCCGGCGCTGACCACCTGGCCGGGTTCGGCCAGGGTTTCCATCACCACGCCGTCCGCATCGGCCCGCAGCACGGCATAGGTCGAGGCGTTACGCGATACATCGGCCTGTGCCTGGGCGGCGTTCAGATCGGCCTTTGCCGCTTCTGCCGTGGCCTTAATCTGGCTGTAAGACGAGGCCGAGATGGCCCCGGCGGAGACCAGACCCCGGTAACGACGCTCGTCTTCCGTGGCCTGCACAGCGCGGGCGCGGGCAGCGGTCACCGCCTCCTGTTGAGCGCGAACCTGCAGCCCGAGATCAACGGGATCCAGGCGCATCAGCGGCTGCCCCTTGCTGACGCTTTGTCCGCTATCGACAAGGCGTTCCAGCACCTTACCTGATACCCGGAAGCCCAGATCGCTTTGTGTACGCGCGGCAACAACGCCGGTAAAGGTGCGTGAAGATGCGGCGGCATCCTGCACGCTGGCCACCCGCACCAGCGGAGGCTGATTGCGGGGATCCCCGGCCTCTGAAGGGGGATCGCCACAGGCGGCCAGGGTCAGGGGCAGCAGACAGACAGCAATGGTAACAGGTCGTAGCCGGAGCATGGGTTCCCTTACTTTTTGAAAAGAGCAGAAACCGCATTCTGTAACTAGTGACCAAATATGTCAATGGTCACTTTCAGGGAGCCAGGCTGCGCAGGATCAGCGCTGCCAGCTGAACCGCCCCTTCCTCGGCAATTTCCAGATTAAATTGCAGCTGAACCGGATTCATATAAGGGCGGATCACCAGGTAGATAGCACTGGCGGCCTCGTCGAGCGGGGTCTTTCGTTCGAACTCACCCGACTCCCGGCCCTGATGCAAAATGTCCTGTATCAGCAGTCGCAGATGTTCTTCATGTCCTTTGATTGACGGCCAGCGATCGCGGGCCGCTACGGCGGCAATGTCATACAGTTTACGATCGTGGAAAAACAGCTCTCTGCCGGTGTCGGAAAGCGTGCGGAACAGGCGGCGAAGCTTGTCAGAGGCGGTCGGTGCCTCCGCGATGGCACTGTCGACGCGCGCCATGATCATCGCCAGGCGGTTGGCACAGATCACTTCACCGATTGCCTGTTTCGAGTCGAAAAACTTATAGATATAGGCTTTTGAAAAACCGATGGCTTTGGCCAGATCGGACACGGTGGTTTTTTCGTAACCGTAATGACCGAAGTGTACGGTCGCCGCCTCGACGATCTGGTCGCGCACGCTGTGCTCGGAGGGCCCGCGTGACGGGGGCAGAGGGGTATTTTCAGTCATATTCACCACTTAGCTTGTAGAGCCTGATTGACAACTAGTGACCATTTGGTAATCTGGTCACTATCTTAACGCGTTTTCCAAGGAATCTCCATGTCTTCCCTGCGTTCCCTTGTTGTGGCTGTGAGCAGCACGTTGCTGTTTGGCTGTGCCGTTGGCCCGGACTATCACAGACCCGGGGTTCCATTACAAGCGCGTTACCTGAGCCAGCCTTCTGCGGGCGAACGCGCCGCACTACCGCCGACCTCGCTGGCTGTCTGGTGGCAGGGATTTAACGATCCTGTGATGACTCACCTGATTTCGCAAGCCCTGGCGCAGAATCTCGATCTGACGCAGGCGATCGCCCGTGTCGCTCAGACGCGCGCCGGACTGGGAGCGGCGACTGCCGCACTGCTGCCGTCAGGCAATATCAGCGCCCAGGCTGGACGTGCCCGCGAATCGACGGAAACCCCGCTGGGGAGAGTCCTCAGTACCACTCCGGATTATGACCGCTACGGCAGTCGCTGGGAAACCAACCTGGGAGCCAGCTGGGAGCTGGACCTGGCGGGGGGGCAGCGGCGTCAGCGTCAGGCCGCGCTGGCGGAATATCAGGCTGCGCAGGCGGATGTGGTGGCAACCCGACTGGCCGTCGCCGCACAAACGGCGGATCTCTATATTACCGTTCGTGGCCTGCAGATGCGGCTTGAGATTGCCCGCCAGCAGTCCGCAACGCAGCGGATGCTGCTGGAAAAAGTCAGACTGCGCCAGCGCGAGGGCATCGCGGCAGATTATCAGGTGCGCCAGACGGAAGGGGCGCTGTCGCAGGTGGACGCCACGCTGCCGGTTCTGCGTAACGGGCTGGAGACGGCCATGAATGCGCTGGATGTGATGTTAGCCACGCCGCCCGGCACGCAGCGCCGTCTGCTGGAGGTGCCTGTGGGGCTGCCAGCGATCCCGTCGATGAGCGATACAGGGACCCCCGGCGATCTGCTGAGACGCAGGCCTGACCTGATTGTGGCAGAGCGTCGTCTGGCGGCGTCAAATGCGCGCATCGGGGTCGCTATTGCGGAGTATTACCCCAAATTTAGCCTCAGCGCCTTACTGGGCAGTGCGACCACCGTGTCCGACGGCCATCTGTTCAGCGGCCCTGCCAGCCAGTCGTCAGTGGGGCTTGGCCTGCAGTGGCGTCTGTTTGATTTTGGCCGTATCAATGCCGACATTGACCGTGCCAGAGGTCAGGAGGCTGAGGCGCTGGCGGCCTATCGTCAGTCGGTGCTGCGCGCAACAGAAGAGGTTGAAAATGCCTTTTCCGCGCTGATCAACCGGGAACAGCAGGCGAGGATCCTGGCGCAGGGAGAGGCGTCCCTGACCCAGGCCCGTGCCTCTTCGTATGCTGCCTGGCAGAACGGTGCGGCCAGCCTGATTGACGTGTTGCAGGCGGATGATACCCGGCTTCAGGCGTCGGATGGCCTTGTGATGGCACAAACGGCATCAGCCCGCGCCGCCGTAGCAGCCTTTCTCGCCCTCGGGGGCGGATGGCAGCCGCCGGCGCGGGATGAAGCGGCCTTCGCCGCCACCGATCGTGCCGTCAGCCATGTCCGCTCCGCAGGAGTTCAACCGTGAGTTCGCCTGAGCCGTCCCGGGCCGTCCGCCCCCTGACGGGAAAGATCGTTGCGCTACTGGCAGGATTAGCCGCTATTGGCATGCTGTCGACGAATATTATCCTGCCGGCCTTCCCGGAGATGGGCAGGGCGCTGGGCGTATCCACCCGCGAGCTGGGGTTGACACTGTCGGCATTCTTTATCGCGTTCGCCTTTGGCCAGCTGGTGGTGGGCCCGCTGGCGGATCGCTTCGGGCGGCAGAAACTGGTCCTGGGCGGGCTGGCGGTATTTGTCACCGGCAGCGTGCTGGCGGGCTGTGCGGACAGCCTGGCACAGATGATTACCGGCCGGGTGATTCAGGCGCTGGGGGTCTGCGCAACGTCGGTTCTGTCCCGGGCCATTGCCCGCGATCTTTACGAGGGGGACACACTCGCCCGTGCGCTCTCGCTGACGATGATTGCCACGGCCGCCGCACCGGGCTTTTCGCCCCTGCTGGGCAGCCTGTTAACGCTGGCGTTCGGATGGCGGGCCATGTTCCTGCTGGTGGGGCTGAGCGCCGTGGTGCTTGCCGTGTGCTACCGGTGGGGGATGGGAGAAACCCATCCCGCCGACCGGCGCGCACCGCATTTGGCCGGCACGGTGATCCGCGCCTACTGCCGGCTGCTCACAGACCGGCGTTTTATCCTGCCTGCGTTGTCGATGGCGCTGCTGATGAGCGGGCTGTTCGCCGCTTTCGCTGCGGCTCCGGCCATTCTGATGAACGGGATGGGGCTGTCCCCGCTCCAGGCCGGATACTTCTTTGCCTCGACGGTGTTTGTGGTCTTCTCGGCGGGACTGGCTGCGCCGCGACTGGCCCGCCGTTTTGGATCAGCCAGGGTGGCTGCCGCCGGGATCGCTATCGCCGCCCTGGGGGGGCTGGTGCTCTTTTGGGGACCGGCCCACCCCGGACCTGGGGCGTATGCGCTTTCGATGGTGCTGTTTCTTCTGGGGATGGGGCTGGCTAACCCGCTGGGGACGGCGCTGGCCATGGGCCCGTTTGGTCGGGAGGCGGGGCTGGCTTCCGCCCTGTTTGGCTTTCTGCAGATGGCCGCTGCGGCCCTCGCGACCTGGCTGGGGTCGGTACTGACCTTTGCCCCGGTAAGCACGCTCGGCGGCCTGCAGACCAGCGCCTGCCTGATGGCGTTGCTGTTGCTGGTGATGCGCAATGCGGCGTCGTCGCCACGCTAGCGCCAGCCTTCCCCCGCGCGGTGATCTGCCGCCACTGACTAAATTTTCCTCTCTCGCGGCCGATAACAGGATCGGTTTGTTAAACAACATCACAATGCCTGCTTTATCGTTGTGCATCCGGATCCTGATGGGCTGAAACAAAAAAACAGAGCCGGATTCACAGGATCCTGATGATTTTTTTGACTTACACACACTGATGCTGACTGCAATTATGCTGTTACGGAATGCCCGTATGCGATTGACAGAGAGCATGAAATTCCGACCCTGATGTAAGGTAAAAACATGCTCAGAGTAAAAAATATGAAACTCAGCGTGATGCTGAGTCTGGCGTTCCTGGTGGTCATCGCCGGTGGCGTACTGGTCTCCGTTTTTGCGGGAATTAAACTGTCTGATGCCAACGATCAGCAGAAACTTACCAGCGCCCGGCTGGACGACCTGCAGATACTGCGGACGGTGAAGGATAACGCCACTCTACAGTCAACGCTGATGCTGCGGGCACTGGCGACAGAAGAGGGTGCCGTTGCGCCTGACATGCTGGCGCAGATTGAACAGGCCCAGTCCGGAAATCAGGCCATTACCACACGCTTCCGCCAGCTGGTGGAAGGGGCGAAATCGCTGCCAGGCATTAATCTGCAGGAAGTGGAGGAAGCCTCGACGCTGCTGGCAGGCATCGAGCAGACGCAGCCGGCGTTCGTGGCGGCGATGACCCGCCTGTTACAGTTGAAAAGTAGCAACGATATGGCGGGCACCCGGGCCCTGATCACCGGGCCGTTAAAGGTAGCGCAGGATGCCTACCTGACGGCAATTGATGCCATGGTCAATTACCAGAGCCGCGTGACCAAAGGCACGGCCGTACAGTCACAGGAGAGCCTGTCCGGGGTGTTCGTGACGCTGGTCGTCCTGACGCTGGCGTCGGTGGCGCTGGGTCTGCTGATGAGTGGTTTGATTACCCGTCATATCAAGCGGCAGTTAGGGGGTGAACCGGTTCAGGCCCAGCGACTGGCCTCTGCCATTGCGGACGGCGACCTCAATACGCCGGTCGAACTGCGGGCAAAGGATACCACCAGCCTGCTGGCGTCTCTCGATGTGATGCAGACGCGCCTGCGGAGTCTGGTCACGCAGATCAAAGAGACGGCGGCATCGGTGTCGCTGGCGTCGGATGAGATTGCTCAGGGGAACACCGAGCTTTCTTCCCGTACGGAGCAGCAGGCGGCGGCCCTGCAGCAGACGGCGGCGAGCATGGAGCAGCTGACGGCCACCATCAGAAATAACTCCCAGAGCGCCACGCAGACGGCCTCGTCCGCACGCGGTGCGGCGGTGCTGGCCCGCGAAGGTGAGAAGCACGTCCAGACCATGGGCAGCACGATGAAAGATATCGCGCAGAGTTCGGGTAAAATTCGTGATATTACCGGCGTGATTGAAGGCATTGCTTTCCAGACCAATATTCTGGCACTGAACGCGGCCGTGGAAGCGGCGCGTGCCGGTGAGCAGGGGCGCGGGTTTGCCGTGGTGGCGGGTGAAGTGCGTATCCTTGCACAGCGCAGCGCCACCGCCGCCCGTGAGATCAAGGCGCTGATCGCGGAAGCGGTTGCCGAAGTCGAGAACGGCGTGACGGTGGCGGACAACACCGGACGCAGCATTGTGGCGGTGGTCAGCATGGTGAGTGAACTTGCCACGTCAATGGATGAGATCGCCCTGGCCTCCGGCGAGCAGATGCTGGGCATTTCCCAGATCAGCACCGCCGTCAGCCAGATGGATAATGTGACGCAGAGCAATGCGGCGCTGGTGGAAGAGTCTTCTACCGCGTCACAGTCGCTGGCAGAGCAGGTTCACAGCCTGCAGGCGATGACCGATACCTTCCGCGTATAATCTCCCGGCCGGGCGGGCCTGTTGCGGTCCGCCCGTATCCGTTGTCAGACTAAAACAGCGCGTTAATATCTGCATAGGGTGTGGCTGTCGCCATCAGCGGTGCTGTCTCGTCCTGCGATAAAAAGCCCCGTACCAGCTGTTCGTTGCTGGCCCACAGCGTCTGTGGCAGCCAGGAGCCAGCGCTAATGCGTCGCACGCCGCAGGCTGCCAGCGACGCCAGCGGCGGAAGTTGTGGCCAGACGCTGACGTTGAGCAGCAGATCGCTGCTTTGCGCAATGCTCAGCATCTCTCCTGCCTCCACCAGTCCCAGCACAAACAGACCATCAGCCCCTGCCTGGCGGTAATCCTGCGCCCGGGCCTTCACTTCGCTGACTTTCTGCGGCGGCGGCACCAGATTGCGGGCGTAAACGTCGGTTCGCACATTAATATACAGCGGCACGCCTGCCCCCGTGCTGGCGGCGCGGATCGCTTCGATCTTGCGGCACAGTAACCGGGGATCGGCGCTGCCGTCTTCAATATTAATCCCCTCCACCCCTGCGTCGATCAGGCGCAGCACGGTGTCAGCTACGGCCAGGGCACGATCGTCATAGCCACCTTCGATATCGACACTGAGTGGAACGTTAATTACCCGGGCCATCGATCGGGCGCGGGCGACATACTCTGCCACCGGCAGATGATTGCCGTCGCGGTAGCCCAGTGACCAGGCCACGCCAGCGCTGGTGGTGGCAATAGCCTGCGCGCCCAGGTTCTGGATCTGGCGGGCGCTGCCGGCATCCCAGGCATTGGGCAGGCGCAATGGCTCCGGTTGTAAGTGAAGCTGGTGAAAACGGGAAGACGACGTCATTAGAGGATCTCCAAAAACACCGATTCTAATCATGCTTATTTTGATTGATAATAGCCGGAAATAAGATTCATTCATTTACTGAGAGCAATAATGCCATCACCCCCTCTGCACCTGGTTCAGACCTTTATCAGCGTGGTGGAACACAACAGCTTTGCCCGTGCGGCAGAGGCGCTGGCGATTACGCCTTCTTCGGTCAGCCGCTTTATCAGGATGCTGGAAGAGCAACTGGGCAGCACGCTGCTGAACCGCACCACGCGCGCCATGTCACTGACGGAAACCGGGCAGCGTTATTTCTCTGAGTGCCAGCAGGCGTTAGGCCAGCTGCGCGATGCCGCCGATCGGGTGCGTGATGAGCAGATCCAGCCGCAGGGCCGGCTGGTGGTCAGCGCACCCGTGGCGTTTGGTCACACCCATGTGGTGCCCCATCTGGCGGGATTCCTGCGTGCCTTCCCGGAAATACAGCTGGATTTACGCCTCAACGATGGCTATGTGGATCTGGTGGCGGAAGGGGTGATGCTGGCCCTGCGCATCGGGCGGATGAAGGACTCCTCACTGGTGGCACACAAGCTGCTGGAGAACCGCCGTATTCTGGTCGCCTCGCCCGGTTATCTGGCCTTAAACGGGACGCCCTCCACCGTTGATGAGCTGGCGCACCATGAGTGTATTGTCTCGGCTGCCAGCCACGATGGGCGGCTATGGCGCTTATTTTCTCAGGACGGGCAGCGTACGCTGCAACCGGGAGGGCGCATCAACGTGGATAATGCTGATGCGGCACGGCGCCTGTGCATCGACGGCATGGGTATCGCTTTTCATTCCGCGCTGACAATGAGCGCTGCCATTACCGCCGGAGACCTGGTGCAGGTTCTGCCGCAGTGGACCGGCCGTGAAACCGGTCTGTACTGCGTGCGCCCACAGCGCCGCATGGGGCCGGCGGCCCGGGTTTTTGTTGATTTCCTGTCCGCACGCTGGCTGAACGCAGAGGCGGTGACGGCGGAGAGGCTGGAACACGCATTGCTGACGACGGTGTGACAATCCGGAGCACCGGCACTGGCCGCAAGAGATCGGAAACAGGGGATATTCACATTACCGGAGCCTTGTTTGTATGAGGGGGGCGTTATCATTTTGTCTGCTCCAGAGTAAAAAGATAAAATTTTATTTATTGCGATTTTAAATGCTAATTTTACTTTTGTTTATAAATTATTATTTCATTATCTATCGTTATTTGGACGGTTTTTGCGCAGTGCGAAGTAAAAGCTTTCAACCTGAAAGCCGTTGTCTGAGGTCAATCGCCCTGGTTTATCTTTAAGCGAGCAGAATGAGAGACGGTAAATCTTCGCGACGCCGGGAATCACTGTATCCACTCTGTTTCGCCTGGCATGTCTGAAATTGATGACTTATTACCAGCAGGAAAAAAATAAATATTTTTTCGCCTTAATTTTAGCCAGTAATTCTCCGCAACGTATCAGGATATTTATAAAAAACTGACGATCGACATGGCGGTATTTTTATTAATTTTATATTTTTGGTTATACGTTGATGAATTTTAATTAAGCTAACTTAATGGTCTTTTTGAATTTAAAAAATAAAAAACATACTCACGCGACGTAAAATCCTGTTTACCCAGGTTTATATCTATTAAATTGCCTGTTGCTGCTGTTGATCGTTACCATTATTGATTAAGGGAGAAATACAGGGGCGAGCATTGATAGCCGACAGCCGTGCCATGACCTGTATTCCATGTTAAAAATCCAAGAGGAATCTTAGAATGAAAAAATGGAATGCCCTTAAGTGGCCATTTCTGGCGGCTGTTTTACTATTAAGTGCCTGTCGGGGAACGGGATATAGTGCGACAGATAAATCAGTGGCCAGCGATCAGCAACGCCAGACGGAACAGGATGGCGAAAAACTGCAGCAGTGCCAGCAGGAACTGGCGGTGCTGGGATCGTTAAAAACCCGTAATTACGAGGCAAATAAGCAAGCCTTCGATCAGCTGATGGGCAGTGCGGCGCAATATGCCAGCCTGCGCAACAAGGTTAACGGAACGACTCAGGGAACGGTGGATGCCTTATACCATTATAAAGTCAGCCTGCTTTGTGCGGAAATAAGCCAGGCGGTGCTGTTCCAGTTAGCCCGGCTTGAGGGGCCGGGTCAATGAATGTTCATCGCCGCTTACCCCGGATGCCTGCTTTGCTGTTCCGGCTCACCTTACTGAGCCTGATGGTGACGGGTAACCTGCTTATCGTGCCAATGGCACGGGCGGAGGGGCGTGGTATACCCGCGTTGCTCCAGTTCGCTGAACAGTACCACGAGCAAAAATCCCGGGAGGAGTCAGCGGCAGCGCCAGCGGTGACTGCGCCCTCCGCCCGCGTTCAGAATACAAAGAAACCCCCTCGTTCAGAGAAAAAAAACAGCGCACCGCCCTTATTATGGCGCACCAAAGAGGCTGAGTCGCAGCGTATGCGCACCACCATTACCCGGCTTGAACATCAGGTGAATGCGCTGCAGGCCATGCTGGCAGAGAAAAATGAATCCTCTGCGTTGTCACCTGTTCCAGATGTCAAAGTGGTGGGCCAGATGGTGCAGGGGCTACGCGAGGTGCTGTCAATCACCCCTAAACAACAGCAGGCGTTGACCCTACTTAAACAAGAACAGCAGGCGGGGCAGGCGCTGAAAACCAGTAATGCGCAACTGCAGACGGCACTGAACACCCTTAACGGGCGGATGAATGCCGTCTCGGAGGTGAACGATAAGCTGCAGAAGGACCTCGCTCAGGTCCATGAAGAGAACCAAACGCTGACCACCCGCAGCGAAACGTTAAACAAGCAGCTGATCGCTGCTAATGAGCTGGATAAGCAACAGCATCAACAGCAGGAGGAGTTGACGCAGCAGTGGCTCGCTTTACAAAGTGAGCTGGATGGTCACGAGACGACCGTTACCGCACTCCAGTCTGAATTGTCGGCGTTGCAGGCGTCGTCGCCTTTGCAGGTTACTCAAAAAGACCTGGAAAACCCTTCATACCGTCAGGATTACGCTGCGGGAATCTCTCTGGGCGAGGATATTTTGCAGGTGCGCGAAGAGCGTAAAAAGTGGGGCATCGAAACTGATAAACAGATTGTTCTGGCAGGTATCAGTGATACTTTCGCAGGCAAGCGGCTGATGAGTGAGGAGCAACTCCTCAAGGCGTTAACCGCGTCTGAAAGCCTGGTGACGCAGGCCAGGGATCACATGATGTCAGAGCAGGCTAAACAAGGTGAAATCTATCAGGCTGCGTTCAAAAAGAACTCGCAGGTTAAGCGTACCGCTGCCGGTGCCTGGTACCGCGTTGACTACGCGGGAGACAATCCGATCCCGGCAGGTGCAGCTATTGATGTCGTGGTGAAAGAAACGCTATCAAACGGGACGGTTATTCAGGATATGGAAGCGAATCAAAGCGTGTTGAGTCAGACGCTTGATAAGTTTCCGCCTCTGTTTCAGGAGGCGTTAAAAACGCTGAATAATCACGGTTCTTTAACGCTGGTGGTGCCGCCGGAGCTCGCCTACGGGGAAAAAGGATATCCGCCTGACGTCCCGCCTAACGCCACCATGATTTATACGCTGCGTATTGCTGAAGTGTACTCTCAGGGACAAAAAATGCCGTCTGCCCCGGTGAGTGAGGAGAAAAAGATGCTGTGACGCCTCAGGAGCATTACTGCAATGCTTAAACACAGTGAATGTAACGCAGGCTGTCGTGATTGATAGCGCCAGCGGGGGAAACGAGTCTGTTTCCCTCAAATACTTTCCTCACCAGGGGCAAAATAAAAGTCTATGTTGCCCTCTTTGTCTGTCCGCTAATGATATTTGCTGCGCCGGTGTACTCGCTAAATGCTGCAGAATGGCTGAATGACAGCGGAATCGCACCGGGCGCACCGCGCTGATGAAACAATCGTGACGGGTAGATTTCAGGATCCTCCTCCGGCCAGGGATAGCAGGAGGCTTAATTTTAATGGTAGACGCAGTGACTTTTTTATCGCTGTGCCTGTTCCTGGCCAGTGAAAATATTCCTTCGCTTTATCTCCTCAGCGATAAGCTGAGGCACTTCGCCGACGTTGGAAATGGCCCGATTGTTAACGATGATCTGGCTGGCATTATCATAGCCCGGAGCCCACAGATCGTTATTGTCTACTACGTTCTTATAGACGGATATCAGCGTTTTGTTCCATGCAGCAGAAATATGGACGATGGCCGTATCCGGTGAAATAACCAGATCGCACTCATGAATTAGTGCCATAACATGATGTAACGTATTGAACGGATTCACAATGACATTATCAGGGAGGGGAAGGTTAATCTCTTTCAAACGGTCGAGTAGAATAATCTGCAGATCATCATAATGCGTATTCAGGTCGGTAAGGATCTGCGCTAGCTGTTGTTGTGAAAAATCCCGTTCCCGGCTACCGGTAAAGGCATTAATGACGATTTTTTTCTTATTATTCATTGCTCTGAAGAAGTGCCTGACCTCATTAAACGTATCCTCAGGGATAGATAAATTATAGGGCTGGCCTTGCGTCGGACTGTCGGTCAGGAATTCAGCAATTAATGAGGCTGCCTGAGTGACATGCTCTCTGTCACTCTCTAAAAATTCCAGAGAATGACTGTAATGGTTGAAGTGCTTTTTTTTATTAAAGGCAAGCACCGATTTAGGCTTGATATCCCGCAATAGCTGCATTCTGTGTACCGGCGTGTCGAATAATGACGGGTCAATCACTAAGTCGTAGTCGTTATTTTTAAGTGTTTCCATCGTTGAGGCGGGGACAGTGTGGTTGAAGCTCTTCAAATAGACCTCGGTGCTGGCGTCATCCGCTTCATAGATGTTTCTGACATAGGGGTTATGCTTCATCACAACACTACTGGATTTCGTCAGTAAAACATCAACGCTGTAACCTGCCGTATGCAGGCTTTTCACCAGAGGACAATAGACAACCATATCGCCAATGGTGCCCTCATTACGAATAAGCAAGATGGTTTTCACAGCGGTGATATCCAGCGTGCTCTTTTTATATTTATCCCACCTTATTTTTGCCATGAGCAGTCTGGTATCCAGTCTTACTTGTTTCATAAAGTAATTTTTGCGTCTGTTTAGCTCTCTTAATTTTCTAAAGCGTCCGCTGGATATTGAAATGGCAAGCTGTTCAGTCATGAGGAATGTCCTTATAAAAATAGCGGAACAGTGTAGTATTTTTCTTATTACGTTACCATAACTTGTTAGTAACGCTGTTGATAGTTTACATCTGGTTGTATTTTGTGAGACTGAGCTTAACGGGGGGGATGACAGGGTATTTTAGTAGGGGGTGCGATTAAGGATGAAATGCGTTATCGAACGTCGTTCGATGGAGAGTCCGGATCGCAGAAAGCAAAAAACCAGCCGTTAAGCTGGTTTCTTTAAATAGTGGTGCCCGGACTCGGACAAAAACGTCGGGAGCGTTTTTGAATGACGCTTTAGCGTTAACCCCGCAGGGGCGAGTCTCATGGATGAGACGAGTAATCGAACGCAGTTCGATGGAGAGTCCGGATCGCAGAAAGCAAAAAACCAGCCGTTAAGCTGGTTTCTTTAAATAGTGGTGCCCGGACTCGGAATCGAACCAAGGACACGGGGATTTTCAATCCCCTGCTCTACCGACTGAGCTATCCGGGCAACGGGTCGCATTAAACCTTATGCCGCTGCCAGCGTCAACGGCTTTATTATGAAAAACCGACCGATTGCACTCTTTTCCACCAGTCAGACGCTGAAATGCTTTTTTCTGGCTGTTTTATCTGCAATTGAGTTTCTCATTACCTGCTGGCTGACAGGCTGGCGATGACCGGAAGCCGCCACTCTTTTCTTTCTTATCCCGGTTGTCCGAAAATTACTTACATCCTTTCATTGGGTTAGGTTGAATCATTCAGCACCGTGCTCGCAGCCGTTTTACTGTATCAATGACCATTTTAGCTTCCGCCCCGGACTGCGCGGCAAACGGGCGAAAAACATGCGCAGGGTAAGGCAGATAAAAGCCTGATGCCGGGGGCTGGCATTGAACCCGCTGCTAAAAAATGCCATTATTGCGCAAATTTTGACATCCCTGTCATCCCTGTACACTGAGGTCGTCGCCATGAGAGGTTCAGCGCTGATAAATCGCTTCTGTAACCCGCATCCGCAGATGCCGTGCCGCCGATCTTCATGTTGTCACACCCTGTCGATACTCTCTCTCACCGTGCGGTGAGGTCTTACTACGCTTTACTGTTGGCCATGCGTAAAAGCAGATGCGATCTGATTTTACTGATGTCTACCGGTCTGAGCGGCGCTTCATCGCTGACAGCCTCTGACACCCACTTATCCTTGAACGCCGGGCATTTGTGCTATGACACCTTTAAAAATTGCAGCCAGTACCACCGTGGCAATCCATCTCCAGACCGGGCGCGAAGTCGTCACGCTGGATAATACCGATTTTACCGATGTGGCAGCGGTGGTGCTGTCTGTTTCTGACGCCAGGAGCGGTATGCTGGCACTGTTACGCCACACGGGATTTAACCTGCCGGTGTTTATCGCGCTGGACGATGCCTCGCAGGCCGACAGTCTGCCTGCGGTGGACGGGGTGCTGACGGGCGAAAAGGGCGATGCTTCACTGCTGGAAGCCGCGGCTTCCGGGTATCAGGCTGACTTACTGCCGCCGTTTTTCCAGACGCTGACCAAGTATGTAGCCATGGATAACACCACCTTTGCCTGCCCCGGGCATCAGGGCGGCGAGTTCTTTAAAAAACATCCGGCCGGGCGTCAGTTCTTTGACTTCTTTGGTGAGAACGTGTTTCGCGCCGATATGTGCAACGCCGACGTTAAGCTCGGGGATTTGCTGATCCATGAAGGGTCAGCCAAACATGCGCAGAAGTTTGCAGCGAAAGTTTTCAACGCGGATAAAACCTACTTTGTGCTGAACGGTACCTCCAGCGCGAATAAAGTGGTCACTAATGCGCTGCTGACCCGTGGCGATCTGGTGCTGTTTGACCGCAATAATCATAAATCAAACCATCACGGCGCACTGATCCAGGCAGGAGCCACGCCGGTATATCTGGAGACCGCGCGTAACCCGTTCGGCTTTATCGGTGGTATTGATGCGCACTGCTTTGACGAGACCTACGTGCGTGAGCGGATTAAAGAGGTGGCGCCGGATCGGGCCGGAGACGCGCGGCCGTTCCGCCTGGCCGTGATCCAGCTCGGTACTTACGATGGCACGGTTTACAACGCGCGGAAGGTGCTCGACAGTATCGGCCACCTGTGCGACTACATCCTGTTTGACTCGGCATGGGTCGGCTACGAACAGTTTATTCCGGTTATGGAGGCCTGCTCGCCGCTGCTGCTTGAGCTGCAACCTTCCGATCCGGGGATCTTTGTGACTCAGTCGGTACACAAGCAGCAGGCCGGGTTCTCCCAGACCTCGCAGATCCACAAAAAAGATAACCATATTCGCGGCCAGCAGCGTTTTTGCAGCCATAAGCGGCTGAACAATGCCTTTATGCTTCATGCCTCTACCAGCCCGTTCTATCCGCTGTTTGCGGCGCTGGATATCAACGCCAAAATGCATCAGGGGGAAGCCGGTCGCCGCCTGTGGCACGAATGTGTGGTGCTGGGGATTGACGCCCGCAAGGCGATTCTGGCGCGCTGTGAGATGATTAAACCGTTTATCCCTGATGAGGTCGACGGCAGGCCATGGCAGGATGCGCCGACGGCCACTATCGCCTCGGACGTCCGTTACTTCAGTTTCGCTCCTGGCGCGGCGTGGCACGGTTTTACCGGCTACGAGAAAGATCAGTATCTGGTCGACCCGTGCAAGCTGCTGCTGACCACGCCCGGTATTGATGCTGCCAGCGGTCAATATGCTGCGTTCGGCATTCCGGCGACCATCCTGGCAAACTACCTGCGTGAAAATGGCGTCGTGCCCGAAAAGTGCGATCTGAACTCTATTCTGTTCCTGCTGACGCCGGCAGAAAGTATGGAGAAAATGGCGCGGCTGGTGGCGAAGCTGGCTCAGTTTGAACAGCACATCAAAGAGGATGCGCTGCTGCGCGACGTGCTGCCGACCATTTACCGTAAAAATGCGGCGCGTTACGAAGGCTACACCCTCAAGCGCCTGTGCCAGGAGATGCACGATCTGTATGTCAGCCATGATGTGAAGGATCTGCAGAAGGCGATGTTCCGCCAGCAGAGCTGGCCGAAAATGGTGATGAACCCGCAGGATGCCAACATCGCGTTTATTCGCGGTAACGTCGAACTGGTGCCGATTGCCGAAGCGGCAGGACGTATCGCGGCAGAAGGGGCCTTGCCTTATCCTCCGGGCGTACTCTGTGTGGTACCGGGCGAAGAGTGGGGCGGGGCGGTACAGGACTATTTCCTGGCGCTGGAAGCGGGGCTGAATCTGCTGCCGGGCTTCTCACCGGAGCTGCAGGGCGTGTATGTTGAAACCGACGAGCAGGGCGTAAAACGGCTTCAGGGCTACGTGCTGACGGCGTGATCATGGGCCGGTGGTCGCCGAAAAAGGGTCGACCACCGGTCATGAAACCGTCACTTCAGGACGGATTTAACGCGTCTTCCCGTGCCTGGCGGACAATCGCTTTCGCGATCCACTTACCAATATCCTGCAGCTCATCGTTGTCGCAGCCCCAGATATCTTTCATCACCAGAAAGATCTCTGAGCCATATACCAGCGACAGCGAACGAATGACGCGATCCATTAGCTCCGGCGGCAGCTCTTTGCTAAGCGGTTCCACCACCTGCGTTAACATCTCTTTGCGGTTGCCACGCACCAGCTTCTCTTTCAACGGCGGTGCATTCACCGCCTGGGACTGCGCCCACTGCGTCAGTGAAAGATGCAGGGCCGCCCGAAGCGTACCTTCATGCTTCAACATGCGCGGAAAAGCAAAACTCAGCAGTTCATCAATCCGGGCGCTGGCATCTGTTTTGGTCGGCTGCCAGCTTTTAATCGGACTGAGCGTCTCGGAGACAATGGCCGAGACCAACGCACTTTGCGTAGGGAAGTAGCGATAGGCTGTAGCGCGAGAAAGCTGTGCCTCCTGAGCGACTTCAGTAATGGATGGAAATGCGCCGCTATCAAACAGCTTCATTGCCGTATCAATCAGTAAGCGACGTGTTCTGGCCCGGGTGGATGTTAACCCCAAAATGCCAGCAGAATCCCTTTGCTCCACGATAACCTCATTTTCCAGTAGATCTGACTCTGTATCGGTCCGGTAACCATTATAACCATGCTACCGGCATTTTACTGCCGGTGATGCGGGGCTGCACCTTTCTCCGGCGTTATAAGCGTAGTCAAAAACAGCTGTAGTCTCATATTTCATTCAATTGATTTATCAATCTTTAAGGTGCTACTGTGAGCCGCAGCCCTTGAGATGTCTTTGCGCTCCAAAGTTATTTACGTTTTTATTTCATTAATATCAACTCTTTATTAATATAAATAACAGGTTATCGTAACGCCAATGAAAAATCAGAATGGATCTATCTACGTTGTTGCGACAGCGGATACTAAAGGAAGGGAACTGTTTTACGTGCGCGATCTGATAGTGCAGACCGGCGTGAAAGTCCTGACAGTTGATCTGTCTACTCAACCACTTAGCGAAACTTTTCGCGCAGATATTCCGGCTGAAATGGTGGCCGATTATCATCCCCAGGGCCGCAGCAGTGTGTTCTGTGGTGACCGTGGAAAAGCCATTGATGCCATGGCACAATCTTTTAGGATTTTCCTTAGCCAGCGTAGCGACGTTGCTGGGATTATCGGGCTGGGTGGTTCCGGCGGGACGGCGCTGATTACTCCCGCGATGCAGGCCTTACCCGTGGGCGTGCCGAAGCTGATGGTGTCAACAATGGCCTCGGGCGATGTCTCTGCCTATGTCGGTGCCAGTGATATCAGCATGCTTTACTCGGTGACTGACGTGGCAGGCCTTAACCGTATTTCCCGCCGCGTACTGGGTAATGCGGCCCATCAGATTGCTGGTGCGGTCAAATTCTCGCTGCCTTCTTCCGGTGACGATAAACCGGCCATCGGTTTGACCATGTTTGGTGTGACCACGCCGTGTATAGAGGCCGTCAGCGCCGGGCTGGAGGCTGACTATGACTGTCTGGTGTTCCACGCTACCGGTAGCGGAGGCAGGGCGATGGAGAAGCTGGCAGACAGCGGGATGCTGACCGGGATGCTCGACCTGACCACCACGGAGGTCTGCGATTTACTCTTTGGCGGCGTGCTGGCCTGCGGTGAAGACCGTTTTGATGCCCTGTCGCGCAGCCAGATACCCGGCGTATTATCCTGCGGTGCGCTGGATATGGTGAACTTTGGTCATCCCTCCGGCGTGCCGGAAAAGTATGCTGCCCGCCAGTTCTACCATCATAATGCCCAGGTGACGCTGATGCGGACCACGGTGGAGGAGAACATCGCCATGGCGCAGTGGATCGCTGGTAAACTGAACCAGTGTGAAGGCGAGGTGCGCTTCCTGATCCCCGAAGGGGGATTTTCCGCCCTTGATGCCCCGGGCCAGCCATTCTGGTCACCCGAGGCCGACCGGGCGTTTATCACCACCCTGGGATCCCACTGTCACCAGACTGAAAAACGTCAACTTATCCACCTGCCGTGGAATATTAATGACCCACAGTTCGCCGCTGAAGCAGTGGCACAATTTCGTCAACTGGCGTCGAGAGGAAGATAATCATGCCCGCTTTTACCCGTCAGCAGCTGCTGACTCATTTCAGACAGATGATTGCCCGCCGTGAGCCGATTATCGGCGGTGGGGCCGGTACCGGGCTGTCGGCTAAATGTGAAGAGGCCGGGGGTATCGATCTTATTGTTATTTATAACTCCGGGCGCTATCGGATGGCCGGGCGCGGCTCACTGGCCGGGCTGCTGGCATATGGCAACGCGAATGAGATCGTGGTCGATATGGCTAAAGAGGTTCTGCCGGTGGTGAAACACACCCCGGTACTGGCCGGCGTGAACGGCACCGATCCCTTCTGTCATTTTGATAAGTTCCTGGATGATTTGAAAGCGATGGGCTTTTCCGGTGTACAAAATTTTCCCACGGTTGGCCTGATTGACGGCAACTTCCGCGCCAATCTGGAAGAGACCGGCATGGGGTACGGGCTGGAAGTCGACATGATTGCGCTGGCGCATCAGAAAGAGATGCTGACCACGCCCTACGTCTTCAGCGCGGAGGATGCCGTGGCAATGACGCTGGCCGGTGCTGATATTATTGTGCCGCATATGGGGCTGACTACCGGCGGCAATATCGGCGCGGCAACGGCATTACAGTTGAAGGACTGTGTTCCCCGGGTGAATGAGTGGGCAGCGGCAGCGAAAGCCGTGCGGGAGGACGTGATTGTCCTGTGCCACGGCGGGCCGATATCCAGCCCGGAGGATGCACAGTACATTATGGACAACTGCCCGCAGTGCGATGGTTTCTACGGTGCCAGTTCAATGGAGCGGCTGCCAACGGAAGTGGCGCTGACCGAAACGACCCGCCGGTTTAAAAACATCAGCCGGTAATGTCTGAGTGAAGTTAAGAAGGGCAGGCAAGGTACAGGTTGCTGTACCTTGCCTGTGTTTTAGTAACGGTGATAGCTCTTCTGCGCGTTATTCACCTTATACAGGTAACGACGTGATTCGGCGGACGGATGGCTGGTGGTCAGCTTCTGGTACACCTCGGCAGGCGACAGGCCGTTAATGGCGCTGAAGGCACGGTCTTTATCGCTGGAGAACACACGCAGCACGCTACCCGCACCGCCGTTGTAGGCGGTGATCACCGCATAACGGCGGGAGGTCGGGTTACTGATCCCGGCCAGGTAGTTGCCCTGTAGCAGCGACAGATAGGCCGCACCGGCATCAATATTATTTTCCGGATCCAGCAGATAGCTGCGGCTGGGTTTGCCCCATTTCCCTTTCATGCGGAACACGTCTACTCCGGCGGTATGCTGCACGACCTGCATCAGCCCCAGTGCGTCAGCATGACTGACCGCGTACGGGTTAAAGCTGGACTCAATCTGCATGATCGCCAGGATCAGCGACTGATCGACGCCGTAGCGTTCGGCGGCCTTACGCACCATCGGCAGATATTTGTGCGCACGTTTATCCAGGTGGTTAGGCACCATCGGAATGGTCACCGACCAGATGACGTGCAGCCCGGAGTTACGGCGCTGAAGTTTATTCTGGATCAGGTAGTCGGCAAAGCTGGCGGCGCGGCCCTGCCAGCGGATCGGCTGGCCGGTATTATCCAGTACCTGGCCGTACAGCAATGGCTCTTTACTGATCTGAATATCTTTGGCGTCGGAATAGAGATCGACATTGCCCGGATCTTCCCCGATCAGCAGGGTGGTGATAATGGCCTGACGCAGGCTGGCCGTCGGATTGGTCCCGGCGATGGTTTCAATCGTAATGCTACCGGCATCGAAGTTAATATGGCTTCGGGTGTAGTACTGATCGCTGTATTTAACGTAGTCTTTCGGACCCGCAATCAGGACTTCGTTAATCCCCCAGATATTTTCGATGTTGTGGGCAAACTGTCCCATCAAAATATCAAAACCGTTGGTGTCTTTAATCCAATTTTCATCAGACGCGTTCTGTTTCTTGCCGGAGCAGGAAACCAACAACGGTGCAATAATCAGCAAACTTATCAGTTTTTTCTTCATTTTATTGTACATGCCCACAATTGAGAGGGCCTCATCAGTGAGGCCCAACGACTTATTCTTCCGGCGGGGTATAACCTTCGATATGCACGTCGTGGCCTTCAAACAGGAATTTAATCATCTCCTGTTCCAGCAGCTTACGGTCATCAGGGTTCATCATGC
Organism: Erwinia sp. PME.40.26/001; assembly: GCF_055556675.1. NCBI lineage: Bacteria > Pseudomonadati > Pseudomonadota > Gammaproteobacteria > Enterobacterales > Erwiniaceae > Erwinia > Erwinia sp. PME.40.26/001. The sequence goes on from NZ_JBVHNP010000002.1 coordinate 390,354, forward strand.
TGAGTTTCTTTTCATTGATCAGCATGGTCTGTTTTGCCATCCATTTTGACCAGGCTTCTTTGGAAATTTCGTTAAAAATACGTTTACCTGTCTCACCCGGATACAGCTGAAAATCCTGTCCTTCGGCGTCACGTTGCAGGAACGTACAAAAAATAGTTCGGCTCATTACTCTTCCTCTTCCGTTACGCGAGCGCTCAATGCCATGGCGTGTGGCTGGCGCAACTGCTGTAGCAGACGCTCTACCGGCGCGGCCAGCCCCACAGCGGGCGGCTGCGCTAAGTTATACCAGAGACCCGGCCCATCATCCATTGCTGCACGGACAGAAGGCAGATCCAGCCACATTGGCACAATATCCAGGTGGAAATGGCTGAAGGTATGACGGAAGGCGTTCATCTGACGTAATTTCCGATCATCCACTCCGCGCTGCCGCAGGGCCTGGCGCAGTGCTTCCTCGCTGGCGTACTGGGGAAAGCAGAATAACCCGCCCCACAGGCCGACGGGCGGGCGCTGTTCCAGCCAGACATCCTGTCCTTGCTGCATCAGAAGCAGATAACCGGTCCGCTCCGGGATAGTCTGCTTCGGTTTTTTTCCCGGGTACTGCGCCCAGCTGCTGTGCGCGTAAGCCAGGCAACCGCTATTCAGTGGGCAGATCTCACACTTCGGTTTTGACCGGGTGCAGACCATGGCACCCAGATCCATCATCGCCTGATTAAACTGGCTGACACCCTCGGCAGGCGTGACGGCTTCACTGAGCTGCCACAGGCGCTTTTCAACCTCTTTCTTTCCTGGCCAGCCGTCCACGGCATAGCAGCGTGCCAGCACGCGCTTTACGTTGCCATCAAGGATCGGGAAGTGCTTGCCCAGCGCCAGTGAAAGCACTGCGCCAGCGGTGGAACGACCGATACCCGGCAGGGCCTCGACCTCCTCCAGCGTTTCCGGGAATACCCCACCGTGTTTATCGACGACGGTTTTCGCTGCTTTGTGCAGGTTACGCGCACGCGCGTAGTAGCCCAGGCCAGTCCACAGGTGCAGCACTTCGTCCAGCGGGGCGGCGGCCAGATCGCTGACGGTGGGAAAACGCGCCATAAAGCGCCCGAAGTAGGGGATCACGGTGGCGACCTGCGTCTGTTGCAGCATGACCTCAGACAGCCAGACTTTATAGGGCGTTTTTTCCAGCTGCCAGGGCAGGGTTTTACGCCCGTAGCGCTGATACCATTCCAGTACCTGATGTGAAAACTGCGCTGGCTGCATGATGTGGGTTCCCGTTGTGCCATTCTGAAAATCAGGCAGGGATTCCAGCACAGACATTAAGGGCTGTAAACCGGATATTCACTGCATTTTATTAACCACCCGATGAGGCCGCGCAGCCACCCGAACGCCGATCGGACGCTATACTGCCAGTCAGCCCTGAAGGTGAGCCGGTAAGGGTGTTCTTTATGTTTTCACTTCCTGAAGGCATAATGCCCGCTTTCTACAGTGCACAGCCGCAGGCAGAATCATGAAAAACGATGTTATCTCACCGGAATTTGACGAAAATGGCCGCGCTATGCGCCGTATCCGCAGCTTTGTGCGCCGCCAGGGCCGCCTGACCAAAGGCCAGCAGCAGGCGCTGGATACGCTGTGGCCGGTAATGGGCGTTGAGTTTCAGCCGGAACCGGTAGATTTAACCGCTCTGTTTGGCCGTGATGCACCGCTGGTGCTGGAAATTGGCTTTGGTATGGGAGCGTCGCTGGTGGCGATGGCAGCCAGTAATCCGCACCAGAATTTTTTGGGTATTGAAGTACACTCTCCTGGCGTGGGTGCCTGCCTGGCCACGGCGGAAGAGGCCGGGGTCAGCAATCTGCGCGTGATGTGTCATGATGCGGTCGAAGTGCTGGATTTGATGATCCCGGATAATTCGCTGCGTATGGTGCAGCTGTTCTTCCCGGACCCGTGGCATAAAGCGCGTCATAACAAACGTCGTATCGTGCAGGTGCCGTTTGCTGAATTAGTACAGCGTAAACTGAAACCGGGCGGCGTGTTCCACATGGCAACTGACTGGGAAGCTTACGCGGAGCATATGCTGGAAGTGATGAGCAGTATCGACGGGTATAAAAACCAGTCAGAAGCCGGAAACTGGGTGCCGCGTCCCGAGTCTCGGCCGTTAACGAAATTTGAGCAGCGTGGGCAGCGTCTTGGCCACGGTGTATGGGATCTGATGTTTGAGAGGATTAAATAATGGCTACACAACGCAGTCGTCGTCTACGTAAGAAAATGCACATCGATGAGTTCCAGGAGTTAGGTTTCTCCGTGGGCTTTACCTTCCCGGAAGGGACTGACGAACAGACTATCGACAGCACCGTTGATGCACTGATCAATGAAGTCATTGATCCAAATGGCCTGGCTTTTGATGGCAGCGGCTATCTGCAGTGGGAAGGTCTGATCTGCCTGCAGAAAATTGGCAAGTGCACCGACGAGCATCGTGAGCTGGTCAAAAACTGGCTGGAAGCCCGTAAACTGAACGACGTCAAAGTGACCGAACTTTTTGACGTCTGGTGGGACTGACGGTCTGCCCTCCGGCGTGACCATATAAGGGGGGCGACCATTTTTCTGGTTGCCCCTTTTTTCATATCAAGGAGACGATTTATGCGTAAGGCACTTTTCAGTGGAGCATTACTGCTGCTGGCCGCAGGCCAGGCTCAGGCGGATTACCAGTGCAGCGTTAATCCTCAGGACGATATCATTATCAGCCCGAACCAGGTGGAAGTGGTGGGTGCCAGCGGTAAGCTGATTATTTCCCCCGTTGGTGACGTGCAGCGTAATGGCAAAGTGGCCAGTATCGATGACGCTACGCGTCAGAAAGCCATCGATTATCAGACCGCGCTGCGCCGTGATCTGCCGTGGATTGATAACGGAGCAAAACAGCGGCTGGAAAAAGGCCGTGTGGCGCTGGATCGGGTGATTGTGCAGAAGCTGGGGCAGGACAGTAACGTGCGTCAGCGCCTGACCTCGCTGGACGGGCAGCTCAAGCAGCAGATGAATCGCATCATCGAGCATCGCAGCGATGGCTTAACCTTCCACCATCAGGCCGTGGAGCAGGTTCGTCAGGAGGGGGAGCGTCTGGTACAGAATGCGATGGGCGGCGTGGTGCAGGACAGCCTGAATGAGATGGGCAGCAAATCGACCGGCGGCGATAACCCGTTGCAGGCGATCATGGGCAATCTGGGGGGCTTACAGCAGGCGATTCAGGCCGAGTGGAGCAATCAGGAGCAGGATTTCCAGAACTTTGGTCATGAAGTCTGTAATCGTGTTACCACCCTGGAAGGACAGCGCAAGGCGCTGATCGCCGGGTTGAAATAACGTGCCATTTGATGTGGCGGGCTGACCGAAAAAGAAGGTCAGCCCCTGCGTCATGGTTTATACGCAGGGGGCGGCCGTTTTTTCCGCTCGCCCCGCGGCGTATTATTCTGCCAGGAAAAGCTCCAGCAGCGAGTTCAGGAACAGCTTCCCTTTCTCAGTAATCTGCCACGCCTCTGCCGTTTCCGTCAGATAGCCTCTGGCGATCGCCTCGTCGAGCTGCGTGCGGATGGTACTTTCCGCCAGGCCGGTGTAGCGCGTGTACTCTTCGCGCGGTGCGGCTTCCAGCAGACGGAAACGATTCATAAAGAACTCAAACGGCTTCTCCGCATCGGCCACTTCGTGTCGTTTATCCAGATATTTGCCGCTCATAAAACCGCGCGGGTGCTTCGTTTTTGCGGTGCGGATAATGATACCGTCCGGCTGGGTCAGCTTGCCGTGGGCACCACAGCCAATACCCAGGTAATCACCAAAGCGCCAGTAGTTGAGGTTATGTTCGCAGCGATAGCCGGGTTTGGCATAGGCGGACGTCTCATATTGCTGGTATCCCGCCGCTGTCAGCAGCGCATCACCCTGTTCGAAAATATCCCACAGGTCGTCCTCATCCGGCAGGCGCGGCGGCCGCGAAGCAAACAGGGTATTCGGCTCGATGGTCAGCTGATACCACGACAGATGAGGCGGATTGAGCGCGATGGCCTGGCGCAGATCGTCCAGCGCCTCTTCCAGCGACTGATCCGGCAGGCCGTGCATCAGGTCGAGGTTAAAGCTGCGCAGCCCGAGGCCTTCGGCCAGCCGTGCCGCCCGCTTTGCTTCTTCTGGTCCGTGAATGCGCCCCAGACGCTCCAGTTTGGCCGCGCTGAAGCTCTGCACACCTATGGAGATACGATTGACTCCAGCGCGCTGGTAGCCGCTGAAGCGCTCTGCTTCGACGGCACCCGGATTGGCTTCCATGGTGATCTCAGCGGCAGGCGACAGGGGCAGACGCGCACGCACGCCGTCCAGCAGCATCTGCATCGCTTCGCTGCTTAACAGGCTTGGCGTACCGCCCCCGATGAAGATGGTGCTCACTTCGCGGCCTGACGTCAGCGGCAGATCGAGATCCAGGTCGTTCAGCAGGTGCTGCACGTACTCTTCGTGCGGCACTTCCCCTTTCAGCGCATGGGAGTTGAAATCGCAGTACGGGCACTTCTGCACACACCAGGGAATATGGATGTACAGGCTTAACGGCGGGAGATTAGCCATCTTTCATGGCACTCAACAGCAGGCTGAGGGCCTGGCCACGGTGTGACACCGCCTGTTTTTCCGCTTTACTCAGTTCAGCTGCGGTTTTCCCCAGCGCCGGCACGTAGAAAATGGGGTCATAGCCAAAGCCGCCGACGCCTGCAGCGGTGCGGGTGATTTCGCCCGCCCAGCTGCCGTGGAACACCAGCGGCGTCGGATCTTCAGCATGACGCAGATAGACCAGCACGCAGTGAAACTGCGCCTGACGCTCCCCGTCCGGCGTGGCTGCCAGTGCGGTCAGCAGTTTTTCCAGATTCTGCTGGTCACTGGCGTCCGGGCCCGCATAGCGTGCTGAATAGATACCCGGCGCACCGCCAAGGGCATCGACCGCCAGCCCGGAGTCATCGGCGATCGCCGGTAAACCGGTCATGGCTGCGGCATGACGTGCTTTCAGAATGGCGTTTTCAATAAAGGTCAGACCGGTTTCTTCGGCAGACTCCACGCCCAGTTCCGTTTGCGCGACAATATCCAGCCCAAACGCGGCCAGCAGGTCAGCCAGTTCGCGAACTTTCCCGGGGTTGCCGGTGGCGAGTACAACTTTTTGCATAATCATTCCAGAGCGATAATTTTTAGAAAACAGATTGAGAAACAGATTGAGAGATATAACCAGGAAGTTTGCCCTTCAAGGGAAAGAATCATGGTTAATCCAATAGCCAAAATAATTGGAGCTGCCGCAAGGCGGCAAGGACATGAGACCCCGGGAACTTACTGTAGTAAGTGACCGGGGCGAATGTACGCAGCCAACGCAGCGGCAGTTTCAAGTATGAAGGCTATTTAAAATTGGGCCCAACCGGGGATATATTCCAGCCCCAGGAAGTTCAGCATATAGAGAACCAGAATGACGGCCATCGCCGAGAAGTCGATGCCACCCATCGCCGGAATAATGCGGCGTACCGGGGCCATCAGGGGCTCGGTCAGCTGGATCAGCACGTAATCAACCGGGTTACGACCCTGGCTTACCCAGCTCATCAGTGAGCGAACGATAATCACCCAGAACACCAGCATGCCCGCTGCTTTAACCAGAATGACCAGGCCCAGATAGAGGAAAATCGGATCCGGTACAAACAGGCGCAACGTCACCGGCCCCAGCAGCACGCTGACGAGATAGGCCAGCAGCAGCGAGGCAGTATCCACCGGTCCGACAGAGGGGATGATTCGGCGCACGGGTTTGACGATCGGTTGGGTGATTTTCACCACAAACTGTGAAAACGGGTTATAGAAGTCACACCGTGCCCACTGCATCCAGACGCGCAGTAATAACACTTTGATGTAAATCGCAATCACCGTTGTGACCAGAAAGATCAACGCTAGCATGGGGTTCCTCAGTTGTTGTGATGAACGGCGGCATGACCGTAGTCGCGCGCGCCGAAAATAGCGGTGCCAATGCGCACCAGGGTACTACCGGCCGCGATCGCGGCGTCCATATCGTCACTCATTCCCAGCGACAGCGTATCCACGCCGGGGATCTCCTGCTGTAACTGCTTAAATGCTGCCGCCATCTGCTGACACACCGCCAGCTGGCGGGCGTAGTCGGCTTCCGGCGCGGGGATTGCCATCAGTCCCCGCAGCCTGAGCCGTGGCAGCGCGGCAATATCTTGTGCCAGCGCAGGCAGGTCAGTAAGGGGAATACCGGACTTGCTCTGCTCATCGCTGATGTTTATCTGGATCAGAACGTTAAGCGGTGGCAGCGTTTCAGGGCGCTGTTCGTTCAGACGGCGGGCAATGCGCAGCCGGTCAACGGTATGACACCAGTCAAAGTTCTCCGCCACCAGGCGACTTTTGTTAGATTGCAGCGGGCCAATAAAGTGCCAGGTCAGGTCGGAATTTGCCAGCAGCTGGATTTTGTCCACGCCTTCCTGCACGTAATTTTCACCGAAGCTGCGCTGACCGGCCGCTACCGCTTCTTCGACCGCGCTCGCAGGTTTTGTTTTACTCACTGCAAGCAGCTCAATCTCATGTGGATCGCGCCCGCACTGTGTCGCCGCCGCCGCGATCCGCTGGTGGACTTGCTGTAAGTTGTGCTCAATCGAAGTCATAGTCAGGGAAAAAATATGGATATTGAGGAATTAGTGGCCCTTAGTGTAAAGCATAATGCAGGCGATCTGCACCTTTGCAGTGGTCATTCTCCATTCTGGCGCTGCAATGGCCGCCTGACACCGATTGAGGGCACGCCGGAAATGACGAATGAGTGGCTGGAAAGCTTCGCTATACGCTGGCTGACGGTTGTGCAGCAGCAGACGCTGGCGGAGGAGGGGCAGGTCGACTTTGCCCTGACGATGCCCGACGGCGTTCGCCTGCGGGCCAACCTTTTTCGTCAGCGCCACGGTCTGTCGCTGGCGCTGCGGCTGATTGCCAGCCGTTGTCCGGACATGGCGTCACTGTGCCTGCCTGCGGTGGCTCACTCGCTGCTGCAGAGGGAAGAGGGCCTGGTCCTGATCGTCGGGGCGACCGGCAGCGGAAAATCCACCACGCTGGCGGCCATGATTGACGAGATGAACCAGCAGCAGCAGCGGCATATCCTGACGCTGGAGGACCCGGTCGAATATCTGCATCACAGCGCACGGTCACTGATCCAGCAGCGGGAGAAAGGGTTGCATTTTACCGACTTTGACGGCGGGTTAAGGGCGGCGCTGAGGGAAGATCCTGATGTGATCCTGCTGGGTGAGCTGCGCGATGCCGGGACGATCCAGCTGGCATTGACCGCCGCAGAAACAGGGCATCTGGTGCTGGCAACGCTGCACACCCGTGGCGCTGCACAGGCGGTGGAGCGGCTGGTGGATGTGTTCCCGGGCAACGAAAAGAATCTGGTACGCAGCCAGCTGGCAGGCAGTTTACAGGCGGTTATTGCCCAGCGGCTGGTGGCCGCCACCGGCGGCAGAGTCGCGCTGTTCGAGGTACTGGTTAATACCCCGGCAGTGGCAAATCTGATCCGAGAGGGGAAAACCCATCAGCTACCGGCACTGTTACAGACCGGCAGCCAGCAGGGAATGCAGACGTTTGAGCAGAGTCTGGCGGAGTGGAAGAGAAAGGGAGTACTGGCTGACTGACCGAAAAAAGAAGGTCAGCCACTACCGTCCGGTCTGAGCGGGCCGTCCTGTTCACCGTCACCAGCGTTGGTGGGGCTGCGATCTGTTTACGTATAATGATTTTCGAACCAGCTTTCCAGAATAATCACCGCTGAGAGCGAGTCGACGCTACCTTTGCTCAGGGCGCGGAAACCGCCGCGCTCAAACAGTTCAGCACGGGCTTCGACGGTGCTCAGGCGCTCATCGTGCAGTTCTATCTGTACGCCAAAACGGCCGTGCAGGCGATTGGCGAATTTACGGGCTCGCACCGTTAATGGCTGCTCGGTGCCATCCATATTTAGCGGCAGCCCTACCACGACGCGGTCAGGCTGCCACTCTTTCAGCAGTGCTTCAATCTTGTTCCAGTCCGGCACGCCATCGTTGGCTTTCAGCGCCGTCAGCGGACGGGCGGTGCCGGTCAGCTGCTGGCCGATGGCCACGCCAATGCTTTTCGTCCCAAAATCAAAGGACAACATAGTCATACTGCTCATCAGGCGTGTCCTGCTTCACTGGCAATATTGTGGATATCCACGCCCATGCTTTTTGCCGCTTCGCGCCAGCGCTCGGCAATCGGGGTATGGAACAGAATATTGCTGTTGGCCGAGGTCGTCAGCCAGGCGTTTTCCAGCAGTTCACTTTCCAGCTGGTCTTTTTCCCAGGCACAGTAGCCCAGGGCCACCAGCACGTTGTCAGGCTGCTCCGGGGTGCCCAGCGTTTCCAGCACGTCACGGGAGGTGGTGATCACCGTGTTGTCAGAAACGCGAATGCTGGAGGTAAATGTCTTCTGCGCGGAGTGCAGAATAAAGCCGCGATCCTCCGCCAGCGGCCCGCCTGAAAATACCGGTTTATCCAGTCTGGCGTCGGGCTCACGCGGCGTCGGTGATATTTTCAGCTTGGTCAGAATGCCGTCAACCGTCAGATTATCCATCGGTTTATTGACGATCAAACCCATCGCACCGTCACTATTATGTTCGCAGATATAGACCACTGAACGTTTGAACAGCGGGTCCTGAAGCGTTGGCATGGCAATCAAAAAATGATGCTGTAAATTCATACTTAATGTTCTGTAGTCTGGTTAACGCCCGGGCGGGTAGCCGCGGGCGTTAATGGGTGAGCAGGGGGCAGTCCGGCCCCGCCGCAACAATCAGGCCAGGCGTTTTTCGATCGCATCCATCAGCATACCGGTGACAGAAATCGGGAATGCGGCTTCGATCTCACGAACGCAGGTTGGACTGGTCACATTAATTTCAGTCAGCTTGTCACCGATAATATCCAGCCCGACAAAGATCAGCCCTTTCTCTTTCAGGATCGGGCCGACGCGGCGGGCAATTTCCCAGTCGCTTTCGGTCAGCGGACGGGCTTCGCCACGGCCACCGGCTGCCAGGTTACCACGGGTTTCACCTGATTTTGGAATGCGCGCCAGGCAGTAAGGTACCGGCTCGCCGTCCACCACCAGCACGCGTTTGTCACCGTCTTTGATCGCTGGCAGGTAATTCTGCGCCATGCAGTAGAAGCTGCCGTGCTCGGTCAGGGTTTCAATAATGACCGACAGATTCGGATCTTCCTGCTTAATGCGGAAGATTGACGCACCGCCCATGCCGTCCAGCGGCTTAAGGATAATGTCGCCGTGTTCCTGCCAGAATTCACGGATCTGGCTGGCATTGCGGGTGACCAGCGTATCCGGGGTCAGCTCTGCGAACCAGGCGGTGAACAGCTTTTCGTTACAGTCGCGCAGGCTCTGCGGCTTGTTAACGATCAGCGTGCCTTTCTCTTCCGCGCGCTCAAGAATGTAGGTGGCATAGATAAATTCGGTATCAAACGGTGGATCTTTGCGCATCAGCACCACGTTCAGATCGCTGAGAGCAATATCCTGCTCGCTGCCGAACTCAAACCATTTGTCATAGCTCTGTTCAACACTCAGCTGGCGGGTGCGAGCCCGGCCTTCACCGCCGCGCAGATAGAGATCGTTCATCTCCATATAATGAATTTCATAACCACGGCGCTGTGCTTCCAGCAGCATAGCGAAGCTACTGTCTTTTTTAATATTAATAGAGGTGATGGGGTCCATCACGATGCCAAGCTTAATCATTGTGTCTCCAAATTGAGCTATATCGTTAGCGATAATGCCCAAGCTATGCGGAATAATGTCTGAAAGTTAGCCCAGGTCGCCAAAACGTACCTGCAGGGCGGTAATTGCCGTCAGTGCCGTTGTTTCTGTCCGCAGTACGCGCGGCCCAAGCAAAATATCGGTAAATCCGAACTGCGCCGTCATACTGATTTCATCAGCCGTCAGTCCCCCTTCGGGACCAATCAGCAGTCTGATCCGCTCTACCGGCAACGGCAGCGTGTTGATGCTGTGTTCAGCCCGGGGATGAAGATTTAATCTTAACCCGCGATCCGCTTCGGCACACCAGGCGTCAAGTGCCATAACGGGACGAATTTCCGGAATGACATTACGTCCGCACTGTTCGCAGGCGGCAATGGCGATTTTTTGCCACTGCTGCATTTTTTTTAACAGACGTTCTGCATCCAGCTTTACGCCACAGCGTTCAGAAAACAAGGGGGTAACGACATTTACCCCCAGTTCAACGGCTTTCTGGATGGTGAACTCCATCTTTTCACCGCGCGACATGACCTGTCCCAGATGCAGATGAAGCGGAGACTCACGGCTGTCGGCGCGGCTTGCGGTGATTTTCACGCGCACATTTTTTTTATCGGCCTGAGTAATCTCGGCGGCAAAAGTCAGATTTGTGCCATCGAACAATTCCAGGGGCTGGCCTGGCACCATGCGCAGTACGCGACCAACGTGATTGGCGGCGTCTTCGCACAGGGCCGTTTCGCGGCCTGTCTCTAACGGTTCAGGGTGATAAATGCGGGGTATACGCATGGCGATCCTGTCAAATGTAGTGCACGAATGCTGTGCAGTGTAGGTCAGTGATTTTACCGCTGGCAAGCCTGCTGTACATAGGGGTTATGATTCCCCTGCACGCGGGCAATACGCCGATCGCGTTCGCACTCCCAGGGCGTGGCCGGATATTGCTTGCTCCATGCGGTCATCAGCTGGGTCTGCTGTCTGGACATTTGCAGCTGGTACTGGTCGCGCATATAGAACCAGGTACGGGCAATGGCCCCACGGGCGCGAACCGGCGGCTCAGCCAGCTTGCTTTTGAAGTCGACTTTCATCGCGCACTGGCCATACTGGGGTTCGCCGCCGTTCCACTGGCTGTACATAAAGTTACCCCGGTCACCGTTCACTTCTCCGATGGACGGCTGCAGGTTGTGCAGGTCGGTTTCCATGCGGCGGTAGTCATCATCCTTCGCACAGTTTTTACGTCCGCCGTTTTGCCAGCACTGACGCTGATGGCCGAAACTCCAGGCCGGAACCACGTGCTCCCACTCAATGCGGCTGGCACGATTGGCATTTTTACGCACCTGATAACCGCACGAGGCAAGGTCAGGAACCCCTTTTTTTCCCTGCCAGTGAATTTTGCAGCCACAGTAGAACGTGCCGGGCGCGCCATTGTTAATCTGCGCGGCATAGGCTTTCGCCTGGCTGAAACTGTTCTGGTGATAGTTATCCAGGCTGAGGGCGTGGCTGAAAAAGGCGGGTAACAGCAGGGCAAGGGCCACAGTGGCCAAAATTTTGCGAGACATATTCCAGAAAATCTGTAATCCATGAAAGAGGCGTGGGAGAGTAACAGATATCGTGGATATTACGAATCACTGGCAGAGATCGATGGCTTAAATCGCCTGCTTTTCAGCCACTTTGCCGGTTTTTTAAGACTCCAGGAAGTCCCCGGCCCGAAGGATATCGCCGCAGTGCAGGCAGCGGTATTCGCTTTCACCGCGAACCACCCGGTTATGACGCCTGACGGTCAGCTGATGCTGCTGGCAGCGGCAGAAATAGGGGAAGGCCCGGCTGCGCACCGAGGCGATTTCAAACTGGTGAGTGCGGCGGGCCGGCACGTCCAGCACATTCTCCATCATCCATTTCCACTCTTTACCGTGCGGGGCGACGCGGCCGAAATGTTTCCATACCAGCAGGTGTGCCAGCTCGTGAGGAACAACCTCATCGATAAAGGCCTGCTGATTTTCCAGCAGCAGCACCGGATTCAGCCGGATTTCCCAGCGCTGAAGCCAGGCGGTGCCTGCTGCGGTGCCACGCTGCTGATAAATCAGGACCGGTTCAGGATAGTCGCGCTTCAGCCGCTGGTTGGCCTGCTGCAATTTTTCACGCAGCTGACGCATGACGGCCTGTTGCAGGGCGATAGGAAGTCTGAGGGATTTCATGCTGGCAAGAATACGGGCCGACAGCGGGCAATTCAAGGGGCAGGCGCATCACGCAGCGTGCCTTTTGCGTCACAGTTGCAGGCAGTCCGCTTACGCGTTGCAGGGATGACGACGAAGGCAGGGGAGTGACGGGGGCCTGAAGAACGTCGGTACGGTGAGCCCCGTACCGACGAGTGGTCATTACTTAGTTACGCTGACCGATGTTACGCAGTTTTTTACCGGCTAGCAGGTTACGCTCGATGTGCTCCAGCGAAACATTTTTGGTTTCCGGGATCAGCCACAGCGTCAGCACGATGAAGAACAGGTTCAGTGCGCCGTACACCCAGAAGGTGTTGGCATTGCCCAGGTTGTTCAACATGGTCAGGAAGGTTGCCCCGACAATCATATTCGCGATCCAGTTGGTGGCTGTAGAAACGGTAATACCGAAATCGCGTCCTTTCAGCGGCTGGATCTCTGAGCACAGTACCCAGATCAGCGGGCCGGCGCTCATGGCAAAGCCTACGATAAACATCAGCAGCATGGCTACCGCGAAGTACTGCGCGCTCTGAGAATGAATACCCACATGGAGCATGGTACCCAGAATGCCCATACCCGCAGCCATCACAATAAAGCCTAAGATCAGCGTTGGCTTACGGCCCCAGCGGTCCACCAGACCGATGGCGATAAAGGTCGCCAGCACGTTGATCAGACCAACAATTACCGTTCCCCACATCTGCTGAGTGGTGTTAGTGAAACCGGCAATCTCGAAGATTTTAGGCGCGTAATACATGATGACGTTCATCCCGGTGAACTGCTGCATCACCTGCAACAATACGCCCAGATAGACGGCACGACGGAAGTTGCTGTTGTCTTTAAACAGCGACCAGCCGGACTGTTTGATCTTCAGGCTTTCACGAATCTCATCCAGTTCACGCTTTGCCTGTTCACTGGTATCACGCAGACGATCCAGCACGCGCTGTGCGCTGCGGAAGTCGCCTTTCGCCGCCAGCCAGCGGGGGCTGTTCGGCAGGAAGAAGACGCCGACCAGCAGCAGCAAGGCAGGGATGGTGATCACGCCCAGCATCCAGCGCCACTCGCCGGTATAGCTGAAGGCCGTATCTGACAGGTAAGCCCCGAGAATACCGATGGTAATCATCAGCTGATACAGCGAGATCATGCTGCCACGGATTTTCTCCGGGGCAATCTCGGACAGATAAAGTGGGGCCGTATAAGAGGCGACACCGACCGCCAGGCCCAGCAGGACGCGGGCAACGATCAGCATTTCCGGGTTAGGCGCAAAGGCTGACCACAAGGAACCGATAACGAACAGCACGGCCCCGATCATCAGGCTTTTTTTACGTCCGAGATAGGACGACATCCAGCCGCTGCCGACGGCACCAATTGCCGCACCAAACATCATTGAGCTGACAATCCACTCCTGCTGGTGCGGTGTCACATTGAAGTCTTTGGCGATGAAGGGCAGTGCGCCGGCGATCACGCCGATATCGAGACCGAACAGCAGTCCCGCCAGTGCTGCGAGGAAACAGACAAACAGGGTCATAGCCTTGTTAGATGTCCGGCTCCGTTTTTTATTTTCAGGCATAGTTGCCTCCATTAAGTAGTCCCACTTGTTGTTGTTATAGATGTTAGGTAACCCTGGCGCAGCAGACTGTGCTTCAGATCACATTGGTGTAATCGCTTACACGCCTGAAATCGCAGAAAAACACTTTTTATCATGCTGTAACGCTTTGTAACCAGTAACTCATAGCAGTTTATAGCTTTAACTATTTTCCCCCTGAACCACTATCAGACAACGCTGAAAATAGCGCATTTTAGGAATAAGTTTATAAAGAGGGTTATCATAATATAATGAAATATAAAGATTTATTTAATGTAATCGTTATCATTCCCGGCCAGTTAGCACGTTGTTACACGCGTAAAAAAGGGCACCCGAAGGTGCCCTGATGCAACCGGCTGAAAATTACTTCAGGCCGGCGGCGTCACGCAGCAGTGCCGCTTTGTCGGTTTTTTCCCACGGGAAATGTTCGCGACCAAAGTGACCGTAAGCGGCGGTTTCGCGGTAGATCGGGTGCAGCAGATCCAGCATCTGGATCAGGCCGTAAGGGCGCAGGTCAAAGAACTCGCGCACCAGTAGCGTCAGCTGTTCAGTAGAGATTTTTTCCGTACCGAAGGTTTCCACCATGATGGAGGTCGGTTCAGCCACACCGATGGCGTAGGAGACCTGAATTTCACAGCGGTCAGCCAGGCCGGCAGCCACGATGTTCTTCGCCACATAGCGTGCCGCATAGGCCGCTGAACGGTCGACTTTTGATGGATCTTTACCTGAGAACGCCCCGCCGCCGTGACGGGCCATGCCGCCGTAGGTATCGACGATAATTTTACGTCCGGTCAGGCCGCAGTCGCCCATCGGGCCGCCGATGACAAAACGACCGGTCGGGTTGATGTGATATTTGGTGCTGGCGTTGATCCACTCTGTCGGCAGAACCGGCTTGATGATCTCTTCCATCACCGCTTCCTGCAGATCTTTCTGCGAGATATCTTCCGAGTGCTGAGTCGACAGCACCACCGCGTCAATACCGACGATTTTACCGTTGTCGTACTGGAAGGTGATCTGGCTTTTCGCATCCGGGCGCAGCCATGGCAGGCTGCCACTTTTACGCACTTCAGCCTGACGCTGTACCAGACGGTGTGCGTAAGTGATTGGCGCAGGCATCAGCACGTCGGTTTCATTGGTAGCATAGCCAAACATCAGGCCCTGGTCGCCTGCGCCCTGTTCCAGCGGATCGGTGCGGTCAACGCCCTGATTGATGTCAGGGGACTGCTTGCCGATGGCACTCAGTACGGCGCAGGAATTGGCATCAAAGCCCATATCGGAATGAACATAACCGATATCACGCACGGTCTGACGAGTGATCTCTTCGATATCAACCCATGCGCTGGTGGTGATTTCACCGCCGACCAGCACCATACCGGTCTTCACATAGGTTTCACAGGCCACACGCGCTTTCGGATCCTGCTCGAGGATGGCATCGAGCACAGCATCAGAAATCTGGTCGGCGATTTTATCAGGATGTCCTTCTGATACGGACTCGGATGTAAAAAGGTGTTTAGCCATTTTATTCTTTACCTTGACTCTAACGGGTTGAAAATCGACTGCATAGCGTGAAGACTGGGAACCAGCCTGGAAACTCAGACTTGACGCCCCCCACAGGCAAAGCCATGAGCAGTAATACAGGACGCTTGGAAGTTAACCAGTATAGACGGATTAACTTCTGGACGTCTATTTTAGGTTACTCAATAAGCGGATTGCCAGCGTTTTTTGCTCAATAAAGTTTTAAGTAATGTAAAGAGTGGCAAATTATCCTGACAGAGAGCCCATTCAGCACATTTAGATTTTGCATTTACCCCTTCCGGGCTGTATAAAACGCCGCTGCCCGTTGTTGTTCTCTCCCGGTGCAGCAGATGCCTGTCAGTGACGAACCCTTTCGTGCTGGCCTTCACCCTCAGTCTCAGGTTTTCCATACGCCACTGCGGTGTGTGTGGAGGTGATAGCAGTAATGAACCATGATGTCGTTTCATCCGGTCAGTTACGCCATTCGGGCGTGTTCAGTTTCCCCTCATTTATCACGACTCCTTGCCCTTTGAGCCGAAGCGATTGCTGCGTTGGTCATAATCCCGACACCTGCGGCGGTTAAGCTTTCTATACTCACAGCGGTGCTCTCAGATTATCCTGAGAGTGGTCCTTATTACTTCTCTGACCCGTTACCCGGAGTCCGCGACGTGTCTTACAATGTTATACTTAAGAATCCGCGCTTAATGGCCTTTCAAGCTCCAGGGCTGAAAATACCGGCGGGGAATGTGTTATTGCTGCAGGGGACGCCTGTAGCGGATTGCTGTTTTGCATCATTACAACTTGAGGTTCGCGATGTCTGACGACATGAAGACAATTAAGGGTTCGTCAGCAGGCGAACAGGGTGTACTACGCTCCATGCAGGAGGTCGCCATGAGCGATCAGGATGCCAGCAAAATGCTGCGTACCTATAACATCGCCTGGTGGGGTAATAACTACTATGACGTCAACGAGCTGGGCCACATCAGTGTCTGCCCCGATCCGGATGTACCGGAAGCCCGCGTTGACCTCGCCAAACTGGTTAAAGAGCGCGAGGCCGAAGGCCAGCGTCTGCCAGCCCTGTTCTGCTTCCCACAGATTTTACAGCACCGCCTGCGCTCGATTAACGCCGCCTTTAAACGCGCGCGTGAATCCTATGGCTATCGCGGTGATTACTTCCTGGTTTACCCGATTAAGGTTAACCAGCATAAGCGCGTGATCGAGTCGCTGATTAACTCCGGCGAACCGCTGGGCCTGGAGGCGGGCTCTAAAGCCGAGCTGATGGCCGTACTGGCTCACGCAGGTATGACCCGCTCGGTGATTGTCTGTAACGGCTATAAAGACCGTGAATATATCCGCCTTGCGCTGATTGGCGAGAAGATGGGCCACAAGGTCTATCTGGTGCTGGAAAAAATGACCGAAGTGAAGCTGGTACTTGAAGAAGCGGAGCGCCTGAATGTGGTGCCGCGTCTGGGTATTCGCGCGCGTCTGGCCTCCCAGGGTTCCGGCAAATGGCAGTCAAGCGGCGGTGAAAAGTCGAAGTTTGGTCTGTCAGCCACTCAGGTGCTGAAGCTGGTGGAGATCATGCGTGAAGCGGGTCGGATGGAAAGCCTGCAGCTGCTGCACTTCCACCTGGGTTCGCAGATGGCCAACATTCGCGATATCGCCACCGGCGTGCGCGAATCGGCACGCTTCTACGTTGAACTGGCAAAGCTGGGCGTGAATATCCAGTGCTTTGACGTGGGCGGTGGGCTTGGCGTTGACTACGAAGGCACGCGCTCCCAGAGCGACTGCTCGGTCAACTACGGGCTTAACGAGTACGCCAACAACGTCATCTGGGCGATTGGTGATGCCTGCGATGAGCACGACCTGCCGCACCCGACGGTGATCACCGAATCCGGTCGTGCCGTTACTGCACACCACACGGTGCTGGTGTCCAATATTATCGGGGTGGAGCGCAATGAGTTCAGCGAGCCTCAGCCGCCGCTGGAAGACTCCCCGCGTCCGATTGTCAGCATGTGGGACACCTGGCAGGAAATGCACGAACCGAGCAACCGACGTTCGCTGCGCGAATGGTTGCATGACAGCCAGATGGACCTGTTTGATATTCACACCGGCTACTCGCAGGGTACCTATGACCTGACGCAGCGTGCGTGGGCAGAACAGCTGTATCTGAGCATCTGTCACTATATTCAGCAGCACCTTGACCCGAGCAATCGTGCACACCGCCCGATCATCGACGAACTGCAGGAGCGCATGGCGGATAAGATTTACGTCAACTTCTCGTTGTTCCAGTCAATGCCGGATGCGTGGGGTATCGATCAGCTGTTCCCGGTGATGCCGCTGGAAGGCCTGAATCAGGTGCCGGAGCGTCGTGCGGTGCTGCTGGATATTACCTGTGATTCTGACGGCACTATCGACCACTATATTGACGGTGACGGCATTGCCACCACCATGCCGATGCCTGAATACGATATCGATAACCCGCCGATGCTCGGCTTCTTTATGGTGGGGGCGTACCAGGAGATCCTGGGTAACATGCACAACCTGTTTGGCGATACCGAAGCGGTTGACGTGTTTGCCTTCCCTGACGGCAGCGTGGAAGTCCAGCTTTCTGATGAA
Organism: Erwinia sp. PME.40.26/001; assembly: GCF_055556675.1. Taxonomy (NCBI): domain Bacteria; kingdom Pseudomonadati; phylum Pseudomonadota; class Gammaproteobacteria; order Enterobacterales; family Erwiniaceae; genus Erwinia; species Erwinia sp. PME.40.26/001. Next base: position 408,057 of record NZ_JBVHNP010000002.1, read on the forward strand.
GGCGATACCGTCGCCGATATGCTGGAGTACGTGCAGCTGAATCCGGCAGAGTTGCTGACCCACTTCCGTAACCAGATCAAACAGAGCGATCTGGATGAAGAGCTGCGCGCGCAGTTCCTGGAAGAGTTTGAAGCGGGCCTTTACGGATACACGTACTTAGAAGACGAGTAAAAGCGGAGCGATAACCTCCGGCTCTGTTTCTGAACCAGCAAATCCCTTCCTCGTCGGGTTAACGACGCGGTGGGGATTTTTTTTAACTATAGGAGTTGCTATGAATAACACCCTGGGTAATCAGTACGATAACTCGCTGGTGTCTAACGCCTTCGGTTTTATGCGTTTCCCGGTCAATTTCCAGCCTTACGACAGCGATGCCGAGTGGGTGATCACCGGCATCCCGTTTGATGCCGCGACCTCTGGTCGTCCCGGTAGCCGTCTTGGGCCGGGCGCTATCCGTCAGATCTCCACCAACCTGGCGTGGGAAGGTTGCCGCTGGCCGTGGGAGTTCAACCTGCGTGAACGCCTGAACGTGATTGACTGCGGCGATTTGGTTTATGCTTTTGGTGATTCTCAGGATCTGAGCGATAAACTCCAGGCGCACGCCGAGAAATTGCTGGCCAGCGGCAAGCGGATGCTGACCTTCGGCGGGGATCACTACATCACGCTGCCGCTGCTACGCGCCCATGCAAAAACTTTTGGTAAAATGGCGCTGGTTCACTTCGATGCGCATACCGATACCTATTCAAATGGCCCGACCTTCGATCATGGCACCATGTTCTATACGGCGCCAAAAGAGGGATTGATCTCACCTGAACACTCCGTTCAAATTGGTATCCGTACCGAGTTTGATAAGTCGCTGGGCTTCAACGTGCTGGATGCTGCGCAGGTCAACGACCGCAGCGTAGAGGACATCCTCGCTCAGGTGAAGCAGATTGTGGGTGACCTGCCTGTCTACCTGACCTTTGATATCGACTGCCTCGATCCGGCCCATGCGCCGGGAACCGGTACGCCGGTGATCGGCGGCCTGACCAGCGACAAAGCCAGCAAGCTGGTACGTGGCCTGCAGGGCATGAACATTGTCGGGATGGATCTGGTGGAAGTGGCTCCGGGCTACGACCAGTCTGATATTACCGCGCTGGCGGCTGCCAGCCTGGCGCTGGACATGCTGCACGTTCAGGCAGCCAATAAGGGCTGATGAGCTGACATTCCGACGCCGCTACCGACGGCGTCGGGATATTTCCCGATGTCAGCCTTGCCTCTCACCTGACGTACTTCGCAGGGTAAATGTTTACCGTCACATCTAGTAATTAACTTCCAGAAATTATCTCAATATAATCAATAAAAAATAACAGACATGACGTTATCGCCTGTCTGCTACAGATAACATCACGTAATATAAGAATAATCCCGTCAATCATGAAGCCTGATACTTCCCCTTCTTCATAAAGCTAATGTGAATCTAATACCAATAAAAAACCAAAAAAGCCAGTAGTGATCATTTAATGAACAATGTGAGCGTTAGTTTTATGGGTGAAACTTTTTTAATTTTTTTTTAGTATTATTTACAGTTTTTTTTAAATTATTTTTTAATCCTTCTGATCTGATTTTTGTTTTAAGTAATTGATTTTATTATTTTAATTATTGGGTTTTAATCGATTACTACATCTCATAACACATTATCCCTATTGTTTTTTAATTGTTATTTGTGGTGCGTCAGTTTTTCTCTGTTGTTCTGGTGGAGTCTGAATTCAATCTGAGAGGATATTCTTTGTTTTTCTTGCAAAAGGATTCTTATCAAATTTATAGTAAATCTTATTTTTCGTGATCGTCTGCACACTTACCCTAAATAAAATGATATGCAAATCCATTTCGCCAATATCGCCTATTGACGCATTGATTATCACTTCTATATTGAGCGTATTAGATAAGGAACAAAGTTTCATATTTGAAACAAATGGCAGGAGTAATGTGAATGAGCTGGAATAATGTCTGTAATATTTCGCAGATACAGGCTGACTTTCCTTTCGCCGCTAATATCGAAGGCCGTGAAATAGGGGTTTATCTGGTCGACGGAGAGTATTACGCGCTGGAAGATGTCTGCCCGCATGCGTACGCCCTGCTGAGTCAGGGTTTTGTTGAGGATGGCAAGGTGGAATGCCCGCTGCATGAGGCGGTCTTTGATATTAAAACAGGTCGCTGTCTGCGTGAACCTGGCGAACGAGATTTGACGCGTTATCCCCTCCGGGTGGTGGACGGGCAGATTCAAATCAATGTGGTGACAGAGGACCAACCGTAATGAGCAATCAATCCGCGTTTAATCCGCAGCTGCCTGAAAGCCGCCAGTTTACACCGCCCAAAGAGGGCGGGAATGGGGCCATCCATGTCCCGGGCCAGTACCAGAATATTATCTGGCAGACGCGCCGCCGGGAGCCGGACCCTTTTGAAGTGACGTTAATTACTGAGCTGGAAGCGCTGTTCAGCCAGGGCATCGCCACGCTGGCACAGCTGGTGCCAGCGCTTAATCAGCAGCGGGTCTTTGACCGCAGCGGCACGCCATGGACGGAAGAGAGCTTCCGGGATTTCCTCCGGGTCAACGGCTACTGAACAGGGAGTGAATAATGAATGTAAAACAGTATCTTGATGAAGGTCTGCGCGGGCTGTGGTATCCGGTTTTGGCCAGCTGGGAGGTGCATTCCGCCCCGGTAGGTATTACCCGACTGGGGCAGCAGATTGTGGTATGGCGTGATGCACAAGGTCGCCTGCAGGCGCTGGAAGACCGCTGTCCGCATCGCGGTGCACGACTGTCGATGGGCTGGAATCTGGGGGACCGCATTGCCTGCTGGTATCACGGAGTCGAAGTCGCAGGAAGCGGAACGGTGACCGATGTTCCGGCGGTGGATCGCTGCCCACTGGTCGGCCAGAAATGCGTCCGCACCTATAGCGTGCAGGAAGCGCATGGGGCGATTTTTATCTGGTTTGGGGTGACCCATGACGAGGCTGCTTCCGAGCTGGTGTTCCCGCAGGAGCTGGCTGACAGCGAGCACTACAGCCATTTCCTCTGCACGGCCGCATGGAACTGCAACTATCAGTATGCGCTGGAAAATGTGATGGACCCGATGCACGGTACCTATCTGCATTCGTCGTCACACTCGATGGCCGAAGGCGATCGGAAAGCGGATATGGTCCTGGCGCTGACCGACACGGGGTTCCTGTTCCAGAAAGAGGGACAGAAAGGCGTCAACTTTGACTGGGTGGAGTTTGGCGAAAGTGGTGCCCAGTGGATGAGGCTGTCCATTCCCTATCAGAAGCGTTTTGGGCCGGGTGGCCCGTTCTGGATTGTAGGGATGGTGGTGCCGGAAGACACTGACCACTGTCGGGTATTCTTCTGGCGTATTCGTCAGGTTGACGGCTGGCAGCGTGATATGTGGCGCTTCTTCTACCGCAACCGCCTGGAGGGGCTGCACTGGGACGTGCTGGAGCAGGACAGAGTGATCCTCGAGTCGATGGCTCCGGCAGCCCGCGATCATGAGTATCTCTACCAGCACGATGTCGGGCTGTCGCGCCTGCGCCGTCTGATGCAAAAGGCGGCGAAACAGCAGCTGGCAACGCTGGCAGAGAACGCTGCCGCACCGGAGCCGCGCTGATGGCCGGGCTGTTGGCCGGCCGGCGTATCGTGGTGACCGGTGCTGCGCGTGGACTGGGCTGGCAGTTTGCCCGGGATATGGCTGCGCAGGATGCACGAGTGGTCATGCTGGATATCCTCGCGGATGAGCTTGAGCAGTGCGCCACCCAGCTGCGTGAGACCGGTGCGCAGGTGGAGCACCGGGTACTGGATATTGCCGATCCGCAGGCGATTGAACGCACCTTTACCGCACTGGGTCAGAGCGGGCCCATTGATGGATTAGTCAATAACGCCGCCCTCGCCACCGGTGTGGGTGGCAAAAATATGCTGGAGTACGACATTGATCTCTGGGATCGCGTGATGCAGGTCAACGTGCGCGGCAGCTGGCTGGTGTCAAAAGCCGCCGTGCCGCTGATGCCCCCGGGGGGGAAAATCGTCAACGTGGCATCCGATACTGCCCTGTGGGGCGCGCCGAATCTGATGGCCTACGTGGCCAGTAAGGGGGCCATTATCGCGATGACGCGCTCAATGGCGCGTGAGCTGGGCGAGCGGGGACTTTGTGTCAACGCTATTGCGCCCGGGCTGACGCGGGTGGCGGCGACAGAGTATGTGCCGGCCGCCCGCCATCAGCTTTATGAGCAGGGACGGGCGCTGCGCGGAGCACAGCATCCTCAGGATGTCAGCGGTAGCGTGATCTGGCTGCTGTCCCCGCTGGCGGACTTCGTTACCGGGCAGCTGTTGCCGGTCAACGGTGGTTTTATTTTTAACTGATGTTCGGGAGTGAGTATGTCTGACGAAACCGGCTGCCGTTACCTGATCCCTGGACTGGATCGCGGTTTGCAACTGCTGTTGGCGTTTGGGCAGCAGCAGCGAGAAATGACGTTTACCGAACTGCACCGCCTGGTTTCGATGCCTAAGGCGACGGCTTACCGGGTGGTTCAAACGCTGGAATATCTGGGCTTCCTGGAGCGTAACCCCCGGACGAATACCTTCAGTCTCGGCATGATGGTACTGAGGCTGGGATTTGAATATCTTGCCTCGTTGGATGTGGCACGCGCCGGTCAGCCGGTGATTGAGCAGCTTCGTGATGCCAGCCTTTGTAGCAGCCATCTTGCGATTCGCGACGGGTCCGATCTGGTCTACATCGCCCGTGTCAGTGCGGCGGGAACGCAGATCAATCAGGTGAGTATCGGTACGCGACTGCCCGCGCACTGCACGTCGCTGGGCAGAATGTTGCTGACCGACCTCAACCGTAGCGAGTTTGAGCAACTTTATCCTGACCCCATACTGCCGGGCAGTGAGCAGGGGACCTTACAGGATCGTGATGCACTGTGGGAGATGGTCCAGCTTGACAGGCAACGCGGCTACGTGGTGGGTGAATCCTTTTTCCGCTGGGGGATCTCGTCGATTGTCTATCCCGTTTTCGACCGCAACCGACGCGTTTGCGCCGTTGTCAGCATCCTGGTTCCTGCAGGAGAGATCCCTGACGCTGACCGTAAGCGACTACAGCAAATGGTGGCTGATGCAGCAGCAAAAATCTCCGGTTATTTAGGGCACCGTTTAAAAGCGGGCTAATGCGTAAAACAGGTAAGGGTGACGCCGCGACCGTTGCGGTGGGGCATCTGCACGCCAAAATTCAGAAAATTGACCAAAAAAGAGGCAGGATCATGAGCGTATGCGGAATTGAGAAGCTGGAGTTTGGCGTGGAGGACCTGGCGCTGTGCAGCAAGTTTATGGTGGATTTCGGGCTTTCCGCGCGTGATGCCAGCCATTTTCAGACGCTGAGCGGGGCAGAGGTGGTGCTGCACCCTGTCGATTGTCAGGATCTGCCGCCCCCCTTTGAACCCGGTTCTACGCTGCGGCGTGTCACCTGGGGCGTCAGCGATCGTGCTGCACTGGAGGCTATCGCGGATAAGCTGAGTGGCCGGGTGCCCTTTGAAGAAAAGCACGGCGCGTTGCACTGCACTGACCCAAACGGTATGGCGTTATGTATCGCCATCAGCCAGCAGCAGGCGGTCACGCTGGACGTTCCTCCGATGAATCAGTGGGGCGATATACGCCGGGTCGATTGCCCCAGCCCGGTCTACAGCCAGGCGACCCCGATTAACATCGGTCATGTGGTGTTCTTTGTAAATGACCTTGCCGAAACCGAGCGCTTCTATCGTGAGGTGCTCGGTTTCCAGGTATCAGACCGTTACATCAACCGTGCAGTATTTTTGCGCACGCAGCCGTGCGGAGGCCATCACAACCTGTTCCTGCTGCAATTACCCACCGGTAAGCGTGGCCTGAATCACGTGGCTTTCAACGTTCGTGATATTCACGAGGTGGCTGGCGGTGGGCTGGCGATGAACAAACAGCAGTGGAGCACCTTTATTGGCCCAGGCCGCCATCCGGTTTCCTCCGCTTATTTTTGGTACGTCAACAGTCCGACCGGCGGTGCTTTTGAGTATTACACCAATGATGACTGGCTGACAGAGAACTGGCAGCCGCGTGAACTCGAGCACTCGCTGGTTTCGTTCACCGAATGGGCCGTGGAGGGTGGCATAGACTACACCACCCGCCGTCAGCAAAAGCAGGGGGCAGTATGAGCGCCGGAATTGTCATTATTGGCGGTGGCCAGGCCGCAGGCTGGGCGGCGAAAACGCTGCGTGAGGGCGGATACGATCGGCGTATCAGTATCGTGGCAGATGAACCCTGGGATTTTTACGAACGTCCGCCGCTGTCGAAAAGTGTGCTGCTGGACAATGACCCCTCACTGACCCGCCTGTTTAGCGAGGTATCGCAGGCGGCGCTGGATCTGACCTGGTATCGACCGCTGCGGGCAGAAATGATCGCGCGGTCAGAGCAGCGCGTGATGCTCAGTAACGGGCAAACCCTGCCTTACGATCAGTTGCTGATTGCGACCGGCAGCCGCCCACGTATGCCAGGCCGTGAATGGCAAAACCATCCGCGTATTCATACGCTGCGGAGCTGGCAGGATGCACTGACACTGAGGGCCGGCCTCAGCGACTGCCGGCGGCTGGCTGTCGTCGGTGGGGGATGGATTGGACTGGAGATTGCGGCATCCGCACGTCAGAAAGGCATCGATGTGACGATTTTTGAGCGCCAGCCCGCACTGTGTCAGCGCAGTGTCGACCCGGGGGTCTCTGCCGCCCTGCTGGCGCTACATCAGCAGCATGGCGTTGAGCTGCACACCGGCTGCGGTGAGATCCAGCTCTCTTACCGGCAGAGTCTGCCGCAGATCAGCAGTACGCGCACGGCGGTGCAGATATTTGATCGCGTTGTGGTGGGCATCGGCGTTGAGCTGAATCTTGAACTGGCCCTGCAGGCCGGGCTGAACGTCGATAACGGCATTGTCGTGGACGGGCAGGGACGAACCAGCGATCCGCTCATCTTTGCGGCGGGCGACGTGGCACGTCATCCCCAGCTTGGCATTTCTCTTCAGTCCTGGGCCTTTGCCCAAAATCAGGCCATAGCCACCGCACGGGCAATGCTTGACCCGCAGTCCCCGCCTTATCAGGCGATCCCGTGGCTGTGGTCGGATCAATATGACGTCAATATCCAGATCCTCGGTCTGCCCGCCGAGACGGGAACCCCCGTCACCCGTTCACAGGGGGACAGTACGCTGTGGTTCCGACTGGGAGCGGACTGCTGTCTGCAACAGCTGGTGGCATTTAATGACGCGCGCAGTATCAAACTGGCCAAGCGCTGGATGGCGGCGGGAACCCGGCTGGAGGCTGAACGGCTCGCCGACCCTGATTTCCCGCTGATGTCGCTGCGCTGACCGGAGGCGACACTGATGAGCATATCTGAATATCAGCCTGCCACGGCGGCCGTGGATGCGCAGTGCAGCGGGGAGGTTCGCTGGTCGATCCCGCTGGCCCTGTTTGCCTGCGTACTGCTGGCCTTTTTTGACAAGGTGAGCATTGCTGCGCTGTTTTCTGACCCGATCTTCCAGCAGGCGCTGGGGATTGATTTTGATACCACCCGACTCGGGCTGCTAATGAGCGCCTTTCTGCTCAGTTATGGCTGCTCGTCGGTGCTGTTAAGTGGGCTGGGCGACAGGATTAATCCGCTGCGCTTACTGACCATCATGATGCTGTCGTGGTGTCTGCTGATGATCGCGATGGGCTTTTGTCATTCCTACAGCATGATGCTGGTGCTGCGCGTGGCACTGGGTGTGGCAGAAGGCCCCCTGTTCCCGCTGGCTTTTGCCGTGGTTCGCCTGAACTTTCCGCAACATCTACAGGCACGGGCCACCATGCTGTGGCTGCTGGGTACCCCCATCGGGGCGGCCATCGGTTTTCCACTTTCCCTTTTTCTACTGACGCGTTTTGGCTGGCAGAGCACCTTCTGGTTTATGGCGTTGCTGACGGTGCCGGTCATGGTCTGGGTCTGGCTGGCGCTGCGAAATCTGCGTCAGATGCCTGCGGGATCGCGTCAGGTCAGTCTGCCGCGTAAAGCGGCGCGCAGGCGTCTGTTCCGCAGCGTTCATTTCTGGATTATTTGCGTGACGAACATCGCTTTCTTGACCTACCTCTGGGGGATTAACGGCTGGCTGCCGAGCTATCTGGTGGAAGGCCGTGGCATCCATCTCAGTGATGTGGGCTGGCTGTCGTCACTGCCCTTTATCGCCATGCTGTTAGGGGAAGGGGCAGGCGCATGGCTTTCCGATCGCTTCGATCGCCGTGCGCTGGTCTGCTTTATCTCCCTGGGCGGCGCGGCGGCTGGCCTGCTGGCGGTACTGCATCTGCAACAGACCTGGATGGTGATCGCCGCCATGAGCGTCAGCACGTTTATGTGGGGGGCGGGAGCACCCAACATGTTTGCGTTACTGGCAAAGGTTACGCCGTCCAGTGTGACGGCAACCGCCGGGGGAATTTTCAACGGTCTGGGTAATTTTGCCGGGGCGCTGGCACCTGTGCTGATGGGGGCGCTGATTGCCTCTACGCACAGCATGGACAGTGGCCTGCTTTTTCTGGTGGTGATGGCCGTGCTGGGTTGCATGCTGTTACTTCCGATGCTGAAACGTTACTGAGGAGAGTTAAACCATGTCAAATACTGGAGAAAAAGCGGCTGTCAAACCTGCCAGCCTGCCCATGGATCAGTGGATTGAGTCCCGCATTGCTCGTTTTTCCGGGCGTAAATATGACTGGGAGGCGCTGAAGTTTCAGGCCGATTTTGACCCCAAATACCGACGGGCACAGATGCGCTATATCGGTACGGGGGCGACCGGGGTTGCCGCCGATGGTAATACCGTCCCTGCGGAGAATTTTACCTTCTCGACAATGGTGTTACCGGCAAAATGTGAAGGCCCGCTTCATCTGCATGACGATGTGGAAGAGGTGTTTTTTATGCTGAAAGGGTGCATCACGCTGATGGTGCAGGACGGCGACGGCTATTACGAAACCGTGCTGAACGAGCGCGATCTGATATCCGTTCCGGCGGGCATTTATCGCGGCCTGTTTAACCACGGCGAGGAAGAAGCGCTGATGTGCGTGATGCTGGGCACGGCGAAGCCGCATATTCCGACCTACCCCGCCGGACACCCCCTGTCACGGGTTAAGCGCCAGCCGGTATCGTCATGATTGCGTGGCATGAAGCGGGAAGCGGCCCGGCGCTGGTTCTGCTTCATGGCATCAGTTCAGGCAGCAGCAGCTGGCATAAACAGCTGAACGATCCGCGGTTGCAGGGCTGCTGTCGTATCCTGGCCTGGGACGCGCCAGGCTACGGAAAGAGCCTTGCCCTGACGGAGGCGGAACCCGCCGCCGAACGGTATGCCGGGGCGCTGGCACAGATGCTGGATGATGCCGGAGAGCAACAGGTGGTGCTGGTGGGGCATTCGCTGGGGGCATTGATCGCCAGCGCCTTTGCCGTGAGCTATCCGCAGCGGGTTAAGCATCTGGTGCTGGCCGACCCTGCGCAGGGCTATGGGCGGGCGACGGTGGAAAAACAGCAGCAGGTGCTCATCCAGCGTCAGCAGCAGCTGGCAGGAGGTCTGGAGAAACTGGCTGCCACCCGGGCGGTCAGGTTGTTGCGGCCCGATGCTGATGAACGCGATGTGGCTACCGTTGCCGCCGGGATGCGGCGGCTTAACCCATCGGGTTTTCTGCAGGCGGTATCCCTGCTGGTGCATGAGGATATCCATGGCTGGCTGGCGAAAAACTCCCGCCCGACCGAAGTGTGGTGTGGTGAGATGGATACGATAACGCCGCCGGTTCAGGCTCAGGATCTTGCCCGCGGTCAGGGCTTCCCCTACCTGCCGATCCCCGGGGCCGGCCATGCCAGTTATCTCGACAATGCGGCCTTTTTTAACCGCCAGCTGCGGCGGGTGATCACAGGAGAGGAAAATGGATCTTCACATTAGAGGACGGGTCGCGGTAGTGACGGGCGGGTCGTCGGGCATCGGATTCGCCACGCTCAAACTGTTGCTGGCGGAGGGGGCCCGAGTCGCGTTCTGCGGCCGCAATACCACCCGACTGGCCAGTGCTCACGCCGCACTGCGCGAGGCCTACCCCGAAGCCGACATGCTGGCACAGCACTGTGATGTGCTGGATCAACAGGCAGTAGAGCGGTTTGCTCAGGCGGTCAGTCAGCGATTTGGGGCTGCAGACATGCTGATCAACAACGCCGGGCAGGGCTATGTGGCTAATTTTAGTGATACGCCACGTTCCGCCTGGTTACAAGAGGCGGAACTGAAGCTGTTTGGCGTGATTAATCCGCTTGAGGCGTTTTTACCGGCGCTGGAGCGTTCGGATATTGCGTCAGTGACCTGCGTTAATTCACTGCTGGCCCGTCAGCCGGAAGAGCACATGATCGCCACCTCGGCGGCCCGTGCGGCCCTGCTCAACCTGACGCTGTCGCTGTCGAAGGCGCTGGTCCACAAGGGCATCCGTGTTAATGCGATTTTGCTGGGCATGGTGGAGTCCGGCCAGTGGCGACGGCGTTTTGAACAGCGAGAAGACCAGCAGCAGAGCTGGGAGCAGTGGGCCACGGCCCTGGCGGAAAGACGCGGTATTCCCCTCGGGCGTTTAGGTAAACCGGAGGAAGCGGCGCGGGCATTACTTTTCCTTGCGTCTCCCCTGGCCTCTTTTACCACCGGTGCGGCACTGGATGTTTCCGGCGGATTCTCGCGGCAGCTATAAGGATACCCATGAAAAAAATTATGTTGATCGGCTTTGGTGTCATGGCGCAGGAGGTGCTTGCGCGCCTGCCGGCAGGCGTCACTCCCGGCTGGATCCTCGCACGCGAACATCATCATCCCGCTATTCTTTCCCGTTTTGACGGGCAGGTTAAGGCTATCGTTTCTCCTGAACAGTGCGACGGGGAGCCTGACCTGGTGCTGGAGTGTGCCAGCCAGCAGGCCGTTGGGGAGTATGCAGAGGCGATCCTGCTGCGTGGCTGGCGGCTGGCCATCGTCTCAACGGGGGCGCTGGCGAATGAGGTGCTGCATCAGCGTCTCCGGCGCGCCTGCAGTCAGGGCGGGCAGCTGATCCCGCTTTCCGGGGCCGTGGCCGGACTGGACGGGCTGGCAGCCGCAAAGGTCGGTGGGCTGTTGAGCGTGATGTACCAGGCCTGTAAAAGTCCGGAAAGCTGGCGCGGCAGCCGGGCGGAAACGCTGCTCGACCTCAATACCATTACTACCCGGCAGGTGTTTTTTCGCGGCAGCGCCCGGGAAGCTGCACAGCAGTTCCCGGCCAATGCCAACGTGGCGGCCACGATTGCGCTGGCGGGGATGGGGATGGATCTGACTCGCGTTGAGCTGGTGGTGGACCCTGACACGTTGCGCAATACGCATACTCTTCATGCCGCCGGCAGTTTTGGTGAGCTGTATCTGGAACTTCGGGGGTGCCCGTTAGCCCGCAATCCGAAAACCTCGTTACTGGCGGCGCTCAGTGCCGTGCAGATCTGCCGTCAGCTGATTGACGCGTGAAGGAAAAAGAGATGGAAACAGTAAAGCTGTACCTTGCCGGAGAGTGGCGGGAAGGGCGCGGGGAACGCTTTTGCAGTACTTTCCCCGCTGACGGGACGGTGAATGCCTGGCTGAATGCAGCCAGTCTTGACGACGTAGAGCTCGCCGTCAGCGCGGCTGAATGTGCCTGGCGTCAGCCTGAATGGCGCTACATGCTGCCGCACCAGCGTGCGGCGATCCTGCACCGCGTCGGCGATCTGATCCTTGCCCGACTGGAATCACTGGCAGTATTACAAACGCGGGATAACGGTAAGCCGCTGGCGGAAACGCGTGGGCTGGTGGCCAGTGCAGCGGCCACTGCCCACTACTTTGCGGCCGCCTGTGAGGTAATGGAAGGTGAACTGCCGCCGCCGCGCAGCGCTGATTTCATCACCTTAAGCCATTACGAACCGATCGGCGTGGTCGCCGCCATCACCCCGTGGAACTCCCCGATTGCCAGTGAAATGCAGAAGGTCGCCCCGGCACTGGCAGCGGGTAATGCTGTCGTGCTGAAACCGGCTGAAGCCACGCCGTTAATGGCACTGCAGCTGGCTTCGCTGTTTGAAGAGGCCGGTCTGCCGCCCGGCCTGTTAAGCGTACTGCCAGGGAAAGGGTCGGTAGTGGGAGAGGCGCTGGCACGACATCCGCTGGTGAAAAAGATCTCGTTCACCGGCGGCACCCGCACCGGACGTCTGCTGGCACACGTGGCGGCTGACAGGCTGATCGCCACCTCGCTGGAACTGGGGGGGAAGTCGCCGACCATCGTGCTGGAGGACGCTGATATTGAGCAGGCCGCGCGCGGCATCTGTTATGGCATCTTCAGCTCTGCCGGGCAGGCCTGCATCGCCGGAGCGCGCCTTTTCGTTCACCGTTCGCTGTATCAGCCACTGCTTGACCGGCTGCTGACCCTGACGAGGGGATTATCTCTTGGCGATCCGTTACAGCCCGGTACGCATATAGGCCCGCTGATCAGCGCTGCACACCGTCAGTCAGTGGCGGAATATGTGGCACTCGCACGGGCAGAAGGGGGGGAGATCCTCTGCGGCGGCAGGGCTCCGGACGATGCAGCTTTCGCGCAGGGAAACTGGTTCGAACCGACGATTATTGCCGGACTCAATAACCAGGCGCGGGTGTGTCAGGAGGAGATCTTTGGGCCGGTGCTGGTCGTGATGCCCTTTGATGATGAGGCCGGATTGATCGCCCAGGCGAATGATTCGATCTATGGCCTGGCGGCAGGGATCTGGACGCGGGACATCACCCGTGCGCTGCGGCTGGCCGGGCAGCTGGAGACCGGTACGGTATGGATCAATACCTACAAAGTGTTCTCGGTGGCGACCCCCTTTGGCGGCGTAAAACAGAGCGGTCTGGGACGTGAAAAAGGACTCCAGGGGCTCAAAGCCTGGATGCAGCAGAAGAGTATCTATCTGGCGACGACCCCGGCCATTAATGGCTGGAGCGACTAACTTCGGACGGAAGAGCATTATGAGTGAGACGATAACGGTAGGGGAAGCTCTGGCGCGTACGCTGGAACAGTATGGCGTAACCACGCTGTATGGCATTATTTCTATTCATAATTTACCGATTGCTGATGCGATCGGCCAGCGGGGTAAGCTGCACTTTGTTCCGGCACGCGGCGAGGCGGGGGCGGTCACCATGGCCGATGCTCACGGTCGTTTTAGCGGGCTGGGTGTTGCATTAACCAGTACTGGTGCCGGGGCAGGGAATGCGGTGGGCGCACTGCTGGAAGCGATGAATGCCGGCACGCCGCTGCTGCATCTGACCGGCCAGGTGGAGAAAGCCTGGCTTGACGCCGACAGCGGGTTTATTCATGAGGCCCGCGATCAGCTGGGTTTCCTGCGTGCCAGCAGTAAAGCTGCGCTACGGGTGCATTCCCCGCAGCAGGCGGTGGCGGTAGTCCATCGTGCTATTCAACTGGCACAAACCCCACCCTGTGGACCGGTCTCTGTGGAGATCCCGATTGATATTCAGAATAGCCAGATACCCGTAACGCTGGTCACGGCTGCGGTGGGGCCATTATCACCTCCGGCTGCGCCAGACAGGGTGATCAACGACCTGGCAGAGAGGATCAGAGGCGCACGCCGTCCGCTGTTGTGGGTGGGCGGCGGGGCACTGGGCTGTGAGGCGGCGGTTTCGCGGCTGGCCGATGCGGGCGTGATGGTGATTTCCAGCGCGCACGGGCGTGGTATTTTGCCCGATGCACATCCGCGCAGTCTGCGGGCCTTCCATAATTCTCCCCCGGTCGAGGCGCTGATGGCGCAGAGCGATCTGACGCTAATTGCAGGATCGCGCCTGCGCAGTAATGAGACCCGCAGCTGGACGCTGACGCTGCCGCAGCCGAGAATTCAGATCGACCTCGATCCCGCCGCCGCCAGCCGTAATTATCAGGCGGATGCGGTGCTTAACTATGACTGCCGCTCGCTGCTGAATGCGGTGGCGGAGCGGCTGTCGCCACGGGTGGATCCGGCGCTGGATAGCGCTATTGCTGATGCGGTAGCCCGGTCAGAGCAGAGGCTGCGTCAGGAGTGCGGCGTGTATGCCGCGCTGAATGATGCCGTGGCAGCGGCATTACCGGCCGACGGTATTCTGGTGCGTGATATCACCGTTTCCGGCAGCCTGTGGGGCAGCCGTCTGCTGCCTGCCAGCGGACCGCTGCAGAATATTCACTCCCTGGCCGGTGCCATTGGTATGGGGCTGGCGATGGCCATCGGCACGGCGCTGGCGAATCCACAGCGCAAAGTGGTGGGGCTGGTCGGCGACGGGGGGCTGGCGCTGGGCCTGGGGGAACTGGCGACGCTGGTGCAGGAGCGGGCTAATGTCACGCTGCTGGTGATGAACGACGGGGGCTACGGAGTGATGCGGGGGATTCAGGATAAATACTTCGCCGGACGGCAGTATTATAACCAGCTGCACACCCCGGACTTTACCCTGCTAGCGCGGTCGATGGGGCTGCGGGCGTGGAGCGTCGATGCTGCCACTGACTTTGCCGGTGTGCTGGCAGAAGCGGTCGCCCTGCCGGGGCCGTCGTTAGTCGTGGTCAATATGAAGGCGATCGGGCCGCTGCACTTTGCCGGGCCACCGCAGAAAACACTGTATTGATACGGCGGGTGGGAGGGGGCTGACCAGAACAGAAGGTCAGCCCCTACAGACCGGGGCGACCTGCGTTTCAGTCGCCCTGTGTCACCGGTCAGGCATTATTTACCGGCGGCAATACGCTGTTTGATATGGTCAGCACGCGCCTGGGAAGCCGGGTGTGAATCAAACATGCTGCTTTCATGCGTCCCTTCCAGTTTGGCTAACTTCTCAAAGCTGGTCACCAGCCCCTGCGGGTTGATGTTACGTTTCTTCAGCAGATCGAAGGAGTAGTCATCCGCCTGGGACTCCTGGCTCTGAGAGAACTGGGCATTGACCAGCTTCTCACCGATATCGCCGAGCTGTGACTGCGACAGCGAGGCCGCCACGCCACCGGCTGACGCAGCGGCAGTACGGATTGCCGTGGTGGAGTAAGCCAGCTGCATCGCTTTACGGGAGTGGCCCAGCGCCACGTGACCCATTTCATGGCCCAGTACGCCTTCAACTTCATTATCGGTCATCAGATCCATCAGGCCGCTGTAAACGCGGATACAGCCGTTTGCCATGGCCCAGGCGTTGACGTCTTTGGTCAGGTAAACTTTATAGTTCGCCGGGGTGCCGTTGATATTGTCGCCGAGTGCGGCTGAGATTTTGCTCAGGCGTTTGGCATAAGTGCTGCTGGCCGGGGCGATCTGCGCTTCGCTGTCCATCTGCTGACAGGATTTATCACTTAACTCTTTAACCTGTGCATCGCTCAGTGTGGCGGCCTGCCAGGCCTGCGTACCCGACTGCATCAGCGTGTTTGCATCAAAATTCTGACAGCCGGTCAGGGCAGTCGCCAGCGCCAGCGCGGCAAAAGAAAAACGTTTGTTCATTCCAGTTCATCCATTAAGGTAACAAGGTATTTAAAATCAGAAAGTTGCAAAATTACGCCGGGCGAAAAATCGCCGGCGCGAGATGTGTTATAGCGCGTGTTCACGTGGTTGCATAGTCACCATCCTCTCAAACGGCAACATATGTGATTCTTTTTACATCCCGCGCCATGTACATGTTACCCGTATTTCATGTACATTGATGGTCGACTTTCCTTCGGCTTTGCCTGATAACTCATTCATTACAATAGGTTAAGGACGGCGAAGCGTTAAATCCGACCTGGAGTAGAAAATGTCTTCTCGTAAAGAGCTTGCCAACGCCATTCGCGCATTAAGTATGGATGCGGTGCAAAAAGCCAAATCCGGCCACCCGGGTGCCCCGATGGGGATGGCCGATATCGCCGAAGTTCTGTGGCGTGACTTCCTCAACCACAACCCAGAAAACCCACTTTGGGCCGATCGTGACCGCTTCGTGCTGTCTAACGGTCACGGCTCAATGCTGATCTACAGCCTGCTGCACCTCAGCGGATACGATCTGCCCATCAGTGAACTGGCTAACTTCCGTCAGCTGCATTCCAAAACCCCAGGTCACCCGGAATACGGCTACACCGTCGGTGTGGAAACCACCACCGGTCCACTGGGCCAGGGCATCGCCAACGCAGTGGGCTTTGCCATTGCTGAACGCACGCTGGCCGCGCAGTTCAACCGTCCCGGCCACGATGTGGTTGACCATAACACCTACGTGTTTATGGGCGACGGCTGCATGATGGAAGGCATCTCCCACGAAGTCTGCTCGCTGGCTGGTACGCTGAAGCTGGGCAAACTGGTGGCGTTCTATGATGACAACGGCATCTCTATCGACGGCCACATTGACGGCTGGTTCACCGACGATACGGCGACACGCTTTGAGTCTTACGGCTGGCACGTCGTGCGCGGCGTGGACGGACACGATGCAGACGCCATCAAAAAAGCGGTGGAAGAAGCCAAAGCGGTGAGCGATAAGCCTTCTCTGCTGATGTGCAAAACCGTGATCGGTTTCGGTTCACCGAACAAAGCCGGTACGCACGATTCCCACGGTGCACCGCTGGGTGATGACGAAATCGCCCTGACCCGTAAACAGCTGGGCTGGAACCACGCGCCGTTTGAGATCCCTGCCGATATTTATGCACAGTGGGATGCGAAAGAAGCTGGCCGTGCAAAAGAAGCGTCATGGAACGAGAAGTTTGCCGCTTACGCCAAAGCCTTCCCGGAGCTGGCGGAAGAGTTCTCCCGCCGCGTGAAGAACGAACTGCCGGCCAACTGGGAAGCCGAGTCGCAGAAGTTCATTGAACAGCTGCAGGCTAATCCGTCTAAAATTGCCAGCCGTAAAGCGTCGCAGAATGCCATCGAAGCCTTCGGCAAACTGCTGCCGGAGTATCTGGGCGGTTCCGCTGACCTGGCACCCAGCAACCTGACGATGTGGTCCGGTTCTAAGCCGATCAACGAAGATGCGGCGGGTAACTACATCCATTATGGCGTGCGTGAATTCGGTATGACTGCCATCGCGAACGGTATCACCCTGCACGGCGGTTTCCTGCCGTACACGGCGACCTTCCTGATGTTTGTCGAATATGCCCGTAACGCGGTGCGTATGGCCGCGCTGATGAAAATCCGCCAGGTCATGGTCTACACCCATGACTCCATCGGTCTGGGTGAAGATGGCCCGACTCACCAGCCGGTCGAGCAGATGGCCAGCCTGCGTGTGACGCCAAATATGAGCCTGTGGCGTCCGTGTGACCAGGTGGAGTCAGCCATTGCGTGGAAATACGCGGTTGAACGTCAGGACGGCCCTACGGCCCTGATCCTGTCCCGTCAGAACCTGGCCCAGCAGGACCGTACGGCAGAACAGCTGGCAAACGTCGCCCGCGGTGCTTACGTGCTGAAAGATTGCGCCGGTACGCCTGAGGTGATCCTGATCGCCACCGGTTCAGAAGTTGAACTGGCCGTCGGTGCGTATGACCAGCTGACTGCGGAAGGCCGTAAGGTTCGCGTGGTGTCTATGCCATCGACTGATGCGTTCGACAAGCAGGATGCGGCTTATCGTGAGGCTGTGCTGCCAAAAGCGGTCAGCGCACGCGTCGCGATTGAAGCCGGTATTGCGGATTACTGGTACAAATACGTCGGCCTGAACGGCGCTATCGTCGGCATGACCAGCTTCGGTGAGTCTGCTCCGGCTGAGAAGCTGTTCGATCTGTTTGGCTTCACGGTAGAAAACGTGGTGGCCAGGGCGAAAGGCCTGCTGTAACCGTCCGGCATCGCCCTTCGGGGCAGTAAGCTGCCAAAAAGGCATCGCATTGCGATGCCTTTTTTTATGGCGGCAGTCAGTCGCGCACGATGTCAGCCAACTGCGCTGCATCCAGATCCCAGCCTGCGGTGCCTTCCTGCGGCAGGAAATGACCGTCATCCGTGCCAATTTCCTGCTGATACAGGGTATTCAGTTTCTGATTAAGCCACATGATTAACGGACGTGATGCCTGTGGATCGCGGGCGAGGTTATTCATTTCCTGCGGATCGTTTTCCAGGTCATACAATTCCAGATCGTTCAGCGCCAGCAGCTGATCCCAGGTCTGCGGCATATTGTGCTGGCGCAGAGAGAAGTAGCGGGCAAATTTGTACCGCCCGTCAAAAATCATCCGTATGCCCGTGCGTCGCCTGAAATCAGGGGAGAGGGCTTTCATTGCAAAATGCTTTTCATCCGGGGTCAGCGCCTTATCGTCGCGCAGGCGAAACATCTTACGCAGATACTCGCGGTCGATATACAGCATCATGTCGTAACAGTAGAGGGTGGCGTTGCGTATCTGGTGCAGTGTTGCCTGCTCAGGCTGGCGGATCAGCGGGCTGAAATCCACACCCTTGCGGTCCTGCAGCAGTGAGGCGCGCTGCGCCTGGGGCCGCCCGGTCAGCCCCAGCAGGGTGGGAACCAGATCCAGGTGGCTGGTCAGTGCCTGACAGCGTTTACCGCCAGGATAGTCCGGATGGCTGACGATCATCGGCACGTGCACCTGCTGGTTGTAAACGCAGGTGCCCTTACCGTGCATCTGATGATAACCCTGCAGCTCCCCGTGATCGGAGGTGAATACCACAATGGTTTTCTGCCGCAGGCCCAGCGCGTCCAGTTCTTCCAGCAGGCGAACCAGGTGGCTGTCATGATCGCGGATGCAGTTAAAATAGTAGTCGCGCAACTTCTTCCAGCGGCGATCCTCATCAGGGAACTGTCCGACCAGCATGGCTCTGGCCTGCTGATAGTCCCACTGGGCAGCGGGTCTGCCGGCCTGATCAAAAGGCTGATGACGGCTGTCGGGCAGGGGGCTGGTATCCCAGCGGGCAGCATAGAGGGTATTTTCCGGCGGTTGCGCCGGACTCATCGGCTGATTCTCATTCAGCGCCTGATGCCACTGCACCCTTTCCCCCGGGGCATCGGTATCGATAAACATGACATCGTGCGGGTTAACCAGGTTGACGGCGAGCAGCCAGGGCTGCTGCGCATCGGCCATATTTCGCCCTTTGCCGCGTAGCCAGCTGACAGCCTGCGCCGTGGTCAGACTGTCATAGACGTAACCGCCCTTGCGCAGGCCAATCAGGTCACCGATGCCGGAATAATCGTCAAAGCCATATTTCTGCATCTGCTGATGCAGCGGCGCATGATCCATATCGTCGATGTTGCCGGAAGGAACGCTGTTCAGCGAGTGATCGAGCAGAGTAGAGAGGTGCCACTTCCCTTTGTAAGCGGCATAGTAGCCTAACGGCTTTATCAGCGAGGCGAGGGTACCCAGTTCCGGGGAGAGACTCCAGGGCATCCACGGCATGCCGGCATTATCAAACATCCGCGTCTGTGGCATATGCAGACCGGTATACATCACCGAGCGCGATGAGGTGCAGACGCAGCTGTTGATATAATGACGGGTGAACGTGGTGCCGGTGTTCATCAGGCGCTCACGGCCCGGCACGGGAAAAGGGTAGTGGTCGAAGTAACGTTCCTGATCGGAAGTGACAAACAGGATGTTATAACCCTCTGGGAGTTGCTGCGGTGCCCGGGGAGGAGGGGAAGCCGGGACGGGGACGGGGACGGGGGCGTTGGCTGTGCCGGCGGCCAGGGCCGGGGGAAGTAACTGGCTGCTGGCGAGGACCCCGGCACCTTTCAGCAGGGTCCGGCGCGAAATGCCGGATTTATCTGGATTGTGTTCGGCCACGGGAGGCTCCTTTCTCTGGTGTGTTAATCAGACGTTAAAAACAGAAAGTAAGCGCTTCCCCAGACCGCAGATAGACATAAGGTGTGATCTGACTAAAAAATGGCCAGTGGGGGTGCCGTGTGGCGGAAAGTCCGGGATTTTTTAACAAGTTTTGTCTGATTTTGTGACGTAGATCGAAAGTTGAGGGGCGTAATTGATCCCGATCATTCCTATTATTCCTGACATCAATTATTCTAGCTGAAGCGTTTCAGTTAGCTGTTCCGCCACGACCCGCTTGCCAGCAGACACGGGTAAGGGGGCAAGAATGTCCTGTACAAATCGTGGTGGCTGGCTCAGGCTAATCCTCCGATTTCATAGTGAATTCTGATGCAGGAGTGATATGACGGTTCGCATTGCCATTAACGGATTTGGTCGTATAGGGCGCAACGTATTGCGTGCCCTGTATGAAACCGGTCGCCGTGCTGAAATCACGGTGGTGGCCATCAATGAGCTGGCAGAGGCCGCCGGTATGGCGCATCTGTTAAAATACGACACCAGCCACGGGCGGTTTGCCTGGGAGGTCCGCCAGGAGCGCGATCAGCTGTCCGTCGGTGATGACACCATCCGTCTGTTACATCATGCTGATATTGACGCGCTGCCCTGGCGTGAGCTGAATGTGGATATTGTGCTGGACTGTACCGGGGTTTACGGCAGCCGTGCGGATGGCGAAGCTCATCTGCAGGCCGGGGCGAAAAAAGTGCTTTTCTCCCACCCCGGCGGCAACGATCTGGATGCCACCGTGGTGTTTGGCGTGAATGAAAAAGATCTCCTGCCTGAGCACAGACTGGTGTCTAACGCCTCGTGCACCACGAACTGCATCATTCCCATTATTAAATTGCTGGATGATGCCTGGGGCATTGAATCAGGAACGGTCACCACCATTCACTCGGCGATGCACGACCAGCAGGTGATTGATGCGTATCACCCGGATTTACGCCGCACGCGTGCCGCCAGCCAGTCGATTATTCCTGTTGATACGCGACTCGCCGCCGGGATCACGCGTTTCTTCCCAAAATTTAATGACCGCTTCGAAGCGATAGCCGTGCGCGTGCCGACCATTAATGTGACGGCCATTGACCTTAGCGTCAGCGTGCGGGATGCCGTCAGTGCCTGCGAGGTTAACGCGCTGTTGCAAAGTGCGTCAGAAGGGGCATTTAGTGGTATAGTTGACTACACGGAATTGCCGTTAGTCTCCATTGATTTTAACCATGATCCGCACAGTGCCATTGTTGATGGCACCCAAACGCGGGTCAGTGGTCAGCACCTGATCAAGACGTTAGTCTGGTGCGATAACGAATGGGGCTTTGCCAACCGTATGATCGATACGACCTTGGCGATGGCCACAAGCGGTTTCAGGTAAGGCGCGTACAGCGTCTGTAAAACTTTGAGAATCAACGAGAGGGTTCACCATGTCTGTAATTAAGATGACCGATCTGGATCTGGCTGGTAAACGTGTTCTGATCCGTGCGGATCTGAACGTGCCAGTTAAAGAAGGGAAAGTGACGTCAGATGCACGTATTCGCGCTTCACTGCCGACAATTGAAGCGGCGTTGAAGCAGGGCGCAAAAGTGATGGTTACCTCTCACCTGGGTCGTCCGACCGAAGGTGAATACAACGAAGAGTTTTCTCTGCTGCCGGTAGTCAACTACCTGAAAGACAAGTTGGGCGCAGACAACGTGACGCTGGCCAAAGATTACCTGGAAGGCGTTGAGCTGACCGCCGGTAAACTGGTGGTGTTGGAAAACGTGCGCTTCAACAAAGGCGAGAAAAAAGACGACGAAGCCCTCTCTAAAAAATACGCTGCACTGTGCGACATCTTTGTGATGGATGCGTTCGGTACTGCTCACCGTGCGCAGGCCTCTACGCACGGCGTGGGTAAGTTCGCGCCGATTGCCTGTGCCGGTCCGCTGCTGGCCAATGAGCTGGAAGCCCTGGGCAAAGCCCTGAAAACCCCGGCGCGTCCGATGGTTGCCGTAGTGGGTGGCTCTAAGGTCTCCACGAAGTTCGACGTGCTGAACTCGCTGGTGAACATTGCTGATACCGTGATCGTCGGTGGCGGTATCGCCAACACTTTCGTGGCTATCGATAACAACGTGGGTAAATCACTGTACGAGCCTGATTTTGTTGAAGCCGCAAAAAAACTGCGTGATGAATACAAAATCCCGGTGCCGACTGACTCCCGCGTAGGCACGGAATTCTCTGAAACTGCCCCGTCTACCGTGAAGAAAGTGTCTGAAGTTCAGGACAACGAAGAGATCATGGACTTCGGTGATGAGACTGCGCTGGCCATGGCTAAGTTACTGAAAGAAGCCAAGACTATTCTGTGGAATGGCCCGGTCGGCGTGTTTGAATTCCCGAACTTCCGTAAAGGCACTGAAATTATTGCCAACGCCATTGCAGACAGCGACGCATTCTCCATTGCAGGCGGCGGTGATACGCTGGCGGCTATCGACCTGTTCGGTATCGAAGATAAAATCTCCTATATCTCTACCGGTGGCGGTGCGTTCCTTGAGTTCGTGGAAGGCAAAACCTTACCTGCGGTTGCTATGCTGGAAGAGCGTGCGAAGCAGAAGTAATTAAACCTCAGTGCGGGGTGCATGACGCCCCGCATGAGAACCGAATCCTTTAATACGACCGAAGAAACAGGACAAGCTAACATGTCTAAAATTTTTGATTTCGTAAAACCTGGCGTTGTCACCGGTGATGACGTGCAGAAGATCTTCAAAGTGGCGAAAGAGAACAAATTCGCCCTGCCAGCCGTTAACTGCGTCGGCACTGACTCCATCAACGCCGTACTGGAAACTGCTGCGAAAGTAAAAGCACCAGTGATCATTCAGTTCTCCAACGGTGGCGCTGGCTTCATCGCGGGTAAAGGCCTGAAATCAGACAAACCACAGGCTGCTGCCATCTTTGGCGCAATCTCTGGCGCACACCATGTGCACCTGATGGCTGAACATTACGGCGTGCCGGTGATCCTGCACACCGACCACTGCGCGAAGAAACTGCTGCCGTGGATCGACGGTCTGCTGGACGCGGGCGAAGAGCACTTCGCTAAAACTGGTAAGCCGCTGTTCTCTTCTCATATGATCGACCTGTCTGAAGAGTCACTGGAAGAGAACATTGAGATCTCCAGCAAATACCTGGCGCGCATGGCGAAAATCGACATGACTCTGGAAATCGAACTGGGTTGCACCGGTGGTGAAGAAGACGGTGTGGACAACAGCCACATGGATGCTTCAGCCCTGTACACTCAGCCAGAAGACGTTGATTACGCCTACACCAAGCTGAACGCGATCAGTCCACGTTTCACCATCGCTGCCTCTTTCGGTAACGTACACGGCGTGTACAAGCCAGGCAACGTGAAACTGACGCCGACCATCCTGCGTGATTCTCAGAAATACGTCAGCGAGAAACATGGTCTGCCAGAGAACTCCCTGGACTTCGTGTTCCACGGTGGTTCCGGTTCATCTGCCGCTGAAATCGAAGAGTCTATCGGTTACGGCGTGATCAAAATGAACATCGATACTGATACCCAGTGGGCAACATGGGACGGTATTCTGCAGTACTACAAAAAGAACGAAGGCTATCTGCAGGCGCAGCTGGGTAACCCGGAAGGCGCTGATAAGCCAAACAAGAAGTTCTACGATCCTCGCGTCTGGCTGCGTGCTTCACAGTCTTCGATGATCGTTCGCCTGGAGCAGGCATTCAAAGAGCTGAACGCAGTCGACGTACTGTAATCTTCCCTTTGGTTAAAAAAGGCCCTGATGGGCCTTTTTTTATACGCAAAATCCGGAATTTTTAAGTAATTGTGTGACTTGTTTGGCACAACAACAAATGTTGTTTACCCTTAACTCCACCGGTTGTCGTTACAGCGGCAGTGAATTGAACGCCCGCTCAGGGCAAACAACAGGACAGGGTAATGGACGAGTTAAATGTGGTAAACGGCCTGAATAATGCAGGCGGATGGCTGGTACGTAACCAGGCATTACTGTTGAGCTATGCAGTCAATATTGTTGCGGCTATTG
Source organism: Erwinia sp. PME.40.26/001 (assembly GCF_055556675.1). NCBI lineage: Bacteria > Pseudomonadati > Pseudomonadota > Gammaproteobacteria > Enterobacterales > Erwiniaceae > Erwinia > Erwinia sp. PME.40.26/001. The sequence continues at coordinate 431,882 of NZ_JBVHNP010000002.1, forward strand.
TCATTGTTATCATCGGGATGATTGGCGCCCGCTTCATTTCAAATGCTGTTAATAAACTTCTGGTAACACGAAAAATCGACCCGACCGTGGCGGATTTCCTTTCCGGTCTGGTGCGTTATGGCATCATTGCTTTTACGCTGATTGCCGCTATGGGCCGCGTTGGCGTACAGACCGCATCGGTGATTGCCGCGCTCGCTGCCGCAGGCTTTGCCTTTGCGCTGGCACTGCAGGGGTCGCTGTCTAACCTCGCCGCCGGCGTACTGCTGGTGACCTTCCGTCCCTTCCGTGCGGGTGAGTTTGTCGACCTCGGCGGCGTCATGGGGACCGTGCTCAACGTGCAGATTTTCTCCACCACGCTGAGAACGGCAGATGGCAAAATCGTGGTAGTGCCGAACGGCAAAATCATCGCCGGAAACATCATCAACTTTTCGCGTGAGCCGGAGCGCAGGAACGAATTTATTATCGGCGTGGCTTACGATGCTGACGTGGACCAGGTACTCAAACTGCTGCGTGAGGTGGTTGATGCCGAACCGCGCGTGCTGCAGGAGCGTGGCGTGCAGATCGGCCTGAATGAGCTGGGCGCATCCTCAGTGAACTTTGTGGTGCGCTGCTGGAGCAAGGCGGGCGATCTGCAGGACGTCTACTGGGACCTGATGAAAAACTTTAAGCGCGCGCTGGATGCGAATAATATCGGCATTCCTTATCCGCAGATGGACGTGCATCTGCATCAGGTGAAAACAGCGGAGCAGGCGACTCACGCTCAGGAGTGAACCCGCACCGTGAAACCGGCCCCCTGACTGAGCCAGCCAGGGGGCTTTTTTTGCCCCAAAATGGTGATGATCGGGCGGGGATACGAACGCCGGGGCGTGACGTTATTCCTGCAGGCACCGGTTTTGCGCGCATTATTAGCATTATTTATGCAGCATTAAATCTTTCAATTTCCCCTAATAATTGAGTCGCTATACACTTTGCCGAAATCGTAAAGGGTGAGGTGATTATTGTGTTATCCATTTTTTTTCAGGGCGTTGCCATGGGTGCCGCGCTTATTCTTCCGCTGGGCCCGCAAAACGCGTTTGTGATGAACCAGGGCGTACGCCGTCAGTATCATCTGATGACCGCTGCGCTCTGCACCCTGAGCGATATTGTGCTGATCTGTGGTGGCATCTTTGGCGGTAGCGCATTGCTTAATCAGTCTGCGCTGCTGCTGAACGTGGTGACCTGGGGTGGCGTCGCCTTCCTGCTGTGGTACGGCTGGGGCGCGCTGCGTACCGCATTCAGCGGCGACGTGCAGCTGGCCTCTGCGGCCGCGCTGAAGCAGGGGCGCTGGCGCATTGTGGCCACGATGATGGCGGTCACCTGGCTTAACCCGCACGTTTATCTGGATACGTTTGTAGTGCTGGGGAGCCTGGGCGGACAGCTACCGGAAGAGGCCCGCCGCTGGTTCGCCCTCGGCTCTGCCAGTGCCTCCGTGCTGTGGTTTTTCGGCCTGGCGCTGCTGGCGGCCTGGCTGGCACCGCTGCTCAATACCGCGCGCGCCCAACGAATAATTAACCTGCTGGTCGGGCTGGTCATGTGGGGGATTGCGCTGAAACTGGCGTTGCAGGCACTCTCCTGAAGTTAACAGGAACTCACTATCAGAATTGATGTCCTAGTGTGACGCGCCAATGCGCACTAAAATATCTTGTACCGCCAGATTTTGACGGAACAATACGCTACCGGAACCCGCTTTTTACCCGGTGGCGTTCTCGCTGATGATGATGACCCCATGGAGGATGCTTTGAAGCTCACTAAACTGGCTCTGGCCGCAATGATTGGATTGGGCACGTTGCCACTGGCTGTACAGGCAGATGAACTACCGAATGGCCCACACGTGGTGACCTCCGGTCAGTCCAGCGTGGATGCTGCGCCGGATATCGCCACCCTCGCGATTGAAGTCAGTGTGTCTGCTAAAGATGCTGGCGAAGCGAAAAAGCAGGCTGACAGCCGCGTACAGCAGTATTTTGACTTCCTGGATAAAAGCGGTATTGAGAAGAAAGATATCAATGCGGCTAACCTGCGGACCCAGCCAGAATATGACTACCTGAAAGACGGTAAGTCAGTGCTGAAGGGCTACCGTGCCGTGCGTCAGGTTCAGGTGACGCTGCGTCATCTGGATAAGCTGAATGAGCTGCTGGACGGCGCGCTGAAATCAGGCCTGAATGAGATCCGTTCGGTGGAACTGGGCGTTGCCAATCCGGAAGAGTACAAAGCGAAGGCACGTAAAGCCGCCATTGATGATGCAGTGAAGCAGGCCGGGGATCTGGCGCAGGGCTTCGGCAGCAAGCTGGGGCCGGTATACAGCATCCGCTATCATGTTGCTAACTATCAGCCAATGCCGATGGCCCGGATGTACAAGGCCGCTGACGCGGCACCGATGACCTCTGCCGCGCAGACTTACGAACAGCAGAGTATTCATTTTGACGATCAGGTCGATGTGGTGTTTGAGCTGCAGCGTAACCCTTAATGCCGGATGGGCTGACCGATACTGACGGTCAGCCCCTGAGCAGAATTCCACCGGGGCCGGGTCCGACCCTGACAGATCGTTATTCCGTATCCTGACGCAGTACGCGATGGCCGTGCGCCAGCAGTGCGTCAGTCACCTTACGCATCAGGCGGCTTTCCGGAGCAAAGCGGTGCCAGTACAGCATCCGGCGCTGCAACAGGCCCGGGGTTAAATCAATCAGCTCCCCTTCCGCCAGTTCGCGCTCGATTTGCAGGTGCGGGATCATACAGCAGGTGGTGCCCTGACGGGCCAGCTGGACAAAGGCTTCTGACGAGTTAACGATGTGGCAGGGCACGCTGCCCGGCGACAGGTCAAAGTTCTGCTGTAAAAATGCCTGATGCATATCATCCAGATGATCGAAGGCCACTGCCGGGGCTTTCAGCAGCGCCGAGCGCGTCACACCGTTCGGGAAGTAGCGGGCGGCAAACTCCTTCGACCCCACAAAAAGATAGTCGAGCGCGCCGAGCTGATCGACCAGACAGCTGGGCAACGGCTGCGGCTGAATACTCACGGCACCGACCACTTCCCCGCGTCGCAGGCGTTCCTGAGTGCGGGTTTCATCTTCCACCTGAAGATTCAGACGCACCGGGGAATCGGTCAGTACCGTTTTCAGCGCGGGCAGCAGCCAGGTTGCCAGACTGTCGGCGTTCACTGCCAACGACAGCAGCAGGGGCGTGGTGCCGCTGATATCGTCACCCAGCCACTCTTCTTCCAGCAGCTCCACCTGGTGCAATAAGGCCAGCAGCTTCTGACCCTGCTCCGTCGGGCGCGGCGGTACGGTCCGCACCAGCAGAGGCTGGCCGAACATATTCTCAAGCTGCTTGATACGCTGCGAGACCGCTGACTGAGTAATACAGAGCTTTTGCGCGGCACGTTCAAAGCCGCGTTCACGAATCACTGCATCCAGCGCCTGAAGCGTTCGATAATCCGGGCGTTTCATTAATCGTTGTACTCTCTTTCAGGTGTGGTTCTGCACTATGCCATATTTTTCGTGTTTTGCCTTTGGCTGGCATCACTGACCTGTCCGCCACTTTGTGGGGTGGGTTCCATTCCTGTCAATCAAAGACCCTGTTAGGCGGTTTTTTTTCTCAGCCTTGCTTTATACTACGCGCACACAGTGACTGACAGGTTTTAAACATACCATGACACAGGATGAACTGAAAAAAGCCGTAGGCTGGGCAGCTCTGGATTATGTCACGCCGGGCACCATCGTTGGGGTGGGAACGGGGTCGACTGCTGCGCATTTTATTGATGCTCTGGCCTCGATCAAACACCAGATTGAAGGGGCTGTCTCCAGTTCGGAAGCCTCCACGGCTAAGCTGAAAGAGTATGGCATCCACGTTTTTGATCTGAACGAAATCGATGAGCTGTCGGTGTATGTTGACGGCGCAGACGAAATTAACGGTCAGATGCAGATGATCAAAGGCGGCGGCGCGGCGCTGACGCGCGAAAAAATTATTGCTGCCGTGGCCGATCGCTTTATCTGTATTGCCGATGCCTCTAAGCAGGTCGATGTGCTGGGGCGCTTCCCGCTGCCGGTCGAAGTGATCCCCATGGCGAGGTCGTATGTCGCCCGTGAGCTGGTCAAGCTGGGTGGGCAGCCTGAGTACCGTCAGAACGTGGTGACCGACAACGGCAACATTATTCTCGACGTGCATAATCTGAAAATTATCGACCCCGTGCGTCTGGAAACCGCGATTAACGCGCTGCCTGGTGTGGTCACTGTCGGGTTGTTTGCTGCCCGCTGCGCCGATGTTGCGCTGATCGGTACGGCTGACGGCGTGCAAACCATTCAAAAATGATCTGCCCGCTGGCGGTTATTTTTACCTAAAAAACATCTTTTCTTTTGCAGGCAATATTTAGTGACTTATGTCACATTCAGGCTGCCTGAAGCGCGATCCTCCTGATGGTTCGCGCTGCACCACGATTTTCTATCGCAATGTTCTGGCCGACCGTGTTGCCATGCTGGCAGCCAGGCAATCGTTTGTATTGCTGCGGGCGTAAATTTTGTTATTTTGACAGAAGGCTATCTTATATCCCCGCTGTTTTTACCCTTTCTGCAGGCTGACGTTACGCCTGTAAACGGGAAAGCCCGGGGGTGAAGCCACATCTGAAGTCAGCTAAATAGGGTCGGGAAATGGCAAAAGTATCACTGGAGAAAGACAAGATTAAATTCCTGCTGGTGGAAGGCGTTCACCAGAGTGCAGTTGATAATCTGCGTTCTGCTGGCTACACCAACATTGAATTTCACAAGGGCGCACTGGACAGCGAAGCACTGAAAGAGTCCATCCGCGATGCCCACTTCATCGGGCTGCGTTCGCGTACTCACCTCACCGAAGAGATCTTCGCCGCGGCAGAAAAACTGGTCGCAGTTGGCTGTTTCTGCATCGGCACCAACCAGGTGGATCTCAATGCGGCGGCGAAGCGCGGCATTCCGGTGTTTAACGCACCTTTCTCCAACACCCGATCCGTGGCTGAACTGGTTATCGGTGAACTGCTGCTGATGCTGCGCGGCGTGCCGGCGGCCAACGCTAAAGCACACCGGGGCCAGTGGCATAAGCTGGCAGTGGGTTCCTATGAAGCTCGCGGCAAAAAGCTGGGGATCATTGGTTACGGTCACATTGGTATGCAGCTGGGCGTGCTGGCGGAAAGCCTCGGGATGCACGTCTTCTTCTATGATATCGAAAGCAAACTGCCGCTCGGTAATGCGACCCAGGTGCAACATCTCTCCGACCTGCTGAATATGAGCGATGTGGTGAGCCTGCACGTGCCGGAAACCCCATCTACCCAGAATATGATGGGGCCGGACGAACTGGCGCTGATGAAGCCGGGTGCGCTGCTGATCAATGCCTCGCGCGGGACCGTGGTCGATATCCCGGCTCTGTGCCACGTCCTGGCCACCGGGCACCTGGCCGGTGCGGCGATTGACGTCTTCCCGGAAGAGCCGGCGACCAACAGCGATCCGTTCAACTCGCCGCTGTGTGAGTTTGATAACGTGATCCTGACGCCACATATCGGGGGCTCCACGCAGGAAGCACAGGAGAACATTGGTATTGAAGTGGCAGGCAAGCTGGCGAAGTACTCAGACAATGGATCGACGCTGTCTGCCGTTAACTTCCCGGAAGCCTCACTGCCGATGCACGGCGCAAACGCCAGTCGTCTGATGCACATCCATGAGAACCGTCCCGGCGTGCTGACGGCGATCAACCTGATCTTTGCCGATCAGGGGATCAACATCTCTGCTCAGTATCTGCAAACCACGCCGCAGATGGGCTATGTGGTGATCGACGTCGATGCACCGCAGGATGTGGCTGATAAAGCCCTGCAGCTGATGAAGGCTATTCCGGGCACTGTACGCGCACGTTTGTTGTACTGACAGACGGGCTGACCGGATAAGAAGGTCAGCACCGGTACAATACCTTTGAGGGGCGACTTTTTGAGTCGCCCCTTTTGCTTTCACCACTGCCACAGCCTGGACGGCGTGATCAGCGCCGGTAATGGGATATCCCACTCCGCGACGGGTAAGCGCTCCACCTGCTGACAGTCATGCGCCAGACCCACCGGCAGAAAGCCGTGCTGCTGCCAGTTCTGCAGTGTTCTGTCATAAAACCCGCCGCCCATACCCAGACGCTGGCCGCTGGCATCAAACGCCACCAGCGGTACCATCAGCACGTCCAGCTCACTAAGCGGCAGCAAATGACGGATATCCAGCGGCGGTTCGGGTATGCGCAGGCGGTTATTGCGCAGTTCGGTGTGTTCATCGTAATGCAGGAACAACAGCTGACCGCGAGAGAAAGGGTGCAGAACCGGAAGATAAACCCGCTGCTTACGCTGCCAGAGTTTGGCAATGAGCGGCCGGGTATTGATTTCACCGTCGACAGAGAGAAACAGCGCGATATTCTTCGCCTGCTGTACCGGGGCAAAATTCAGGGCATGGTCAGCGACCTGTACGGCAGCAAGCTGCTGCTGTTCATGGCTGAGTTCTCGCCGGAGGTGGCGGATATGGGTGCGGATGTCCTGACGGTCGCAAAGAGGGAGGCTCATAGCTGGCCACTCCAAAAGCAAAAGGTGTTTTTCAGATTGCCGGGTCTTGCAGAGAGTGTAAATAGCAGAAAAAAACAGTGGAGATAAAACGTGGGAATCTCCGAGATGCCGCCGCAGGCTGTAACCCTTGAACCCATGGTTCAAGGTGAGTATGCCGTCGTAACCATCAGGCTTCTCGGACGAACCGAGCTTGCGCACAGGTTACAGAGCGTCACACTCTGTTTGGTATTAATTATCGGCTCAGGGGACGGGCCCGCTTGCAAACATCTCAGAGAATTTTTTACTTCACCGTCACTGTATCACAGCTAACGTTGAAGTGTTATTCGAACTTCGCACCCGTACGTTCAGTTATGCGACCTTGCTCAAGCAATGCCTGTTCAATGGTCTGTTGCAGCATCCGAATTCGTTGTTCCATGTTCGACGCATAGTCACGGGTTTTGACTTTTTCCTGCGCCAGTTCATGGCAAATGTTCAGTGCAGCAATAAATACCAGTTGCTCGGTATTAGTGACTCTAGTGCGAACTTTTAAGTCTTGCAACCGTTGATTGAGGTCTTCGGCAGCCAGATTCAGCGCATCTTGCTGTTCGGGCGGACAATTTACTCTTAATGAACGGCCAAAAATTTGAATATCTACCGGTTGTGCAGACATGCCACCTTCCTGACTGATTACTGCGCCCGCCATCACCCTTACCGCTCAGGGCTTGGGAGGGGCGCTACTATAACTACCCCTAATATAAGAAACAACCCCTTTCTGGAATCGTTGAGGCACCTGGTGGTAGCATACCACGAACTTAACCAGCCAACGACGAACAAAACCCATGTCACTAACGAACATTATGCCGGGCTACAACACGCTGGCTTCAGTACTGACGCAGCAGGGCGTAGGAATGACCCCTGCCGAGATGCATGGCCTGATCAGCGGATTGATCTGCGGCGGCAACCATGACAGCAGCTGGCAAACGCTGATGCACGACCTGACTAATGAGGGTATGGCGTTTTCGCAAACGCTGGCGCAACCCCTGCAGGAGATGCACGAAGCGATTGGCAACACGCTGGAAGATGAAGGCTTCCTGTTCCAGCTTTACCTGCCGGAAGATGACGACATCACCGTTTTTGATCGTGCCGATGCGCTGGCAGGCTGGGTGAACCATTTCCTGCTTGGCCTGGGCGTTGTACAGCCAAAAATTGGGCAGGTGAAAGGGGAAACCGGAGAAGCCATCGACGATCTGCGCACCATTGCCCAGCTGGGTTATGATGAAGATGAAGATCAGGAAGAACTGGAACAGTCGCTGGAAGAGGTGATTGAGTACGTGCGCGTGGCTGCACTGCTGTGTCATGACACCTTTACCCGCGCTGTTCCGACCAATGTCGTGATGAAAAAGCCGACGCTGCACTAACCCGCGGTCAGTCAGGCCGCTCGTGGTGATTTAACGGAACAGCATTCAGGAGGTCAAATGACCCAGCAGGAGTTTTTGCGCCGTCGTCAGGCGCTGTTAGCGAAGATGGCCCCGGCAAGCGCGGCGGTTATTTTTGCCGCCCCGGAAGCAACGCGCAGTAATGACAGTGAGTATCCGTATCGGCAGAACAGTGATTTCTGGTATTTCACGGGTTTTAACGAACCCGAGGCGGCGCTGCTGCTGATCAAAAGTGCGGATAACCACAGCCACAGCGTCTTGTTTAATCGCGTACGTGATCTTACCGCTGAGATCTGGTTCGGCCGCCGTCTGGGCCAGGATGCTGCGCCAGAAAAGCTGACGGTCGACCGGGCGCTCCCCTGGGGAGATATTGGCGAACAGCTGCACCTGCTGCTGAACGGGCTGGATGTGGTTTATCATGCGCAGGGGCAGTATGCCTTCGCTGACACCATTGTCTTCAACGCGCTGGACGTGCTGCGTCGGGGGTCGCGACAGAACCTGTCTGCGCCCGCGACGCTGACCGACTGGCGTCCGTGGGTCCACGAGCTGCGTCTCATTAAATCACCTGAAGAGCAGGCCGTGCTGCGCGAAGCCGGGCGAATCAGTGCGCTGGCACATACCCGCGCCATGCAGAAAGCCCGTCCCGGAATGTATGAATACCAGCTCGAAGGGGAAATTCATCACGAATTTAACCGTCACGGAGCGCGCTTCCCGTCCTACAACACCATTGTGGGCGCGGGGGATAACGGCTGTATTCTGCACTACACCGAAAACGAGAGTCAGATGCGTGACGGCCAGCTGGTGCTGATTGATGCCGGGTGCGAACTGCAAGGCTATGCCGGGGATATAACCCGTACCTTCCCGGTGGGGGGGAAATTTACCGCGCCGCAGCGTGCCCTCTACGATATCGTGCTGGCCGCTCTGCATCGTTCACTGGCGCTTTACCGTCCGGGTACCAGCATCCGTGAAGTGACGGCGGCAGCGGTGGAAGTGATGGTCACGGGGCTGGTTAAGCTGGGCATTCTGCACGGTGATGTCGACGTCCTGATCGCAGAAAATGCGCACCGACAGTTCTTTATGCACGGACTGAGCCACTGGCTGGGGCTGGACGTGCACGATGTCGGCCATTACGGCGTCGACCGCGATCGTCTGCTCGAACCCGGCATGGTGCTGACCATTGAACCCGGCCTGTATATTGCCCCGGATGCCGATGTGCCTGCTGAGTATCGTGGTATTGGTATACGTATTGAAGATGACATCATTATCACCGCAGAGGGTAACGAAAACCTCACGGATACGGTGGTGAAAGATGCCGATGATATTGAAGCATTAATGGCAGCAGCGAAACGCTCATGAGCATAATTATTGCAGGCGGGGGGATGACTGGCGCGACGCTGGCGCTGGCCATCTCACATCTGACACAGGGGCAGCTGGCGGTGACGTTGGTGGAAGGAACCGAACCCGCCAGTCGCACACATCCGGGCTTCGATGGCCGGGCAATTGCGCTGGCGGAGGGGACCTGCCAGCAGCTGTCGGCAATTGGTCTCTGGCCACTGCTGGCCTCCGCCGCGACGGCCATCACCGATGTGCATGTTAGCGATCGCGGTCATGCCAGCTTTGTCTCGCTGACTGCGGCCGATTACGGCGTGTCGGCGCTGGGCCAGGTGGTTGAGTTGCATGAAGTGGGTCAGCGGCTGTTTTCCCGCCTGAAAAAAGCCCCGGGAGTGACCCTGCGCTGCCCGGATAAAGTCGCCAGCGTCGAACGTACCCGGGATCGGGTGAGCGTGATACTGGAAAGTGGTGAGCGGCTGTCGGGCGATCTGCTGGTCGCGGCAGACGGTTCGCACTCCCGGGTCGCTGCGGCCTGCGGTGTCCAGTGGCAGAGTGAGGACTATCAGCAGGTCGCCGTGATTGCCAATGTGTCGACGCAGGTTGCCCATCAGGGGCGTGCGTTTGAGCGTTTTACTGAATTCGGCCCGCTGGCGCTGTTGCCGATGTCCGCTGGCCGCAGTTCGCTGGTTTGGTGCCATCCTCTGGCACAAAAAGATGCAGTGGACCGCTGGAGTGACGATCGCTTTATCGCTGAATTGCAGCGTGCCTTCGGCTGGCGGCTGGGCCGCATTACGCAGGTGGGCCAGCGCGACAGCTATCCGTTACGGCTGCAAACCGCCTCGCAGCATATTGCTCACCGGCTGGCGCTGGTTGGCAATGCCGCACAGACTCTGCACCCGATCGCGGGGCAGGGGTTTAATCTGGGGATTCGGGATGTCATGTCGCTGGCCGAAACGCTGGCAGCGGCCTGGCGTGCCGGACGCGAAACAGGCGCTTACGCCACCCTGCAACACTATCAGCAGCGCCGGCAGCCGGATGCACAGGCAACGATTGGTATTACCGACGGGCTGGTCCGACTGTTTGCTAACCGTTATACGCCGCTGGTCGCAGGGCGAAATCTGGGACTGATGGCGATGGATCATCTGCCGCCATTACGTAATTTGCTTGCCGAGCGCACGCTGGGCTGGGTTAAGCGTTGAGGAGAAAGCAGTCATGCAAACCTATGATGTGATCATCGCCGGTGGCGGAATGGTCGGACTGGCAGTGGCCTGTGGCTTACAGGGCAGCGGCCTGCGCATCGCCGTGCTGGAGCGTGAAGCCCCGCAGGTGCGTGATACCAGCGCGCCCCCGGCGTTACGCGTGTCTGCGATTAACGCCGCCAGCGAACGGCTGTTGCAGCACCTTGGCGTCTGGGATGCCATCCTCAGCGTACGGGCCAGCGCCTATCACGGCATGGAGGTGTGGGATCGCGACAGCTTCGGGCGCATTGTGTTTGACGATGAGCAGCAGGGTCTGGCCCATCTCGGGCATATTATCGAAAACGCGGTGATCCATCAGGCGCTGTGGCAGCGGGCAGAGAGCCTGAGCGATATCACGCTGATAGCGCCTGCGGAACTGCAGCAGGTGGCATTCGGTGATAATGAAGCCTTTGTGACGCTGCAGGATGGCAGCATGATGACGGCCCGCCTGCTGGTGGCGGCAGACGGTGCCAACTCCTGGCTGCGTAACAAAGCCGATATCCCGCTGACTTTCTGGGACTACCAGCATCATGCGCTGGTGGCGAATGTTCGTACGGAACAGCCGCATGAGTCGGTGGCCCGTCAGGTGTTTCATGGTGACGGTATTCTGGCGTTCTTACCCCTGAGCGACCCGCATCTCAGCTCTATCGTCTGGTCGCTCCCGCCGCAGGAGGCAACTCGTCTGCAGGCGATGCCGGAAGCGGTATTTAACCAGCAGCTGTCGGTGGCTTTCGACCTGCGCCTGGGGCTGTGTGCGGCAGAAAGTGAACGTAAAGCTTTCCCGCTGATGGGCCGCTATGCGCGTAATTTTGCCGCGCATCGTCTGGCGCTGGTGGGGGATGCTGCACATACCATTCATCCGCTGGCCGGGCAGGGCGTTAACCTCGGCTTTATGGATGCGGCAGAGCTGATCGGTGAAGTGAAGCGCCTGCATCAGCAGGGTAAAGACATTGGTCAGCACCTGTATCTGCGGCGCTACGAGCGCAGCCGTAAACACAGTGCCGCAGTGATGCTGGCCAGTATGCAGGGGTTCCGCGAGCTGTTTAACGGTAACAATCCGGCGAAGAAACTGCTGCGAGATGTGGGGCTGGCGCTGGCCGATACCCTGCCCGGCGTGAAGCCACGGCTGTTAAAGCAGGCGATGGGACTGCACGATCTGCCGGCATGGCTGCGGTAAGCCACCACAGGAAAGGGGGAGCGCTTCGCTCCCCCTTTTTTTTAACCAGGCGGCCTGTCGGCGACGCTGCGCGTCTCTGGTGCAATCGCTGCCTCTTTTTTGCCCGTCGTTTGAAAAATTCTAATCTTACCCTCTCCTTCGCATTACTTTTTATAATGTTACCTGGTGCTGGCCTTAGCCTTTTTACGCCGGGTGCCTGTTTGAGCTGTATGTTTAAACCAGGTTTGCGGCAATGAATTGCCATTTCTGTGTGTAATAACGCATTTTTTTAGTGAAAAAAACCAGAAAATCAACGGTGCCCCATTTTGATGCGGGGCAGATTCGACCTCGTTTATCTTATGGTTAAATGACGAGTTCGGTGGTAAGTTCATAGTGAAGGTAACGATTGCGTCGGCCGTCCCGGGCGGTAAAAGACGCGCGTCAGCAACCGACTCAGGCACAGGAAAACTATGGTTCAGCAAAGCGAGATTCAGCAAACCCCGTTGTTTGAACAGCACCAGGCCAGTGGTGCCCGTATGGTCGATTTTCATGGCTGGATGATGCCGCTTCACTACGGCTCTCAGATGGATGAACATCACGCGGTGCGCAAGGATGCCGGGATGTTTGATGTTTCCCACATGACCATTGTTGATCTGCACGGTGTCCGCACCCGCGAGTTTCTGCGCTATCTGCTGGCCAATGATGTCGCCCGCCTGACCCAGCCAGGCAAAGCGCTCTACACCGCCATGCTCAACGCTTCTGCCGGGGTGATAGACGATCTGATTGTTTACTTTATGAACGAAGAGTTTTTCCGACTGGTGGTCAACTCTGCCACCCGAGAAAAGGATCTGGCGTGGATAGGTGAGCATGCGGTGGCGTTCGGCGTTGAGCTGATCGAGCGTGACGATTTGGCGCTGGTGGCAGTGCAGGGCCCCAATGCCCAGCAAAAAGCGCAGACACTGTTTAATGACCAGCAGCGTCAGGACGTCAGCGGCATGAAGCCGTTCTTTGGCGTGCAGTCAGGGGATCTCTTTATTGCCACGACCGGTTATACCGGGGAGGCAGGCTACGAAATCGCCCTGCCCAACGAACAGGTCGCCGGGTTCTGGCAGCAACTGCAGGCCGCCGGGGTGAAACCCGCCGGACTGGGCGCACGCGATACGCTGCGTCTGGAGGCCGGTATGAATCTGTATGGCCAGGAAATGGATGAGAGCATCTCACCTCTGGCAGCCAATATGGGCTGGACCATCGGCTGGGAACCCGCAGATCGTGAATTTATTGGCCGTGAAGCGCTGGCGTTTCAGCGTGAAAAAGGCACCGATCAGCTGGTGGGGCTGATCATGACCGAAAAAGGCGTACTGCGTAACGAACAGCCGGTTCACTTCAGCGATGCCGCAGGCAACCAGCTGGCAGGCGTCATTACCAGCGGTTCATTCTCGCCGACGCTCGGGTGCAGCATTGCTCTGGCACGGGTCCCCGCCGGAATTGGCGAACACGCCGTGGTGCAAATCCGCAACCGTGAAATGCCGGTTCGCGTCACCAGGCCCGTTTTTGTCCGCGCCGGAAAACCGGTAACGAAGTAATCTTTTGGAGAGCAATTTAATGAGCAATGTACCAGCCGAATTGAAATACCGTGACAGCCATGAGTGGGTGCGCAAAGAAGCTGACGGCACCTATACCGTGGGCATTACCGAACATGCGCAGGAGCTGCTGGGAGACATGGTCTTTGTTGACCTGCCGGACGTAGGCAACACCTACAGCCAGGGCGAAGACTGCGCAGTAGCGGAGTCCGTCAAAGCCGCATCGGATATTTATGCGCCCCTGAGTGGCGAGATCGTGGAAGTGAACAGCGGGCTGGATGCTGAGCCTGAACTGGTTAACAGCTCTCCGTATACCGATGGCTGGCTGTTCCGCATTAAAGCCACGGATGAGACCGAATTTGAGACGTTGTTAGATGCCGCAGGCTACCAGGGAACAATTGAATAACAGCCCGCTCACTTGTCATTTCGGGACTGGCTCTCTGCCTGTCCCGCCTCTTTGTGCCTGATGCAGGATTGACCACCCATGACCCAGAAACTCAGCCAGCTTGAACACCACGGTGCATTTATTGAGCGCCATATCGGCCCTTCGCAGGAACAGCAGGATGCCATGCTCAACGCCATCGGCGCGACATCGCTGGCCGAACTGATTGCCTCGATTGTGCCTGCCGACATCCAGCTTCCCAGCCCGCCTGCGGTAGGCGATGCGCTGACGGAGCACCTGGCGCTGGCCGAGTTAAAGGCGATTGCGTCACAGAATCAGCGTTACAAATCCTTTATCGGCATGGGCTATACGCCGGTGCTGACGCCTCCGGTGATCCTGCGCAATATGCTGGAAAATCCCGGCTGGTACACCGCGTATACCCCTTATCAGCCAGAAGTGTCTCAGGGGCGTCTGGAAGCCCTGCTGAACTTCCAGCAGCTGACGCTGGACCTGACCGGACTGGATATTGCCTCCGCCTCCCTGCTGGACGAGGCGACGGCCGCTGCAGAAGCCATGGCGATGGCAAAACGCGTCAGCAAGCTCAAAAATGCCAACCGCTTCTTTGTCGCTGACGATATTCATCCGCAGACGCTGGATGTGGTGCGCACCCGAGCGGAAACCTTCGGCTTTGACGTGCTGGTGGACAAAGCAGAGAAAGTGCTGGAGCTGGACGATGTGTTTGGTGTGCTGTTGCAGCAGGTCGGCACCGGGGGGGAAGTGCACGATTATACGGACCTGATCTCCCGGCTGAAAAGCCGCAACGTGGTGGTCAGCGTGGCGGCCGATATGATGTCGCTGGTACTGCTGCAGGCACCGGGCCAGCAGGGAGCTGATATCGTCTTCGGTTCTGCCCAGCGCTTCGGCGTGCCGATGGGCTACGGTGGGCCTCATGCCGCCTTCTTCGCCGCCCGCGATGAGCACAAGCGTTCAATGCCTGGCCGAATTATTGGCGTATCCCGCGATGCGGCAGGGAATATCGCGCTGCGTATGGCAATGCAGACGCGTGAACAGCATATCCGTCGTGAGAAAGCGAACTCCAACATCTGTACCTCACAGGTATTGCTGGCCAACATCGCCAGCCTCTACGCGGTATTCCACGGGCCGGCTGGCCTGAAGCGCATTGCCAGCCGCATTCACCGGCTGACCGATATCCTGGCGCAGGGATTACAGCAGCGCGGCCTGAAACTGCGCCATGACACCTGGTTCGATACCCTGACCGTGGAAGTCAGCGACAAAGCTGCGGTACTGGATCGCGCCCTGAGCTTCGGTATGAACCTGCGCAGCGATATTCTCAATGCGGTGGGTATCACTCTGGATGAAACCACCACCCGTGAAGACGTAGTGGCGCTGTTCTCGATCCTGCTGGGAGAGGAGCACGGCCTGAATATTGATGCGCTGGATAGCGATGCCAGCGCCATCCCGTCAGCGATGATCCGCACAGCACCGATCCTGACTCATCCGGTATTTAACCGTTATCACAGCGAAACCGAGATGATGCGCTACATGCACAGCCTGGAGCGGAAAGATCTGGCGCTGAATCAGGCGATGATCCCGCTGGGGTCGTGCACTATGAAGCTGAATGCAGCGGCAGAGATGATCCCTATCACCTGGCCGGAGTTTGCAGAACTGCACCCGTTCTGTCCGGCAGAGCAGGCGGGCGGTTACCTGCAGATGATTGGCCAGCTCTCGCGCTGGCTGGTCCAGCTGACCGGGTATGACGCACTCTGTATGCAGCCCAACTCTGGCGCCCAGGGTGAATATGCAGGTCTGCTGGCGATACGCCGCTATCACGAAAGCCGTAACGAAGGGGGACGTCACATCTGTCTGATCCCTGGCTCGGCGCACGGCACTAACCCGGCCTCGGCACAGATGGCGGGGATGACCGTTGTGGTGGTCGCCTGTGACAAACAGGGCAACATCGATCTGCACGATCTGCGTGTGAAAGCCGGTCAGGCGGGTGAAGCCCTCTCCTGCATCATGGTGACTTACCCGTCCACGCACGGCGTCTATGAAGAGACGATCCGTGAGGTGTGCCAGATCGTTCATCAGTTCGGTGGACAGGTATATCTGGACGGAGCCAACATGAATGCGCAGGTGGGGATCACCACGCCGGGTTACATCGGGGCGGATGTCTCACACCTTAACCTGCATAAAACCTTCTGCATCCCGCACGGCGGCGGTGGGCCGGGCATGGGGCCGATTGGCGTCAAAGCTCACCTTGCCCCCTTTGTACCGGGCCACAGTGTGGTAGAGATTGAAGGCATGCTGACCGGCCAGGGTGCAGTATCAGCAGCGCCGTTTGGCAGCGCGTCGATCCTGCCGATCAGCTGGATGTATATCCGCATGATGGGCGCTGAAGGTTTGAAACAGGCCAGCTCAGTGGCGATCCTCAATGCCAACTACATTGCGCATCGTCTGCAGTCGGCCTATCCGATCCTTTATGCCGGCCGTGATGGCCGGGTGGCGCACGAATGTATCCTGGATATTCGGCCGCTGAAAGAGCAGACCGGTATCAGTGAGCTGGATATTGCCAAGCGCCTGATCGACTACGGTTTCCATGCGCCGACCATGTCATTCCCGGTGGCGGGTACGCTGATGGTGGAGCCAACCGAATCGGAAAGTAAGTCCGAACTGGATCGCTTTATTGATGCGATGCTGGCTATCCGCAGTGAAATTGATCGGGTGGCAGACGGCGAGTGGCCGCTGGAAGATAACCCCCTGGTCAATGCACCGCATACCCAGATGGAAATCGTCGGCGAGTGGGGCCATCCTTACAGCCGTGAACTGGCGGTATTCCCGGCAGGCAGCGCGAATAAATACTGGCCCACGGTGAAACGCCTTGATGATGTTTACGGCGACCGTAATCTGTTCTGCTCCTGCGTACCGATGAGCGAATACGAGTAACCTTTCGCGTTATCGCCCGCGTGGGTTATGTCGGGGCTGACCTTCTTTTGTGGTCAGCCCTTTTTTATGGGAGAGACGAGATGAACATCGCATTAGTCACCGGCGGCAGTCGGGGCATTGGTCGTGCGACAGCGATTCTGCTGGCCCGACAGGGCTGGCGGGTCGCGGTTAACTACGTGCATCGTACCGCTGAGGCGGAGTCGGTGGTGGCAGAGATCGAACGACATGGCGGCAGCGCTTTTGCCGTGCAGGCGGATATTGCGGACGAAGCTCAGGTCGTGGCGATGTTTGCTGATATTGACCGCCAGCCGGAGCCGCTGAAAGCTTTGGTCAATAACGCCGGCATCCTCTTTCAGCAGGCCACACTGGAGCAGTTAACCGCAGAGCGTATTAACCGGGTCTTTGCCACCAACGTCACCGGCTGTTTTATCTGCTGCCGCGAAGCGGTGAAACGCATGGGGCACCATTACGGCGGCGGCGGAGGGGCGATTGTTAATGTCTCCTCGGCAGCGTCGAGAACCGGTGCGCCGGGGGAATACGTCGATTATGCCGCGTCAAAAGGGGCAATGGATACGCTGACCCGGGGACTGTCGCTGGAGGTGGCCGCGCAGGGCATCAGGGTTAACGGCGTCCGTCCCGGATATATCTATACCGATATGCACACTGACGGGGGCGAACCGCAGCGGGTGGACCGCCTGGCCTCTGCGATCCCTATGCAGCGCGGCGGGCAGCCCGGGGAGATTGCCAGTGCGATTGCCTGGCTGCTGAGTGACGAGGCATCCTATATTACCGGTACGTTTATTGATGCGGCGGGCGGCCGTTGAAAGGAGCGAACAAAACGTCTTTTTTGGCGCAGAGGTTGCCCCTGATTTCTGATACAAAGGCTGACCTGTTTTTTTGGTCAGCCTGCCGTGGGTTTCTGGCCCTACAGTAGCCAGCCCTGCGCATATGCGCAGTCCAGGTGCTGCTCCAGGTACTGCCATAACTCAGGCCACTGCTGCGCCAGCGCCACATTACGCGCCTTCACCTGTGTCAGGTGGATGCCGTTCTCTTTCCAGCTCTGCCCCTGATTGTGCAGGTTAAGCATGATAGGCAGCGCGCGGTCCAGCATATTGGCAAAGCGCGACTCTGCGGTGTCTCCCGCCTCGTACTCGTCCCACAGCGCACGGAAATGCTCACCCTGCGCGCCCGGCAACAGGCCAAATATACGGCGTGCCGCAGCAATTTCTTCCGCCTGAATCGCATCACGGGCGGCAGTGTCATAAACCATCACATCACCGGCATCGATCTCGACCACGTCATGCACCAGCGCCAGCTTTATCACATGCGGGACGTCTATCGGGGCCGGGGAGAAGGGGGCCATACTCATAACCGCCATGGCCAGATGCCAGCTGTGTTCTGCCGAGTTCTCCTGGCGCGCATTATCGAGCAGCCGGGTACGGCGCTCCACGCTTTTAAGCTTGTCGAGCTCCATTAAAAACTGCACCACTTCCGTCATCGCGCCGAAATCTAAGGCTGCTACCCTGTCTGACATCGCTGTCTCACTTATCGCTAAAAAAGGTGTCTGTATTGTAAGGTAAACGATTGCGTATTTCGCGCAGGAATGTGCGTGCAGGATGTCGCAGTATATTTTAGCTTACATGTGTACTCTGAAATTATTCTCAGTTACGCTAGGTCTGATGAGATTTCCGTCATGGCATTTTGTGATGGTGGTGGCGGGTAAACCGGGGACAGTAATTGATTATGGTGAAGCAAAAAGTACCGACGGCAGGCTATTCCGTCGCAGAAGAGTGGGCGAACAGCATCAGCCACGGACTCGGCTGCCTGCTGGGGATTATTGGTCTGGTGCTGATGCTGGATCAGGCGATTAATAACAACGCGGGGACGCTGGCTATCGTCAGCTACAGTCTGTACGGCGGCAGCATGATCCTGCTGTTTCTGGCCTCGACGCTCTACCACTCAGTACCGGGTGAACGGGCTAAATTCTGGCTGAAAAAACTCGACCATGCCGCGATCTATCTGCTGATTGCCGGAACCTATACGCCGTTCCTGCTGGTGGGGCTGCGGTCGCCGCTGGCACACTGGCTGATGGTGGTGATCTGGGGGCTGGCGTTGGTCGGAATTATCTTCAAGCTGGTGTTTGCTCACCGTTTTGAAGCCATCTCCCTGATCACCTATATGCTGATGGGCTGGCTCTCAGTGATTGTGCTGTATCAGATGGTAATGCGCCTGCCTGCGGGCAGCGTATGGCTGCTGGCCGCAGGCGGGATCACCTATTCCCTTGGGGTGATTTTCTACGTGTCGAAACGTATCCCTTACAATCATGCCATCTGGCACGGTTTCGTGCTTGGCGGCTCTTTCTGTCACTTCCTGGCGATTTATCTCTACGTGAGGTAGGTGGCAGCGCCCCGCTCATCCTGCAGCGATATCGTAGGGCAGCGGCCGTATGGCTAACTGCCCACCCTCATCGCCCTGCACGCGCAGAACCGTGTCCGGCTCCAGGTCGTTATTCATCACCGCCTGCACCCAGACCTCACCGTTGTCCAGCTGGCAGGCCGCCAGAATGGTTCCGGTGCGACGCCAGTTTTCACCCATCTTCATTTCCAGCGCGCCGTTGGCTGCCGGGACGGTACCCGCTTTACCTGCCAGCCAGTAGAGCGCACGTTTATTTGCGCCACGGAACTTAGCCCGCGCCACCATCTCCTGTCCGGTATAGCAGCCTTTTTTAAAGCTGATGGCATCCAGTGCCTGCAGGTTGGTGGCCTGCGGGATCAGCTGGGCGCTGGTCTCGCTGTCAATCACCGGAAAACCGGCTTCAATATCCAGCGCCAGCCACTGTGAGCTGTTGGTCAGCTGTGCGGCGTCCGCCAGTGCGGTACGCAGCGCTTCGGCTTTTTCTGCGCTGGTAACCACTAAAAAACGCTCGGCGGGCAGGTCGAACCACAGCAGGGTGCTCTCGCCATCCTGCACCACCTGCGTCTGTGCGTCAGGCAGGGCGCTGAACAGATGGGTCAACGCGGCCCTGGCCTGAAAACCGGCTACGCCCAGCAGGACGGACTCATCATCGGGCGTCAGGGCAACTTTGGCAAAGACCGCATATTTTTTCAGCTCTGCCAGCTGGTTATCACGCAGGCTGCGGCGCTCAATAAAGGCCAGTCCGTCGGCGCGGTGGAACAGGCGCAGATTGCTCCACATCTTTCCTTTTGCATCACAGTGCGCAGCAGGGCGGTGCTGATCGGCAGCCAGGGCGGCCACATCCAGGGTGACCTGCCCCTGCAAATAGCTGACACGATCGGCACCGGTAGCCGTCACCAGCGCCCACTCTTCCAGTGACATCAGGGTCAACGGCAGACGCGCCGAGGCAGTGGGTTGACGTGGCGGGAAAGAAATCGTCGGCATAATTCAGTCCTAAAGTCAGCAAGGGATGAAAATTTGTTTCTCATGTTAAAAGAGCCGCCCGGCTTTGCAACCTGTTTCCGGAAATTGCGGCACAAAACGTGTGATAACCCTGCAACCTATGTCGCTGTTTTGTGTCGCAGCCCGCAGGGGAAAAATTGCTGCATCAACAGTGAAGCAAAAAAGCGGTACACTGAGCGCCCTGTTTGGTTAACCGACGCAGAGTGACATGGATATTACAAATAAATCTCGAATTCACTGGGCATGCCGTCGCGGTATGCGTGAACTGGATATCTCTATCATGCCGTTTTTTGAGTATGAATATGACTCGCTCAACGATCAGGATAAACGACTTTTCGTTCGCCTGCTGGAGAGTGACGATCCCGATCTGTTTAACTGGCTGATGAATCACGGCGAACCGGCCGATGACGAGTTAAAACGCATGGTCGCACTGATCCAGCACCGAAACAGAGAACGTGGTCCGGTGCCACTGTAACCTGCGCATTTCGCGGCATGCGCAGGGTATCTCCCTGCTGCTGCACGGTGGTGTGATGCTGGTACTGCTGCTGGTGCCCTGGCCGGCGAGTGCCTCGCTGGCAAAAGTGGCCCTGCTGTTGCTGACGCTCAGGGAGTGCCTGCGCAGCCGTCGTCGTACCCGGCGCTGGCAGGGGCTGTTTGTCTTGCTGAGTGGTCAGCGGGTCCAGTGGCAACAGGCACAGTGGCAGCTGGTTTCACCGCCGTGGATGACCCGTCAGGCCGTACGTCTGTCATTACGGGATAGCCAGGGGCGGCATAAGCGGCTGTGGCTGTTTGCCGATGGCATGGATAACAGCGAATGGCGGCTTTTACGCCAGCAATTGCTGAGTAAAAAGGAATGGCGTGATGAGTAGCGCGACCCTGTGGCTGGTAGAAGATGAAGCAGCCATTGCCGATACCCTGCTGTATATGCTGCAGCTAGAGGGATTTTCTACCCGCTGGTTTCCACGCGGGATGCCAATGCTGGACGCATTGCAGCAGGAAGTGCCCGATCTGGTGATCCTTGATGTCGGACTACCGGATATCAACGGTTTTGAGCTGTGTCGCCGTCTGCTGGCGAGCCAGCCCGATCTGCCCGTGCTGTTCCTTACCGCCCGCAGCGAAGAAGTTGATCGCCTGCTGGGGCTGGAGATTGGGGCGGATGATTACGTCGCTAAACCTTTTTCGCCGCGTGAAGTCTGTGCCCGGGTGCGTACTCTGCTGCGTCGTTTGCAAAAACAGCAGCGCATTGCGCAGTCGCCAAAGTATAACGTTGGTCACTTTACGCTGGATGAAGCCTCCGCCCGCGTGGAGTGGTGCCAGCAGCCGCTGGCCCTGACGCGCTATGAATATCTGCTGCTGAAAACCCTGTTGCTGTCCCCCGGGCGGGTTTTTTCCCGGCAGCAGCTGATGAATGTGGTATGGAAAGAGGCGGAAGATAGCTTTGACCGTACCGTCGATACCCATATTAAAACGCTGCGCGCCAAGCTGCGTGACATCAATCCACATGAGCAGGTGCTGCTGACGCATCGCGGCCTCGGCTACAGCCTGGTGGCTGGCTGATGCGCATCGGGATGCGTTTGCTGCTGGGTTATTTCCTGATCGTTGCCGTTGCCGCGTGGTTTGTGCTGAGTATCTTTCTTAAAGAAGTTAAACCCGGCGTGCGGCGTGCCACCGAAGGCACACTGGTGGATACCGCCACGCTGCTGGCACAGTTTGCCCGGGCCGATATTCTGAGCGGCCAGCCGCAGAACGGGCAGCTTGCCGCCGCTTTTTCACAGCTGCGCGGCTATCCGGTCAGGGCGGATATTAGCGGCATCGCCAAGCGTCGTAATGAGTACCGTGTCTATCTGACCGATGAGAAAGGCAGGGTGTTGTTCGATTCTGCGGGTGTTGCCCTGGGCCAGGATTATTCCCGCTGGAACGATGTCCTGCTGACCCTGCGGGGTGAATACGGCGCACGTAGCTCGCGCAGTAATCCCGATGATGATGCCAGTTCCGTGATGTATGTCGCGGCACCGGTGCGTGACGGTGCCAGGCTGCTGGGGGTCCTCAGCGTCGGTAAGGCCAACAGCACCATGGTGCCGGTGATACGCCGCAGTGAACGTCGCATCCTGTGGGCAGGGGCGGCGCTGCTGGGGATCGCGCTGCTGATCGGTCTGATTTTTGTGCTGTGGATAAACCGTTCCGTGGGGCGTCTGGTGCGTTACGCCGACTCGGTCACTCAGGGAGAGGCTCTGCCCCTTCCCGCCATGAACAGCAGTGAGTTGCGCAAGCTGGCACAGGCGCTGGAAAGTATGCGTCTGAAACTGGAGGGTAAACGCTATATTGAGCATTATGCTCATGCGCTGACCCACGAGCTGAAAAGCCCGCTGGCGGCGATCCGGGGGGCGGCAGAGATTCTGCATGAATGTCCCCCTGCGGCGGTGGTTCAGCGCTTCTCGGCCAATATCCTGCAACAGAATATCCGGATGCAGCGGCTGATTGACAACCTGCTTCGCCAGGCAACGCTGGAAAACCGCCCGGAGATCCAGCGGCAGACCGTCAGCCTGCTGCCGCTGGTCACGGGACTGTGCGACAGCCGGGCGGTTCAGGCTCAGGGCAAACGACTGACTTTTGATGCTGACGCACTGGAGGGGCTGTCCGTTCGGGCAGATCCGCTACTGCTGGAGCAGGCGCTGGCCAATTTACTTGATAACGCCCTTGATTTTACGCCGCTGGCGGGAGAGGTTCGTATTGAGGTTAGCCAGAGTGCGGACGAAATGATTTTTCAGGTGCTGGACAGTGGCAGCGGTATTCCTGACTATGCACTGCCTCATATTTTCGACCGGTTCTATTCGCTGCCGCGCAGCAATGGTGAAAAGAGCAGCGGACTGGGGCTGGCCTTTGTCCGCGAAGTGGCGCGACTGCATCAGGGGAGCATCACGTTAACCCCCCGGGCGGAAGGTGGCGTCTGTGCGCAACTAACGATAAAAAATAACGCCTGACTTCACCGTCTCTTCACATAACTTCATTTTCTCCCCATTCAGAGGGGCTATCTTCTGCGTCATACACACAGGAGAATCGCCCATGAATAAATCCCCCGTATTATGGAAAATGTTAACGCTTATCGGCTGCCTGTTACTGCTGCTGGTGCCGCTGAGTATGCTCAGTACATTGATCACCGAGCGCAGCGTATGGCGCGACAACGTGGCAGACAAGCTCAGCCAGAGCACCAGCGGTCCGCAGCGCCTGTTCGGGCCGCTGATTGCCATTCCCTGGAGCGAAATCGTCACGGAAATGCGTGAGGGAAAGGAGGTCACGGTAAAGGTCACCCATCTGCGCTATTTTCTGCCTGAAAGCCTGAAAGTGACGGGCGATCAGAAGGTGGAAGAGCGCAAGGTTGGCATTTACAAGGGGCAGGTCTGGCGCACGGGGGTCAACATTAATGCCACCTTTAATCGGGATCAGCTGGCCGATATTACCCGTCCTGGGGTCACTCTGGGCGATCCGCTACTGGTGATGGGCGTTGGCGACCCACGCGGGATCAGCAGCGTGACGTCGCTGAATATTGGCGATAAGCAGTTCGATTTCCAGCCGGGTAGCCAGCTTCCGGGCAATAGCGAAGGGTTACACGTTGAGCTGCCGCCAGAAGTTTTACAGGAGAAAAGCCTGGCGCTGAATTTCTCGCTTAAACTGCTGGGAACACAGAAGCTGGAAGTGGTGCCTCTGGGTAAAAACAGCACCTTTGATCTGAAGAGCAACTGGCCGCATCCGGGCTTTACCGGCAGCTTCCTGCCGGAACAACGCCAGATCACGCCTGAAGGTTTTACGGCGCGCTGGCAGAGCAGCTGGTTTGCTAACAACATCAACTCGCTGGTGCGGGATGATTTTACCGTCAGTACAGAAACGCTCCCGGCCTTCAGCGCGATGGTGGTCAATCCGGTTGACCAGTATCAGCTGACCCAACGGGCGGTAAAATATGCCATTCTGCTGATCGGCCTGACCTATATGGCGTTTTTCCTGTTTGAAACGCTGACCGCACTGCGCGTTCACCCGATGCAGTATCTGCTGGTGGGGCTGTCGCTGGTGATGTTCTTCCTGGTACTGCTGGCGTTGTCTGAGCATATTGGCTTCAACCTGGCCTGGCTCACCGCAAGTCTGACCTGTGCAGCGATTAACGGCTTCTACCTGCAGGCGGTATTGCAGGGATGGCGGCGCAGCCTGCTGTTCGTCGGCGGTGTACTGGCGCTGGATGCGGTACTGTGGCAGCTGTTGCAGTCGGAAGACAGCGCGCTGCTGCTGGGCACCGGCGTGTTGATGGCGGCACTGGCGGCGGTGATGGCGCTGACGCGTAATATCGACTGGTACCGGCTGTCCGCAGCGGCTAAACCGCAGGAAAGTAGCGAAGCAGGGCAGGACGGGAAGGGACGTTTCGGTCTGTGGAAATAAGCGGCTGAACATGACAGGGCGGACCGTGACAGACGGTTCGCCCTTGCGCAGGGGCCGGTCATTACGTCGACCGGCCCTTTTGCATTATGGGCCAGGATTACAGCAGTTCGGCCATCTCCGTCAGGATCTGTTCACACCACTGTGCAATGCGTTCGTCAGTCTGCTCAAACTGGTTAATATCATCCAGCGCCAGGCCGACAAACTGCTTCCCGTCGGCGGTCAGCGGTTTTTTACTGGTAAACTCATAGCCTTCCAGCGGCCAGTAACCGACAAACTGCACGCCCAAGGGAGCCAGTACCTCATGCAGCATCCCCAGTGCATCCAGGAACCATTCGCTGTATTCCCCCTGGTCTCCCATGCCATAAAGGGCCACTACCTTGCCCTGTAAATTTAGCTGCGGAAGCGCTGTCCAGATTGCTTCCCAGTCTTCCTGCAGTTCGCCAAAATCCCAGGTCGGAATACCCAGGATCAGCAAATCGTAGTTTTCCATCAGCGCCGGAGGATCGTCTTTCAGGTTATGCAGCGTGACCAGATCGTCGCCGATAAAGTCACGGATCTTCTCGGCGGCCATCTCGGTGTAACAGGTACTGGATCCATAAAACAGACCAATATTCATGGTAGTGGCACTCATTTTTCCTAAAGTCTGCCGGCGATTATATCAGAAGCAGGCAGGAATAAGGCATAATGGGCGCACTTTGTACGGCAGTGTGATATGTCATCGTGCTGTTTTTAAAGCATTAAATGGGTTTTAGTCGCGCACTCAGCGTCATGATAACGGCAGACTGGAGAGGTTGAGGTGCAGGATAACGATCTGATTGAGCAGTTTCTTGATGCACTGTGGATCGAGCGCAATCTGGCGCAAAATACCGTGGCGTCTTATCGTCTTGACCTGCGTTCACTCTGCGGCTGGCTGGCGCATCAGCAGCTGTCACTGCTGACGGTAGACGCGGTGGCGCTGCAAGGCTTCCTGGCGGAACGGCTTGAGGGGGGCTATAAGGCCACCAGTTCGGCACGCCTGCTCAGTGCCATGCGCCGTCTGTTCCAGTATCTCTACCGTGAAAAGCAGCGGGCGGACGATCCCAGTGCGTTGTTATCGTCGCCCAAGCTGCCGCAGCGCCTGCCGAAGGATCTGTCTGAGGCGCAGGTGGAAAGACTGCTTCAGGCTCCCTGCCTTGACCAGCCCATTGAGCTGCGCGATAAGGCGATGCTGGAGCTGCTTTACGCCACCGGGCTGCGCGTGACCGAGCTGGTGGGTCTGACTCTCAGTGATATCAGCCTGCGGCAGGGGGTGGTGCGTGTCATCGGCAAGGGAAATAAAGAGCGGCTGGTGCCGATGGGCGAAGAGGCGGTTCACTGGATCGAACAGTTTATTGAGTATGGCCGCCCGTGGCTGCTTAACGGCCAGACGCTGGACGTGCTGTTTCCCAGTAACCGTGCGCAACAAATGACCCGGCAAACTTTCTGGCATCGCATTAAACATTACGCCACACTGGCGGGCATCGATAGCGCAAAACTGTCACCGCACGTGCTGCGCCATGCGTTTGCCACCCATCTGTTGAACCACGGCGCAGATTTGCGTGTCGTACAGATGCTGTTAGGTCACAGTGATTTATCGACCACCCAGATTTACACGCACGTAGCGACCGAACGACTGCGCCAGTTACACCAGCAGCATCATCCACGTGCCTGATTGATATAAAATACAGCCCGCTTAGTGAGGCTATAAGGACATGAAATGAAGAAGCACTACCTGTTACTTTCGGGACTCATCGCGCTGGCCAGTGGACTGGCTCATGCCGACGATGCCGCCATTAAACAGTCGCTGAGTAAGCTGGGCTTACAGCAGACCGAGATCCAACCTTCGCCGCTGCCTGGTTTTAAAACAGTATTGAGCGAAAGCGGTGTGCTGTACGTTACCGACGATGGTAAACATTTTGTACAGGGTCCTCTCTATGACGTCAGCGGCAGCCAGCCGGTCAACGTCACCAATCAGCTGCTGGAAAAGAAAGTGGAAGCACTGAGCAAAGAGATGATCGTGTATAAAGCGCCAAAGCAGCAGTATGTGGTGACGGTCTTTACCGATATTACCTGTGGCTATTGCCGCAAACTGCACGAGCAGATGGCCGACTACAACGCGCTGGGGATCACCGTGCGTTATCTGGCCTTCCCGCGTGAAGGGCTGAACGGCAACGTGGCGAAAGAGATGAAATCGATCTGGTCTGCGGGTGACCCCCATAAAGCCTTTGATGCGGCGATGAAAGGCGAGGCCGTGTCACCGATTGATGGCAAAATCGATATTGGTCAGCAGTATAAATTAGGCGTGCTTTACGGCATTCAGGGCACCCCGGCGATGCTGCTGGAAAACGGGACGATGATCCCGGGTTACCAGAGTCCGCAGGATCTGAAAAAATTCCTCGACAGCCAGAAAAACGGCGGCTGATTTGGTGAATCGTAAAACTGAACTCCGTCGCCGTGAGGCGACGGACGCTGCTGCACTTCCTGCCGATCTTCACCCGCTGTTACATCGTCTGTATGCCCGCCGGGGGATACAGCAGGCCAGTGAGCTGGAGCGGGGGGCGAAATATCTTCACCCCTTCCAGTCGCTGAGTGGTATTCAGGCGGCGGTGACTGTTCTGCAACAGGCGCTGACCGATAACCTCTGCATTATGATTGTCGGTGATTTCGATGCTGATGGTGCCACCAGCACCGCGCTGACGGTGCTGGCACTGCGCAGCATGGGCGGGCAGAACATTAAGTATCTGGTGCCAAACCGTTTTGATGACGGCTACGGTCTGAGCCCGGAAGTAGTCGAGCAGGCCGCCGCCCGCGGTGCCCAGCTGATCCTGACGGTGGATAACGGTATCTCGTCACACGCCGGGGTGGCGCTGGCCAACGAGAAAGGCATTGCCGTGGTGGTGACCGATCACCACCTGCCGGGGGAGACACTGCCGGAGGCGGCGGCCATCGTTAACCCTAACCTTGCAGACTGTGATTTTCCCTCCAAGTCGCTGGCGGGCGTAGGCGTGGCGTTTTACCTGATGCTGGCGCTGCGCGCCCGGCTGCGTGACAGCGGGGTGACAACGCTACCCAATCTGGCAGAGCTGCTGGATCTGGTGGCGCTGGGTACCGTGGCCGACGTGGTGCCGCTAGATGCCAACAACCGCATCCTGGTCTGGCAGGGACTGAGTCGTATCCGGGCCGGTAAGTGCCGTCCGGGGATCCGGGCGTTGCTGGAAATTGCTAACCGCGATGCGCGTCAGCTGGCCGCCAGTGATCTGGGATTTGCCCTTGGGCCGCGTCTGAATGCCGCAGGAAGGCTGGATGATATGTCGGTCGGCGTGGCGCTGCTGCTGAGTGAAGATTTGGGCCAGGCGCGAATGCTGGCCAGTGAGCTCGATGCGCTGAATCAGACGCGTAAAGAGATCGAGCAGGGAATGCAGTCCGAAGCCCTCGCCCTGTGTGACCGGCTGGAAAGCACCAGTGAAGCGCTGCCGTTGGGCATCGCTATGTACCATCCTGAGTGGCATCAGGGGGTGGTCGGTATTCTGGCCTCCCGTCTGAAAGAGCGGTTTAACCGGCCAGTGATTGCCTTTGCACCGGCAGGGGACGGGACGCTGAAAGGGTCGGGACGTTCGATCGCCGGGCTGCACATGCGCGATGCGCTGGAGCGTCTGGATACGCTGAATCCGGGGCTGATCATTAAGTTTGGTGGTCATGCCATGGCAGCCGGTCTGTCGCTGGAAGAGGCTAACTTTGAGCGCTTCCGTCAGTGTTTTGCCGAACTGGTGGGGGACTGGCTTGATGCCGAATCCCTGCAGGGCATCGTCTGGTCTGATGGCGAACTGATGGCCCAGGAGCTGACGTTACCGACGGCCGAGTTGCTGCGCGAAGCAGGCCCGTGGGGGCAGGCGTTCCCGGAGCCGACGTTTGACGGCAAGTTCAGGCTGCTACAGCAGAAGCTGGTAGGTGAACGCCACCTGAAAGTGATGATTGAGCCGCTGGGCGGCGGGCCGCTGCTGGACGGCATCGCGTTTAACATTGATACGACGCTGTGGCCCGATCCGAGTGTCAGGCAGGTGGAGCTGGCCTACAAGCTCGATGTCAATGAGTTCCGTGGTAACCGTACCGTGCAGCTAATTATCGAGCATCTCTGGGCGCTGTAGCCTGCCCGTGCGGCAGAGGAAACAGCGGGCTGACCAAAACAGAAGGTCAGCCCGGGCATTATCCCGGCCGGCGGCTTAATGCCAGCCTGGCAGCAAACAGCAGAAATACCGTGCCGGTGGTGCGGTCCAGCCACTTCACCACCTTCTCACGCTTCAGCACGCCGGAGAGCTTACGCGTGCTGCCAATCAGTAGCGATGACCACAGCGAGCCCAGTACCACATGGATCAGCACCAGCCCGAACGTCCATAGCACCGGCGAATGCCCGGTTGGAATAAACTGCGGCAGGAAAGAGACATAGAAAATCCCCACCTTGGGGTTCAGCAGGTTGCCAAAAAAGCCGCGCAGGAACGCGTTCTGAGATCCTGTTGCCAGCGCCGCATCACCCATCTTTGTCCGCGGTTTCAGCAGCATTTGCACGCCCAGCCAGGCAAGATACGCGGCCCCGCACCACTTCAGCAAATTATACGCCAGTTCAGAGACGGCAATCAGCGCTCCCAGACCAAAAGCCACCGCTACCGCCCAGGCCAGACACCCGGCATTAATCCCCAGCTGTGCCTGAATCGCTTTTTTCGTTCCCTCCACGGCAGAGGTACGCAAAATCAGCGCGGTATCCAGCCCCGGGGTAAGGGTGAGCAGGGTGGCAGCGAAGGTAAAGGCCAGCAGGGCATCGGTCACGGACATATTCAGACTCCACTTGGTAAGGCGTTCCGGGGTACGGGCACTGAACAGGCAATGCGCGTTCAGTGCTACAAACTGTGCGCTATTTCGGTTAAACTGCGTGGTTACTATTACGCCCTTTTCGATCACCTAAAAAGATTCTAAAACCATGTTTGAAATTAATCCGGTAAAGAACCGTATTCAGGATCTCACTGAACGCAGCAGCGTTCTTCGGGGGTATCTTTGACTATGATGCCAAGAAAGAACGTTTACAGGAAGTTAACGCTGAACTAGAGCAGCCTGATGTCTGGAACGAACCTGACCGCGCACAGGCGCTGGGTAAAGAACGTTCCGCCTTAGAGGCCGTTGTCGAAACGCTGGATCTGATGGAGCAGGGGCTGGAAGATGTCGCTGGTCTGCTGGAGCTCGCCGTTGAAGCCGAAGATGAGGACACGTTCAACGAAGCGATTGCCGAACTTGACGTGCTGGAAAAGAAACTCGGTGAGTTAGAGTTCCGCCGCATGTTCTCCGGGGAATACGACAGCGCCGACTGCTACATGGATATCCAGGCCGGCTCGGGCGGTACGGAAGCTCAGGACTGGGCCAGCATGTTGCTGCGTATGTACCTGCGCTGGGCGGAAGCCCGCGGTTACAAAACTGAGATCATCGAAGAGTCCGACGGCGAAGTGGCAGGCACCAAATCCGCGACCATCAAAATCATCGGCGACTACGCGTTCGGCTGGTTACGTACTGAAACCGGCGTGCATCGCCTGGTGCGTAAAAGCCCGTTCGACTCCGGTGGCCGTCGTCATACCTCGTTCAGTTCGGTGTTTATTTACCCGGAAGTGGATGACAACATCGATATCGATATTAACCCGGCCGACCTGCGTATCGACGTATACCGCGCTTCAGGAGCGGGTGGTCAGCACGTTAACAAGACCGAGTCGGCGGTGCGTATTACCCACTTACCGACCAACATTGTGGTGCAGTGTCAGAACGATCGTTCTCAGCATAAAAACAAAGACCAGGCTTTCAAGCAGCTGCGCGCGAAGCTTTACGAATATGAAATGCAGAAGAAAAATGCGGATAAACAGGCGGCGGAAGACAATAAGTCTGACA
Organism: Erwinia sp. PME.40.26/001; assembly: GCF_055556675.1. Taxonomy (NCBI): domain Bacteria; kingdom Pseudomonadati; phylum Pseudomonadota; class Gammaproteobacteria; order Enterobacterales; family Erwiniaceae; genus Erwinia; species Erwinia sp. PME.40.26/001. The sequence continues at coordinate 462,317 of NZ_JBVHNP010000002.1, forward strand.
TCGGCTGGGGTAGCCAGATCCGCTCTTACGTGCTGGATGATTCCCGCATCAAGGATCTGCGTACTGGCGTAGAGACGCGCAACACTCAGGCGGTTCTGGACGGCGATCTGGATCGTTTTATCGAAGCAAGTTTGAAAGCAGGTTTATAAGGAACTCACATGTCTGAACAACAACCGCAGGCTGCGGACGCCGCACTTGAGCTGAACAATGAATTAAAATCACGCCGTGAGAAGCTGGCCGCGCTGCGTGAAGCCGGTCTGCCGTTCCCAAACGATTTTCGCCGTGACCGCACTTCCGATACGCTTCATGCCGAATTTGATGGTAAAGAAAACGAAGAGCTGGAAGCACTGAACATCGAAGTCAGCGTTGCAGGCCGAATGATGACCCGCCGTATTATGGGTAAAGCCTCTTTCGTCACGCTGCAGGATGTGGGTGGCCGTATTCAGCTTTACGTTGCCCGCGACGATCTGGCAGAAGGCATTTATAACGAACAGTTCAAGAAGTGGGATCTCGGCGATATCGTCGGCGCGCGCGGTAAGCTGTTCAAGACGAAAACCGGTGAGCTGTCTATTCACTGTAGCGAACTGCGTCTGCTGACCAAAGCCCTGCGCCCGCTGCCGGACAAGTTCCACGGCCTGGCCGATCAGGAAACCCGTTACCGTCAGCGTTACCTTGATCTGATCTCTAACGACGAGTCGCGCAACACGTTTAAAATCCGCTCACAGATCATGGCCGGCATCCGCAGCTTTATGGTGGGCCGCGAGTTTATGGAAGTGGAAACCCCGATGATGCAGGTGATCCCCGGCGGCGCGGCGGCGCGTCCGTTTATCACCCATCATAATGCGCTGGACATTGATATGTACCTGCGTATTGCACCGGAGCTGTATCTGAAGCGCCTGGTAGTGGGAGGATTCGATCGCGTCTTCGAAATCAACCGTAACTTCCGTAATGAAGGGGTCTCCCCACGTCATAATCCAGAGTTCACCATGATGGAACTCTATATGGCCTATGCGGATTATAAAGACCTGATCGAACTGACCGAAAGCCTGTTCCGTACGCTGGCGCAGGATATTCTGGGCAACACCGTGGTGCCTTACGGCGATCAGGAGTTCGACTTCGGTAAGCCGTTTGAAAAGCTGACGATGAAAGAGGCCATTCTGAAGTATCGTCCGGAGACTAATCTGGCCGATCTTGATGACTTTGATAAGTCGGTGGTGATTGCGCAGTCTCTGGGCATCAAGGTCGAGAAGAGCTGGGGACTGGGACGTCTGGTTACCGAGATCTTCGAAGAGACCGCCGAAGCGCATCTGATCCAGCCAACCTTTATTACGGAATATCCGGCAGAAGTTTCGCCACTGGCACGTCGTAACGACCAGAATCCGGAGATCACCGACCGCTTCGAATTCTTTATTGGCGGCCGTGAAATCGGTAACGGCTTCTCCGAGCTGAACGATGCAGAAGATCAGGCAGAGCGTTTCCTGCAGCAGGTTAATGCGAAAGACGCCGGTGATGACGAAGCGATGTTCTATGATGAAGACTACGTGACGGCACTGGAACACGGTCTGCCGCCAACGGCAGGTCTGGGGATCGGTATTGACCGCATGGTGATGCTGTTTACCAACAGCCATACCATTCGTGATGTGATCCTGTTCCCGGCAATGCGGCCAGGCAACAAGTAAGCGTCTATCGCAGCATCAAACGGTCAGCCTTATCGCTGGCCGTTTTTTTTTGCGTCCCTCTGCAAAATAGCCAATAGTTACGTTTTATCACATCGTACTGCAGGGAGAATCCCCATGGCCCGACCTGGTTTTATCCGCCACTGGCAGGAACTGGAGGGAGAGGATAATGAACATTATCCGGACAGCGACGAGCTGATGTCGATTGGCGCCCCGCTTGGCAGAGCTCTGGGCCTGACGCGTCTGGGTATTCACCATGAACGCTTACTACCTGGGCGGCGAATGTCGTATCCCCACGCAGAAAGTGCGGAGGAAGAGTTTGCTTTTGTGCTGGAAGGTGAACCGGACGTATGGATCAACGGCGAGCTGTATCGGTTAAGGCCCGGAGATGCGGTGGCATTCCCGGCAGGCACCGGTATTTGTCATACCTTTATCAATAATAGCGACCGTGAGGCCCGCTTTATTGTGGTCGGCGAAGCGAATAAAAAAGATAACCGCATCTGGTATCCCAAAAATCCGGTCTATCTCTCAACGCGAGAGGACCGCTGGGAAAACCCGCCAGAACAGGATTTTGGCCCCCACGACGGATTGCCTGACACATTGAAAAAAGAGCCATGAGAAAAACGTTGGGACAGTACGATACCTGTCCGGATGGCGAGGGGGCTTATGCAGGCGTCATGTGCTGCGGTGAGTATCAGGATTTCACCGCATCATTCAGCCAGTCTTTAAAGCGAGCGTAGGGAATATACAGCGAGACATCTTTATACAGTGTTTTGCCGGTTTTCATGTCGTTAATGCGCTTGCTGTAGCCCACAATCACCCCGCCGATAGAGTCGTCAGAGGCGTTATACACCGCGCCGCCGGACATGCCCTGCACCACGCCCGCATCGGACGCCACCACCACGCAGCTGACTTTATTCCAGGAATTTTTCAGCCCGGTATTGATCAGGTTGGTGCCCGTTGAGGCCACCGGCATCGCGGAGATAAAGCTGTAGCCATACATGTTGATTTTGTCGCCGATCAGGCCATTACGAAAATGCGGGGGAGGGACGTTATCATTTTTATGGTACACCACCGCCAGATCGCACTCAGGATGATACGACTTCACCCGGTACATGGAGAATTTAGCGACATGGGCCGCCGTCAGGCTGTAGTTGGCCGTCAGGGGGATGGTGGTGCCCAGCGTCCCCAGCCCCAGAACGGTTGGGATACCGGTGACAGTCATATCCACCCGGTCATGCGCTTCACTGCTGTACTGATACTTCCCTACGGAACACCCGCCCAGAAAAAGGGCTAGCAGGCAAATGGCGAGTCGCATCGGGTCTCCTCAGTGATGAGTATTTCAGGTAAAGCAGGAAAGGTCATAACCTCGTTAACTGACATATCGGCCGTGGTTCGCAAAACTTTAATGTATCGATTACGCCTGAAATTGTGCTGATGACCTTCAAAGACCCGACAAGGCTCAGTCTCAATTTAAAATCATAGGACGAATCGCAAAAAAGAATGATTAGAAATAATGATGTAATTTGGGTTTAGGGAAAAGTATAGCGAAATACGCTGACGAAATGTGCACTCGATCGCATTTTTTTTGCTCTGCATTGACCTTAATCAGACGATTCTTGCCTGCAAGACAACAGTCTCTTGCAGAATCCGCGCTGTAAGCCTTTCTGCTGCTATGTTTTAATAAGTTGCTGTGACCCAGATCACTCATCCTGAGCGGACTGCGTTAATTTAATTCAATACCCGACTGAGCTCTCTGCTGGCAGAGGGCAGGGTTTCTATTCTCCTGGGAGTGTGTGACATGCCTGTTTCATTACTGGCGCTGGCGTTGAGTGCCTTTGCTATCGGCACCACCGAATTTGTCATTATGGGGCTGTTGCCGGAGGTCGCGAATGACCTGAGGGTGTCTATTCCCTCTGCGGGCTGGCTGATCAGCGGCTATGCGCTCGGCGTAGCGATTGGGGCACCGATTATGGCTCTGCTGACGGCAAAACTGCCGCGCAAGCGGACGCTGACGCTGCTGATGGCGATCTTCATTGTCGGCAATGTGCTCTGTGCGCTGGCCTATACCTATAACCTGCTGATGCTGGCCCGCATTGTGACGGCACTCTGTCACGGGGCCTTCTTTGGTATCGGGGCGGTGGTGGCCGCCAGCCTCGTGGCGCCGGGTAAACAGGCCTCCGCGGTCGCCCTGATGTTTACCGGTTTAACGCTGGCTAACGTGCTGGGCGTTCCGCTGGGTACCTGGTTCGGTCAGATGTTTGGCTGGCGCGCCACGTTCTGGGGCGTGGCGGTGATTGGTGTGCTGGCCTTTATTGGCCTGATTGTCAGCCTGCCCACCAACAAAGATGAAAAACCGGTGCATCTGGCGTCAGAGGTGAGTGCGCTGAATAACGGCAAACTGTGGCTCTCCCTGCTGATGACTGTGTGCTTCGCCGCCGCCATGTTTGCGCTGTTCAGCTATATCGCGCCGCTGCTGTTAGAAGTCACCGGGATTACTGACCGGGGTGTCAGCTGGACCCTGTTCCTGATCGGTGCCGGTCTGACCGTGGGCAATATTGTTGGCGGGAAACTGGCAGACTGGAAAGTGTCCTTCAGCCTGATCCTTAGCTTTTCGCTGATTGCGGTGTTCTCGCTGCTGTTCAGCTGGACCAGCCATTCACTGTGGCTGGCGGAAATCACCCTGTTCCTGTGGGCGATGGCGACCTTCGCCATGGTTCCGGCCCTGCAGATAAACGTAGTCCGCCACGGTAAAGATGCCCCGAACCTGGTCTCAACGCTGAATATCTCGGCCTTTAACGTCGGCAATGCGTTGGGTGCCTGGGTCGGTGGGGCAGTGATTGGCGGCGGCTACGGGCTGACGGCGGTGCCGGTTTCGGCCGCGTTACTGGCGGTGGCCGGGCTGCTGGTCTGTCTGTATACCTTCCGGGGATCGCGCGGCCGCCCGCAGGAGGCCCGCGCTTAACGCAGTCGCTGTGCCAGCCGTTCGCTAAACGGCGCAATATGCTGATGCAGATGCCGACTAAAGGCGTCGGCCAGCGCAGAGGCCGGACGGTGACGCGGCCGGATCAGACTGACGGTGAACGGCACGGCAATGCTGAAACGCCGTATTACCACCCCGCTGTCGGCGTAATCGAGCGCCGTCAGTGGGTTCACAACCGACACGCCCGCCCCCGCTTTCACCATTGAACAGACCGACGCCGCACTGTGTGTCTCCATCACCATACGCCGCTGTACCCCATGCTCGGCAAAAATGCCATCCAGTATCTGCCGGTAGCTGTCGGTGCGGGACAGGCTGATGTAATTCTGTCCGTGGAAATCGGCTGGGGTTAGCGTGCTCCGCTGTGCCAGGATATGCCCGGCGGGCAGTACACAGACTTCATCGCCGGTAAACAGGGCGCTGCGATCGGTACCCGCCGGCGTATGTGTGGTTTCGGTGAGGCCCAGATCGTAACGCTGTGCCGACAGCCACTCCTCCAGTAGTGGAGATTCCTGCGGAATAATATTCAGGCTGAGATCCGGGTAGTGCTGCATAAACGGCTGGCACAGCAGCGGCAGTAGCGATTGGGAAAACACCGGCAGGCAGGCGACTGACAGCTCACCCTGACGAAACTGGCGCAGCCCCTCGGCGGCGCTGATAATGCGGTCAAGCCCGTACCAGGATCGCTGCACTTCTTCAAAAAGCTGCAGCCCCTGCACCGTGGGCTGCAACCGGCCCCGCACCCGTTCAAACAGCTGCAGGCCGGTCAGCTTTTCGAAACGCGCCAGCTCACGGCTGACGGTAGGCTGTGAGGTGTGCAGCAGCGTGGCGGCTTCGGTCAGGTTGCCGGTGGTGACCACGGCATGAAAAATTTCAATATGACGCAGAGAAATGCCTGCCATCGATGATTACCGGGTTAAGCGCAGATAACCCATATCATGGGTGAATAGAGTCCAATAAAAAAGATATTTTTATCCCACATCAGGATGTGGCGTAATGGCCGTATCATCTTATGGAGAATGCTTATGCCACGCCTGCTGACCGACACCACCACCGCCCTGACTCAGGACAACCTGCTGCCGCTGGCACTGCAGTACGATGGCCCGATCTGGGCTTATGATGCCGCGATTATTCATGAACGCATCCGCCAGCTGCAACAGTTCGACGTGGTGCGCTTCGCACAGAAAGCCTGCTCCAACATTCATATCCTGCGCCTGATGCGCAGCGCCGGTGTCAAGGTCGACTCCGTGTCGCTGGGCGAGATTGAGCGCGCGCTGGCAGCGGGCTACGTGGCGGGAGGCGATGAAATTGTTTTCACCGCCGACCTGCTGGATGAACCTACGCTGGCGCGGGTGGCAGAGCTGAAGATCCCGGTCAATGCCGGCTCGGTTGATATGCTGCACCAGCTTGGGCAGGTTTCCGCGGGGCATCCGGTCTGGCTGCGCGTGAATCCCGGATTTGGCCACGGCCACAGTCAGAAGACCAATACCGGCGGTGAAAACAGCAAGCACGGTATCTGGCACGGCGATATGGCGCTGGCGCTGACGGCTATTCAGCAGTATCAGCTGAAGCTGGTGGGGATCCACATGCACATCGGTTCCGGCGTTGACTACAGCCACCTGGAGCAGGTATGTGATGCAATGGTCAGCCTGGTAGTGAGCTTTGGTCAGGATCTGGAGGCGATCTCCGCCGGAGGCGGGCTGTCAGTTCCGTACCGCTTTGGTGAAGAGACCATCGATACCCGTCACTATTACGGCCTGTGGGATGGCGCGCGTCAGCGCGTGGCGCAGCATCTTGGCCATCCGGTGAAGCTGGAAATTGAACCGGGACGTTACCTGGTGGCGGAGTCGGGCGTGTTGATAAGCCAGGTACGCGCCGTGAAGTCGATGGGCAGCCGCCACTTCGTGCTGGTGGATGCCGGATTCAACGACCTGATGCGTCCGTCGCTGTACGGCAGCTACCACCATATCTCGGCCATCGCCGGAGATGGCCGGCTGCTGGACGAGCAGACGACCCTTGATACCGTAGTGGCAGGACCGCTGTGTGAATCGGGTGATGTCTTCACCCAACTGGAAGGCGGCAAGGTCGAAACGCGTGCCCTGCCTGCGGTTCAGGTCGGTGATTATCTGGTCTTCCACGATACCGGTGCCTACGGTGCATCGATGTCGTCGAATTACAACAGCCGTCCGCTGATCCCGGAAGTGCTGTTTGAAAATGGTCAGCCGCGCCAGATCCGTCGCGCACAAACGGTGGCCGAGCTGCTGGCGCTGGAACTGTAATCCACTCCCTGCGTGCCATATGGGCCGATCATTTTTCCGATCGGCCCGTTGCCGCACACGACTATCCGGCAAACATCTCTTTCCTCAGCAGGACAATCTCTTCCGCCAGATCCCGGCACAGCATCGCATTCATCAGATGATCCTGAGCATGGACCAGAATCAGTGTCACCGGCACCTTGCCACAGCCCTCATCGGCCCCAATCAGCTGGGTCTGGATCTTATGTGCCCCGCGTGAGGCCTCTACCGAGGCTGCCAGCGCCTCATCTGCCTGTTGCCACTCCCGCTTGCGGGCATGCTGGATTGCGCTCATGGCGTGGGAACGTGCTTCACCCGCGTTGATCAGCAATTCCATCATCGTTTGCTCGAAATCCATCACAGCCTCCATTGGTATACCAAAATTGGTCTGATTATCTTATTGGAATACCAGTGATCACTTCTGAGAGATAAATCACAGTAAATAATCAGCGATTGTTTATTTTTGGTATGCCACAACAGCGGAAGTTCAACAAACTATCAATGCCTGGATGCCTGACCCTTTACCTCGAGGATTCACACATGTCTCTACAGGATCGGCTAATCGACTCGCTGGGGAGTTTTGCCACTAAGTTCAACAGCTACCGCTATATTATGGCGATCAAATCATCGTTTATTACGCTGATGCCGGTGATTATCGTCGGCGCGTTTTCGGTGCTGATTTCCAATATGGTACTGGACGGTAAGAACGGCCTGGCGAGCTTTGCGGCGCTGTCGTTTCTGGCAGAACTGAAGCCCATTACTTCCAGTATTAACTACGCCACCCTCAGCTTCCTGAATATCGGTGCGGTATTTTTGATCGGTATTGAACTGGGGAAAATCAACGGCATCAAGACCCTGTTCCCGGGCCTGCTGGCGATTATCTGTTTTGTCGCGGTGACGCCCACCACCTTAAGCATGATGGTCAACGGGGAAATGCAGGTGGTGACCGACGTGCTGGCAAAACAGTTCTCTGATACCAAAAGCCTGTTCCTTGGTATGTTTATCGCCATTCTTTCCGTTGAGATTTACTGCCGTCTGGAGCATGTGGATCGGCTTAAGATCAAAATGCCGGACACCGTCCCGCCCAATGTGGCTGCTTCGTTCTCCGCGCTGATCCCGGCGATCATTACCGTTTCCGCCATTGCCACCTTTGGTTTTATCTTCCACCGTTTTACCGGCATGTATCTGTACGACGCCGTGTACAAAATTGTGCAGGAACCGCTGGAATCGGTAGTGCAAAGTCTGTGGGGCATTCTGCTGCTGATGTTTGTTGCCCAGTTGTTCTGGGTGATCGGCATCCACGGTAATCAGATGGTCAAACCGATCCGTGAACCACTGCTGCTGGGGGCGATCCTCGTTAATATGAACGCCTTTGAGCAGGGGATTGAAGCGCCGAATATCATCACCATGCCGTTCTGGGATGTGTATATGAGTATCGGTGGTTCCGGGCTGACCATTGGTCTGCTGACGGCAGTCATGCTGGCAACCAAACGTAAAGAGATGCGTGAGATAGCTAAACTCTCCTTCGGCCCGGGCCTGTTCAATATCAATGAGCCGGTGATCTTCGGTATGCCGATCATGCTGAACCCGATCCTCGCCATTCCGTTTATTATCACCCCGCTAATCACCGGCTCGATCGGCTACTTCGCCACGGTGACCGGTTTTGCCGGTAAAGCAGTGGTGATGGTGCCCTGGACCACGCCGCCGATCATTAATGCCTGGCTCTCCACGGCCGGATCGATGGGGGCGGTAGTGACGCAAATTGTCTGCATCCTGGTCTCTATTCTGATCTATCTGCCGTTCGTCAAAATTGCCGCACGCCGTGCGGAAGCCGCTGACGCTAAAGCGTTACAGCCTGAACCCGCGAAAAATTAAGGAGTTATGATGAGTACCTTTAACGTCACCATCCCGGACGATTTTATCCTCGGTGCTGCCGCGTCGGCGTGGCAAACCGAAGGTTGGAGCGGCAAAAAATCCGGCCAGGACTCCTATCTCGATGCCTGGTATCAGCACGATCGCCACGTCTGGCATAACGGTTTCGGGCCGGCGGTCGCTACCGATTTTATTAACCGCTACAAAGAAGATGTGGCGCTGATGAAAGCCTCGGGCCTGACGCACTACCGCACCTCGATTAACTGGGCGCGCTTTCTGACCGACTATGAAAATGCGGTGGTAGATGAAGAGTACGCGGCTTACTACGACAGCCTGATCGATGAACTGCTGGCCAATGATATTCAGCCGATGCTGTGCCTGGAACATTACGAACTGCCTGCGGTCCTGCTGGAACAGTACGGTGGTTGGGGTTCGAAACAGGTGGTGGAGATGTTCGTCCGCTATGCGGAGCAGGTATTTGCCCGTTACGCCCACAAGGTAACGCGCTGGTTTACCTTTAACGAGCCGATTGTGGTGCAGACCCGGGTTTATCTGGATGCGCTGCGCTGGCCGTATGAGCAGAACACCGATAAATGGATGCAGTGGAATCATCACAAAAACCTCGCCACGGCGAAAGTGGTGCAGCTGTTCCGTGAGAAAGGTTATCAGGGTAGCGTCGGCACCATCCTTAACCCGGAAGTGACTTACCCGCGCTCCAGCGCCGCGCACGATGTCAGGGCGGCCGAGATTTACGATCTGTTCTACAACCGCGTGTTCCTTGACCCGGCGATCAAGGGCGAATACCCGGCAGAGCTGATAGCGCTGCTGGCAAAACATCACGTTAACTGGGAGTACGATGCGCAGGAGCTGGCGATTATTCATGCCAATCGCGTCGACGAAGTCGGGATTAACCTTTATTACCCGCACCGCGTTAAAGCGCCCTCGCGGGCATGGCATGCGGAAACGCCGTTCCACCCGGCCTTTTACTACGAACATTTTGAGCTGCCGGGACGGCGGATGAATACCTCTCGCGGCTGGGAAATTCAGCCCGCTATCGTCTGGGATATGGCGGTACGCATGAAAAATGACTACGACAATTTCCCGTGGTTTGTCGCAGAAAATGGCATGGGCATTGAGAACGAAGCCCGCTTCAAAAACGCCGATGGCGAAATCCAGGACGACTATCGCATCGCCTTTATCACCGAACATCTCTATCAGGCGCTTCGCGCCAGGGACGCAGGCATGAACTGCCAGGGCTATATGCTGTGGGCCTTTACCGACAACGTCTCGCCGATGAATGCGTTTAAAAACCGTTACGGACTGATTGAAATCGACCTGGAAAATCAGCGTCAGCGCCGGATGAAAAAGTCCGCCCGCTGGTATCAGCAGGTCAGTGAACAGCGCCAGCTTTCTGTCACGCTGGACGATGAAGCCAAATAAGGAGCAACTGATGCAACGTATCGTACTGGCCTGCGCAGCAGGCATGTCCACCTCCATGGTGGTGACACGCATGGAAAAAGAAGCGGCCGCACGCGGGCTGGAGTACCAAATCTATGCGATCCCGGAACAGAACCTGCGCGATGAGCTGGAAAATTACCCCGGCGAAGTCGCCGTGGTTCTGCTGGGACCGCAGGTACGCTTCAAGCTGGAAGAGAACCGCAAGCTGACCGACAGCCATCAGATCCCGATTGCGGTGATTGATTCGGTGGCTTACGGTACCCTTAACGGCGCAAAAGTACTCGATCAGGCGCTGGCTTTGGTAAACTAGCGGCCATCAATAGTGATAATGGTTTAAAAGGTGAGGATCCGTGGACAAAGGTGCGCCTGCGCAGGACAAAAAGCAGTATCAGGAAATCGGGCACGATCTGCGTCAGCAAATCATCGAGGGCCACTATCCGGTAGGATCGCGCCTGCCGCCGGAGCGTCAGATCGCCGAGACCTGGGGCGTCAGCCGCACCATTGTCCGAGAAGCGTTACTGATGCTGGAGCTGGAAGGAACGGTGGATATCCGCCAGAGCTCCGGCGTGTACGTGATGCGTATCCCTTCGGAAAGCAGCGATGAAGAGGAAGCGTTCTTTCGCAGCGATGTCGGCCCGTTTGAAATGCTGCAGGCGCGTCAGCTGCTGGAGAGCAATATCGCCGCCTTTGCCGCAAAAATGGCGACCAAGGCGGATATTGAAAATCTGAAGCGTATCCTGGAGCAGGAACAGCGTGCCATCGCCCTTGACGATAAAAGTCAGGACAATGACAAGGTGTTCCACCTGCTGCTGGCCGGAGCCACACAAAATCAGATGCTGCTGGATACCGTTAACAGCATCTGGCGTCATCATGAAAGCAGTCCGCTGTGGCAGCAGTTACGCAGCCATATTGAAACGCGCAGCTACCGTCTGAAGTGGCTGGGCGATCATCAGACCATCCTTGCCGCTTTGCGGCGGCGGGACGTGATGGGGTCCTGGCAGGCGATGTGGCAGCATCTGGAAAATGTGAAGCACAGCCTGCTGGAGCTGTCGGACGCCGACGCCCCGGACTTTGATGGTTATCTGTTTGAATCCGTACCCATTTTTCAGGGTAAGCTGGTGTGAGTTTACTGCGTATAGTGCCATTGAGCGCCGTGCCTGAACACCGGGACATCCTCGCTGACTGGCTGTGGCGGGCGTTTGGCAGTGAAAACAGTCGCGATTTTTTTGCCAGCATCCTCGACAGCAGCCTGAGCGGTGCCGATCTGCCGCTGACTTTTGTGGCGCTGGACGGCGACCGTCCGGTGGGCACCGTCGGGCTGTGGCGCTGCGATTTGATCAGCCGTCAGGATCTGTTTCCCTGGCTGGCGGCGCTGTATGTGGATGAGCCTTATCGCGGGCAGGGGGTAAGCGGGCAGCTGCAGCAGACGATCATTGACCGCTGCCGTCAGCGGGGCGATCGCCATCTCTACCTCTATTCAGCCTGTGCGGATTATTACGAACGTTTTGGCTGGGCGTACATCGGCGATGCGCTGGATTATCCGGCGACAGCGGTACGGCTATACCACAAAACGCTGGAATAACATCGGGACGCTGGAATAACATCGGGGCGTGCGGGCCTGACCGGTAATGCTGGCCTTCAGCATGGGACGACCAGAAAACGTCGTCGTCGCGGCGAAAGAGCGCACTGCAGGCCCGGTCTTTAATCAGCACCCCAGCATTACGACGGTGCCCCCACCGAATGACGGCGCACCAGCGTCGGGCTGAACAGATTGGTGATCTCCGGCAGTGGCTGCCCGTGAGCCAGAGCCAGCGCCAGTTCAGCCGCCTGCTGGGCCATCGTCACGATAGGGTAACGCACCGTTGTCAGACGGGGGCGCACGTAGCGAGAAACCAGCACGTCATCGAAGCCGATCAGCGACATCTCCTCCGGCACGCGCACGCCGTTATCACTCAGCACGGCCAGCGCCCCGGCGGCCATCGAATCGTTATAGCAGGCGACGGCGCTAAACGTTTTCCCCTGGCCAAGCAGTTCGGTCATCGCCTGCTCACCGCCTACTTCATCCGGCTCACCAAAAGCCACCAGCCGATCGTTACACGGCAGGTTGTGCTCCTTCAGCGCATCGTAGTAGCCCTGCAGGCGGTCGGTGGCATCGGAGATGGAGTGTGTGGAACAAATATAGGCAATGTTAGTGTGGCCCTGCTGGATCAGATAGCGGGTCGCCAGCCAGGAACCATAGCGGTCATCCAGCGCAATGCAGCGGGTTTCATAGCCCGGCAGCACGCGGTTCAGCAGTACCATGCCGGGGATCTGCTTCATCAGCGGCATCAGCTCCTGGTCGGGAACCTGCTTGGCATGAACGACCAGGGCCGCGCAGCGGTGGCGCATCAGTTGCTCAATCGCCTGACGCTCTTTCTGCTCATTATGGTAACCGTTACCAATCAGTAAAAAGTTCCCGGTTTCCCAGGCGACGGAATCCACCGCTTTGACCATTGCGCCAAAAAAAGGGTCGGAAACGTCCCCAACCACCAGTCCGATGGTTTCGGTTGACTGCTGCGCCAGCGCGCGTGCATTGGCGTTGGGGTGATACTGCAACGACTCCATCGCAATGGTCACCGCCAGGCGTGAGGCTTCACTGGCTTTAGGAGAGTGGTTAATGACACGGGACACGGTCGCTACCGAAACGCCCGCGAGTCTGGCAACATCCTTTATGGTAGCCATGAGTTAAATGCCTTCCTGGGTAAGCGTTTACATTGCCATTAGTGTTGCGGAAAGCGTCAGTGACTGCAAGCCTGCGGAGTGATGCAGAATGTCGCAGACATCGCAAAGCCAGACGATAAAACGCCCTGTGCCGCTGCCCGGTGAAAAATGATATTCTGCTTTTCCAGAAAAACACCTGTTTAACGGATCCTGCAATGACGATTATTAATGTGCCACACCTTGCCCACTGGGGTGCCTTTAGCGCCGTGGTTGAAGACGGAAAACTGCTGCGTTGTGAGCCGTTCTTCGCCGATCAGGATCCGTCCCCGATGCTCAACAGCATTCCCGAACTGGTTTACTCAGATAAGCGTATCCGCAGGCCGATGGTGCGGCGTTCATGGCTGGCGTCACGCGAGAACAGTGACCGCACCCTGCGCGGCCGGGAAGCGTTTGTCGAAGTGGACTGGGATACCGCGCTGGACCTGGTGGCAGAGGAAAATCGTCGGGTGCGCGATCGTTACGGTGCCAGCGCTATTTTCAACGGATCTTACGGCTGGTCCTCGGCCGGGCGCGTCAATCATGCCCGCACCCTGGTCCGCCGGTTTTACAACCTGGGCGGCGGGGGCATTGACCAGCAGGGAAATTACAGCTGGGGGGCCGCGCAGTTCTTTCTGCCTTATGTGATTGGCACCTATATGCCGCTGACCGGACGGGTGACTGACTGGCCGAGCGTGATTGATCACTGCGAAATTTTTATCGCCTTCGGCGGCCTGGCGCTGAAAAACAGCCAGGTGGCTTCCGGTGGGGCAGGGGAGCACAGCCTGAAGCCAGCGCTGTTAAAGCTGGCCGCTAAAGGGACCCCGGTGGTCAACATCAGCCCAATGCGCGATGACTGCCCGGCCTTCGTCAATGCGGAGTGGATCCCCATCCGCCCCAACACAGATGTGGCGCTGATGCTGGCGCTGGGCTATGAAATTGACCGCCTGGGAGCGGTGGATCATGCCTTCCTGCAGTCGCACTGCGTGGGGTATCCGCAGCTGCGTGCTTATCTGCTGGGCGAGAGCGATGGCCAGGCGAAAACGCCGCAGTGGGCCAGCGAGATCACCGGTATTCCGGCATCGCGTATCAGTCTGCTGGCCAGACAGTTGTGCGGCAAACGCAGCTTTATCACCTGTTCCTATTCCGTGCAGCGCGCCCATCGCGGCGAGCAGCCCTACTGGATGATGATTGCCCTCTCCTCCATGCTGGGTCAGCCGGGCCTGCCGGGGGCCGGGTTCTCCTTCGGCCACGGCTCAATGAACAGCGTGGGTAACCCGCGCACGGAGGGGCCATCGCCGCTGATGTCGACCGGCTTTAATCCGATTGCTGACCAAGCCATCCCGGTGGCGCGCATCAGCGATATGCTGCTGAACCCCGGTACGGAATATACCTTCCAGGGGCAGACGCACACCTACCCGGATATCCATCTGGTGCACTGGGCGGGGGGCAATCCTTTCCATCATCACCAGCAGCTTAACCGTCTGGTGGAGGGCTGGCAGCGCCCGGATACGGTGATTGTACAGGATATCGTCTGGACGCCTGCGGCACAGATGGCAGACATTGTCCTGCCGGTCACCACCTCGCTGGAGCGTAATGATATTGGCGGCTCGTCTAAAGACCGCTTTGTACTGGCGATGCATCAGGCCATCAAACCGCAGCATCAGGCGCGCAACGATTTTGATATTTTTGCCGATCTCGCTGACCGTCTGGGGTATCGCGATACCTTTACTGAAAAGCGCAATGAGCGCCAGTGGATTGAGCACCTCTACCAGCAGTGCGCGGTGGCACATCAGGGCAAAGGCATTGATTTCCCATCCTTTGATGATTTCTGGCAGACGGGTCACGTCGAGATCCCGGCGTCGGAAAAAGAGTGGGTATTTATGGAGGCGTTCCGCCAGGATCCGGTTGCCCACCCAATTAAAACTGCCAGCGGTAAGATCGAGCTCTTCTCGGAAACCATTGCCGGTTACCAGCTTCCCGACTTTGGCCCTCACCCGGAGTGGCAGCCGCCACAGGAATGGCTGGGTGCGCCGCTGGGTGAACGTTTCCCGCTGCATATGATCTCTATTCAGCCTCACGACCGTCTGCACAGCCAGATGGATGCCACGCCCTCGGTGCAGGCGAATAAAACTGCCGGACGTGAAACGCTATTGATGCACCCGCAGGATGCCGCAGCCCGCGGCATCAGCGACGGGGACGTGATTGAAGTTAGCAACGATCGTGGCACCATGCAGGCAGGGGTGCGTCTCAGCGACGGGATCAGTCCGCAGGTGGTGCTGATCGCGACCGGCGCCTGGTTCGATCCGGGTTTCGGCAAAGCCTGGAAGCCTTACGACCGGGCGGGGAACCCGAACGTACTGACGCTGGACATTGGTACCTCCTCACTGACCCAGGGGCCCAACGCCATGAGCTGCCTGGTGGAGATCAGAAAAGCGGACGTTGACGGCTGAAGCGAGGAGACATTGCAAAAAACCCTACAAATCACATAGCTGGTTACATTTTGCGGGTAACTGTTGCGATTGGCGTGTAGCGGCATATCGTCCAGGATTGCTACAGTTCAAGTCCCAGAGGTATTGATGGGTGAACATCAAAAAGTTTTTATCGCTTTGTTTCACCAACCTGCGCAGATGCGCAGGTTTTTTTTGCCTGCAACGCAGTGAGTAATGGCTAACAATCTGATTTATAAAGTTTTTTTATTCGCTGATACCGTCGCGGTTGCCGCGCGACCACTCACGATCTGAAACACAGTTTCCCTGTCATCCCCGCAACATTTTTTGTATAACTGCCAGCAAGTTATCTTCCAGCCCGTTCCGGAACCCACATGCCCCCGTTAAAAAAATTCCTGGCAAAGTCTCAGTCAGCTCCGACGTTTAACCCCGTGCGTTTCAGGCTCGTTTGCCTGGGCGTGGTGGTCTGCCTGGTGCTGCTACTGGCGAGGGTCGCTGATTTACAGCTGATCAACCATCCGATGCTGGAAAAGCAGGCCGATGAGCGTTCGCTGCGAACCGTGACGCTGCCGACCAACCGGGGTACGCTGCTGGATCGTAACGGTGAAGCCCTGGCCCTCAGCGTTCCGTCGCGTGATGTGATTGCGGATCCGCAGCGCGTACTGCAGGCACACCCGGACTTTACCAACGCCAAATGGCAGTATCTGGCCAACGCGCTGGAGCAGCGCCCGGAGCAGCTGGCGGCGCAGATTAATGCGAACCCCAACCGTCGCTTTCTCTATCTCGGGCGCAAGGTGGAACTGGGCATTGCGAAGGATATTGTCAAACTGCATCTGACCGGCATCAGCACCGTGTATAACGACAGCCGCTTCTATCCGATGAGCGAAGCCACTGCGCCGCTGCTCGGCATTGTGGGGGCGGATAACAGCGGGCTGACCGGGCTGGAAAAAGGCTTCGATAAGCTGCTGCAGGGCACCCCGGGAGTGGAGAAGTATCGTCAGGATGCCAGCGGTAACATTGTCGCGATGATCAACTATGAGCCGCCGCAGCAGCCGCCGACGGTACAGCTTAGTATTGATAAATTCGACCAGTACACCATGTACAGTAAGCTGCGCGATGGCGTGCTGCTTAACAAGGCAGACTCGGGGGCGGCAGTACTGGTGAAGATCGACACCGGGGAGATCCTCGGAATGGCCTCCTATCCGTCGTTCAACCCCAACAATTTTGTTGATGTCTCTCCGGCGCAGATGCGTAATACCGCCATTAATGACAGTTTTGAACCCGGCTCAACCGTCAAGCCGCTGGTGGTGATGGAAGGGCTGGAGCGTAAGCTGGTTCGCCCCGATTCGGTGCTGGATACCACGCCTTATCGCGTCAACGGCCACCTGATCCGCGATGTCGGCCATTGGCCGCGTCTGACCATGACCGGCATCCTGCAGAAATCCAGTGATATCGGGGTGTCCCATATTGCACTGGCAATGCCGGCCGAAGTGCTGGTGAACACCTATCATGCTTTTGGCCTGGGCAAACCCACCGGGCTGGGGCTGACCGGCGAGAGCGTGGGCTACTTCCCGCTGCACCGTGAACGCTGGGCAGATATTGAACGTGCCACCTTCTCGTTTGGCTATGGCCTGCGCGTGACGCCGCTGCAGATTGCCCGCGAATACGCCACGCTGGGCTCCTTTGGCATCTACCGGCCGCTCTCTATTACCAAAGTCACCCCGCCGGTCTCGGGCCGACGGGTGGCCGATGAAGAGATCGTGCGTGAAGTGGTGCATATGATGGAAAGTGATGCGTTACCCGGCGGGAGTGGGGTGCGTGCCGCCGTGCCGGGCTACCGCCTGGCGATCAAAACCGGGACGGCAGAAAAAATGGGCGACAGCGGTAAATATGATGGCGGCTATATCAACTACACCGCTGGCGTAGCGCCAGCCAGCAATCCGCAGGTGGCGCTGGTGATTATGATCAACCATCCGACGGCGGGCGATCACTTTGGCGGCTCGGTGGCGGCACCGGTCTTTGGCAATATTATTGGCCCGGTACTCAAGCATATGAACATTGCACCGGATGCGATTTATCATCCGGGCTGATACAACAGGCTTTTCCGCTAACCCACGCTAATGCGTGGGTTTTTTTATCTTTACGCCCTCTGTTGCCTGCCGACTTGTTACAGCGGTGAAATTCGCTGACAACTTTTCCTTACCACATACACTAATCGGCAAAATAAACCTCGTCCATCGCGCTACTGTGATGCCACCACGGTGCGGTACGCATTCCATTGCATCGTGTCAGCCCCCTGAGGTGTTGGTAGCGCTGCAGGGGGCGTTTTTCACCTTCAGGAACCGACGATGATGCCGAAACTTAAAGACAGGACGCCCAAAACCGGCGGCCGTTCAGCGGCTTTTCAGCTACGCATTCACCCTGAACTCCATGACCAGCTGAGGGTGCTGACGGACAATGAAAATGTGACGCTTGCCTGCTGGCTGAAAGAGCTGGCACGGCGTGAACTCAGGAGGAGAGGAATCGAACCACAGGGCTAGTCAGAGCCGTTATCGCGGGAGCAACAGGGCGGCATCCGTCGATGCGAACAGCACGACCGGTTTACTCGTCGCGTTTCGATAGAAAACTTAGCAGACACTTAACAAGCCAGATTTTTGCCCCCGCTATAATGCTTTTCTTTTATGAGAATAATCACTCTCGTTATTAATTTAAATCATTCTAATTGAGACTTCACCATGCGCTTAAGGATCCTTTCCGCGAGTTTAGTTTTTGTGCTGTCTGCCTGTGACCAGACAGCGGCACCTTCCGGCGATGTGCCGGTTAATGTGGGGGTCAGCACGCTGAAAAGCGAAGCCGTTACCCTGTTCACTCAGTTGCCCGGCCGGACTACGGCGGTGCGCACGGCAGAAGTGCGCCCGCAGGTCAGCGGTATCGTGCTGAAACGCCTGTTTAAAGAGGGGAGCGAGGTCAAAGCCGGACAGCCTCTCTATCAGATCGACCCGGCGAGCTATCAGGCGACCTACGATAAAGCCATGGCTACCCTGATTAACGCGGATAAAGTCGCTGCACGCTACAAACCGCTGGCTGCCGCCCATGCCATCAGTCAGCAGACTTACGATGATGCTGTTGCCACGGCTCGTGAGGCGAGGGCGGATGTGGAAACAGCGCGGGTCAATCTGAACTACACCCATGTCCGGGCACCCATCACCGGGCATATCGGTCGCTCCCTCGCCACGGAGGGGGCACTGGTAACGAACGGCCAGAGCAGCTACATGAGTCTGATCCAGCAGCTTGACCCGATCTATGTGGACGTCAGCGAGTCGTCGCTCGATCTGCTGGCACAGCGCCGCGCGCTGGCAAACGGGCAGATGAAAAAAGCCGGAGACAATGCGGCAGCGGTGACGCTCACGCTGGAGGACGGTTCTCCCTACCCACTGGAGGGGCGACTGGAGTTCTCCGAAGTGACGGTAGATGAAAGTACCGGCAGCGTCACCATGCGTGCCGCCTTCCCCAACCCGCAGCGCAATCTTCTGCCGGGGATGTTTGTTCACGCCAGCTTCCCCCAGGGCGTGGCAGAGCAGGGCATTCTGGTACCGCAGGAGTCGATTATGCACGACACCAAAGGTCGGCCGTATGTCTATCTGGTAGATGCGAAAAACCGTATCACCGAGCAGCAGATCGTCACGGGCCAGATGCTGGGCAACAAATGGCTGGTGAATGCCGGTCTGAAGTCGGGCGACAGGGTCGTGGTCAACGGCCTGCAGAGCGTTCATCCGGGATCGCGGGTATCAACCAGCGCCAGTGAGAGTCAGAGGCCGGAAGCATCAAAGGCAAATCTGACCACCGCCGACCCGTCGGCTCAGTAAGTAAAGGAAACGTGGATGTCTAAATTTTTTATTGAACGCCCTATTTTTGCCTGGGTGATTGCCATTGTGGTGATGCTGGTCGGGGGGCTGTCGATTCTCAGCCTGCCTGTGAACCAGTATCCGAATATCGCGCCGCCGGCGATTTCGGTCCAGGTCGCCTACCCTGGTGCCAGCGCAGAAACCACACAGAATACGGTGGTGCAGGTTATTGAACAGCAGCTTAACGGGCTGGATCACCTGCGCTATATCGAATCGCAGAGCAACAGTGACGGCAGCGCCACGATTATCGTCACCTTCAACCAGGGTACCGATCCGGATATCGCTCAGGTTCAGGTGCAGAATAAGGTCTCGCTGGCCGAGTCACAGCTACCGACTGAAGTGGTTAATCAGGGGATTAATATCCGTAAATACCAGTCCAACTTTATGCTGGTTGTCGGGCTGACATCGAGTAATCCTAACCTGAGCAACGGCGATCTTGCTGACCTGATGGTGTCGAAATTACAGGACCCGATCGCCCGCAGTAACGGCGTGGGTGACTTTATGGTGATGGGGTCAGAATACGGAATGCGTATCTGGCTGGACCCGGCAAAACTGTATAAATACCAGCTGGTCCCCAGCGATATTACAACGGCCATCAGTCAGCAGAACGTGCAGGTCTCCAGCGGTAAGCTGGCCGGCTTGCCGACGGTGAATGGAGCCCGATTCAGCGCTACCGTGGTGGGCAAAACGCGTTTGCAGTCGGTGGAGCAGTTTAAAAATATCCTGCTGAAGGTCAACCCTGATGGCTCTCAGGTGCGCCTGCGTGATGTGGGTGGCATCGATCTGGGGCCGCAGGATTACAGCATCTCGGCCACCTACAACGGTGAGCCCTCGGTGGGGATTGCGCTGCGTCTCGCCAGCGGCGGTAACGTGCTGGATGCGATCAACAACGTGCGCAAAACTGTCAACGGCATCAAACCCTTCCTGCCCGAAGGGGTGAAAGTGAACTTCCCCTACGATACCTCGCCGGTCGTCAGCGCCTCGATTAAAGAGGTGGTAAAGACCCTGGTTGAGGCGATCGTTTTGGTGTTCCTGGTTATGTTGCTGTTTTTACAAAACCTGCGGGCGACGCTGATCACCACCATGGTCGTGCCGGTCGTCCTGCTGGGCACCTTCGGTATTCTCGCGGCTTGCGGTTACACCATCAACATTCTGACGATGTTCGGCATGGTGCTGGCCATCGGCCTGCTGGTGGATGACGCCATCGTGGTGGTAGAAAACGTCGAGCGTGTAATGCACGACGAGGGACTCGACCCGAAAGCGGCCACCATAAAATCCATGCAGCAGATCCAGGGCGCCCTGCTGGGTATTGCCCTCGTCCTGTCGGCGGTACTGCTGCCGATGGCCTTCTTTAGTGGTTCTACCGGTGTGATTTACCGCCAGTTTTCGATCACCATCGTGTCGGCGATGGCACTCTCCGTGCTGATGGCGATGATCTTTACCCCGGCGCTGTGTGCCACCTTACTGAAAGCCAGCTCCGCCGAACATAAAAACACCGGGATGGCTGGCTGGTTTAACCGTAAGTTTGATGCCGGCACGCTGCGCTACACCCGCAGCGTTGGGGTGGTGATCTCCAGGCGCTATCTGTTCCTGCTGATCTATCTGGGCATCGTGGTGGCCACCGGCTATCTGTTCACGCGCGTACCCACTTCATTCCTGCCGGATGAGGATCAGGGGGTCATGATGGTGCAGGTAACGCTGCCGGCCAATGCTTCCAGCGAACGCACACAGGAGGTACTGAATAACATTGGCGGCTGGCTGCTGAAAAATGAACCGGAAGTCAGATCCGTGTTTTCACCGAACGGATTCAGCTTTGCCGGACGTGGGGAAAATACCGCCATGTCTTTCGTTCTGCTAAAACCCTGGGATCAGCGCAACAGTAACCAGTCGGTGGCCAAACTGGCACAGCGAACCATGGCGCACTTTGCCTCCCTGAAGGATGCCAAAGTGTTTGCCCTGGTGCCGCCTGCGGTCATGGAGCTGGGCAATGCGACCGGCTTTGACTTCTTCCTGCAGGATGTGAATAACCAGGGCCACGCGGCGCTGATGGCGGCGAGAAATCAGTTCCTCGCGATGGCGGCAAAAGACAAACGGCTGTTCGCCACCCGACCCAACGGCATGGAGGATGAACCGCAGTACCATCTGATCATTGACGATGAGCGGGCAAGGGCGCTGGGCCTGAACCTGGAAGATATCAACGACACGCTCTCCACCGCCTGGGGTTCCAATTATGTGAATCAGTTTATTTACAACGGCCGCGTGAAGAAAGTCTACGTGCAGGGGAATGCGGGTTCCCGCGTCACCCCGGAAGATCTGGACAAGTGGTACTTCCGCAACGCCAGCGGTGACATGGTGCCGTTCTCGGCGTTTGGCAGCGGTAAATGGGAATACGGTTCGCCACGCTATGAACGTTTCAACGGCGTGTCGGCGGTCGAAATTATGGGCTCCCCGGCTCCCGGCTACAGCTCCGGTGAGGCGGTCAAAGCGGTCAATGAGATCGCTGCCAGACTGCCCAAAGGCTTCAGCGTGCAGTGGCACGGCCTGTCCTATGAGGAACAGATGTCGGGCTCACAAACGCCTGCGCTGTATACCATTTCCATCCTGATGGTCTTCCTCTGCCTCGCCGCGCTGTATGAGAGCTGGTCGATCCCATTCTCGGTGCTGATGGTGGTACCGATGGGCGTGCTGGGGACGATTCTGGCCGTGCTGCTGCGCGGGCTGGAAAATGATGTTTTCTTCCAGGTGGGGCTGCTGACCACCGTCGGGCTGGCGGCAAAGAACGCCATTCTGATTGTTGAGTTCGCCAAGGATCTGCATGAGAACGAAGGTAAAGGGCTGGTGGATGCGGCGATGGAGGCGGCCAGACTGCGTATCCGGCCGATCATCATGACGTCGATGGCCTTTGTGCTCGGCGTGATGCCGCTCACCATCTCACACGGGGCAGGTGCCGGTAGCCAGCACTCCATCGGGACAGCCGTGGTGGGCGGGATGATCACCGCTACCTTCCTCGCTATCTTCTTTGTCCCGATGTTTTACGTTGCGGTTGCGCAGCATTTTGCTGGTAAAAGAAAATCGAAAACTGAGGTCGAAGAACATGATGCGTAACGCTTTTTCTCTGGGGATGTTACCACTGGCA
Source organism: Erwinia sp. PME.40.26/001 (assembly GCF_055556675.1). Lineage (NCBI taxonomy): Bacteria > Pseudomonadati > Pseudomonadota > Gammaproteobacteria > Enterobacterales > Erwiniaceae > Erwinia > Erwinia sp. PME.40.26/001. Next base: position 484,824 of record NZ_JBVHNP010000002.1, read on the forward strand.
GTCATACTGGCAGGCTGTACGATGGAGCCGGACTATCAGCGTCCGGCCCTGCCGGTGGCCGCGCATTATGACCAGAATAACCCCCTTGCCGGCAACGGTGCGGATATCCGCTGGCAGAACTTCTTTACCGATCCGGTAATGCACCGGTTGATCGCCAGTGCGCTGGCCAATAACCGCGATCTGCGCGTGGCGGCGCTTAACGTCGAAGTGGCGCGTTCACAGGTGCAGATTGACCGTGCGGCGCTGATGCCCTCCGTTGACTTCAACGGCAGTGATGACGTGACGCATCTGCCGGGTAACCTCTACAGTACGAAAAGCAGTGGGCCGGTTACCTACCGGCAGATGAATACCAGCCTGGGCGTAACGGCGTGGGAACTGGACTTCTTCGGTCGGCTGCGCAGCCTGCGCGATCAGGCGCTGGAAGCCTGGCTGGCCAGCGCGGCCACGCAGCGGGCTACGCAGATCAGCCTGATTGCCGAAGTGGCCTCGGGCTATCTTTCGCTCTGTGCGGATAATGCACTGCTGAAGCTGGCGCAGGATACGGCGAAGAGTCAGCAGGATTCCTACGATCTGACCAAACGCAGTTATGACGGCGGCGTGGCCAGCGAGCAGGACCTTGTGCAGGCCGAAACCTCGGTGCGGGCAGCACAGGCCGACATCGCCAGCTACAGTCGTCAGGTGCGACAGGACGTTAACGCCCTCAGGCTGCTGGTGGGCACCGAACTCCCGCCGGATTTACTGGCGGGGGCACATTTACAAAAGGCGTGGCACTTCCCGCCGACGCCGGCCGGACTCCCGTCCGATCTGCTGACGCGCCGCCCGGATATCATCGCCGCAGAACATACGCTGAAAGCGGCCAATGCCAACATCGGGGCGGCGCGCGCCGCCTTCTTTCCCAGCATCTCGCTCACCGCGGCGGGGGGCTCCACCTCCAGTACCTTCAGTCATCTGCTCTCTGGCGGAACGGCGGCCTGGTCGTTTGGCCCGGGTATCAACCTGCCGATCTTCGACGGCGGGGTGAATATGGCCAATCTGGATATCGCCAAACTGCAAAAACGCATTGAAATTGCAGACTATGAAAAAACCATTCAGACGGCATTTAAAGAGGTGGGGGACGCGCTGGCAGGACAGGAAACCTATCAGGATGAGCTAAAAGCACGGCAGTTGGATGAGGCGGCAAACCAGCGTAATTTCAGCTTCGCAGACGTGCGCTACCGTGAAGGCGTGGACAACTATCTTAACGTGCTGGTGGCGCAGCGCTCACTGTATGCCTCACAGCAGTCGCTGATCACCACGCGCCTGGGACAGCTCAACCAGCAGATAACGCTGTATAAGGCACTGGGAGGTGGCTGGAAATCGTGATGAAAACAGAGTGAATATTGCAGTTCTTACGAAAACCTTACGCCCCTCGTATAGAACCTCCGCAGATAATTAGATGATAATGGGAATTACTATCAACAAGTATTGATGGTGCCGCCGGTCAGCCAGGTCTGACCGACGTTAAATCCCAACTGCGCTGGACCTGTCAGCGCAGTTCTCTTTTTACTGCATCCTGAAGACGTTAACCCCATGATCGCGAACCTACCGAAGAAACCTCACTCCCGGCGAACTCAGTTTCTCTGCCTGATTATGCTGCTGATTGCTGTCGCACTGATCTGGCATTTCTGGCCGCAGGGGCATTCCGCCACGGGTACACCCGGCGGTATGCGGGGGCCGGGCGGGCCGGGAAAGACGGCGGGAATGACCACGCCTGTGCATACCGGTACGGTGGTGCAGGCCGATGTGCCGGTTTATCTCGATGCGCTGGGAACGGTGATCCCGAATGCAACGGTGACCGTCACCAGCCGGGTGGAGGGGCAGCTGGTACACGTCTACTTCAAAGAGGGGCAGAAAGTGGCGGCGGGGGAGTTGCTGGCACAGATTGACCCGCGCAGCTATCAGGCGACGCTGGCGCAGTATCAGGGCGAGCTTAATCAGAATCAGGCGCTGCTGAGAAGTGCGCAGCTGACGCTGGCGCGCTATCAGAAACTGTATGCTCAGGACTCGCTGGCGCGCCAGGATCTCGATACCCAGACCGCCACCGTCGGCCAGTACCGCGGTGCGGTGACAGCGGATCGGGCGCAGATTGACGCGGCAAAACTCAATATTGAATATGCCCGTATTACCGCCCCGATCGGCGGGCGGGTGGGCCTGCGCCTGGTGGACGCCGGTAATCAGGTACAGAGCAGTTCGACCACCGGGCTGGTGACCATTACCCAGACGCAGCCTGCAGCGGTCACCTTTAGCCTGCCCCAGAGCCATATCCCGACGCTGCTGGCCGCCCTGCACCATGACCGGACGCTGCCTGCGACCGCTTTTGATCAGCAGGGCAGCCGCGCGCTGGCGCAGGGGGCGGTGCAGTATATCAGTAACCAGATCGACACCAGCACCGGCTCGGTGGAGCTGAAAGCGCTGTTTGCCAACGGGGATGAGGCGCTGTATCCGAATCAGTTTGTGAATCTGCGTCTGCAAACCGGCACCCTCAAACAGGTTACGGTGATCCCTGCTCAGGCCCTGCAGCTGAGCAGCGATGGCAGTTTTGTCTATGTGGTGAATAAGGACAGCACAGTAAGCCGTAAAGCGGTGACCACCGGGCCGATCTTTGGCAGTGACCGTCAGGCGATCCTGCAGGGCGTCAGCGCCGGGGAGCGGGTAGTGACGGAAGGGATAGACCGTCTGTCCGACGGCAGTAAAGTCGCCGTGGTGACCGCGGAAGAGACGGCTGCCGCCAGCGCCGGTAAGAAAGCGCAATGAATCCGTCGCGCATTTTTATCGAACGCCCGGTGGCCACTATCCTGCTGATGATGGGCGTGCTGATTTCCGGTATTTTTGCTTACCGCACGCTCTCCACCTCGGCGCTGCCGCAGGTGGACTACCCGACCATTCAGGTCACCACGCTCTATCCCGGTGCCAGCCCGGACGTCATGGCTTCATCGGTAACGGCCCCTCTGGAACGCCAGCTCGGACAGATGTCCGGTCTGAGCCAGATGTCCTCCAGCAGCGCCAGCGGATCGTCAGTGATCTCACTGAAATTCTCGCTCGACCTGTCGCTGGACGTGGCCGAACAGGAAGTGCAGGCGGCAATCAACGCCGCCGACAGCCTGCTCCCTGACGACCTGCCTAATCCGCCGACCTATAAGAAGGTTAATCCGGCAGACAGTGCGGTGATCACTCTGGCCGCCAGCTCGGATACGCTGCCCCTGACCCGGGTTCAGGACCTGGTAAACACCCGTATTGCCCTGAAGCTGTCGCAGATTTCCGGGGTCGGTATGGTGACGCTGGCGGGGGGCCACCAGCCGGCCATCCGCCTGCAGATGGACCCGAAAGCACTGGCGGCACACGGCCTGACGCTGGAAGACGTGAATACGCTGATCGGTAACAGCAACGTTAACGGCTCGAAGGGCGGGTTTGACGGCCAGTACCACTCAGTGACCATTGATGCCAATGACCAGCTACGCACCGCCGCGGAATACGGCAATCTGATCCTTACCTGGAAAAACGGGGCGGCGCTGCGCCTGCGCGACCTGGCGCATATCGAAGAAGCCGCAGAGAATACCTGGCAGTCGGCGTGGGCTGACAATCAGCCGGCGATTGTTATCAGCGTGCAGCGCCAGCCCGGGGCGAACGTTATCTCAGTGGTGGACAGTATTAAAGCACAGCTGCCGGCGTTACAGGCGGCAATGCCGGACGGGGTTCGGGTGAGGATACTCTCTGACCGCACCCAGACCATTCGCGCCTCCATCAGCGATGTGCAGTTTGAGTTGATGCTGTCGATTGCGCTGGTGGTCATGGTGACGTTCCTGTTCCTGCGCAACGTGGCGGCCACGCTGATCCCCAGCGTAACCGTACCGCTGTCGCTGGTCGGCACCTTTGGGGTGATGTACCTGGCTGGTTTCAGCCTGAATAATCTCTCGCTGATGGCCCTGACCGTTGCCACTGGCTTTGTGATTGACGATGCCATCGTGGTAGTGGAGAACATTTCCCGCCGTCTGGAAAAGGGGGAAAGCCCGCTGGAAGCGGCGCTGAAAGGCTCGGCCCAGATCGGCTTTACCCTTATTTCTCTGACTTTTTCCCTGATTGCGGTGCTGATCCCGCTGTTGTTTATGGGGGATGTCGTCGGGCGGCTCTTTCGCGAATTTGCCATCACGCTGGCGGTGTCGATCCTCGTTTCCCTGCTGGTGTCGCTGACGCTGACACCGATGCTGTGTGCGACACTGTTGCGCCCGGTTCCTGAAAATCGCCAGACGTGCTTCTATCGTAAGGGCGGCGAGTTTTTTGACCGGCTGGTGGCCGGGTACGATCGCCTGCTGACCGTCGTTCTCAACCATCAGCGTCTGACACTGCTGGTGTCGCTGGCCACGCTGATCCTTACTGTGCTGCTCTATCTGCTGGTGCCGAAAGGCTTCTTCCCGGCCCAGGATACCGGACTGATCCAGGGGGTAACGGTGGCCTCGCAGGATGTGTCATTTAAAGAGATGTCGCGGCGGCAGCAGCAGCTGGCGGCGATGATTTTGCAAAATCCGGCCGTCGGGAGCCTCTCCTCGACGGTAGGCATTGATGGCAGCAATACCAGCCTCAACAGTGGCCGCCTGCTGATTAACCTTAAACCGTTTGACCAGCGGGGCGAACGCGCGGATAGCGTCATCGCGCAGCTCCGGCAGGCGACGGCGGGCGTGCCGGGCATCGCGCTTTATCTGCAATCCGCACAGGATCTGACGGTTAACGACCAGGTCACGCCGGACCGCTACCAGCTAACGCTGGATGATGCGGACAGCCAGAACCTGGTGACCTGGTCACCGAAGCTGGTCAGTGCGCTGCGTCAGCGTCCCGAATTCAGCTCGGTGGTCAGTAATTTACAGGACCAGGGACAGGTGGCCTATGTCGAACTCAACCGTGATGCCGCCGCGCGCTTCGGCATCACGGCCTCCGACGTTGATACGGCACTGTATAACGCCTTCGGCCAGCGTCTGATTTCGACGATATTTACCCAGTCGAATCAGTATCGCGTTGTGCTGGAGGTGGCACCGGCATTCCGGCAGTCTCCGGCCTCGTTCGACGATATCTGGCTGCAACCGTCAGCCGACAGCAGCACCGCGACGTCAACAACTGACAGCGCCTCCACGACCCGCAGTTCGGCCAGCGGGATGGTCAAACTGACCTCGGTGGCAAGTATTCACCTGCGTACCGGTTCGCTGGTGCATATGCGTCTGAACCAGTTCCCGGCGGTGACGATCTCGTTCAATCTGAGTGACGGCTATTCACTGGAGCAGGCACAACAGGCGGTAAGCGAGGTCTCGGCCTCGCTGGCGGTGCCGCCGTCGGTGACGCTGCGCTACCAGGGGGAAGCCGCAGCCTTTCAGCGTGCCACCGGGAATACGCTGTGGCTGATCCTCGCCGCGCTGCTGACCATGTATGGGGTGCTGGGGATCCTCTACGAGAGCTTTATACATCCGGTGACCATTCTGTCAACGTTGCCCTCGGCGGCGGTGGGCGCTCTGCTGACGTTAATGCTGGCCGGCACGGAATTTAGCCTGATCGCGCTTATCGGAGTGATCCTGCTGATTGGCATAGTCAAAAAGAACGCCATTATGATGATCGACTTTGCCCTGGAGGCAGTTAAAACGCAGCACCTCGGTCCGCGAGAGGCGATCCACCAGGCCTGTCTTCAGCGCTTCCGTCCGATCCTGATGACCACCATGGCGGCGCTACTGGGTGCGCTGCCGCTGATGCTGGCCTCCGGCTCGGGGGCGGAGCTGCGCCAGCCGCTGGGGCTGGTGATCGTGGGCGGTCTGATCTTCAGCCAGGTGCTGACGCTGTTCTCCACCCCGGTGATCTACCTGTGGTTTGACGGCGTGTCACAGCGTATGAAACGCTATCTGCGCCGTCAGGCCGCACGGGGGCGTGAATGAGTCTGCCCCGCCTGTTTATTTTTCGTCCGGTGGCCACGCTGGTGTTGACGCTGGCCCTGGTGTTACTGGGGGCGCTGGGCTATCGCCTGCTGCCAGTGGCCCCGCTGCCAACCGTGGATTTTCCGACCATCATGGTGTCGGCAGAACTGCCCGGTGCCAGCCCGGAAACGATGGCTGCCACGGTAGCGACGCCGCTGGAGCGTGCGCTGGGGCAAATTGCCGGTATCTCTGAAATGACATCGGAGAGTTCGCAGGGCTCAACCAATATTATTCTGCAATTTGCCCTCAATCGCGATATCAATGGTGCCGCCCGCGACGTGCAGGCCGCGATCAACGCGGCACGCAGCCTGTTGCCCACCAGCATGCCGTCACTGCCAACGTATCAGAAGGCGAACCCGTCTGATGCGCCGGTGTTGATGATGGCGCTGTCGTCCACCACCCGAACCAGTGCTGAGCTGTACGATCTGGCTGACAGTAAAATTAAGCAGAAAGTCGCTCAGGTCAACGGGGTCGGGGACGTCTCCCTGCGCGGCAGCGCCCTGCCTGCCGTGCGCATTGATCTGCAACCGCAGCAGTTAAGTCAGTACGGCATCTCGCTGGACCGCGTACGGGAAGCGATTGCTGGCAGCACCACCAGCCTGCCGAAAGGGAGACTGGAGGGAAAAAACCAGTCCTGGATGGTGGATGGCAACGGGCAGCTTGACCAGGCCAGTCAGTACCGTAGCCTGGTCATCGCCTGGCGCAATGGCCGCGCGATCCGCCTGAACGATGTCGCCCACGTTTATGATGGGGTAGAGGACCGCTACAGCGCCGGGTTCTATAACGGTTCGCCGTCGGTCACTATCGGCGTTACCCGTTCAGCCGGGGCCAATATGCTGGAAACGATTGACGGTATTAAGGCCCAGCTGCCGCTGATAGAAAAAGATCTGCCCGCAGACGTCAAGCTGACCATGGTGGTTGACCGTTCGCCCAACGTGCGCGCCTCGCTCTATGAAACGGAAGAGACGCTGTTGATCGCCATGCTGCTGGTAATTGGCGTGGTATTCATCTTTCTGCGCGACATACGCGCGCTGATTATCCCGGCGTTGGCGCTGCCGGTGTCGCTGACGGGGACCTGTGCCGTGATGTATCTGTGCGGCTACAGCCTGGATAACCTGTCGCTGATGGCGCTGATTATCGCCACCGGGTTTGTCGTGGATGATGCCATCGTGGTGCTGGAAAACATTACCCGCCATATCGAAGAGGGGCTCAGTCCGGTGCGCGCTTCAGTCAAAGGTGCGCAGGAGGTGAGTTTCACCGTGCTGTCGATGACGCTATCGCTGGTGGCGGTGTTTATCCCGATCCTTCTGATGGGCAGCATCGTTGGCCGTCTGTTCCGCGAATTTGCCGTCACGCTGACCGCCTCGCTGATTATATCGATGCTGGTCTCCCTCAGCCTGACGCCGATGCTTTGTTCGCGTTTGCTGAAGCGTAAACCGGCGGTGACCAGGCGTCCGCACCCGCTTTATCAGGGGATTGAAAAGGGTCTGAATCACCTACTGGCGGGCTATGCCGTCGCCCTGGATTGGGTCATGCGCCATCAGCGCCTGACGATGTTCAGCCTGCTGCTGACGGTGATCCTCAACCTGTTTCTGTACTCGGTGGTGCAGAAAGGGTTCTTCCCGAATCAGGATACCGGCCTGCTGATGGGGATGCTGCGTGCCGACCAGAATGTGTCCTTTCAGGCGATGGAGCTGAAAGTTAAAGCCTTTGCTGCGATGATCGAAAACGATCCGGCGGTGGATGGCGTGATGTCCTCGATGGGCAGTGGGGCATTTGGCTCACGGAATACGGCGATGTTCTTCGTGCATCTGAAAGACGTCGATAAGCGCGAGGCTAATGCCAGCGAAGTGGCGAACCGCCTCAGCGGTAAAACACGGAATATCCCGGGTGTGGCACTGTTTCTGATGGCAGCGCAGGATCTGCATATTGGCGGGCGCAGCGCCAATGCCTCCTTTCAGTACAGCCTGCAGGCGGACAATCTTGATGCTCTGCGCATCTGGACGCCGAAAGTGAAGGCGGCGCTGGAACAGATCCCGCTGCTGACCAGCATCGACTCCGACGCGCAGACCGGGGGACAGGAGGTGATGATCAATATTGACCGCGACCGCGCCACGCGGCTGGGTGTGGACGTGCAGATGCTGGATGCCATGCTGAATAATGCCTTCAGCCAGCGGCAGGTGGCCACCCTGTACAAAACCCTTAACCAGTATCATGTGGTGATGTCTCTTAGCCCCGAATGGACGCGCGATGCAGATACCCTGAATAAGCTCCTGGTCATTAACGACAGCGGTGAACGTATCCCGCTGTCGGCCTTTGCCAGTATCAGCGGCAGCAATGCTCCGCTGTCCGTTAATCACCAGGGTCAGTCGGCCACCAGTACCTTTGCCTTTAACCTGACGGACGGGGCCTCGCTGGAACAGGCGCAGGTGGCAGTGAAAAACGCGATGGCAAAAATCGGCCTGCCGGATACCATTCAGGCGGGGTTTTCCGGAACGGCACAGGCCTTTGCCGAGCTGAGTGCGTCGATGCCGTGGTTAATCCTTGCCGCGCTGGCCGCCGTCTATATCGTGCTGGGAATGCTGTATGAAAGTTATCTTCATCCGCTGACGATCCTCTCTACGCTCCCCTCTGCCGGGGTTGGTGCGCTGTTGCTGATGATGCTGACCGGGACAGAGCTGACGGTGATCGCACTGATCGGCATTCTGCTGCTGGCAGGTATTGTGAAAAAGAACGCCATCATGATGGTTGATTTTGCCCTGGCCGCCGAGCGTAAGCAGGGGATGAGCCCGCAGCAGGCGATCACCCAGGCCTGTCTGATGCGTTTCCGGCCCATCATGATGACCACCCTGGCCGCGTTCTTTGGCGCTTTACCGCTGGCGCTCGGCAGCGGCGGTGATGCCGACCTGCGCAGCCCGCTGGGGCTGGCCATTGCCGGAGGACTTGCTCTGAGCCAGTTACTTACGCTGTTCACCACCCCGGTGGTGTACCTCTGTCTTGACCGCGTCGGTCTTGTCACAAAACACGCGTGGCAACGTCTGCGTCATGCGGATTAACCTGATGATAATGAAAAATAAACTTTCTCCTCTTATGCTGGCATTGCTGGTAAGCGGCTGTACCCTGGGGCCGGCCTATCAGCGTCCGACGGTACCGTCTTCACTCTCTTACAAAGAAGCCAGAGGCTGGCAGCAGGCCGAACCTCAGGATCAGGTCAGCAAAGGTGACTGGTGGGCGGTTTATCATGACAGCACGCTCGACCGACTGCTGCGCCAGGTAAGTATTTCGAATCAGAACGTCGCACAGTATGAGGCGCAGTATCGTCAGGCGCTGGCGCTGGCCTCTGGATCGCGCAGTGACCTGTTTCCGACCGTGACGGTAACCGGCAGTTCGACGCGCAGCGGAACTGCCAGCAGCAGCGACAGTGGGAATGCGGCGGGCAACAGCCATTCGCTGGAGGCGTCTGCCTCCTGGGAGCTGGATCTGTGGGGTAAACTGCGCCGCACGCTGGAAGAGAACCAGGCCAGCGCCGGTGCCAGTGCCGCTGCGCTGGCGAACATGACGCTCAGCGCCCAGTCGACGCTGGCGCAGGACTATTTTCAGCTGCGTATCCTTGACCAGCGCATTGCGCTGTATGAGAAAAGCGTGGCCGCTTATCAGCGTTATCTGACGGTCATTAACAACAAGTATCAGGCGGGCAGTGAATCGCGTGGTACCCTGGCCCAGGCGGAAACCCAACTGGAGAGCGCGCGCGCTTCAGCGCTGGATCTCAGCTGGCAGCGTGCTCAGCTGGAACATGCGATTGCCGTACTGATCGGGCAACCCCCGGCAGCATTCAGCCTGGCGGTAGCACCGTTGCAGGCCACGTTGCCTGCTATTCCTCCTGCACTGCCTGCGGATTTGCTTCAGCGCCGTCCTGATATTGCTCAGGCGGAGCGTACCGTGGCGGCGGCGAATGCGGCGGTGGGGGTGGCGATTGCCGGTTATTTCCCGGATCTGACGCTTAGCGCCAGCGCGGGGTATACGGGCTCCAGCTTTCGTCATCTGCTGACCTTACCTAATCGCGTCTGGTCGCTGGGGCCAGAACTGAGCGGCACGCTGCTGGATTTTGGTGCCACCTCGTCGAAGGTGGAGCAGGCAAGAGCCGCCTATGATGCAGATGTCGCCAGCTATCGACAGACCGTGCTGTCCGCCTTTGAAGAGGTGGAAAACGCCCTGGTGGCGCTACGTACCTTTGAGGCTGAAATGCAGGCACAGGAGCGGGCAGCCGCTTCAGCGCAGACATCAGCGTGGGTGACGGTGAATCAGTATCAGGCCGGAATGATTGATTATCTGGATGTCGCTACGACGGAGAATACCAGTCTGAACCAGCAGCAGAGTATGTTGACGTTGCAGAGTACACAGTGGGTAACCAGCGTGCAGTTGATGGTGGCCCTGGGAGGGGGGTGGACGCCCTGAAGCAGGCTATTCAGTATATCAGGCCACAGAAGTCTGTGGCCTGAGGCATTTCAGGTTAAATCAGAGTGTCCAACCGTTATCACGCGCAGTACATATAGGATCAAGGCTGATCTCTTTACACCATTTTAGAAACTCAACTTTTGCTGCTGGTGCGTACAACGGATCCAGATTCAACGCTTTATGCACTGACAGGAATTTTGCAAAATCTTGCCATCCAGCCCCTGAGACAAGGTTTATTTCATTAATGCTTAACGTTTTCATTTTATTACCCATAGGTTAATTAAAAGCCTGTACGTGTATACAGAATGTCATGCGTTATCTTTACTTAAGAGGCATTTGCATCGACTAGTAAAGGAAAGACCCGATACTGCCCCAGCCTGAAGATTTCAGGAGGCCCGGAGATCCATTCTATTTTCCTGGCACCAGTGATTGAAGTCTTTACGGAACTGGAGAGAAGAGACATAAGGATCGATGCCAGCTTCTTTTGCCTGCTAAATCATCGTAAAGAACTTATCCTGACTTGTGCCTGATACGGTGCTAAATTTGATTGCTGTTCGGCGTTTTCATCGTTTATTTCATTATGTTAATGTCTGAGTTTAAATCAATGTGAAAGATCCATTAATTTAAACGTGAGACTATTTTTAACAGCTTTTAGATCCAATGACGTAATTAGACGGCATTAAGTTTTTCTGTGCAATCGTAATAATGCTATATTCTTTTTTTGTTGGGTGAGAATTAATTTTTTATATTTTCTTCTTTTATTGGTTTTTCCGATTTTTCTGGTGTATTACGCTTTTTTTTGCAATGTATTGCATTATTTATTCGTGATTTTTGACTCCCGGTGTTTTAAAAAACGTGAATATCATTGTCAGCGCTGTGATTTTTCACAGTCCTGACCGGCACGACACGGATGATTTTAGTCTAGGACGATGATTTACTTTTTTTGCTGCTTTTTCTCTATTTATACTCAGTCACATATTGAGTTGGGCTGTCATATCCTGCATCGTTAGAGACAATTGTGATCCGCTATGGAGTCGGCATGTTGTTTACATTCTTTCGCGTTCTTTTTCGCATACTCTTTCGTACCCGTCTGACGGGTGAACTCTCAGGGCTGTACAAAGAGAAGGTGCTGATTACCCCTAATCATATGTCATTTATTGATGGCATCCTGCTGGCGGTGTTCCTGCCGGTGAAACCGGTGTTCGCCGTTTACTCCTCTATCAGTGAGCAGTGGTACATGCGTCTGCTGCGTCCCCTGATCGATTTCGTTCCGCTTGACCCGACAAAACCCATGTCTATCAAGCATCTGGTGCGGCTGATCGGCACCGGCCGTCCTGTAGTGATCTTCCCGGAAGGACGTATCACCGTCACCGGGTCGCTGATGAAAATTTATGACGGGGCGGGCTTCGTCGCTGCAAAATCTCAGGCGACCGTGGTGCCGTTGCGTATTGAAGGTGCCGAATACACGCCGTTTGGCCGCCTGGCGGGGGTGTTTAAACGACGCCTGTTCCCGCGCATCACCCTGACCGTTCTGCCTGCGACCACCATCCCGATGCCGGAAGCCCCGCGCGCACGCGATCGCCGACGTCTGGCGGGGGAGCACCTTCACCATATTATGATGGAAGCCCGCATGGCGGTGCGTCCGCGTGAAACCCTGTATCAGGCGTTTCTTTCCGCCCGCACCCGCTACGGGCTGTTTAAGCCCTGTGTGGAAGATGTCAGTTTTAAACCCGACAGCTATACCGGGTTGTTGAAAAAGGCGCTGGGCGTCGGTCGTATTCTGGAGCGCTACAGTCAGCCGGGTGAGTCTGTCGGCCTGCTGCTGCCGAATGCCACCGTCACGGCGGCGGCCATTCTCGGGGCATCGATGCGGGGGCGCATCCCGGCGATGCTGAACTACACCGCCGGGGTGAAAGGGCTGACCAGTGCCCTGAGCGCCGCCGAAGTGAAAACGGTGTTTACCTCACGCCAGTTCCTCGACAAGGGCAAGCTGTGGCACTTGCCGGAGGGCATTCCGCAGGTGCAGTGGGTCTATCTGGAAGATCTGAAAGAGACCGTCACTTTTCAGGATAAGCTGTGGATCCTGCGACACCTGCTGATGCCTGCGCAGGCCGAAGTAGCACAGCAGCCGGAAGATGCGGCGATGGTGCTGTTTACCTCCGGCTCAGAAGGTCATCCGAAAGGCGTCGTTCATTCACATAAAAGCCTGCTGGCGAACGTGGAGCAGATCCGCACCATCGCAGATTTTACCCCGCGCGACCGGTTTATGTCGGCACTGCCTCTGTTCCACGCCTTCGGCCTGACGGTCGGGCTGTTGACTCCGCTGATGACCGGGGCACAGGTGTTTCTTTATCCCAGCCCGCTGCATTACCGCATTGTGCCGGAGCTGGTTTATGACCGTAACTGTACCGTACTGTTCGGCACGTCGACCTTCCTTGGTAACTATGCGCGTTTTGCCAGTCCATATGATTTTGCCCGTCTGCGTTACGTAGTAGCCGGGGCAGAAAAACTGCAGGAGCAGACGCGCGAACTGTGGATGGAAAAATATGGCATCCGCATCCTCGAGGGCTACGGCGTTACCGAATGTGCGCCGGTGGTGGCCATTAACGTGCCGATGGCGGCCAAAACACATACCGTCGGGCGCATCCTGCCGGGCATGGATTCGCGTCTGATTGCCGTACCGGGTATCGAAAACGGTGGCCTGCTGCAGTTACGGGGTCCGAATATAATGAAAGGCTATCTGCGCGTCGAGCGGCCTGGCGTGCTGGAAGCCCCACAAGCGGATAATGGCGAAGGGCAGATGGAAGCGGGCTGGTATGATACCGGTGATATCGTCAGTTTTGATGAAGGTGGGTTCTGTCAGATTCAGGGACGTGTGAAGCGTTTTGCCAAAATTGCCGGGGAGATGGTCTCCCTGGAGATCGTCGAAACGATTGCCCGCAAAGCATCGGAAGACAAGCAGCACGCGGCTACCCTTAAACCGGACGGCAATCGCGGTGAGGCGTTGGTACTGTTTACCACCGACCCGCAGCTGACCCGCGAACAGCTGACCCGCGCCGCCCGTGAGCTGGGCAGCCCGGATCTGGCTGTCCCACGCGATATCCGCGTTCTGTCACAGCTGCCGCTGCTGGGCAGCGGTAAACCCGACTTTGTCACGCTGCGTGAAATGGCAGAAAAACCGGAGGATCAGGCATGAGCACTTCTCAGGTAAGCGGCCAGCCGCTGATGTCTAAGGGCATGATGGCGGTGATTGGCGCGCAGTTCTTCTCCGCGTTTGGCGATAATGCGCTGCTGTTTGCCACCCTGGCCGTGATGAAGTCGCTGGTTTACCCGGAGTGGAGTCAGCCGGTGTTGCAGATGATGTTTGTTGCCACCTACATCATTCTGGCCCCGTTTGTCGGCCAGCTGGCGGACAGCTTTGCGAAAGGGCGGGTAATGATGTTTGCTAACGCCCTTAAGCTGCTGGGGGCCCTGGTGATCTGCTTCGGATTTGATCCGTTCCTCGGTTACAGCCTGGTGGGCATTGGCGCTGCGGCTTATTCGCCAGCGAAGTATGGCATTCTGGGCGAACTGACCGGCGGAGAAACGTTGGTAAAGGCCAACGGCATGATGGAATCCTCGACCATTGCCGCTATATTGCTGGGTTCGGTGGCCGGGGGGTTCCTGGCTGACTGGAATCTGACGGCCGCCCTCGCCGCCTGCGTGCTGGCTTATGCGCTGGCGGTGGCAGCAAATGTGCTGATCCCTAAGCTGGATGCAGCGCGCGGCGGCCAGTCCTGGCACCCGGCCCGCATGTCTGCCAGCTTCTTCCGCGCCTGCGGCACGTTATGGCGCGATGGCGAAACGCGTTTTTCCCTGGTGGGCACCAGTCTGTTCTGGGGGGCCGGTGTGACCCTGCGTTTCCTGCTGGTACTCTGGGTGCCGGTCGCGCTGGGTATCAGCGATAATAAAACGCCGACGCTGCTGAACGCCATGGTGGCCATCGGTATCGTATTCGGGGCGATTGCCGCGGCGAAGCTGGTCACGCTGAAAACTGTCGGGCGCTGTATGCCTGCAGGCGTGCTGATTGGCGTGGCGGTGCTGGCCTTCTCGCTCCAGCATCAGGCCCTCAATGCCTACGTACTGCTGATAATTATCGGCATGCTCGGCGGCTTCTTTGTCGTACCGCTGAATGCGCTGTTGCAGATGCGTGGGAAAGACACGGTCGGGACAGGCAATGCGGTCGCCGTACAGAACCTCGGTGAAAATACCGCGATGCTGCTGATGCTCGGGCTCTATACGCTGGCGATTAAGTTCGGTGCTCCGCCGGTGGCGACGGGCGTCGGCTTCGGTGCGCTGTTTGCGCTGGCGATTGCGGTACTGTGGGGCTGGCAGCTGGCGCAGAAACGGAAAGTCACTGCCCGGCTCTGAGTTGTGACGAGGGTAACGCCAGGGCATATGGCTGCCCTGGCGGTAGCCGTCGAATTAAGGGGCCGGATAGGTAAAGCGACGATGGATCGCTTCCAGCCCTTCCAGTACCTCTTCATTCAGCGTCAGATCGTAGCTGTCGATGTTCATTTTTAACTGTTCCAGCGTGGTTGCCCCCAGTAAGGTGCTGGCGACAAACGGCTGCTGGCGTACAAAGGCCAGTGCCATCTGCGACGGATCCAGTCCGTGCTGCTTCGCCAGCGCGACATACTCGGTAATAGCCCCGACAGACTGTTCGCTGCTGTAGCGCTTGAAACGACTGAACAGGGTGTTACGCGCCCCGGTCGGCTGCGCGCCGTTAAGGTATTTCCCACTCAGTGTGCCAAAAGCCAGACTGGAATAGGCCAGCAGTTCGACGCCTTCATGCTGGCTGATTTCAGCCAGACCGACTTCAAAGCTGCGATTCAGCAGGCTGTAGGGATTCTGGATGCTGACGATACGCGGCAGTTCATGTTTCTCCGCCAGCTGCAGATAACGCATCACGCCCCACGGCGTTTCGTTCGACACGCCGATATAGCGGATTTTACCGGCACGCACCTGCTCAGCCAGCGCCTCCAGTGTTTCCAGTAGCGTCACGGTCGCTGCGCTGTCGGTGTACTCATAGTTCAGCTTGCCAAAACAGTTGGTCTGGCGCTGCGGCCAGTGCAGCTGATACAGATCGAGATAATCGGTATTCAGCCGCTTCAGGCTGGCATCCAGCGCGCTGCGTATATTTTTGCGATCCAGTGCCTGGCCCGGACGGATGGAGGCATCAGCGCCACGAATTGGCCCGGAGACTTTAGAGGCGAGGATAATCTTGTCGCGATTACCGCGTGCTGCCAGCCAGCTGCCGATATACTGCTCGGTCAGGCCCTGCGTTTCCGGGCGGGGCGGGACAGGATACATCTCGGCTGTATCAATCAGGTTGATGCCGCGGCTCAGGGCATAATCCAGTTGTGCATGGGCGTCGGCTTCGCTGTTTTGCTCACCAAACGTCATGGTGCCCAACCCCAGAGAACTGACTTCCAGGGTGCTGTGGGGGATACGGTGATAATGCATTGCCGGCTTCCTTTTTCATTATTCAAAGGTCAGGGACATCAGGGCGTCCGCAACAGGGGCTTTTTGCCTGGGACTGGCACGTGTCGCACCGAAAACCCGGTTTTTGACTATAACCGTGCTGAACGGGCGGGGGAAGGGGGGATTTATCGGGAAGTGCTACAGAGAGCCACCTTTACCGCGTGGGTCAGGTGGCAACGGGCGCTTAACGCTCAACAATCGATGAGACTTCGTCACCGTTGATCTGCTTTTCGTGACCGCTATCGTCCGTATATTTCACCAGGCCGGTCTCTTTATCGATCTGCGGCTTACCGTCGGTCATAATCATCTTGCCTTCTTTGGTCGCCATGACGTAGTCGCTGCTGCATCCGGACGTTAACACGGCCAGGCCGACGACTGCTGCACCCAAAATCCACTTCATACTTTTCTCCCCTCTTCATTACTCAACCGGTATCAGTGTAGTAATAAACTAATTTCCCTGTAACGATAATAGTATGAGTCTGAAAATAGACGTTGCGCACAACGTACCATTGACATGTTGACCTCATTATACCTTGCCCGGCCAGTGCGGGCGGGCAGGGCGATAATTTTACAGAGGACGCTTTTTATTGCGTGCCAGATTAAGGCATTCCACGGCCATGGAGAAGAACATAGCAAAGTAGATATAGCCTTTTGGAATGTGAATACTGAAACTTTCCAGCATCAGGGTGAAGCCGACCAGGATCAGGAACGCCAGCGCCAGCATTTTTACCGACGGATGACGGTCAACGAACTCACCGATAGCCCGGGCGGCAAACATCATCACCAGTACGGCAATCACCACGGCAGCCATCATGATAATCAGATGGTCGGAAAGACCGACGGCAGTGATCACTGAGTCCAGACTGAAGATGATATCCAGCACCATAATCTGCACGATGGCCCCGAAAAACGAATGCACTTTCGTCGTGTGTTCGCCACCTCCGCCCTCGATCGTTTCATGGATCTCCATGCTCGACTTCCAGAGCAGGAACAGCCCACCAAACAGCAGGATCAGATCACGGGCTGAGAAAGCGTGATCCATCAGGGTAAACAGCGGGTCGGTCAGACGAATAACCCAGGCAATAGAGGCCAGCAGACCAAGGCGCATTAACATGGCACCGGCCAGACCAATACGGCGGGCGGTATTTTGCTGATGCGCCGGCAGTTTGGCGACGACCAGCGAGAGGAAAATAATGTTATCTATCCCGAGAACAATCTCGAGGATCGTTAGCGTGCCCAGCGCGAGCCAGGCATTGGGATCGGCAATCCATTCAAACATGTTAAAAGCACACCTTAAACTTAAACGAAAGCTAAACGACGATTATACGCAAGGTTGACGACAGTGGGAAAATCTTTAGGACAATTTCTTAAAGAAGAAAATGCCGGGCCAGCAGCGGTGCAGTGAAGGTTTTTTTCAGATAAAAGCCGCGTGGGAGCGTCATGATGGGCTGGCCATCACGACCGATGCCCTCCGTCAGCGCCTTGCTGTTAGCCGCCTTGGGGCGGATTTGCAGTACTTCTCCATGCCGTGCGGTGATCTGTTCGACCTGGCCTAAGACGATCATATCCATCAACTCTTCCCAGTCGCGCTGCAGGCGCTGTTCCTCGCTGGCGTCGGGGCTCCACAGCAGGGGAGCGCCCACGTGACGTTGCGCCAGCGGGATGGCACGATCCCCTTCTACCGGGATCCACAGCACTCGCGTCAGTTTATGGCGTACGTGGCTGTTCTGCCAGGTGACGCCGCTGTTTCCGGTCAGCGGGGCGACGCAGACAAAGGTGGTTTCCAGCGGGCGGCCGGCGGCATCTACCGGGATGGTTTTTAGCTCAACGCCGATGCCGGCGAAGTCCTGCTCGGGTTTACTGCCTGCGCTGGCACCCAGATAACGTTCGAGCAGAAGCCCCACCCAGCCTTTGTCGCGCTTAAGATCGCGCGGCACGGGCAATAAGATCTGCTGAGCCAGTTCGCCGAGCGTATACCCGGCCAGCGCAGAGGCACGAGCCAGCAATTCTTCTTCATCCTGTGGAGGAGGAACGATGTGATACGGGTTAGTCATCATAAAGCCTGAGTTCTGTTCAAAAAATAGCCGCGTTTTGCCCACACAGGGAATCTGACTTACTCATCTGGGGAAAACACCAATAATAGCATGATAAACCATGTTTTTTTATTCCTTCATCCTCGCGAATTCACCCTGCTTCCCGTAGTTTTACCCGGGTTGCCACCGACAATGAACAGGATCACCGGGGTACTTATCCACAGAAAAGTGGGATAACTTCCCTTTTACAATAATACTGTTTCCATTTACAGCCTTGACGGCACGGTTTTTACCCCGTTTTGCGGTTTTCATGCCCAACTAATCGGCATATTCTGTGGATAACGTAGTAAGCGTTCGATCTTTCACCAGTTGACGATCCGGGCCAGATGACAAAGCGATGACAGCCGGGGGAAATGCTGTGATTAACGTCAAAACCTAATGATTAATATGGGTTTATTCTGAGTTTAAAAAACGGCGCTTTATCAGCGACAGAAAGTTTTCCCCATCTGTTAACAGAGTTCTGCACAAAGCTATCCACAGAAAACGTGAATAAGATCGCCTTTTTCTCCGCGTTTCTGTTTATAACTTTGTCAAAATGGACAAGTTATCCCAGCCTGGCATCGTCACATCGCCTGAAACCAGTGGTTTACCGTCTGTAAGGAGTATGAAACAATCAGAACATCCAGTTTTAGTTTGAGGTAGTCCGGTGATCGATGATGATGGCTACCGCCCGAATGTTGGTATCGTAATTTGTAACAAGCAGGGACAGGTGCTGTGGGCCAGACGATTTGGTCAGCACTCCTGGCAGTTCCCCCAGGGCGGTATTAACCCGGGGGAAACGGCGGAGCAGGCGATGTACCGCGAACT
Organism: Erwinia sp. PME.40.26/001; assembly: GCF_055556675.1. NCBI lineage: Bacteria > Pseudomonadati > Pseudomonadota > Gammaproteobacteria > Enterobacterales > Erwiniaceae > Erwinia > Erwinia sp. PME.40.26/001. The sequence goes on from NZ_JBVHNP010000002.1 coordinate 503,689, forward strand.
TTTCGAGGAAGTCGGTTTGAACCGCAAGGATGTCCGCATCCTTGCATCTACCCGTAACTGGTTACGATATAAGTTGCCAAAACGTTTGGTGCGTTGGGACACAAAGCCGGTTTGTATCGGCCAAAAACAGAAGTGGTATCTTCTGCAGCTGATGTGCAATGACGCGGATATCAATATGCAAACCAGCAGTACCCCAGAGTTTGATGGCTGGCGGTGGGTGAGTTTCTGGTATCCGGTTCGCCAGGTGGTCTCCTTTAAGCGCGACGTGTACCGACGCGTGATGAAAGAGTTTGCCGGCGTGGTTATGCCCCTGCAGGAGAATACCGTACAACGGAATACGCCAGGTTTTCGACGGAAGAGAGGTTAAGCCACGTAGATTATGCTCACACAGCTACGCGAAATAGTTGAGAAAGTGGCGGCAGCGCCCCGGCTTACCGAGGCGCTGGATATTTTGGTTAACGAAATCTGTCTGGCGATGCAAACCGAAGTGTGTTCGGTCTACCTCGCGGATCACGATCGTCGCTGCTACTACCTGATGGCTACGCGTGGGCTAAAAAAGCCGCGTGGGCGCACCGTCGCCCTGGCCTTTGATGAAGGGATTGTCGGGCTGGTGGGTCGACTGGCCGAGCCGATCAACCTTGCTGATGCGCAGAGTCACCCCAGTTTCAAATACATTCCCTCCGTAAAGGAAGAGCGTTTTCGCTCCTTCCTTGGCGTGCCGATTATCAGCCGCCGCCAGCTGCTTGGCGTGCTGGTGGTTCAGCAGCGTGAGCACCGTCAGTTTGACGAAAGTGAAGAGTCATTTCTGGTTACGCTGGCCACACAGATGGCGGCTATCCTCTCTCAGTCCCAGCTGAATGCCCTGTTTGGTCAATACCGGCAAACCCGCATCCGCGCACTGGCGGCAGCGCCTGGCGTTGCCGTCGCCCAGGGCTGGGTCGACTCCAGTCAGCCTTCGCTGGAAAATGTGTTCGCGGCCTCGACTCTCGATACCGTCAGAGAGCGTGAGCGGCTGGCGCTGGCAATGAGCGAGGCTTCCAGTGAGTTCCGCCGCTACAGCAAGCGTTTCACCGCCAGTATGCACAAAGAGAGTGCGGCGATATTTGATCTCTACTCTCACCTGTTAACCGACGCCAGGCTGAAAAAAGACCTGCTGGCGGAAATCGACGCCGGTTCCGTCGCCGAGTGGGCGGTGAAAAAAGTCATCGAGAAGTTTGCCGCCCAGTTCGCCAGCCTGCAGGACAGCTACCTGCGTGAGCGCTCCGGCGACCTGCGCGTACTGGGGCAGCGGCTGCTGTTTCACCTTGATGACACCATGCAGGGCACCAATACCTGGCCGGAACGCTTTGTGCTGGTGGCCGATGAGCTGACGGCCACCACCCTGGCCGAGCTGCCGCGTGACCGCCTGGCGGGCGTGGTGGTGCGCGATGGCGCGGCTAACTCTCATGCGGCCATCATGGTGCGGGCAATGGGGATCCCTACGGTGATGGGGGCCGATATTCAGCCCGAGCTGATGAAAGGACGTCTGCTGATCGTTGACGGCTATCGTGGCGAACTGCTGGTTGACCCGGAACCGGTGCTGGTGCAGGAATACCAGCGTCTGATCAGTGAAGAGAATGAACTCAGCCTGCTGGCGGAAGATTTTGTCTTCCTGCCTGGCGCACTGAAAAGCGGTGAGCCGGTCAAGGTGATGCTGAACGCGGGCCTGAGTGCAGAACATGAACAGATGGTGGGTAACCGGGTAGACGGCGTAGGCCTGTACCGTACCGAAATCCCCTTTATGCTGCAAAACGGCTTCCCATCGGAAGAGGAGCAGGTGGCGCAGTATCAGGGCATGTTGCAGCTGTTCCTCGATAAGCCGGTTACCCTGCGTACGCTGGATGTCGGTGCGGATAAACAGCTGCCGTATATGCCAATCAGTGAAGAGAACCCGTGCCTGGGCTGGCGGGGGATCCGCCTGACGCTCGACCAGCCGGAAATTTTCCTCGTACAACTGCGGGCCATGCTGCGGGCCAACGTGGCCAGTAATAATCTTAATATCCTGCTGCCAATGATCACCAGCCTGGAAGAGATTGATGAGGCAAGACGGCTGATCGCCCGTGCCGCGCGTGAAGTGGAAGAGATGCTCGGTTACACCATTCCGCAGCCGCGCATTGGTGTGATGGTCGAAGTGCCATCCATGATCTTTATGATTAGTCAGCTCAAAGGCCGGGTAGACTTTGTCTCCGTCGGCACCAACGATTTGACGCAGTACCTGCTGGCGGTCGATCGTAATAATACCCGGGTGGCCAGCCTGTATGACAGCCTGCATCCCGCCATGCTGCGCGCGTTAAAAAGTATTGCAGAAGAGACACAGCGTGCGGGGATAGAGCTTTGTTTGTGCGGTGAAATGGCCGGTGACCCGATGTGCGTAGCGCTGTTGGTGGGAATGGGGTATCACCATCTGAGCATGAACGGCCGCAACGTAGCGCGGGTAAAATACCTGCTGAGTCATCTCGACCATGAAGAGGCGCAAACGCTGGCACAACGCGGGCTGGAAGCGCAGTTTGCCACCGAGGTGCGCCATCAGGTGGCGTCCTTTATGGAACGGCGGGGATTAGGCGGGTTGATTCGCGGCGGCAGGTGAAAGGGGTTTCAGGGCCGTTTGGGTTGCCAGTTTTTTCCTGCTCAAGCGCCGCGTGCTTGTGCATTATCCGCACGTTCAGCTGGCCGGGACAAGACGGCTGGCTGCGGGAATTCCTGAATCGTCATCACTCATGCTGTCTGCTTAACAAAGTTTACAGTTAGCTGAGAACGCAATAATTCGCATTATGCTATCATGCGCGCCTTATGCAGCCCCTCCTTGTGCGGCTGCCTGTCAGGACTGACTTTAACAATGGTGAAAGATGAATAACGGCTATCTGGCTTTCCCTCAATTTGATCCGGTGATTTTCTCCATCGGGCCGGTTTCTCTGCACTGGTACGGACTGATGTACCTCGTGGGTTTTGTCTTCGCGATGTGGCTGGCTGTGCGCCGTGCTAACAAACCGGGCAGCGGCTGGAAAAAAGAAGAGGTAGAGAACCTCCTGTACGCGGGCTTCCTCGGCGTCTTCCTGGGCGGACGTATCGGCTATGTCCTGTTCTATAACATGCCGCTGTTCCTCGACAATCCTCTCTATCTGTTCAAAGTCTGGGATGGCGGTATGTCATTCCACGGTGGCCTGATCGGGGTGATCGTGGTGATGATGATCTTCGCCTACCGCACCAAACGTCATTTCTTCCAGGTGGCTGATTTTATGGCACCGCTGATCCCGTTCGGTCTGGGCGCGGGTCGCCTCGGCAACTTTATTAACGGCGAACTGTGGGGACGGGTCGACCCGAACCTGCCGTGGGCGATGCTGTTCCCGGGCTCTCGTAGTGAAGATATTGCCCTGGTGGCGACTCACCCTGAGTGGCAGCAGCTGCTGTCGACTTACGGGGTACTACCGCGTCATCCTTCTCAGCTTTATGAGCTGATCCTTGAAGGCATCGTGCTGTTTATTATTCTCAACGTCTTCATTCGCAAATCCCGTCCCATGGGCGCGGTATCCGGGCTGTTCCTGATTGGCTACGGTGCGTTCCGTATTATCGTTGAGTTCTTCCGCCAGCCTGACCAGCAGCTTGGCCTGTTCAGCGGCATCAGCATGGGGCAGATCCTCTCTATCCCGATGATTGTGGCTGGCGTGGTTATGATGATTTGGGCGTATCGTCGTCGCCCGCAAACACAGGCTCGTGGGGAAAAATGAAACAGTATCTGGCGTTAATGCAGCACGTGCTCGAACAGGGCACGCCAAAAAACGATCGTACCGGTACCGGCACGCTGTCGATTTTTGGTCATCAGATGCGTTTCAACCTGCAGGACGGGTTCCCGCTGGTGACCACCAAGAAGTGCCATCTGCGTTCGATCATTCATGAACTGCTGTGGTTCCTGAATGGCGATACCAATATTGCTTACCTGAAAGAAAACAAGGTCTCGATCTGGGACGAGTGGGCTGATGAGAATGGCGATCTTGGCCCGGTTTACGGCAAGCAGTGGCGCAGCTGGGGAACGCCTGATGGGGCACAGATTGACCAGCTGACAAAGGTGGTTGAACAGCTGAAATCCGATTCGGATTCGCGCCGGATCATTGTGTCAGCCTGGAATGTCGGTGAGCTGGATCAGATGGCGCTGGCACCCTGCCACGCGTTTTTCCAGTTCTACGTGGCCGACGGCAAGCTTTCCTGCCAGCTTTATCAGCGTTCGTGCGATATTTTCCTTGGCCTGCCGTTCAATATCGCCAGCTATGCGCTGCTGGTGCATATGATGGCGCAGCAGTGCGACCTGGAAGTGGGTGACTTTGTCTGGACCGGGGGAGACACTCATCTCTACAGCAACCACCTTGAACAGGCTCACCTGCAGCTGACGCGTGAACCGCGCGCGCTGCCGAAACTGATTATCAAGCGTAAACCGGCCTCCCTGTTTGACTATCGTTTCGACGATTTTGATATTGAAGGCTACGATCCGCATCCGGCGATTAAAGCACCGGTCGCGATCTGAGGCGTACCGCCCCCTTTCCCGGGGGCGGCACTGCCAGACGCGGTGATAAATTTCTGGTTAATCCCTTCCCTCCTGGAATCCCTCTCTCAACGTAAATGAATATGCCTGCAAGCGGGCAATCACTCTGCATGACGTCGCGCAATAACGCGAACAGGCGCTGGCCCCTGCGGGGTAAAAGCGCACAATGCCGTTCATGAAAAAGCGAAACCTTAACGGATTTACCCTGCTGGAAATGATGGTGGTGCTTACCCTGCTTGCCTTGCTCAGTCTGAGTGGCTGGGGCGGCTGGCAGCGCTGGCAGCAACGCCAGCAGCTCAACGACAGCGCGCAGCAGATCCAGCGTCTTTTACTCCGGCTGCGCAGTGATGCCAACTGGCATAATGTTGTCCATATCCTCTGGCTGAAGCCGGGGGCGCGCTGGTGTCTGGGGGCAGGACCGGTGAGGTGCGATCGTCCCCTGCGACATACCCTCCTGGCACCCCATTCCGCTATCAGCATCCGTTCAATCACCGAGGGTATGGGCTTCTATGGCCTGAATAATACAGCCCGTCCCGGCAGTATCGTTATTGCCAGTGAGGCCGGTGAGCGACGTATTATTGTATCTTCCCGCGGACGGGTGCGTATCTGCTGGCAGAACGAGGAGGCATGCCGGTGAAAACACAGGGGTTTACGCTGCTGGAAATGTTAATCGCTCTGGCTGTCAGCAGCCTCCTGATGCTGGGGGCGGCGCGAATGCTGCCGCAGCTGCAGACGCAAAGTCTGCGCTTGATGCTGCACGCCCGGTTGCACGAAGAGCTGCAGCAGATCATGCACACGCTGGAAAAAGCCGTGCGGCGGGCTGGCTACTGCCACGGGCACTGCCAGGGGGCCGGATTACAGGACACCCGGGGGGCCGACGGTTGCCTGCGGGTGCGCTGGGACGAAAACAGCAACGGCCAGTGGGAGGCCGCCGGGCATCACAACAGTGAGGTGTGGGGCTACCGTCTGCGGGCATCCAGCCTGGAAATGCAGCGCGGCATAGCGAACTGTCACGGTGGCGGCTGGGAGCGCCTGAACGACCCGCGAACAACCGGGATTGATGCGTTTCAGGTGATCCGCACCGGGCGTCAGGTGAAGATCATGCTGAGCGGCTATGTGCGCCGTTTTCCTGATATCAGGCTCGATCTTGAGCACTGGCTGACGGCGGAGAACCTCTGATGCCTCTGGCGACCCAGCGTGGCAGCGGAGCCCTCGTCGCGGTGATGATTGTTCTGCTGATGGGCACTCTGATGCTGCATGCTACACGGCGGCAGTTAAGCGATACTATGAGCCTGGTGGGGGATGAGCAGCGCTATTTCCAGCAATTTACCGGGGCGATGTCAGCACTTGCCTGGGGCTTACGCCTGCGCTGGCCCACCGCAGAACGCTGGCAGTGTCAGCATCAGGCGGAGTATCACTGGCGCGCCTGCATGCAGCCAGCGCTGCTGTTGCTCAGGGCCGACAGCGGACCGGGCACGCTGGCGCTCTGGCGCTGGGTCCGCCCGGGAGAGAAGGGCGCGATAGTGCCACATCCCAACGGCTGGCTGGATTTTTGCCCGTTAGCCGGGGGGGAAGCCTGTGATGGTGAATAATCGCCTGCTTCAGCGCGGATCCAGTCTGATCGAGGTGCTGTTTGCCCTGCTGCTTTTCAGCCTCAGCTACACGGCCCTGATGCATTATCAGCTGGCGCTGGGGCAGGGATTTCAGCGGCAGTGGCAGCAGCGCGAAGCCTGGCGTAATGCCTTCCAGCGATTACAGGGGAAAGAGACCGCAGGCTGGCAGACACCACAACGCTCACGCAGCGGTCCCGGGGGCTGCCGGCTGCTCACGGCGAAAGCCATCAGCCCGGCAGGACAACAGGCTGAACTGACGCGACTGCACTGTGATGAACCGCGCTGACGGAACCGTGACATTTTCAAGCCGGGCGTAACGGGGTAAAGTAGCCTCCGGCGTTTTATTAAAGGGCATGTGAGTATGTTTACCGTTTACCATTCGAATCAGCTGGATCTGCTCAAGACGCTGGCGTGCTGGCAGATAGAGAATCAGCCGCTGGGCGATCCGCTGCGTTCTGAAGTGGTACTGGTACAAAGCCCGGGGATGGCGCAGTGGCTGCAAATGTCGCTGGCCGAAGAGTTTGGTATTGCGGCCAATATCGACTTTCCGCTGCCCGCCAGTTTTATCTGGGACATGTTTGTCAGGGTGTTGCCAGAAATCCCGAAAGAGAGCGCCTTTAATAAATCCAGCATGAGCTGGAAGCTGATGGCGATCCTGCCCGTCATGCTGCCGGGCGACGAGTTTGAAATGCTGCGGCACTATCTCAGCGATGACGACGACAGCCGTAAGCTGTTCCAGCTGGCCTCACGCGTGGCAGATCTCTTTGACCAGTATCTGGTTTACCGTCCGCACTGGTTAAACAGTTGGGAAAAAGGTCAGCTGATTGATGGCCTGGGCGAATCGCAGCGCTGGCAGGCCCCGCTGTGGGCTGCCCTGGTTGAGTATACCCATAAACTCGGCCAGCCAGAGTGGCACCGTGCCAATCTCTATCAGCGCTTTATCAGCAAGCTGGAGAACAGCCGTGAGCGACCGGCCAGCCTGCCAGACCGCGTGTTTATCTGCGGTATCTCCGCACTTCCCCCGGTCTATTTGCAGGCCCTGCAGGCGCTGGGCAGACACATTGATATTCACCTGCTGTTCACTAACCCCTGCCGCCACTACTGGGGCGACATTCAGGACTACGCTTTTCTTGCAAAACTGCAAAGTCGCCACCGGCGGCATTATCAGGATAACCGTGAAATTCCTCAGTTCCTCGACAGTGACTCCGCGTCCTCCCTCTTTAACGAGGGGGGAGAGCAGCAGCTGAGTAATCCTCTGCTGGCTTCCTGGGGCAAGCTGGGACGTGACAACCTGTATCTGCTGGCACAGATGGAACCCAACGAAGTCTTTGCCTTTGTTGATATTGAACCGGATAACCTGCTGCATACGCTGAAGCGCGATCTGCTGGAGCTGGAAGATCATGCAGCCATTGGCCTGAAGCAGAGCGACTGGTCCCACAGCCGCAGTAAGCGGGTGCTGGCACCGGACGACCGTTCGGTAGCTATCCACCTGTGCCACAGCCCGCAGCGTGAGGTGGAAGTATTACAGGATCGGCTGCTGGCGATGATGGCAGACGATCCCACGCTGACCGCCCGCGATATCATCGTGATGGTCGCCGATATTGATGCCTACACGCCGTTTATTCAGGCTGTCTTTGGCAACGCGCCAGCGGAGCGCGCGCTGCCGTTTGCGATTTCTGACCGTCGTGCCAGTCAGGCCCATCCGGCATTACAGGCGTTTATTTCGCTGCTCAGCCTGCCGGAAAGTCGCTTTACCGCTGAGGATGTGCTGGCGCTGCTGGAAGTTCCGGCTGTCGCCAGCCGGTTTGCGGTTGATGAAGAGGGCCTGCGTCTGCTGCGCCACTGGGTGGCAGAGTCCGGCGTACGCTGGGGGCTGGACGATGACAGCGTACGTGAGCTGGATCTGCCGGCGACGGGTCAGCACACCTGGCATTTCGGTCTGACGCGGATGCTGCTGGGCTACGCCATGAACAGTGATGCGGGCGACTGGCAGGGGATTTTGCCTTATGACGAATCCAGCGGGCTGATCGCGGAACTGGCCGGCAACCTCGCGGAGCTGCTGATGCAGCTGAATCGCTGGCGGCAGTGGCTGAGTGAACCCCGTATGCTTGAGGACTGGCTGCCGCTGTGCCGCCAGATGCTGGATGACTTCTTTACCAGTGACGCAGAAACAGAAGCGGCCCTGGCTCTGATTGAAGAGCAGTGGCAGCAGGCGATAACCTACGGCGTAGAGGCGGGCTATAAGCAGGCCGTGCCGCTCGCGCTGCTGCGTGATGACCTGTCATCGCGTCTGGATCAGCAGCGGATCAGCCAGCGCTTCCTCGCCGGCCCGGTTAACTTTTGTACGCTGATGCCAATGCGCTCTATTCCATTTAAAGTGGTCTGCCTGCTGGGGATGAACGACGGCGTCTATCCGCGCACGCTGCCTCCGCTGGGGTTTGATTTAATGAGCCAGCAGGCGCAGAAGGGGGATCGCAGCCGCCGTGACGATGACCGGTATCTGTTCCTGGAGGCACTTAATTCCGCGCAGCAGCAGCTTTATATCAGTTATATCGGTCGCTCAATTCAGGACAACACGGAGCGCTATCCGTCGGTACTGGTCAGTGAATTAGTGGAGTACATCAGTCAGAGCTTCTGTCTGGAACAGGATCGCGACCGGGATGTCGACAGCAGCGCCGATGCGGTGGTGAAGCATCTGCACCACCTGCACAGCCGGATGCCTTTCGCGGCCGAAAATTTCAGTACCGGCTATGAATTCCGCAGTTTTGCCGCCGAATGGCTGCCCGCGGCCAGCGCAAAAGGGACAGCCCATCCGCCGTTTATGCAGCCGTTACCGGATGAGCCATCAGACGCGCTGAGTTTTGATAAGCTGGTGCGTTTCTGGCGGCACCCGGTGCGGGCTTTCTTCAGCCTGCGTCTGGGGGTCAGCTTCCAGCTCGAAGAGACGGGGCTGCCCGATGCCGAACCGTTTTCCCTGCAGGGGTTGAGCCGCTATCAGGTGAACATGCAGCTGCTGAACAGCCTGATTGAGGGCAGTGAAAGCGAGCGTCTGTATGCCCGCCAGCGTGCTGCCGGGGCGTTACCCTACGGGGCCTTTGGTGAGCTGTTCTGGCAGGAGCAGGAGCAGGAAATGAGTGAACTGGCCGGGCGCGTGCGGGAGCGGCGGGCGGCGGCAGAAAGCTGGGAGATCCAGCTGGAGGTCGGCAACCTGGCCCTCAGCGGCTGGCTACCCCAGGTGCAGGACAGCGGTCTGCTGCGCTGGCGTCCGGGTATGCTTAATTTTAACGACGGGCTGACGCTGTGGCTTGAGCACCTGGTGTACTGCGCGCTGGGCGGAACCGGCAGCAGTATGATGTTGGGTCGTAAAGAGAGTGAGTGGCGCTTCGCCCCTCTGACTGCTGAGGACGCCATGCAGCACCTCAATCGTTATGTTGAAGGCTACCGGCAGGGCATGTGCGCGCCGCTGCTGTTGACCGCATCCGGTGGTGCCTGGCTAAGGGCCTGTTACGACGAAAAAACGGGCGTGCTGCTGCGCGATGACGCCACGCTGAAAAAAGCCCGTGTAAAACTGCTGCAGTGCTGGCAGGGAAATTATCAAATTGACGGGGAGGGCACTGACCCTTACCTGCAACGTCTGCTGCGCACGCTCGATAGCGTCAGTGAACAGGGGATGACCGCAGAGGCGGAACGCTGGCTGTTCCCTCTGTTGCAGCACCATTGCCCGAATTAGGGCATGTTTTCAGGACATTCAGCGCTGCATCCTGTATGTTTTTATTGCGTTAAGCGCGCAGATTAATCCTGTGCGTTGGAATCTGTAAGCCGATATTTAACCGGCAGGAAGCCGGTGAATAATAGCCCGTTGAGGAGTTTGAATGCGTCGTTATGCAGTCTGGTTAGCTTGTTTTGTTTCTGTCACGCTGTTTGCCCCGCTGGTTCAGGCGCAGCAAGGCTGGCAGCCGATTACTGACACTATCCGAAAAAGTGAGAAGGACCCTCGCCAGTATCAGGCCATTACGTTAGATAACGGCATGACTGTGCTGCTGGTCTCTGACGCGCAGGCGACGAAATCGCTGGCGGCGCTGACACTCCCCGTGGGTTCACTGGAAAACCCCACCGAACAGCCCGGACTGGCCCACTACCTTGAACATATGGTGCTGATGGGATCGAAACGTTATCCGCAGCCGGATAACCTTGCCGAATTCCTGAAAAAGCACGGCGGCAGCCATAATGCCAGCACGGCGTCTTACCGCACGGCTTTCTACCTGGAGGTAGAAAACGATGCGCTGCAGCCTGCTGTCGATCGTCTGGCCGATGCCATTGCAGAACCACTGCTTGACCCGGTTAACGCTGACCGGGAACGCCATGCGGTCAACGCTGAACTGACAATGGCCCGTTCGCGTGATGGTCTGCGTATGTCGCAGGTGAACGCTGAGACGCTTAACCCGTTGCACCCCAGTTCGCATTTTGCTGGCGGTAACCTGGAGACTCTGAGCGATAAGCCAGGCAGCAAACTGCACGATGCGCTGAAAGCCTTTTATCATCGTTACTACTCTGCCAATTTAATGAAGGCGGTGATCTACAGTAATCAGCCGATGCCTGAGCTGGAAAAAATTGCTGCCGCGACGTTTGGCCGTGTGGAAAACCGGCAGGCGACGGTGCCGGATATCACCGTGCCGGTGGTGACTGACCAGCAGAAAGGCATCATTATTCACTACGTCCCCGCCCAGCCGCGCAAGCAGCTTAAAATCGAATTTCGCATTGATAACAACAGCGACAAATACCGCAGCAAAACGGACACACTGATCGGTTATCTGATCGGTAACCGCAGTAAAAATACGCTGTCAGACTGGCTGCAAAATCAGGGGCTGGCCGATTCAGTGAACGCCGGTGCCGACCCGATGATTGACCGCAACGGCGGTGTATTCGCCATCGCGATTTCCCTGACCGATAAAGGGCAGGCCAACCGTGATGAGGTGATCGCGGCGGTCTTCAGCTATCTGAAAACCCTGCGTACCCAGGGCATTGATAAACGTTACTTTGATGAAGTGTCGCACGTGCTGGATCTCGACTTCCGCTATCCGTCGATTACCCGTGACATGGACTATATCGAGTGGCTGGTGGATACCATGCTGCGTGTGCCGGTGGCCGATACCCTGGTTGCCCCGTATATCGCCGATCGCTTTGATCCCGCAGCGGTCAACGCGCGGCTGGACGCGATGACCCCACAGAATGCCCGTATCTGGTTCATCAGCCCGAAAGAGCCGCACAATAAAACCGCCTACTTTGTCGATGCGCCCTATCAGGTCGATCATATTTCCGCACAGCGCTTCAGCGACTGGCAGAAAGCCAGCGATAAAATTTCCCTGTCACTGCCGGAGCTTAACCCCTATATACCGGATGATTTCAGCCTGATTAAACCGGGTAAGCCTTATTCACGTCCGCAGGAGCTGGTGAATGAGAAAGGGTTGCGCGTGTTCTACATGCCCAGCCAGTATTATGCCGATGAACCGAAAGCGAACATCACGCTGGCACTGCGTAATAAAGCATCAATGAGCACGGCGCAGAATCAGGTGTTGTTTGCACTAAATGATTACCTGGCAGGGGTGGCTCTGGATGAGCTGAGCTCACAGGCCTCGGTGGGTGGCATCAGCTTCTCCACCGGTGAAGATGATGGCGTTTCCTTCAGCGCCAGTGGGTTTACTCAGCGCCTGCCGAAACTGATGGGCCAGCTGCTGGCCGGTTATGCCAGCTTTACGCCCACAGAGCAACAGCTGGAGCAGGCCAAGTCCTGGTACCTTGAGCGTCTTGACGCGGCCGAGAAGGGCAAAGCGTTTGAGCTGGCCATCCAGCCCGCACAGTTACTGTCACAGCTACCCTATACCCAACGCAGCGAACGCCGCAAGCTCCTGCCAGGCATCACGCTACAGCAGCTGCTTGACTACCGTAAAATGCTGCTGGAAAACGCCACGCCTGAGCTGATGGTGGTCGGCAATATGACTCCTGAGGCGGTACGCCAGCTGGCGAATGAGGTAAAACATCAGCTTAACTGTGAGGGCAGCGACTGGTGGCACAGCCAGCACGTTACAGTGGATAAAAAAGTGCTGGCTAACCTGCAACAGCCGGGAAGCAGCACCGACTCTGCGCTGGCTGCGGTGTATGTCCCCCTGGGCTTTACTGAATATCAGAGCATGGCCAGCAGTGCCATGCTAAGCCAGATCGTCCAGCCGTGGTTCTACAACCAGCTGCGCACCGAAGAGCAGCTCGGCTATGCGGTCTTCTCCTTCCAGATGCCGGTCGGCCGCCAGTGGGGGATCGGCTTCCTGCTGCAAAGCAACGTCAAGCAGCCTGCCTACCTGTTAAGCCGCTTTAAGGCGTTTTATCCGACGGCTGAAAAGCGTCTGCGTGAGATGAGCAAAGCGGATTTCGCCCAGTATCAGGCCGCGATGATCAATGAGCTCAGGCAGCGTCCGCAGACGCTGGATGAAGAAGCCGGGCGCTACACCAAAGATTTTGACCGTGAAAACTACCGTTTCGATACCCGTGAGAAAGTGATTGCCCAGGTTCAGGCGCTGACGCCGCAGGCTATCGCTGATTTCTTCCATCAGGCGGTAATGGCACCGACGGGACTGGCGCTGCTGTCGCAGGTATCGGGCAGCCACCACGGCAAGGCTGATTATGCCGCAGAGAAAGGGTTCACCACGTGGAAAGACCTCTCTACGCTGCAGCAGTCATTGCCGGTGAGCCAGGATAAGCCATGAACCCACGGGTACCTGAGCGGCTCGATCCGTTAACCCTGCCGCTGCAGGGCGAGCGCCTGATTGAGGCCTCGGCCGGGACCGGGAAAACCTTTACCATCGGGTTGCTGTATCTGCGCCTGTTGCTGGGGCTGGGCGGCGACGAGGCCGCCTTCAGCCGCCCACTGTCGGTGGAAGAGATCCTGGTGGTGACTTTTACCGAAGCCGCCACGGCGGAACTGCGCGGGCGTATCCGCGCCAATATTCACGAGCTGCGCATTGCCTGCGTGCGGGGCGAGAGTCAGAATCCGATGCTGGCGGCGTTGATGGCCGAAGTAACCGACTTATCCCGGGCGGCATCGATGCTGCTGGCGGCGGAACGACAGATGGATGAAGCCGGGGTTTTTACCATTCACGGTTTCTGCCAGCGTATGCTCAACCTCAATGCCTTTGAATCAGGAATGCTGTTTGAGCAGGTGCTGATTGAGGACGAAACGCCGCTGCGCCGCCGGGCCACGGCGGACTTCTGGCGCAGACACTGTTATCCACTCCCGCTTCCTGTCGCCCGGGTGGTTCGCCAGCTCTGGGACGGACCGGAGCAGCTATTGAAAACGCTGTCGCCGTGGCTGGGAGGGGAAGCGCCGGCCTTGAAGTCGGCCCCGGCGCCCGATGAAACGCTGGAGCAGCGCCATGAAAAAATCATTGCGCAAATTGATGCACTGAAACAGGCGTGGCTGGCGGCGGGCGACCTGCTCTCGCTGGTCGAATCCTCTGGCGTGGACAAGCGTAGTTATAGTAGTAAGCACTTACCTAACTGGCTGGAGAAAATCACCCAGTGGGCGCAAACGGTGACGGAAGACTATGAGGTTATCAAAGACCTTGAGCGCTTCGGTCAGCGCGTGCTGTCAGAAAAAACGAAAAAAGGGGAGCCGCCCCGTCATGCGCTGTTTGACCAGATTGATGCGTTCCTGGCTCAACCGCTTTCGCTGCGCGACCTGGTGATTGCCCGCGCGCTGCACGAAGTGCGCTTTGTGACTCAGCAGGAGAAACGTCTGCACGCCCAGCTCGGCTTTGACGATCTGCTCGGGCGCTTCGATGCGGCGCTACAGCAGCCAGGCGGTGCGGCGCTGGCAATGGCCATCCGTCAGCGCTATCCGGTGGCGCTTATCGATGAGTTCCAGGACACCGATCCGCAGCAATACCGCATATTTCATACGCTGTATGCCGGACAGCCGGACTGCGCACTGCTGCTGATCGGCGACCCAAAACAGGCTATCTATGCTTTTCGTGGAGCAGATATCTTCACCTACATGAAAGCACGTGCAGAAGTTAGCGCCCACTATACGCTGGAGACTAACTGGCGCTCATCACCCGCGATGGTTGAAGGCGTTAATCAACTGTTTTTACACCAGCGCAACCCGTTCTTATTCAGCGATATTCCCTTTATCACCGTCAGCCCGGCAGAGCCTAACGCCAGCCTGAGCTTTAGCCTCGACGGGCAGGAACAACCGGCCCTGCAGTTCTGGCTACAGCCAGGCGATGGCGTGGGGGTAAGTGATTACCAACAGTTTATGGCACGCCAGTGTGCAGCGGAGATCCGCCGCTGGCTTACGGCGGGTCAGCAGGGTACCGCACTGATTGGTAAGGTGGGAAAACAGCAGCCGGTTCGTGCCTCCGATATCACTATCCTGGTGCGCAGCCGCAGCGAGGCGTCGGTAATGCGGGAGGCGCTGAAGGGGCTTGCGATCCCGTCGGTGTACCTCTCTAACCGCGACAGCGTCTTCACCACCCCGGAAGCCCGCGAGATGCTGTGGTTGCTGCAGGCGGTACTGGCACCTGAACAGGAGCGCACGCTGCGCAGCGCGCTGGCCAGCAGCCTGCTGGGCCTGGATGCGCGGGAGCTTGATGCGCTGAACCAGGATGAGCGCGCCTGGGATGCGCTGGTGGATGAGTTTGCTGACTACCGGCAGCGCTGGCTTAAGCGCGGCGTGCTGCCGATGCTGCGCGATCTGATGGTGAAACGACATATTGCCGAAAACCTGCTGGCCTCCGACAGCGGTGAACGCCGTCTGACGGACCTGCTACATCTGGGAGAACTGTTGCAGGAGGCGGCGGCGACTGTGGACAGTGAGCATGCGCTGGTGCGCTGGCTGGCCCAGCAGGTGGAGCAGCCGGATGGTCAGGTCAGTAATCAGCAGCTGCGCCTCGAAAGCGACCGTCACCTGGTGCAGATTGTCACCATCCATAAATCGAAAGGCTTGCAGTATCCGTTGGTGTGGCTGCCGTTTGTTGCCAACTTCCGTGAAGCGGAAAATGGTGTCTATCACGACCGCCAGACGTTTGAAGCGCTGCTCGACCTGCAACAGGGGGAAGAGAGCGTGGCGCTGGCCGGGGAGGAGAGGCTGGCGGAGGATCTGCGTCTGCTTTACGTGGCGCTGACCCGCTCAGTCTTCCACTGTAGCGTCGGCATTGCGCCGTTGATCAAAGGTACCCGCAAAAAAGAGGGTAACAGCGACCTGCACCGCAGTGCGCTGGGCTATCTTGTCCAGCAGGGTGAACCTGCGGATGCCGCTGGTCTGAGGGCAGCGTTGCTGACGCTGCAAAGCGCAGCGACAGCGATTGTCATTCCGCAGGAGCCTGACGATACGCCGTGGCAGCCGGAACGTGAAGATCCGCAGGTACTGAGCAGCCAGCAATTGCGGCGTTCACTGCGCGACGACTGGCGCGTCACCAGTTATTCCGGCCTGCAACAGCATGGTCATGCCCCGGCACTGGATTTGCTGCCGCGCCTGGACGTGGATGCGGTGGGAGAAGCCAGTGATGAGCGGGGGCCACAGCTGACGCCGCACAGTTTCCCACGCGGAGCGGCACCGGGCACGTTCCTGCACGGTTTGTTTGAAACGCTGGAATTTACCGCTCCGCTGGAGGACGACTGGCTGGCGCGGCATCTGAGTGGGCAGGGGCTTGACGAGGCCTGGTTCCCGGTAATGCGCGACTGGGTTGAGCGCATCCTGCATACCCCCCTGAATGAGAGTGGTGTCAGCCTGCGTCTTCTGACACCGGACGTCAGGCGGGTCGAACTTCAGTTTTATCTGCCGATCTCACGCCTGCTCACCGCCGATGCGCTGGATAAGGTGGTGCGCCAGGATCCGCTCTCTGCGGGCTGTCCACCGCTGGACTTTTATCAGGTGCAGGGCATGCTGAAAGGTTTTATCGACCTGGTCTTCTGCTGGCAGGGGAAATATTACCTGCTGGACTACAAATCTAACTGGCTGGGTGAGGACAGTAGCGCCTACACCCAGGAAGCGATGGCGCAGGCAATGCGGTCGCATCGTTACGACCTGCAGTATCAGCTTTATACCCTGGCATTGCATCGCTACCTGCGCCATCGTCTGGCCGACTATGACTACGAACGCCATTTTGGTGGCGTCATTTATCTGTTCCTGCGTGGCCTGGACGGCACGGAGGGCAGCAACGGGATATACAGCACGCGGCCACAGGCAGATTTTGTCACTGCTCTGGACCAGCTGTTTGCAAACGACGCGGAGCCCGCATGACGCTAATGGAAGGGTTACAGCAGGCACAGCGCCTGCGGCTGCTGCGTCCGCTTGACGTACAGTTTGCGCAGATGGTAGCGACGGCACAGCAGCCAGCGCTGATGCTGGCTGCCGCGCTGGTCAGCCGCGATGCGGGGGAAGGGCATGTCTGCCTGCCGCTCGATCAGCTTCACCCGGAGGCCTTTTTTGCCGGGCGTCATCCAGAGCTGGCGCAGGCCTTATGGCAGGCTGCCGGCACCCCCCAGGACTGGTCAGCCTGTCTGCTGGCGCAACATGCTGTCAGTGACGGGCAGTCAGCCACACCGCTGGTGCTGTATCAGCAGCGCCTGTATCTGCACCGGATGTGGCAGAGCGAAGGCGAGGTCGCGGAGTTTGTGCAGCGCCGGCAGCAGACCGTGACGCTGGATGAAGTACCGATGCGCCAGACGCTGGATCGTTATTTTGGCCAACAGCCTGATGACTGGCAGAAGATTGCCGCTGCGGTGGCGCTAACCTGCCAGGTGTCGGTGATTTCCGGCGGACCGGGCACCGGGAAAACCACCACGGTGGCCAAACTCCTTGCCAGCCTGATCGAACTGTCAGCCAGTGCGCCGCGCATTGAACTGGCAGCACCCACCGGAAAAGCTGCGGCCAGGCTGACAGAGTCGCTGGGTAAAACTCTGCATGAACTGCAGCTTGATGAAGCGATCCAGCGTCGTTTCCCCGGCGAAGCCACCACGCTGCACCGCCTGCTCGGTGCGCTGCCGGGCAGCCAGCGGATGCGTTATCACCGGGGCAACCCGCTGCATCTTGATGTGCTGGTCGTGGATGAAGCTTCCATGGTCGATCTGCCGATGCTGGCCAACCTGATTGCGGCCCTGCCCCCGCAGGCGCGGATAATTTTTCTCGGTGACCGCGATCAGCTGGCCTCGGTGGAAGCCGGTGCCGTGTTGGGAGATATCTGCCGCTGCGCCGAACTGGGCTACAGTCCGGAGCGTGCCGCGCAACTGACAAGGCTGACCGGATGCGAGGTGGCCGGACGTGAAGACACCCGTGCCTCTGCGGTACGCGATACAATTTGCCTGTTGCGCAAAAGTTATCGCTTCACCGAGTCATCAGGTATTGGCCAGCTGGCGCTGGCGGTCAATGCCGGCGAGGTGAAGCGAGTGGAACAGGTATTTCAGGGGGCGTTCAGCGATATCCGGCGGCATGCGTTAAGCAGCAGCGACGATTATCAGCAACTGCTGAATGACTGTGTGGCGGGCTATCGTGGCTATCTCAAGCTGCTGGCGGCTGGTGCCGCTCCGGCGGAGATTCTGGCCGAATTCGGTCGTTTCCAGCTCCTGTGTGCCCTGCGAGAGGGGCCGTTTGGCGTCGCCGGGCTGAATGACCGTATTGAGCAGTCGCTGCGCCAGGCGGGACTGATCCGCCGTAACATGGCGGTCAATGGAAAATGGTTTGCCGGACGTCCCGTCATGATCGCGCGTAACGATCGGGCGCTTGGCCTGTTTAACGGCGATATCGGCATTGCAATGCCGGACAGCGAGCAGCAGTTGAAAGTGTACTTCCCGCTGCCGGACGGCACGATCAAAGCGGTACAGCCCAGCCGCCTGCCGCCACATGACAGTGCGTGGGCAATGACGGTCCACAAGTCTCAGGGATCGGAGTTTGAACATACGCTGATGGTGCTGCCGAATCAGGTCATGCCGGTGCTGACGCGTGAGCTGGTGTATACCGCCATCACGCGTGCCAAACGGCAGCTAACGCTGTACGCCGATAACGGCGTGTTTAACGCCGCAGTGAAGATGCGCACGCAAAGGCGCAGCGGGCTGGTCGATCGTTTAACGAGGGTGTAGGGACGGCGTGGGGATCCGGCCGGGGCGACCAGAACAGACGGTCACCCCGGGAAGCTGATCGCACTGTGCGCGATTAACTCTGCCGTGTATGTGCGTTGGCTTCCCGCAGGTCGACCATCAGCACTTTGGAACGGCGCTGATAGTTGTACATCTGTTTTTTGCTTTCCGGCAGCAGTTCAATATCTACCGGCACAAAGCCGCGTTCCTGGAACCAGTGAATACTGCGGGTGGTTAGCACAAACAGTTTTTTCAGCCCCATCTGCCGCGCCTGTAACGCTACGCGCTCCAGCAGTGCCTCGCCGCGTGCCGAACTGCGGTAATCCGGGTGGACTGCCACGCAGGCCATTTCACCAATCTGCTCTTCGGGGAACGGATAGAGCGCAGCGCAGCCGATGGTCAGGTTATCGCGTTCAACAATCGTAAACTTATCGATTTCCATTTCCAGCTGCTCGCGTGAGCGACGCACCAGAATGCCCTGCTGCTCCAGCGGGCGGATCAGTTCCAGGATGCCACCAATATCGTTAATCGTGGCACGGCGGATCTGCTCGGCGCTCTCCATCACAATCTGCGTACCGATACCGTCGCGTGAGAACAGCTCCTGTAACAGCGCGCCGTCTTCCTGATAGCTGATCAGATGACTGCGGCGAACGCCGCTGCGGCAGGCTTTAACGGCACCGCGCAGAAAACGCACCGTGCCGGAATGATAATCATCACTGGTTTCCAGTTCTTCGATGCGCTGCTGCGCTTCGTTTGGAAACAGTTCGGACACGATGTCACCTTCGCTGTTTATCACCCCCTGCTCAGAGCAGAAGCCAATCATCTTTTCAGCTTTCAGCTTGATCGCCAGCTGCGTTGCCACCTCTTCCGAGGTCAGGTTGAAACTCTCCCCGGTCACCGAGACGGCAACCGGCCCCATCAGCACGATGGCTCCGCTGTCCAGCTGGCGATGGATCGCCTCTTCATCAATACGACGGATGCGGCCGCTGTGACAGTAGTCTACGCCGTCATCCACGCCCAGCGGCTGCGCAATGATAAAGTTACCGCTCACCACATTAATATGCGCACCCTGCAGCGGCGTATTGTTCAGGCTCATCGACAGGCGGGCCGTGATATCGAGCTGCAAACGGCCAGCTGCCTGCTTTACCAGCTCCAGGGAAGGCGCATCCGTGACGCGGGTGTGCTTATGATAGAGAGGGGCCAGATTGCGCTCTGCAAGACTGGCGTCAATCTGTGGCCGTGCGCCGTACACCACAACCAGGCGGATGCCCAGGCTGTGCAGCAGGCCAATATCGTTAACGATGCTTGAGAAGTTCTCATGCTCGATGGCTTCCCCACCCAGCATAATGACAAACGTTTTACCACGGTGGGCGTTGATATAGGGAACGGTATGACGAAATCCCTGAACCAGCTCGGTACTACGTTCCTTCACGGCAAACCCTCTTTGAATTATTATTCGATAAAAGTGTATTTTTATTCTTTTATCGGGTCAGGTGCAAGCCCCATTTATCCTTACTTATCACCCGCTACCGTATTTCCTGGTGGCTAATGCCCTGCATTTATTCGCTTTTTTGGGGTGACACTGCCGGGTGGATTCGTTAAAGTTTTTGCAAAATTTATCTTATTGGCTTTTTATTAGACACATCACAGCATCAGGAGCGGCATGACCGATTCAACTTCTCTTAACCGGCGGCGGTTAATACAGGGAGCAGGGGCAGCCTGCTTACTCAGCTTCAGCCGTATCGGCTTCGCCGCCAGCAGTCACGTACTGGCTATCCGTCTCTGGCCTTCTTCTACCTACTCACGCCTGACCATTGAGTCAAATACCGCGCTTAAATATAAGCAGTTTGCCCTGAGCAATCCCGAGCGGGTCGTGGTGGATATCGAAAACATCCGGCTAAATGCCGTTCTGAATCGCGTGGGAAATCTGGTGCGATCGGACGACCCTTATATCAAAAATGCCCGCGTCGGCCAGTTTACCCCCAACACCGTCAGGCTGGTGCTGGAACTGAAGCAGAATGTCGCCCCACGCATCTTCACGCTGGCCCCGGTGGCCGGGATCAATAACCGCCTGGTGCTGGATCTCTATCCGGCCATGTCGCAGAAGTACACGGATGATCCGCTGCTGGCATTGCTGGAAGATTACAATCAGGGGGAGCTGGAGCGCAGCCAGCCCGCCGATGCGGCTTTACCGGGTAAGGCCGGCAGGGACAGGCCCATCGTCATTATGATCGACCCCGGCCACGGAGGCGAAGACTCCGGGGCCGTAGGTAAACATAAGACCCGCGAGAAGGATGTGGTGCTGAAGATTGGTCGCCGTCTGAAGGCGCTGATCGACAAGCAGCCGAATATGCGCGCCTATATGACGCGTAATGAAGATGTGTTTATTCCACTGAAAGTGCGGGTGGCTAAGGCGCGGAAGCAGCGGGCCGACCTGTTCGTCTCTATTCACGCGGACGCGTTTACCAGCCGTGCGGCGCGCGGATCGTCGGTGTTTGCGCTGTCGACGAAAGGGGCCACCAGTACCGCTGCCCGTTTTCTGGCAAAGACGCAGAATGAGTCGGATCTGATTGGGGGCGTCAGTATGAGCGGCGACCGTTACCTGGACCACACCATGTTCGATATGGTGCAAAGCCTGACGATCAATGACAGCCTTAAGTTCGGGAAAGAGGTGCTGTCACGGATGGGAAAAATTAATCATCTGCATAAACGCACCGTGGACCAGGCGGGCTTCGCGGTACTGAAAGCACCGGATATTCCGTCGATTCTGGTGGAAACCGCCTTTATCAGTAACATTGAAGAAGAGCGTAAGCTGCGCACTACGCGTTTTCAGCATCAGGTGGCGGATTCGATTCTGGCCGGGATTAAAGCCTACTTTGCCAGCGGCGCACCATTGGCCCCGCATAAATAGTCATTGGGCGGAAGGGATTCCGCTGCAATTCAGGGGGGGAGGGGGGTAAACGACAGATACAAAAAAACACCCTTAAGGGTGCTTGATTGGTTGCGGGAGCCGGATTTGAACCGACGACCTTCGGGTTATGAGCCCGACGAGCTACCAGGCTGCTCCATCCCG
>NZ_JBVHNP010000002.1:525170-618512 GCF_055556675.1 Erwinia sp. PME.40.26/001
TGCGGGAGCCGGATTTGAACCGACGACCTTCGGGTTATGAGCCCGACGAGCTACCAGGCTGCTCCATCCCGCGTCCGATTGACGCTTTTACTACTTTTACTTCCCCACCCACGACGGAAATTGGTTGCGGGAGCCGGATTTGAACCGACGACCTTCGGGTTATGAGCCCGACGAGCTACCAGGCTGCTCCATCCCGCGTCCGCGTGGTTTGTCGCTTCCATCACGACAACGTTCTTTTACTGCTGCTTAACTCAATCATACTGACTTCAGTTAATTGGTTGCGGGAGCCGGATTTGAACCGACGACCTTCGGGTTATGAGCCCGACGAGCTACCAGGCTGCTCCATCCCGCGTCCGTGGATGCGCACTATACGCCTGATGGGTTTTCTTGCAACCCCTTTTTGCAGATAAGTGGTTAAAATCGTGCTTGTTATACATTTCTTCGCCAGAATGTTGAAAAGTTGCACAAGTGCCGGTGCTCTTTACCACTGGCGCATTTTATTCTGGCGGTGCCTTTGCTATCTTCGCGCAGGGTTCCCGTATAAAGGTAGAGAAGGCATGAAAGCAGGTTGGGCAAAATATCTGGTGACCGGCACACTGCTGGCGCTGCTGGCAGGGTGTTCATCAAAACCCACCGATCGTGGGCAGCAGTATAAGGACGGAAAACTCGATCAGCCTCTGGCGCTGGTCAATCAGCCCAATGCGAAAGGACGCCCGGTCAATGGTAAGGACTTTGCCGACCAGGTTTCTCAGATTCGTTTTGCCTCTTCGGCAATGTACTCCCGGCAGGCGGGGACTTACAGCGCGATAGAGAGCTGGCTGATGGCCGGTGGCGATACCCGCCAGCTGCGCCAGTTTGGTCTGGACGCGTATCAGATGGAAGGAACAGACAATTATGGCAACGTCCAGTTTACCGGTTATTACACGCCGGTAATTCAGGCGCGCTATACCCGTCAGGGCGAATTCCAGTATCCTTTATACCGTATGCCGCCGCGTGCAAAGGGCAGAAAACTGCCCAGCCGTGCGGAGATTTACAGCGGTGCGCTGGATGACCGCTACGTGGCGGCTTACAGCAATTCGCTGATGGATAACTTTATTATGGACGTGCAGGGCAGCGGCTATGTTGATTATGGCGACGGCCGGCCGCTGATGTTCTTTGGCTACGGTGGCAAAAATGGCCATGCCTATCGCAGCATCGGTAAGGTTCTGATCGATCGCGGCGAAGTAAAACGTGAAGACATGTCGATGCAGGCTATCCGCCAGTGGGGAGAGGAGCACAGCCCGGCGGAGGTCCGCGAACTGCTGGAACAAAACCCTTCCTTTGTGTTCTTCAAGCCTGAGAATTTTGCCCCGGTACGCGGTGCCAGCGCAGTGCCTCTGGTGGCAAAAGCGTCGGTGGCGTCTGACCGCGCATTGATCGCGCCGGGAACTGCTCTGCTGGCTGAAATACCCCTGCTGGACAACAACGGTAAATTTACCGGAAAATATGAGATGCGCATGATGGTATCGCTGGACGTTGGCGGCGCCATTAAAGGTCAGCACTTTGATATTTACCAGGGAATTGGCCCGGATGCCGGGCATATGGCGGGTTGGTTCAACCATTACGGCCGCGTCTGGGTGCTGAAGAATGCGCCCGGTGCCGGAACGCCACTCTTCTCGTCTGCACAGAATAACGCTTCTCAGGGGGGGCTGCTGGTCAGCCAGTAAACCCCGGCGGGCCGCTTGCCGGCCCGCCGTTCGTTGAGACGCGTTTCGAGGAATAATGAATGATGGTTCTTTCAGACGCCTGGCGGCAACGCTTTGGCGGAACGGCGCGCCTGTATGGTCAGTCAGCGCTCCAGCTTTTTGCTGAGTCACACGTCTGTGTGGTTGGCATTGGCGGCGTGGGCTCATGGGCGGCGGAAGCGCTGGTGCGAACGGGCATCGGGGCGATTACGTTGATCGACATGGATGACGTCTGCGTCACTAACACCAATCGCCAGGTTCACGCGCTGAAAGAGAACGTGGGCCGGGCGAAAACCGAAGTGATGGCCGAACGTCTTCTGGCCATTAATCCGGAGTGTCGGGTGATCTGCGTGGATGACTTTATTACGCCGGACAATACCGCCGGGCTGATTGGCAAAGATTTCAGCTATGTCATTGATGCGATTGACAGCGTGCGACCAAAAGCGGCGCTGCTGGCCTGGTGCCGTCGTAATAAAGTTCCTTTGGTCACCACGGGCGGCGCGGGCGGCCAGATTGACCCGACACAGATCCAGGTGGCAGATCTGGCGAAAACCATTCAGGATCCGCTGGCGGCCAAGCTACGTGAGCGGCTGAAAGGCGATTTTAATATCGTGAAAAACAGCAAAGGCAAACTGGGAATTGACTGTGTCTTTTCTACCGAGGCGCTGATGTACCCGCAGCCGGATGGCTCAGTTTGTGCGTCACGCAGTACCGCAGAAGGGCCAAAGCGGATGGACTGCGCCGCCGGGTTTGGCGCGGCCACAATGGTGACCGCCACATTTGGTTTTGTCGCGGTTTCACACGTGCTGAAGAAAATGATGGCAAAAGCGGTCCGCGAGGGCTAATCCAACGCAGGGGGCTGACGTTCTGTTCCGGTCAGCTCTTTGACACAAGCCCTGGCATAACCCTCTATCCGCAGCGGTAAGCGGCCCCTCTTTTATTCGTTGGCTGCCCGCATTACCGCTGCCGCCATCGCCTGTAAGCCCGCGCTGCGTGAGGCGCTCAACTGCGCCATTAATCCCAGGGCGGCGAACAGGGCCAGCGGATCCTCCTGCTGCAGCTGTGCCGGTGTTTTTCCCTCGACCGCCGTGAGCAGCACGGCCAGCAGTCCGCGCACAATCCGCCCCTCGCTGTCACCGAAGAAGTGCAGCTGTCCGCTCTCCATCACCTGATGGCCCAGCCAGACGCGGTTTTCACAGCCGCTTAATTCAATCTCAACGCTTTTCAATGCCTCGGGTAGCGCAGGCAGCTGTCTGCCCAGCAGGATAAGCTGGCGGTAACGTTCCTCCCACTGTCTGAAGGTGGAAAATTGCGTTATCAGTGAGTCAGCGGTAATCGTGTCACCAAACGGGTGGGGAGCAATCAGGGATAAATTCGTCATTAATCAGCCAGTAGCGTCAGGGCGGTAGTCATGGCCGCGACCAGCGCGTCCACGTCTTCCGGGGTGTTATACGGGGCGAAAGAGGCACGCAGCGTGCCGCTGACGCCTAAAGCCGCCAGCAGCGGCTGGGCGCAGTGCTGACCGGCGCGAACGGCAATACCACTTTCTGCCAGCAGCATCACCACATCGCTGTGATGGACGCCGGCAATATCAAAGGCCAGCAGGCTGGAGTGGCTGGCACGATAGCTGCGGAAGCCAGGCAGTCGCGACAGACGGGCTTCCGCCTGAGAGGCCAGCTCACAGCTCCAGCGTTCGGCGGCGGCCGTATCCACGTGGCTTAACCACTCCAGCGCGGCACTCAGGCCAATGACGCCGGCCACATTTGGCGTACCGGCCTCGAAGCACCAGGGAACGGCCTGGGGGGTGAATCCATCGAAGTCCACGCGGGTGATCATTTTACCGCCGCCCTGCCACGGAACCATTTCTGCCAGTCGCCCGGCCTGACCATAAAGAGCGCCGATACCCATTGGACCATACAGCTTATGACCCGAAAAAGCGTAAAAATCAATATCCAGCGCCTGAACATCCGGCGGGCAGTGAACCACGCCCTGTGCGCCATCCACCATCACTTTTGCCCCGCAGCCATGCGCAAGATCGATAATCTGCTTCAGATCAGGACAGCCGCCGGTAACGTTGGACATCTGCCCGATGGCCACCAGGCGGGTACGGGCATTAAGCAGGCCCGGAAGCAGGTGGAGGTCCGGCAGACGATCCTGACCGATGGGCCACCTGACGACGCGGGCTCCGGTCTGCTCTGCCACCATCAGCCACGGTACCAGGTTGGCATGGTGCTCGGCTTCGCTGACCACAATCTCATCCCCCGGCTGCAGGCGCGGGCGCAGCCAGCTTTGCGCCACGAGGTTAATGGCCTCAGTGGTGCCTTTCGTCCAGACGATGCTGTGACTGTCTGCGGCATTCAGCAGGGATGCCACCTGGGTTCGCGCGTGCTCAAAGCGTTCAGTCAGATGCCGGGCGGCGGCGAACTGGCTGCGGTGAACCGTACCCGCGCTCAGGCGATAAAACTGTTCCGTCGCATCAATCACGCTTTGTGGTTTCAGCGCGGTTGCGGCACTGTCGAGATAGCAGGCCCCCTCGTTCAGGGCGGGAAACTGCTGGCGAAACCGCTGGGGGTTAAATGACGTCATACGTTGTACACATTCCTCTGGGGTGGTTCGTGCTTTTTTAGGACCAGACTGAAATGAATGTGGTTTTCTGGCAAAGCTGAAAAAGCGCGTTATGCTGAATTATGACTGCTTTATGTGTTTACCCGCAAACAGAAGGCTGTCTCAGTAGGCTGTTTTATTGTGTTTTTTTTGCCGCTTTTCTGACAGTTCGTCGGGTATTTCCTGTCTCATACTGGAGAGATAAAAAATGAAAAAATTCGCTGCTGTAATCGCCGCCTGTGCCATGACACTGTCGCTGGCTGCCTGTTCAAGTAACTATGTTATGCACACCAATGACGGCCGGACAATCGTTGCCGATGGCAAGCCTATGGTAGACGATGAAACCGGGATGATCAGCTATAAAGATGCCAATGGATCAAAACAGCAGATCAACCGCTCTGATGTCAAAGAGATGGTCGAGATGGGACAGTAAATTTCAGGTAAAAAAAAGCACCGCGCTTGGCGGTGCTATTAAAAATCAATATGGACAGACAGGGTAAATCTACAGGAATGTGTGGTAGCCAGGCTACCAGACCTGAAAATCGTCAGGTCAAATGCAAACACAACATCACGACACAAGCCAAAAGCCCCTCAAAATTCCGCGAGTTAACACCAAATTTTAATGCGCTTTTCGTTCCGGCTCAGGAAGTGCCGCAACTATAGGTATTTGCTGGTAGTTCCTCAACGGACAATTTATAATGCCTCGGATAAAAAAAACTAATACGTAACTCTGTGTAACAGAGCAACGCCTTGTCGCGATGAAAAGTACCCATTTACCATGTCGAAACGTTTACCTCCTTTAAATGCGCTGCGGGTTTTTGACGCTGCGGCGCGTCATCTCAGCTTTACTAAAGCTGCCGAAGAACTGTTTGTCACCCAGGCTGCCGTCAGCCACCAGATTAAGTCACTGGAGGACTTTCTGGGCCTGAAGCTGTTTCGCCGCCGTAACCGGTCGCTGTTGCTGACCGAAGAGGGGCAAAGTTATTACCTCGATATTAAAGAGATTTTCACCGCGCTGAATGATGCCACGCGCAAGCTGCAGGCCCGCAGTGCGAAAGGCGCGCTGACGGTCAGTTTACTGCCCAGTTTTGCCATTCAGTGGCTGGTTCCGAGGCTGACCAGCTTTAACTCAGCTTATCCGGGAATCGATGTGCGTATCCAGGCCGTGGATCGTGATGAAGAGAAACTGGCTGATGATGTTGACGTGGCCATCTTCTACGGGCGCGGCAACTGGCCGGGGCTGCGCGTAGAGAAACTCTATGCGGAATATCTGCTGCCCGTCTGTTCACCGCTGCTGTTAACAGGGGATCGTCCACTCACTTCACCCGCCGCACTGGCAGGGCATACGCTGCTGCACGATGCCTCGCGCCGCGACTGGCAGGCGTACACTCGCCAACTGGGTCTTAATAGTATCAACGTACAGCAGGGGCCGATTTTCAGCCACAGCGCCATGGTTCTGCAGGCGGCGATCCACGGTCAGGGGGTAGCGCTGGCCAACAATGTGATGGCCGAGAGTGAAATTGAAGCGGGCAGGCTGGTGTGTCCGTTCAATGATGTATTAGTCAGTAAAAATGCTTTTTATCTGGTTTGTCATGACAGTCAGGCAGAACTGGGTAAAATAGCCGCCTTCCGACAGTGGATCCTGGCAAAAGCGGCCAGCGAACAAGAAAAATTTCGTTTTCGTTACGATCACTGATCGCACTGCCCTCGCCGATATGCGGCAGGGAATAAGAACGGGCAGCAGGGGGCACACCCCCTGTTCTGAAAGAGGATGAGGTTATGTCCAGTCGTGCAATGCTGATTTTCGCCGCCATCAGTGGATTCTTCTACGTGATGCTGGGGGCATTTGGTGCCCATGTGTTAAGCAAGTCGCTGGGAAGCGCAGAAATGGCCTGGATGAAAACCGGGCTGGATTATCAGGGGTTTCATACCCTGGCGATACTGGGTCTGGCGACAGCGATGCTGCGTCGGGCCAATATCTGGTTTTACTGGAGTAGCGCATTTCTGGCACTCGGTACCGTATTGTTCAGCGGCAGTCTGTACTGTCTGGCGCTGTCGCACCTGAAACTGTGGGTGTATATCACCCCCATTGGCGGCACCTGCTTCCTGCTGGGTTGGGTTTTGATGTTGGTTGGCGCACTGCGTCTGAAAAAAAGGGCAGATCGCCATGAATAAAATTTTGCTGTATTGCCGTCAGGGTTTTGAAAAAGAGTGTGCTGCCGAAATCACGGCGAAAGCTGCAGAGCGGGAAGTGTATGGTTTTGCCCGGGTTAAAGATGACTCGGCTTACGTGCTGTTTGAGTGCTACCAGCAGGACGACGCAGAAAAGTTGCTTAATGCGCTGCCGTTCAGTGAACTGATTTTCTCCCGCCAGATGATCCTGGTGGGCGAACTGCTGCGCGATCTGCCGACGGAAGACCGCATTTCGCCGGTGGCGGGTATGCTGACCGGGGTGGTGGAGAAGGGCGGCGATCTGCGCGTCGAAGTTCCGGATACCAATGCCAGTAAAGAGCTGCTCAGGTTCTGCCGTAAGTTTACCGTACCGCTGCGTGCCAGCCTGCGTAAACAGGGGATCCTGCTTAACTATGAAAGCAACACGCGTCCGGTGGTTCACGTGTTCTTTATTGCCTCCGGCTGTTGCTATGTGGGCTATTCGCTGCCGCAGAATAATTCCGCACTGTTTATGGGTATTCCGCGACTGAAATTCCCTTCCGATGCGCCAAGCCGTTCGACCCTGAAGCTGGAGGAGGCGTTTCACGTCTTTATCCCTGCCGACGAGTGGGATGAGCGCCTGGCCAGCGGCATGTGGGCCGTGGATCTCGGGGCCTGTCCCGGCGGCTGGACTTATCAGCTGGTGCAGCGCAGCATGATGGTCAATGCTGTCGATAACGGCCCGATGGCCCCCAGCCTGATGGATACCGGGCAGGTGTTCCACCAGCGTGAAGACGGTTTCAAATACCGGCCGACGCGCAGCAATAACTACTGGGTGGTCTGCGATATGGTGGAAAAACCGATCCGTGTGGCTAACCTGATGGCCGACTGGCTGGTCAACGGCTGGTGCCGGGAGGCGATCTTTAACCTCAAGCTGCCGATGAAAAAGCGCTACGAAGAAGTGTCACAGAACCTGGCGATGATCGACGAAAAACTGAAAGCGAACGGGATCAACGCCCAGATTCAGGCGCGCCAGCTTTATCATGACCGCGAAGAAGTCACGGTGCATATCCGACGTATCTGGAGTGCTGCACCGGGGCGTCGCGACGAACGATAACGCCGTCGCGTGCTGTCAGGGTCGATCGTCACTGCGATCGGCCCTGCGTCCGGGCCGATTTTCTCTTATCCTGCCGTTTATGGCAGACGTAAATCCTTCAGATTTCCTTCCAGCACTAAATCAGTTTTCAGCGTGGCCACCTGACGGCAAATCTCAGCCATCTGCTGGTGTTCTGCCAGCTTTTTGCGCCATTTTTCCGGCACCTGGTCCAGTTGCTGATAGAGCGCCTCCAGCGTGACGAACTGTTGCAGCAGCTGGCTGGCGCTTTTACCGCCAATGCCTGCCACGCCGGGGATTTTGCTGCTGCTGATGCCGGCCAGCCCCCAGTAGTCGGGCAGCTGCGCGGGGGATACGCCAAACTCAGCGGCAATAAAAGGCACATCCAGCCAGCGCTTTTGAAAGTAATCGCGGATTTGAATCGCCGGTGCCAGCAGCTGACAGTAGCCCTTATCGGTAGAGACAATCGTTGCCTGATGGCCTGCGGCGGCGACCTTGCTGGCCAGCGTCGCTGCCAGGTCGTCAGCCTCATCCCCCGCAGAATGCCAGCTGGCGATACCGATGCTGGCAAAGGCCGCGCGCAACAGCGGCATCTCATTACGCAGCGTATCCGGCATTGGTGAACGTCCCGCTTTATAGTCCGGCAGCAGCTGGTGACGCCAGCTGCTGCTGCGGTCGTCGTCGTCAAAGACGGCTACAGCGTGGGTCGGGCGGATGTGGAGCAGCAGCTGTTGCAGGGCATTCAGACAGGTTTCCTGGCAGGGGGACCCCTGTACGGCGTGAATGCGCCGGATCAGATTCAGCGCATCGATAATTAACAGATGTATCATCAGATAACCCTGAGCGGCCCGCAGGCCGCTCTTTTACTTAATGATTTCGTAGCAGGGAATATAAGCGCTGCCCGGCAGCTTCATACGATGCTGGGCAACAAACCCTTGCAGCAGATCGTCCATGCGTCGCATGATTTCCGGATCGCCGTGCAGTTTGTACGGCCCTTTCTCTTTAATGGCCTGGATACCAACGTCCTTCACATTTCCCGCCACGATGCCGGAGAATGCGCGGCGCAGGGCCGCTGCCAGCTGTTCGGCCGGCTGGTCAGGTGAAAGATTAAGATTCGCCATATTCTCATGGCTCGGCATAAACGGCATTTGCAGATCGGGGGCAATACGCAGCGCCCAGTTAAAGCTGTAGGCATCGCCTGTTTCACGACGGTACTCTTTGACCTTCGGCATCGCTTTTTTCATCACCCGCGCCACTTCTGCTGCATCATCAATAATGATGGTGTAATGCCTGCGTGCCTCATCACCCAGCGTATTGACGATAAACTCGTCCAGCACGCGGAAGTAATCAGCGCTCTCTTTCGGACCGGTGAGGATCAGCGGCAGCACCTGGTCGTGGTTGTGTGGGTTCATCATGATACCCAGCAGATAGAGCAGCTCTTCCGCCGTGCCCACACCGCCCGGGAAGATAATGATACCGTGAGCGATGCGCACAAAAGCTTCCAGACGTTTTTCAATGTCCGGCATGATGATCAGTTCATTAACCAGCGGGTTAGGCGGTTCGGCGGCAATGATCGAGGGTTCAGTCAGGCCGATAAAGCGGCTGTCCCGGTAACGCTGCTGGGCATGACCTACCGCAGCTCCTTTCATCGGGGCTTCCATCACCCCCGGGCCACAGCCGGTACAGATGTTCAGTTCGCGCAGACCCAGCTGGGAACCGACGCTCCGGCAGTACTGGTATTCAATGGCATTGATGGAGTGTCCCCCCCAGCACACCACGGTGTTCGGCTCTTCCCCCACGTGCAGGGCGCGGGCATTGCGCAGGATAGAAAATACCAGATTGGTAATATGCACCGGATCGTCGCTTTCGAACTGCTGGAAGCGCCCGGCATTGTCGATCTTTCCGTTCAGGAAAAGAATGTCGCGCAGTACGGCAAACAGGTTGGCCTGCAGGGCGCGAATTATACGTCCGTCAACGAAGGCTTCTTCCGGTGGATTGATCAGTTCCAGCTTCACGCCGCGCTCACGACGCAGCACGTTAATGTCGAAACTTTCGAACCGGGAGAGCAGTTCCTGACTGCTGTCGGTCTGGCTACCGGAGTTGAGGACAGCGAGTGAGCAGTTGCGGAAAAGCTGATAGAGATCGCTGCTGGCCGTGCGTTTCAGCATATCGACTTCAAGCTGAGACAGCAGATCCATTGAGCCAAGAGGGCTGACATGTGTAATCAAGTGAACTCCTTTACACCCGCCGGGTGTGCAGTGACTCCACGGCCTCGCGGTCGCAGAGAAAAGATATCCTTAAGCAACATCGCGGGCGAACCGCCAGATGGCGGTCTGCCCTTACAGCGATCGTCGTCACGGGCGACTCTTTTTCTGGCCGCCCCGTATCGGAACAGACGCCAAAGGCGTCATCGCGCTGCCCGAAGCCAGAGTAGCCTTTTTCATTGAGATTTAACAACAGGTTAACGTCGGGGCCGCTGATTTACTG
Source organism: Erwinia sp. PME.40.26/001 (assembly GCF_055556675.1). Lineage (NCBI taxonomy): Bacteria > Pseudomonadati > Pseudomonadota > Gammaproteobacteria > Enterobacterales > Erwiniaceae > Erwinia > Erwinia sp. PME.40.26/001. The sequence goes on from NZ_JBVHNP010000002.1 coordinate 535,251, forward strand.
GCGAACCAGACGTGAACGGCTGGCAACAAATGTATCGTTAGTGCGCCACGGGTTGATATCCAACCCGCCGCGCCGCGTGTAGCGGGCATACACGGTCAGACTTTCTGGCTGACAGTAGCGCTGAATATCGTTGAAAATACGCTCAACACACTGTTCGTGAAACTCATTATGATTGCGGAAAGAGACCAGATAACGCAGCAGCGCTTCACGGCGAATACGGGGGCCGCGATAGCTGATTTGTACCGAGCCCCAGTCAGGCTGGTTGGTGATCAGGCAGTTTGATTTCAGCAGATGGCTCACCAGTTGCTCTTCTACCCGTTCAGCGGTCGTGGCATCACGCAGGTAGTCAGCACTGAACGCATAGTTATCAATCGTAATGTCCTGCTCATCAATGCACTCACCGCTAAAGCGGCCGACAGGTTGCCCTTCGATTTCCTGCAGTCGGAACAGCGCCACGCTCACCTTGCCCTGGGCACAGGCGCTCAGGTCACGCTCCAGCGTCTGACGGACATCACCCCAGTCCGCAAAAGAGGTCTGATTAAAGCTGTTCAGATACAGCTTAAAGCTTTTCGATTCGATCAGGTTCACGCTTCCGGCATCCAGCGTAACTTCCCCTATCGCGACCTGTGGCAGGCCTTTGCTGTTAAGCCACGACAGCTCATACAGCGTCCAGATATCTGCACCATTAAACGGCAGGTTGTCGGGATAGAGGCCCAGCGGCTCACGGTTAAGGCTGCGCGGTACCGCCTGCAGCAGATCGGGCTGGTAGCTGTCGTGATATTCTGTGGGTTTCCCCAGGGTCAGGCCTTCCAGCGCCTGATGATGCTCGTATGAAGACATGGTGTTACCTTGTGTTACCTTAGGACACCCACCGTGGCAGATGCGTGAATACGGTTGGGTACTGTCTGCGCGCCAGGCGCGTGAACGATAAGCAGTACCACAGGCAGTCAGTGTAACTCAGCAAGCAAAGAGTGAAAAAATAATGATCGAAGAAACGTCACAGGCATTACGCGATTTTAGTCAGCGCTATTGCGATCTCTGGCAGCAGCATCATGGTCACGCGCCCGCCAGTGCCGACCTGCACGGAATCCCTTCTCCCTGCATCGTTGCCACGCATGAGGATGAGGTCTGGTGGCAGCCTCAACCCTTTACGCTGGCGAAAAATCTTGAGGCCGTTGAACGTGCGCTCGACCTGCGACTGCAACCGTCCGTTGCCGGATTCTACACCGCGCAATTTTCTGGCGACATGAAAGGAACTTTTTCCGGTCAGCGGATGTCTCTTGTACAGGTGTGGAGTGAAGATGACTTCGTGCGCGTTCAGGAAAACCTGATCGGGCACCTGGTGATGAAGCGTCGTCTTAAACATGCCCCCACGCTCTTTATCGCTACCACAGAGTCTGAACTGGAGGTGGTGTCGGTGTGTAACATAAGTGGTGAAGTCGTTATCGAGCAGTTAGGTACCACAAAACGCCAGGTTATCGCCCCCTCAGTTCAGAACTTTCTTATTCTTTTACAACCTCTTAGCGAGCGTTGATCAGAGTAAAACCATTCCTTGTGTGCGATATCTCTCACAAACGCTGTGAGAGATCGCTTCGAATCGTGCAGATATCAGATTAGTTCTTTTTGTAAAAATATTGTAGATCATAACGTTATGAGCTCGGTTGCTGATATTTGCGTGTAATACGTTTAAAAAGCACGTCATGGTGTCTTGTTTGCTTATGCTGATCGGGCAGAATAGCACCCAACGCAAAGGATGCGCTGGACTGGAACAGACATCATGATGATGTCACTCACGGAATGAGTCGGACCCGTCTGGATGATGTATCAGGGATAGGCTTCGGGAAGAAGCAAGGACACCTCAGGATGAGGTAAGGGACACCTCCAGGAAGGAGAATGTGAACCGAACAGGATGATTCGGTTGTCAGGGATGTCAAAGGACTTGCATCAGGATGATGCTTCGCTCAGGAGAGCACAGGAATAGTTTTCAAGGATGAGCAGGGAGCATAAAGGTAGCCGGAACGCTGCAAACGAACCAGGGGCACTGTTTATACAGTGCCCCTTTTTTTGTTGAAATTTTTGCCCTGTGCAGCGCCAGTGATATGCTTTGCGCTCATTATCCCCGAAGCCTAATCAGGAGGTTGCTCATGATGCGTGAACAGCAGGTTCAGGAACGATTGCTGGCGATTGAAACGCAGCTTAAAACCGCCGGTCTCTGGCAGGCGATAGCCCCCAATAGCGAGGCGTTTGCCAGCACGGAACCTTTCTGTGTTGATACTATGACGCCCCTGCAGTGGCTGCAGTGGGTTTTTCTGCCACGAATGCAGGCGCTGCTGGATGCCCAGGCCGAATTACCGGTTTCGCTGGCCATTGCCCCCTATTATGAAGTCTGGCTGGAGGGCGAGATCCCTGAACGTGCCCAGCTGCTGCACCGTTTAAATGCGCTTGACCAGCTGTTTGAGTCGCCCAACTGATGCTGGAGATTATTTACCAGGATCAGTGGCTGGTGGCGGTCAATAAACCCTCCGGCTGGCTGGTACACCGCAGCTGGCTGGATCGTCATGAAACGCAGTTTGTGATGCAGACGGTGCGCGACCAGATCGGGCAGAATGTGTTTACCGTACATCGTCTGGACAGGCCCACCTCCGGCGTTCTGCTGATGGCGCTCTCCAGCGAGGTTGCGCGCCTGCTTTCTCAGCAGTTTGAGCAGCACCAGCTGCAAAAAACCTATCATGCCGTAGTGCGCGGCTGGCTGGAAGGTGAGGATCGGCTGGAGTATGCGCTGACCGAAGAGCTGGATAAAATTGCTGATAAATTCAGCCAACCAGAGAAAGCGCCGCAGCCAGCCGTCACGCACTGGCGCGGACTGGTTACCGTCGAACAGCCGGTTCCGGCCGGTCCGTACCCGACCACGCGCTATTCGCTGGTGGAGATGAAGCCTGAATCCGGGCGTAAGCATCAGCTCCGGCGTCATATGACCCATCTGCGACACCCGATCATTGGTGACAGCGCCCACGGCGATCTCAAGCAGAACCGGGCTGCGGCAGCCCATTTTGGTATGAATCGTCTGATGCTGCACGCCAGCGAGCTGCTCCTGACCCATCCGGTTACCGGTGACCCCCTGCGGCTTTGTGCCGGGCTGGATGGCGTCTGGCAATCGGCGATGGCCCGGTTCGGCTGGCAGCATTGCCTCCCTGACGTGCCGCGGGTTGAGTTCGCGGCGCAAAGCCCGCAGGATAGTGAATAACAATCAGCATTAATAATGGAGAAAAGCATGGCTGAGGTAGGCATTTTTGTCGGTACCGTTTACGGTAATGCCCTGTTAGTGGCAGAAGAAGCGGAACCCCTGCTGGTGGCTGGTGGCCATCAGGTGAAAATTTTTGACGATCCGACGCTGGAAGACTGGCAGCGCTACGCAGAGCAGGTCACGCTGGTGGTCACCTCTACTACCGGTCAGGGCGATCTGCCGGACAGCATAGTCTCGCTGTACAACGGCATCAAAGATAAGCTCGGCTATCAGCCCACCCTGCGTTACGGCATTATTGCGCTGGGAGACAGCAGCTACGATGACTTCTGCGGCGGAGGTAAAAAGTTTGCGGAACTACTGCAGGATCAGCAAGCGGTTCGCGTTGGCGAGATGCTGCTGGTCGATGCAACGGAACACCCGGAACCGGAAGAGGTGACGTCACCCTGGGTAGAGGCGTGGGCGAAACGCCTCGGCTAGCAACGGACCCCATCCCTGCGTGTTGTCTCTGACGGTGTGGCATGCCCACCGTCAGAGCCTTACAGCTTCAGACGTTCTTTTGCCAGCCGCGCTACGTTCTGCATCTCATCCAACAGCTCGAAAAGCTCCGGTTCAACCTGTGTCAGATCCCGGCTGTGGCGCAGGCTCTGCTCCAGCTGCAGGCAGAGCTGTTTCATGCGCGGCACACCGCTGTAGCTGGCGCTGCCATGCAGTTTATGGATGATATCACTCAGCGCATCCGGGTTATCCTCGGCCATATACTGCTCAACCAGCGCCTGCACCTCCGGCAGGAAGTCCACCAGCATCTGTAACAGGTCGCGCGCCAGATCGGGCTTATTCGCCGCCTGACGCAGCGCCAGCGCCCAGTCGAGCGAGGCGGGAACTTCAATCACCTTCGGTAACGTCCGCTGTCCTCCTGGCGTATAGCGGGCCAGCAGGCGGCTGAGTTTTTGTTCGTCGATCGGTTTGGCCAGGTAGTCATTCATCCCGGCCTTGATCAGCTGCTCACGCTCACCGTCCAGCGCATGTGCCGTCACGGCGACAATGGGCGTATTGGCATGCTGGGGCAGGGCGCGTATCACTTCACTGGCGCGGATACCGTCGATCTCCGGCATCTGAATATCCATCAGGATGATATCCAGATGCTGCTGACGCGCCTGAGTAATGGCGGCTTCTCCGCTGTCGCACAGGACGATCTCTGCCACCTGTTCTTCCAGCAGGGCTCCAATCAGTTTGAGGTTAGCCGGGTTATCATCTACCGCCATCACGCGTAACGGCAGGCGGGGACGCTCTGGCAGCGGCAGCGTATCACGACGATGGTGATCGACCAGCAGCGGGATCAGGCGGGTCATGGATATCGGCTTGATCAGACAGGCGGTCACGCCTCGGCCTTTCAGTTCTTCTGCGTAGACCTGCATCTGGAACGGTAGCGCCATGATCACGCTGCCGGCTCGTTGCAGAATCGGCTGCAGCTGCTCACTGCTCATCTCCAGGCTGTGCTGATCGGCCACCGGTAGCCCCATCAGCAGTACGTCGTAGTGTTCGTCCGGAAGGTCGCTGAGTGACGGGCTGTAGCTGATTTTCATCGGCGTCGCCTCCAGCATATCCAGCAGGGCTTTCGCTGCCGTTGCGTTTGGCTCAACGTAGGCCATCCGCTGTCCTTCAATACAGTCCATCACGCGCGGATCGCTGGCGGCATTTGGGTTCAGCGCCAGGTTAACGTGGAACCAGAAGGTGGACCCGTGGTTCAGGCGGCTATGGAAGGAGATTTCCCCGCCCATTTCGTTCACCAGCTTCTGGGTGATCACCAGCCCCAGCCCGGTGCCGCCGTGGCGGCGTGAAATGCTGGCATCTGCCTGGCGGAAAGCCTGGAACAGCTGTGACTGCTGCTTCTCGGAAATGCCGATGCCGCTGTCATGGATCTGGACTTCCAGCTCCATGCGGTTGTTGCTCAGGGCGCGCTTTTCAACGCGAATATCAATATTGCCGCGTTCGGTGAATTTGATCGCATTCCCCAGCAGGTTGACGATGATCTGCTGCATGCGCAGCGGATCGCCGATGGCGTTATCCGGGACGTCGCCCTGAATATTCAGCGTCAGCTCCAGCCCTTTTTCATGCGCTGACTGCGCCAGCAGTACCACCACTTCATCCAGGGTGGCACGCAGCGGGAAGGGAATGGTTTCGAGGATCAGTTTTCCGGCTTCCAGCTTCGAAAAGTCGAGTACATCATTGATAATGCTTAATAAATTGTTCGCTGAGCGTTCGATGGTATGCAGATAGTCGCGCTGGGTGGAGTTCAGCGTGGTTTTCAGCGTCTGGCGGGTAAAGCCGATCACCCCGTTTAATGGCGTGCGCAGCTCATGCGACATATTGGCCAGGAACTCTGACTTGATACGTGCCGCTTCCTGCGCGCGTTTTTTCGCCAGGTCCAGCTCAACGTTCTGGATCTCCATCTGCTCCAGCGTCTCACGCAGATCGGAGGTGGCCTGGTCGATATTCTGCTGCATCTCTTCGTGATAGGCGGTCAGCGACATCGCCATGGAATTAATGCCGTTCTTCAGGACGTCCAGCTCACCGAGCATATGGCCTTCCACGCGGCTGTCGAGCTGGCCCCGGCGGATGCGGTCAACGGTGCTGACCATATTGCGAATCGGTCCGGTGACATCACGCATCAGGCGGTAGGCAAACACCATGGCAATACACAGGCACAGCAGCAGCAGCAGAGTGGAGATAAACACTTCTTTATACTGCTGAAGCCGGACCGACTGTAAATCCAGCTCAATAGCAACGTACCCGAGGGGGTTTCCGGTGGGTTTGGCGTCCTGCCCCGGTGATTCATCCGGGTAGTAGGTTTCCGACAGGATCGGCGTACGCAGGATCACCGAGTTGCCGTGGCGCTCCTTCATGTAGCGCGTTGTTAACGGCGTATTATCCGGCAGCCGCAGCAGGTCCGGCGTCTGGTGATAGTTTGAGGTGACAAACAGCTGGTTATGGTCATCAAAAACGGAAATTGCCCGCACAATATCGGAGTGGCGACGGTGCAGCAGGCTGACCAGCTGACGGACGGACTCGCGGCTGTGAAAGGTCATGCCATATTCACTGGAAACGGCCAGCGGTTCGATGATATTCACTCCGGCATCAGTCAGCTGGCTCTGGAGTTCGTTGTAACGGTTAACAACGAAAAAGGTCGAGAGCAGCAGACCGATCATCAGCGTCGGAGCCAGAATTAAGATCATCATTCGAGCCCGCAGGCTGTATTTGGTCATAGTATTCCCTGTTTGCGGCGATGCGCGCTGTGCCGTCCCTGGCGCATTGGGGTCTGTCAGGCCAGTTACAGACGTCCACCGGCAGGTGATGCCCGATTGTTCCTGCTGATAATGATGACGTGTGAACATCAAAGAAACAATGACCAAATGCGTGCGGTAAAAAGATAGCCGTTGCCCCATGATGACGCCCGGACTTAAGGCATTTTGTCCGCGATGCTATGATTGTCACGGATTTCACCGGCAGAATTCTCCAGACTGCGCCCCTATCGCGGGCCTTCAGACTGCGGGCAGATGCAGATTTATGCGAGATTTCTGAATATCAGGGACTATTTTCCGCAAAAACTGGAACAATTTTCGCATAAGCCTAAGCTATGACGGCAGCCACCCGCTGAACGGGGATGGCTCTGCGGATAGTATTGGAAGTTTTGTCCCATTATCGGGAAAATATGGCCGAAAATGTCGCAGGTATCGCTGGCAGTGCAGCATTAGCGGTCAAGGCTGCGTATAATGTCACGACACAAACCCGGGACAGTCAGGTATGACTGCGGTCCGGCTACCTACAGGATCGGATGCGGCTGTGCGTCGGGGGGGAACCTGTCGGCAGGCGGGGTCCATGGCGCGTTTAGCCGAAAATAAGCCCCTGAACAGAGGCGATGCCAGGAGAGGATATGGTTGCGGTAAGAAGTGCACATCTGAACACGGCTGGCGAGTTTGCGCTCGACCAATGGATCACCAGTCTGGGGATCTCCAACCAGCAGTCATGTGAACGACTGGCCGAAACCTGGCGCTACTGTGAAGCGACAACCCAGGGTCACCCTGATGCTGCACTGCTCCTGTGGCGCGGTGTTGAGATGGTGGAGATCCTGTCGATGCTCAGTATGGACTGTGAAACGCTCTGCGCCTCGCTACTGTTCCCGCTGGCCGATGCCGGTGTGGTCAGTGAAGCCCTGTTAGAAGAGCAGCACGGTAAAGCTATCGTTTCGCTGGTGCACGGCGTGCGTGATATGGATGCCATCCGTCAGTTAAAAGCCACCCACAATGATTCAATGGCCTCTGAGCAGGTCGATAACGTCCGCCGGATGCTGCTGGCGATGGTGGAAGATTTCCGCTGCGTGGTCATCAAGCTGGCGGAGCGTATTGCCCACCTGCGTGAAGTCAAAGACGCACCGGAAGACGAGCGGGTACTGGCGGCGAAAGAGTGCACCAATATCTACGCCCCTTTGGCCAACCGTCTGGGCATCGGTCAGTTAAAATGGGAGCTGGAAGACTTCTGCTTCCGCTATCTGCACCCGGATGAATATAAGCGCATCGCCAAACTGCTGCACGAGCGCCGCATTGATCGTGAAGACTATATAGATACCTTCGTTCAGTCGCTGCGCACCGAGATCGTGAAAGAGGGGGTGAAAGCCGAGGTCTATGGCCGCCCGAAACATATCTACAGCATCTGGCGCAAGATGCAGAAAAAATCCCTGGCCTTCGATGAACTGTTTGATGTGCGAGCCGTGCGCATCGTGGCCGAACGGCTGCAGGACTGCTACGGCGCGCTGGGGATTGTCCACACGCTCTATCGCCATCTGCCGAGCGAGTTCGACGATTACGTCGCCAATCCCAAGCCAAACGGCTATCAGTCCATTCACACCGTGGTGCTGGGGCCAAAGGGTAAAACCGTTGAAATTCAGATCCGCACCCGTCAGATGCACGAAGATGCCGAACTGGGCGTAGCCGCGCACTGGAAGTACAAAGAAGGGGCGGCCGCTGGCGGCAGCGCACGCGGCGCTTCCGGTCATGAAGGGCGCATTGCCTGGCTGCGCAAGCTGATCACCTGGCAGGAAGAGATGGCGGACTCGGGCGAGATGCTCGACGAGGTGCGCAGTCAGGTATTCGACGATCGGGTGTATGTGTTTACTCCGAAAGGTGACGTGGTTGACCTGCCGGCCGGTTCGACGCCGCTGGATTTCGCTTACCATATCCACAGTGATATCGGCCACCGCTGCATCGGTGCGAAGATTGGCGGACGCATCGTGCCGTTCACCTACCAGCTGCAGATGGGCGACCAGATAGACATCATTACCCAGAAGCAGCCGAACCCAAGCCGCGACTGGCTGAACCCGAACTTAGGCTATATCACCACCAGCCGGGGGCGCTCCAAGGTTCATGCCTGGTTCCGTAAGCAGGACCGCGACAAGAATATTATTGCCGGCCGCCAGATCCTCGACAGCGAGCTGGATCACCTTGATATCAATCTGAAAGATGCTGAAAAGCTGCTGCTGCCGCGTTACAACTTCAACTCGCTGGACGAACTGCTGGCGGCCATTGGCGGCGGCGATATCCGCCTGAATCAGATGAGCAACTTCCTTCAGTCGAAGCTGAATAAGCCCAGCGCCGAGGAAGAGGACCGCGAGGCGTTGCAGAAGCTGACGCAGAAAACCTCTAACAGCGTGCCGCGCAGTAAAGAGAGTGGCCGCGTGGTGGTGGAAGGCGTCGGCAATCTGATGCACCATATTGCCCGCTGCTGCCAGCCGATCCCCGGCGATGATATCACCGGGTTTATCACCCAGGGACGCGGTATCTCGATCCACCGCGCCGACTGCGATCAGCTGGCTGACCTGATGTCACATGCGCCGGAACGTATCGTCGATGCGGTCTGGGGGGAAACTTATTCCAGCGGTTATTCGCTGGTGGTGCGCGTTACCGCCAACGATCGCAGTGGTCTGCTGCGTGATATCACCACCATTCTGGCAAATGAAAAGGTGAACGTGCTGGGGGTCTCCAGCCACAGCGATACGAAGAAGCAGCTGGCCACCATCGATATGGATATTGAGATATACAACCAACAGGTGCTGGGACGGGTGATTGCCCGGCTCAACCAGGTGCCGGACATCATCGACGCCAGACGATTACATTGATCTGTCAGTTGCCATGTTGTCCTCCGGCAGTGCTCACCCCTGGTCACATACTCGTGTATATGACCAGGGGGATTGCGCGCTGTCGGTGAACAAACTGCCTGCGCCAGTAACGCCACGACGTGGTCTGTTGTAAAACCCCATCAGGCCTGCCAAACCAAAAACGACGTAAATGGATGAAATTATGACTTCTCTCGATCGCCTGCTGGGCATCATGAAAACCCTGCGCGATCCGGAAAGCGGCTGCCCGTGGGATCGCCAGCAGACCTTTGCTTCCATCGCCCCTTATACCCTTGAAGAAACCTATGAAGTCATCGATGCGATTAACCGCGCTGACTTCGACGATCTGCGCGGAGAACTTGGGGATCTGCTGTTCCAGGTCGTGTTCTATGCCCAGATGGCACAGGAAGAGGGGCGCTTTAACTTTGATGATATCTGCAGCGCCATCAGCGACAAACTCGAACGCCGTCATCCACACATTTTTGCCGACGCTCAGGTCAGCGGCAGCGCTGAGGTGCTGGTGAACTGGGAGCAGATTAAAAGCGACGAGCGGGCCGGGAAAGCCCAGCACTCTGCGCTGGATGATATTCCGCAGGCGTTACCGGCGCTGATGCGCGCGCATAAAATTCAGAAGCGCTGCAGCAACGTCGGTTTCGACTGGACTACCCTCGGCCCGGTGCTGGACAAAGTGCATGAAGAGATCGATGAAGTCATGCACGAAGCGCAGCAGGCGGTGATAGACCAGGACAAGCTGGAAGAGGAGATCGGCGACCTGCTGTTCGCCACGGTGAATCTGTCACGACATCTCGGCAGTAAAGCCGAAACCGCGCTGCAAAAGGCCAACAACAAATTTGAACGCCGTTTTCGCCGGGTGGAACAGATTATCGCCGCACAGGGCATGACGATGCAGCAGGCCACGCTGGAAGAGATGGAGGCCGCGTGGCAGGTGGTGAAAGCAGAGGAATAATGGGCTGACACGATTCAACAAAAGTGTGACGTGCATCAACCTCCTGGGGCGGATATTCAGGTAATCTCATGGCGGTAAATGCGGTGGGAAACACACAACCGGAAACGATCAATTGTCGCCACGGGGTGTTTCGGGTATACTATTTTCCCGTCCTGGTTATCCATTCCATCGTCTTTAAACCTACATTCTCAGGTTCAGCATGACAACGAACTATATATTTGTGACCGGCGGGGTCGTTTCCTCTCTGGGTAAAGGCATTGCCGCAGCTTCCCTGGCCGCTATCCTTGAAGCGCGTGGTCTTAACGTGACCATCATGAAGCTGGACCCGTACATTAACGTGGATCCAGGTACCATGAGTCCCACCCAGCACGGTGAAGTCTTCGTCACCGATGACGGGGCGGAGACCGATCTGGATCTTGGCCACTACGAGCGTTTCATCCGTACTAAGATGAGCCGCCGTAACAACTTCACCACAGGTCGAATCTACTCAGAAGTGCTGCGCAAAGAACGTCGCGGTGACTACCTGGGCGCGACCATTCAGGTGATCCCACACATTACCAATGCTATCAAAGAACGTATCATCGAAGGCGGCGAAGGCCACGATGTGGTGCTGGTGGAAATTGGTGGCACCGTGGGTGACATCGAATCCCTGCCGTTCCTTGAGGCGATCCGCCAGATGGCGGTAGACGTGGGCCGTGAGCACACGATCTACATGCACCTGACGCTGGTGCCGTACATGGCAGCAGCGGGCGAAGTGAAAACCAAGCCTACTCAGCACTCGGTGAAAGAACTGCTCTCTATCGGTATTCAGCCAGATGTGCTGATTTGCCGTTCAGACCGTGCCGTTCCGGCAAATGAGCGTGCGAAAATTGCCCTGTTCTGTAACGTGCCTGAAAAAGCGGTTATCTCGCTGAAAGACGTTGACTCCATTTATAAAATCCCGGGCATGCTGAAATCGCAGGGCCTGGATGACTACATCTGCAAGCGCTTCAACCTGAATGCCCCGGAAGCCAATCTGGCCGAGTGGGAGCAGGTGATTTATGAAGAAGCTAACCCCGGAGGTGAAGTCACCATCGGGATGGTCGGCAAATATGTCGAGCTGCCGGATGCCTATAAGTCCGTGATTGAAGCCCTGAAGCACGGCGGCCTGAAAAATCGCGTGACCGTCAATATCAAACTTATTGACTCTCAGGATGTCGAAACCCGTGGTGTTGAAGTGCTGAAGAATCTGGATGCTATCCTTATTCCTGGCGGTTTCGGCTATCGCGGCGTGGAAGGTAAACTGATGACCGCGCAGTACGCCCGCGAAAACAACATCCCTTACCTGGGTATTTGCCTGGGAATGCAGGTGGCGTTGATGGAGTTTGCCCGCAACGTGGCGAACATGCCGGGCGCGAACTCAACCGAGTTCGTCCCTGACTGTAAGTACCCGGTTGTCGCGCTGATCACCGAATGGCGTGACGAAGACGGCAACGTTGAGCAGCGTTCTGAACAGAGCGATCTGGGCGGGACCATGCGTCTGGGCAGCCAGCAGTGCCAACTGACCGAAAACAGCCTGGTGCAGAAGCTGTATGGCTCTGACACTATCGTTGAGCGTCACCGTCATCGTTATGAAGTCAACAATATGCTATTGAAGCAGATTGAAGCGGCTGGTTTACGTGTGGCAGGCCGCTCAGGGGATGACCAGCTGGTGGAGATCATTGAGCTTCCTGACCACCCCTGGTTTGTTGCGTGTCAGTTCCATCCGGAATTCACCTCAACACCCCGAGACGGGCACCCGCTGTTCAGTGGCTTTGTTAAAGCCGCCAGCGAGTACCAGAAGCGTTTGGCAAAATAAGTGTTTTCATAACCTCTTGAAACCGCATGGCTTCAAGAGGTGCGTCTAAGTTTAAGCTAACTTGTACTGAGGAAAAACTAATGTCCAAAATCGTAAAAGTCATCGGTCGTGAAATCATCGACTCCCGTGGAAACCCGACCGTTGAAGCTGAAGTTCACCTTGAAGGCGGCTTTGTTGGTCTGGCAGCAGCGCCATCAGGGGCTTCTACTGGTTCCCGCGAAGCGCTGGAACTGCGTGACGGTGACAAATCTCGTTTCCTGGGTAAAGGCGTGACCAAAGCGGTTGCCGCAGTTAACGGTCCAATCGCTGACGCGGTCACCGGTAAAGACGCGAAAGACCAGGCCAACATCGATAAGATCATGATCGATCTGGACGGTACTGAGAACAAATCACAGTTTGGTGCTAACGCCATCCTGGCCGTTTCTCTGGCGGCAGCGAAAGCCGCAGCGGCAGCGAAAGGCATGCCACTGTACGAGCACATCGCTGAACTGAACGGCACCCCAGGCAAGTTCTCTATGCCACTGCCAATGATGAACATCATCAACGGCGGCGAGCACGCCGACAACAACGTCGATATCCAGGAATTCATGATCCAGCCAGTTGGCGCGAAAACGCTGAAAGAAGCGGTTCGTATGGGTTCTGAAGTGTTCCACACCCTGGCAAAAGTGCTGAAGTCTAAAGGTATGGGTACTGCGGTTGGTGACGAAGGTGGCTACGCGCCAAACCTGGGTTCTAACGCCGAAGCACTGGCTGTTATCGCTGAAGCGGTAAAAGAAGCGGGCTACGTTCTGGGTAAAGACATCACCCTGGCGATGGACTGTGCAGCCTCTGAATTCTACAAAGACGGCAAATATGTGCTGGCTGGCGAAGGCAACAAAGCCTTCACGTCTGAAGAGTTCACTCACTTCCTTGAAGACCTGACCAAACAGTACCCAATCGTCTCTATCGAAGACGGTCTGGACGAATCTGACTGGGCTGGCTTCAAATACCAGACCGAAGTGCTGGGCGACAAAATCCAGCTGGTGGGCGACGACCTGTTCGTTACCAACACCAAGATCCTGAAAGAAGGTATCGATAAAGGCATCGCTAACTCCATCCTGATCAAATTCAACCAGATCGGTTCTCTGACCGAAACCCTGGCTGCGATCAAAATGGCAAAAGATGCGGGCTACACTGCGGTGATCTCTCACCGTTCAGGTGAAACCGAAGATGCCACTATCGCTGACCTGGCGGTAGGTACTGCAGCGGGCCAGATCAAAACCGGTTCGATGAGCCGTTCTGACCGTGTTGCTAAGTACAACCAGCTGATCCGTATTGAAGAAGCGCTGGGCAACCGTGCGCCGTTCAATGGCCTGAAAGAAGTTAAAGGTCAGTAAGCTGCTGATTTTCTGAGCCGCTCATCCGGCTGAGGATAATCTGAAAAGCCCCGTCTCCGGACGGGGCTTTTTTTTGTTTATTTTTATTTTTCAAAGCGTTAACTGAATTTTGCCTGATGCGGAAAAATCCTGGTTATCTGTTACGGGGCGTTTTATGCGGTTATTTTGTGTAAATTCCTGGTCACTATTTGTAATCAGGATCAGGAAATATGAAATACCGTGCTGATGTTGACGGGCTTCGCGCACTCGCCGTGCTACCCGTTATCGCTTACCACATGGGGATCGGGGGGATACCCGGTGGGTTTACCGGCGTGGATATCTTCTTTGTTATTTCCGGCTATCTGATCTGCGGCATCATTTATAACAGCGCCATCAGCGATAATTTCTCCTGGCTGGATTTTTATAAGCGCCGCTGCCTGCGCATTCTGCCGCCGCTGTTTGTCGTGCTGCTGGCGACAATGATCTTTGGCTACTACCATCTGCTGCCTGCGCAGTTCACCGACCTGAGCAACAGCGCGCTGGCGGCGCTGCTGTCTGTCTCGAATATCTTTTTCTGGAAGACCACGGGCTATTTTGACGGGCCGGCCGATCTGAAACCGCTGCTGCACACCTGGTCGCTGGCGGTGGAGGAACAGTTCTATATCCTCTTCCCGGTCGTGCTGCTGCTGGTGATCCGACTCTTCCGCCACCGCACCACGCAGGTGATGCTGCTGGTGATTGCCGGGTCACTGCTGCTGAGTATATACGGCGTGACACGCAAGCCGACCTTTACCTTCTATATGCTGCCGACCCGCGCCTGGGAACTGGCGCTCGGTGGGATTATCGCTATCGCCGGGCTGGAGGCGAAAACAGCTCACTACAGTGCCGCGCTGAAACACGGCATGAGTCTGGCCGGGCTGGGGTTGATTCTGTTTGGCTTCCTGTGGCTGGATACCACTCTGCCGTTCCCGGCGTGGAATGCGCTCTATCCCTGCCTCGGCAGCTTCCTGATTATCCTTGCGGGCCAGCAGTCGGTGGTCTCGCGTCTGCTGGCGCTGAAGCCGGTGGTGTACATCGGTATGATCTCCTACTGCCTGTATCTGTGGCACTGGCCGATTATTGTCTACTCGCGTATGTTCTTTAACATCGAACCCGGAGTACGTGAGCTGGTGATCCTGGCTCTGACTTTCGGTCTTGCCGTTGCCTCACGCTATCTGATTGAGATCCCCTTCCGTTACCGTCTTGCCTGGGTATCGCCGGGGCGTATTGTGACGGCATCGGTCATGGGTCTGGCAGTGATGGCCAGCGGTGCGGTGTATAAAGGGCATATCAGTAACAGCTCGGGGCAGTTTTCAGCGGAAGCGCTGGCGCTGGCGCAGTATTCCGAATACAGCAAAATGCCTGAGTTTGACTACCAGTACCGCCGGGGCCAGTGCTTTGTGGATGGGAAAAACGAAGAGGACAAGCCCTTTAACCGTGAATTCTGCCTGAAGACTTCCAGTACGGCGAAGAACTACGTGATGATCGGCGACAGCCACGCTGCCCATCTGTGGCGTGCCGTCAGTCTGGCTGCGGGCGAGGGGGTGAATGTGATCCAGGCAACCTCAGCGGGCTGTAAGCCGCTCTACAAACAGGATCTGCGTAATCCCTGCACCAGACTGGTCGATTACGTCTACGATGAGTGGATCCCCGGGCATCACATTGACGGCATTATTATTTCGGCACGTTGGGCACCGGAGGATATTGCTCCGCTGCGCGCCACCCTTGACCATCTGAAGTCGCGCTCTGACAATATCATTGTGATGGGGCCTACTGTCGAGTACACGGAGGCGCTGCCCGACCTGCTGGCGTACCAGACGGACGGGCGCAAAGATTTGGTGGCATCCTCGATTAAAAAAGAGGTCAGAGGGACGGATGCCCGAATGCGGGCGGCCATGGCGCAGCAGGGGACGCCTTATATATCGGTCTATTCGATAGTCTGTCCGGGGAACGTTTGCCGTGGCCTGGCCTCTGACGGCCATCCGACCTCGAATGACTACGGACACTTTACCCTCAGTGGGGCGAAGGACGTCGCGAAGCAGGCGATGGTGCAGATGCACGAGAAAAGGTTTATGTAACTTATCAATGCGGGCGGCCAGAAAATGGCCGCTCACGGGGTTTTGTAATTATTTAAAGTAAAGCGCACTTTGTACCGATATTAGCTGTTACCGGGCTAACCCCATGACAGAGTGCGCACCATGCTTAAGAATATAAAAGTCGTCACCAGCATCGTTATCATGCTGATCGTTTTCAGCGCGTTATTGCTCGTCTCCAGCGCGCTCTCCTTTAATGCCATCAGCCAGGACAAGGCCAACTTCACCCGTGCCAGTATTTTGACCGAACAGCAGGGACAGCTGAGTGATGCCTGGCAGACACTGGTCAAAACACGTGTGACCATTAACCGGGTCGCAATCCGTATCCTCAAAAAGCAGACCGATCCTGCGTCCATGGCGGCAATAGAAAAGCTGCTGGGCCAGGCGACGGAAACGCTGGACGACGCTGGACAGCATTTTGCCCGCTATAAAAGTTATCCCACGGTCGACGGGCAAAACCCGGCGCTGGATGAGGCCATCGTCAGCAGCTATCAGCTGATGTTTGACACCATGAAGCAGTCCATCCAGTTCCTGGGCGCAAATAATTACGAGGCCTACGGTAATCTGGAAGCGCAGAAAGCGCAGGATGACCTGGAAAAAAATTATGACGGCTGGCGGGAGCAGAACAGTAAACTGCTGGCAGTCGGGGTCACGGATAACCACGAAGGCTACAGCCATATGGTATGGACGCTGGGCGCGGTAATTCTGGTGCTGCTGGTGCTGGTTGCTTCGGTCTGGGTGGTGATCAAACGTGTCCTGCTGACGCCGCTGAAACAGCTGCTGGTGCATATCCAGCGCATCGCCGCCGGTGATCTTTCTGAAACCCTTGTGGTGGACGGACGCAGTGAAATGGGGCTGCTGGCCAGTAACCTGACACAGATGCAGCAGTCGCTCGTCGCCACTGTGGGTAACGTGCGCGACAGTTCCAATGCCATCTACACCGGAGCCAGTGAAATTTCGCAGGGTAACAACGACCTCTCTTCCCGTACCGAGCAGCAGGCGGCTTCTCTGGAGCAAACGGCGGCGAGTATGGAAGAGTTGACTGCCACCGTGAAGCAAAACGCAGAAAATGCCCGTCAGGCGTCCCAGCTGGCCAAAAATGCCTCGGAGACGGCGGCGAAAGGAGGCCGGGTGGTCGACGGGGTGGTGAAAACCATGCAGGAGATCGCCGGCAGCTCGAAGAAGATTGCCGATATCACCAGCGTGATCGACGGCATCGCCTTCCAGACCAATATTCTGGCGCTCAATGCGGCAGTGGAAGCGGCACGGGCCGGTGAGCAGGGTCGCGGTTTTGCCGTGGTCGCCGGGGAAGTACGTAACCTTGCCCAGCGCAGCGCACAGGCCGCCAAAGAAATTAAAACGCTGATCGAGGACTCCGTTAACCGCGTCGACGCCGGTTCGCAGCAGGTTGCGACGGCGGGGGACACCATGACGGACATCGTCAGTGCGGTGGTCCGCGTCACCGATATTATGGGGGAAATTTCCTCTGCCTCGGATGAACAGAGCCGGGGTATCGACCAGATTGGCCTGGCGGTGACCGAAATGGATCGGGTCACCCAGCAGAACGCCGCGCTGGTGCAGGAGTCGGCAGCGGCATCGGCTTCGCTGGAAGAGCAGGCCAGCCTGCTGTCTCAGGCTGTGGCGGTGTTTAAAATCGGCTCACAGAACGCTGCAGCGATCCGTCATGTCGCGCCAGCGTTGAAAACGCCCCGCCTGGCCGCACCGCGTAACGTCACCGTGCAGAATGAGGGTCACTGGGAAACGTTCTAGATCTGTCTGACCGTCGCCTTTTCAGGGCGGCGGTCAACCCCAGTGCAATGACTGGCACGCTTTGTTTGGTCTTCTTCTGTCAATCTGCCATAATCTGCGCCCGTATTTTAGCCACCAGTCGAGATGTTAATGCAGTACCCGATAAATGAAATGTTCCAGACGTTGCAGGGCGAAGGTCTTTATACCGGCGTTCCGGCAATTTTTATCCGCCTGCAGGGATGCCCGGTGGGCTGCAGCTGGTGTGATACCAAGCATACCTGGGATAAGCTGGCCGATCGGGAGACATCGCTGGGAGATATCCTGCTGAAAACCGTGGAAACCGATGCCTGGGGGGCGGCCGATGCGCAGGCGTTAATCGACGTGATCCGCCAGCACGGCTGGACGGCAAAGCATATTGTCATCACCGGCGGTGAGCCCTGCATTCACGATCTGACCCCGCTGACCGCCGCCCTTCAGCAGCAGGGCTTCGGCTGCCAGATCGAAACCAGCGGCACCCACGAAGTGCGCTGTACACCGGACACCTGGGTGACCGTGTCGCCCAAGGTGAACATGCGTGGCGGCTATGACGTGCTGAACCAGGCGCTGGTGCGGGCAGATGAGGTCAAGCATCCGGTGGCGCGTCAGCGCGACGTGGATGCGCTGGATGCGTTGCTGGCGACCCTGAGTGATGATAAAGCGCGGATTATCGCGCTGCAGCCTATCAGCCAGAAGGCGGATGCGACGAAACTCTGTATTGAAACCTGTATCGCGCGCAACTGGCGGCTGTCGATGCAGACGCACAAGTATCTGAATATCGCCTGAGGGCTCGGATAGCGGTGCGGCCAGATAAAGGCCGACCCGCTACGCCCTGTTATCCGCTTACTGCGGCCACTTCATCTCGCCTTTCAGCACTTTTGCACTCAGCTCCAGACTTGAGGCTTCCTTCAGTGCCGGATACCGGGTTTTCATCGCGGCCGTATAGCTGGCGGCATCCTGACTTTCAGCCAGCACGGCCTCAGCGGTTTTCAGATACTGTTGGGTGAAATGAACTGACGCCAGCGTCTCGGCTGCGCCCGGCAGGAAATGTCCCGGCACCACGCGCACCGGCTTCAGAGCCTGAATCGCTTCCAGCTTCTGCTGCCATGCGGAACGTTCAGCAGGCGTCTGGGCGTCAGCCATCCAGACGTGGATATTATTGCCATACACCACCACGCCGCCCATCACCGTTTTCAGCGCGGGCACCCACAGATACGTATTCTGCGGCTGCGGGCCGTCAATGCCTTTCACCTCGATGGTTTCACCATCGACACGGAAACTGTTGCCGGTTAATACCTCAGGCACTACCAGCGACTGTGGCGCATTCGCCCCCATTTTTGGACCCCAGAACGCCAGCTTACCGTCTTTCGATTGCTTAATCAGATCAACCGTAGCCGCCGTGGCGAGAATTTTTGCCTGCGGGAATGCCTGCTTAATGGTCTCCAGGCCAAAGTAAAAATCCGGATCGGACTGGCTGATAAAGACCGTGGTCAGCCGCTTGCCGGTGGCTTTGATGCGCTTCACCAGGGCTTCAGCGTCATTACGCTGGAACTGGGCATCGATCAGCACCACCTCATGCGGGCCGGAGATGATTTCGCTGGAGACGGCGAACATGCTGGCTTCGCCCGGGTTATAGACCTCCAGATTCAGCGTTTCTGCGGCATACAACGGTGCGCTGGCGGTCATGGCCAGCAGGAACGTCAGACGGGTTTTCATGATGAGCTACCTGATTACGGGAAAGACATCAGTGTAGGTTGCAAAATACAGCAGATAAACCGACTATCAGGCAACAGATTGTTGCATATATCGGACAGATTATGGATCGCATCACGGCGGCGAAGGTCTTTATTACCATTGTCCAGCGCGGCAGCCTGTCGGCGGCGGCGCAAACCCTGGATATCTCACGCGCGATGGTCACGCGCTATCTCAGCCAGATGGAGAGCTGGGCTGGCGCACGCCTTCTGCACCGCAGCACGCGGCGTCTGAGCCTGACACCGGCCGGAGAACATGCGCTGGCCCGCTGCCAGCAGATGATGGCGCTGGCCGCCGAAATTGAACTCAGCAACCAGCCTGAAGGGGAAGCGCTGTCCGGCCTGCTGCGGGTCTCCTGCTCGCTGTCGCTGGGGCAGAGCGTGCTGATGGCGGCGCTGACCGACTTTCAGCAGCGTTACCCCCTGGTGCGTATCGACCTGCACATCAGTAATCAGCGGGTTAACCTGGTGGAAGAGCGCATCGATCTGGCCCTGCGTATTACGGCCCAGCTGGAACCGAACCTGATTGCCCGGCCGCTGCACCGCTGCCGGTCGGTGATCTGTGCGACGCCGGCGTATCTGGCGCGGGCGGGGATCCCGATGGTGCCGCAGGATCTGGTTCATCACAACTGCCTTGCCTACTCTCACTTTGGTAAAAGCCTGTGGCACTTTACCCGTCGTCAGGAGAAGGAGGCGGTGGCCGTCAGTGGCAATCTGAGCGGTAATGATTCGGTGATGCTGCTGGCAGCGACGCTGGCTGGTGCTGGTATTTCCATGCAGCCGGTGTACAGCGCGCAGCCTTTTCTTGCCAGCGGTGAACTGGTGGCACTCCTGTCCGATTACCGGCTGGATGAACTGGGGGTGTATGCCATTTATGCCTCCCGGCAGTATCAGTCAGCGCGCCTGCGCGCCCTGCTGGATTTTCTGGTGGAGTGGTTTGCTGGAGAAGACGCGGGACGACGACTGAGCGGTACAGCGCCCTGACGGGCGTGATGCGTGACGGACGGAGGGGGTTCCGCAGGGTATTCCCTGCGGAGGGTAAACATCAATTACTTCGAAACGTCAGCGGCAAAGTAGTGCTGAGAAATGCGCTGATAGGTGCCGTCATCTTTCATTTCGGTCAGCGCCTTATCAATGGCAGCCTTCAGCTCCGGATTACCTTTGCGCAGCAGAATACCGGAATGTTCGGCGTCACTCTGGGTGGCAGCAATTTTTACTTTTGCCTCTGGCTTGTGCTTTTTGAAGTCGAGGTATGACAGATTATCGTTAATGGTTGCATCTGCGCGGCCGCTGGCCACCAGATCGACCGACTGGTTAAAGCCATCCGTCCCGACGATCTCCGCACCAAAGCTGCGGGCCAGCTGAGCATAGTTGCTGGTCAGCGTGTGGGCAGATTTTTTCCCTTTCAAGTCCGCGAAGGTCTTAATGGTGTCGTTATCACTGCGCACAATCAGCACGCCTTTAGAGGCGATATACGGCGCAGAGAAATCAAACTTTTGCTGGCGTTCCGGGGTGATGGAAACCTGATTAATGACTGCCTCGTAGCGTTTAGCATCCAGCCCGGCAATCAGCCCGTCCCATTTACCTTCAACAAACTCCGCTTTCACCTTCAGTCGCTTTGCGACCTCGCGACCGATATCGACATCAAAACCGGTCAGAGCCCCGGACGCATCATGGTAGGTAAACGGCGGGTAGGTGCCCTCTGTGCCGATTTTCAGCACGCCTGCCGACTGGATTTTTGCCAGATCGTTTTCTGCCAGTGCAGCAGAAGAAAAACCGAGCTGAATCAGTCCGGCGAATAACAGTGTGGCTATCTTTTTCATGTCATAACTCCTGAATGCAGTCTGTGATGAGGTCTTTAATTATATTTCCCATGAATCGGGCAGGGTGTCTGTCAGGGTGGAAATAAACGCTTTGGTTCGGGGCTTTTCTGCTCGGGTAAACAGGTCACGGGAGGTGCCCGTCTCGACGATCTCGCCCGCTTCCAGAAACACCACGTTATTGGCAATATTTGCTGCCAGCCGCAGGTCGTGGGTGGCCATCAGCATGGTCATTCCTTCTTTCGCCAGCTGTTTCAGTACCGCCACCACTTCCAGCGACAGTTCGGGATCCAGCGCCGAGGTCGGTTCATCACACAGCAGCACTTTAGGCGAGGGAGCCAGCGCCCGGGCAATGGCCACACGCTGTTGTTGACCCCCTGACAGCGTGCCGGGCAGGGCATCGCGTTTATGGCCCATCCCCACCTTTTCCAGCAGGGCTTCTGCCCGCTGCCGCGCCTGCTGAACGGGCTGCTTATGGACGGTTACCAGGCCTTCCATAATGTTTTCTATCACCGTCAGATGAGGAAACAGCTGGAAGTTTTGAAATACCATGCCGGTTTGCTGGCAGATACGGCGAATATCTTTACGGCCCGGGCGGGTACTGCCGGTAAAAACGATGTGCTCATGGCCGATGGTCAGTTCCCCTGCCTGCGGGATTTCCAGCAAATTAATGCAGCGCAATAAGGTGCTTTTGCCACTGCCGGAAGGGCCGATGAGGGCGGTGACGCTGCCTTCATTAATGGTCAGGTTAATCTTCTTTAATACCGGGTTGCCATCGAACTGTTTATCAATGTTGGATAATTTTATCATTATCTCTTACCTTTACTGCGCCATTATTGGCGAGCTTATTTTCCAGTCGGGTCTGTAACGCCGATAATACTGAGCTGATCAGTAAATAGATAATGGCGGCTTCGGTATACAGAATTAAGGGCTGATAGGTCACCGCTGCAATACGCTGTGCCGCCAGAAACATTTCAGGTACGGTAATCACCGAGGCCAGCGACGTGTCTTTCACCAGAGAAATAAAGGTGTTGGACAATGGCGGAACGGCAATTCGCGCTGCCTGCGGGATAATGATACGACGCAGTGCCTGGGCCCAGCTCATGCTGATCGAGTGTGCGGCTTCCCACTGGCCTTTCGGCACCGAGAGCAGCGTGGCGCGTATCACTTCGGAGGTATAGGCCCCGATGTTCAGGGTAAAGCCAATAACGGCTGCCGGGAAGGCATCCAGCGTAATGCCCACCCCGGGCAGGGCATAGAAAATAAGGAAAAGCTGAACCAGTAACGGGGTGCCGCGAATAAGCCAGACATAAAAGCGAACAATGTACTGCAATGGCTTCGGGCCATATAGTCGAGCCAGGGCCACAATAAAGCCCAGCGATAAACCTAGTGCAAATGAAATAAGTGTTAATGGAATAGTGAAGGTGACGCCGGCATACAGCATCGGCCAGAATGAATCAATTGCCAGACTTAACCATGAGGGCATGTTGCACCTGTCCTGAGACACGATTACTGCTATTTTATTTTATGGCGAGAGATTATCACGGGGCAGAAAAAGACGCTTATATCTTGCAGTACTACCATAGATTCGGATGGAATATGCTTTTTTAACGTGGCAATAAAGCGAAACCACTAAAGTAAAAAGGCCCGCGAATGCCGCGAGCCTCCTGGTTCTTATCCGCGATAGACGCAACCGGCGGTGCAGGTTTCTTTCACCATTACGGCGCTTAGCAACGGCAGTACCGGTTTCATCTGCTGCCAGATCCATGCAGCCAGCACTTCGCTGGTCGGGTTCTCAAGGCCGGGAATATCGTTAAGATAGTAGTGATCCAGACGATCGTAGATCGGCTTGAACGCCGCTTTGATCTCGGAAAAGTCCATCACCCAGCCGGTATGCGCATCCACTTCGCCAGTAATTTCCAGACGAACCATAAAGGAGTGCCCGTGCAGGCGACCGCATTTGTGCCCTTCCGGCACATTCGGCAGATGGTGTGCGGCTTCGAATTGAAAATCTTTAAACAGCGTAGTAGCCATAGTGACAGTCTCAGTCTTCATCAATAAAACCGCCGCAGGATACCGGAAAACCGCTTTTTTCGCACCCGTTTCCCGGCTAAACGACATAACCGGAAGCACCTGAAAAGTGTGTGGTTTGTAATTCATTGAAAATAATAGTAATAATCAACCTGTTTTGTCGCTAACCCTTACCCGAAAAACCGCTTAGTCATTTTGGTTATTTATTATTTCCAACCCTTATTTAAGGGTTATTATGCTTGCCCTTACCCTGTTGTTTATAGATCTCCGACCTTGGACTTTTCAACGTAATGACGACTCAGGCACCCCCAAACATGCTTCCCCTTAATCCGGAACAGCTTGCCCGCTTGCAGGCAGCCACCGGTGATTATTCACCCACTCAGCTGGCATGGCTTTCCGGTTACTTCTGGGGCATGGTCAATCAGGCGCCTGGTGCGACGGTCGCCAGCGCACCGGCGGTTGAGGTGCCTGCCATTACGCTTCTTTCCGCATCGCAGACCGGCAACGCGCGTCGCCTGGCCGAACAATTGCGCGACGATCTGCTGGGCGAAAAGCTGAACGTTAACCTGGTCAATGCCGGTGACTACAAATTTAAGCAGATCGGTCAGGAAAAACTGCTGGTGGTGGTGACCTCCACGCAGGGTGAGGGCGAGCCGCCGGAAGAAGCCGTGGCACTGCATAAGTTCCTGATGTCGAAAAAAGCGCCGAAAATGGACGGTTGTGCGTTTGCGGTGTTTGGTCTGGGGGACACCTCTTACGAATTCTTCAGCCAGGCCAGTAAAGATTTCGACAGCAAGCTGGCGGAACTGGGCGGTGAGCGTCTGCTGGAGCGCGTTGATGCCGACGTGGAGTATGCCGCGCAGGCAGAAGCCTGGCGCAAACAGATCGTTGAGGTGCTGAAGGCCCGTGTGCCGGACGCCAGCGCCCTCCAGATGACTGCCGCCGCGACGGGCAGCGTGAATGAGATCCACAGCAGTCCTTACAGCAAAGAAGCGCCCCTGACCGCCAGTTTTGCCGTTAACCAGAAAATTACCGGCCGCGACTCCGATAAAGACGTGCGGCATATTGAAATTGATCTCGGTGATTCCGGTCTGCGCTACCAGCCGGGTGATGCTCTGGGCGTGTGGTATGAAAATGACCCACTGCTGGTTCAGGAGCTGCTGGGGCTGCTGTGGCTGAAAGGTGATGAGCCAGTCACCGTTGACGGTAGTACGCTGCCGCTGGCGGAAGCGCTGCAAAAACATTACGAACTGACGGTCAATACGCCGCAGATTGTTGAACACTATGCCAGGCTTTCCCGTAATGAAGCGCTGCTGGCGGAGACGGAAGAGAAAGCCAGACTGCAACAGTATGCGCAGAACACCCCTATTGTGGATATGGTGCGTTATGCCCCTACGGAACTGAACGCGGAACAGCTCACCGGGCTGCTGCGCCCGCTGACGCCGCGCCTTTACTCTATCGCTTCATCGCAGGCGGAAAATGAAACCGAAGTCCAT
The DNA here is from genome assembly GCF_055556675.1 of Erwinia sp. PME.40.26/001. Classification (NCBI taxonomy): domain Bacteria; kingdom Pseudomonadati; phylum Pseudomonadota; class Gammaproteobacteria; order Enterobacterales; family Erwiniaceae; genus Erwinia; species Erwinia sp. PME.40.26/001. Next base: position 559,835 of record NZ_JBVHNP010000002.1, read on the forward strand.
ATCACCGTGGGGGCGGTGCGCTACGAGATTGAAGGTCGTGCCCGTGCCGGCGGTGCCTCCAGCTATCTGGCCGACAGGCTGCAGGAGGACGACGGGGTGCGCATCTTCATTGAACATAATGATAACTTCCGCCTGCCTGCCAGCCCGGAAACGCCGGTGATTATGATTGGGCCGGGTACCGGTATTGCACCGTTCCGCGCATTTATGCAGCAGCGCGACAACGAAGGGGCCGGGGGTAAAAACTGGCTGTTCTTCGGCAATCCGCACTTTACCGAAGATTTTCTTTACCAGGTCGAGTGGCAGCGCTATGTCAAAGACGGCCTGCTGACGCATATCGATCTGGCCTGGTCGCGTGACCAGAAACACAAAATTTACGTGCAGGATAAAATCCGCGCTAAAGGGGCGGAGCTGTGGCGCTGGATAGAAGAGGGTGCCCATATTTATGTCTGCGGTGATGCCAATCGCATGGCAAAAGACGTTGAACAGGCATTACTGGAAGTGGTAGCTGAATTTGGTGCAATGGACATTGAATCGGCCGATGAGTTTTTAAGTGAGCTGCGCATTGAGCGCCGTTATCAGCGAGATGTGTACTAATGAGCAATGAAAAATACCCTGGGCCGCTGGTCGTTGAAGGTAAGCTGGTCGACGCCGAGCGCCTGAAGAAAGAGAGTAACTATCTGCGCGGCGGCATTGCCGAAGACCTGCATGACGGGCTGACCGGCGGCTTTAACGGCGATAACTTCCTGCTGATCCGTTTTCACGGTATGTATCAGCAGGATGACCGCGACATTCGTGCTGAACGTGCAGAGCAGAAGCTGGAGGCGCGCCATGCGATGATGCTGCGTTGCCGTCTGCCGGGCGGGATCATGACGCCGACGCAGTGGCTGGCTATCGATAAGTTTGCCGCTGATAACACCATTTACGGCAGTATCCGCCTGACTAACCGCCAGACCTTCCAGTTTCACGGCATTCTGAAAGGCAACGTGAAACCGGCGCACCAGATGCTGCATGAAGTCGGGCTGGATGCGCTGGCAACGGCGAACGACGTTAACCGTAACGTGCTCTGCAGCTCAAACCCGATTGAGTCTGAACTGCACCAGGAAGCGTATGAGTGGGCGAAAAAACTCTCTGAGCACCTGCTGCCGCAGACCCGTGCATATGCTGAAATCTGGCTGGACCAGGAAAAGGTCGCCACCACCGACGTCGAGCCGATCCTCGGTGAAACTTACCTGCCGCGCAAGTTTAAAACGACTGTGGTGGTGCCGCCGCATAACGACGTCGACCTGCATGCCAATGACCTGAATTTTATTGCCATTGCTGAAAACGGCAAGCTGGTCGGCTTTAACCTGCTGGTGGGCGGGGGCCTGTCGATTGACCACGGCAATAAAGCGACCTATGCGCGCACGGCATCAGAGTTCGGCTATCTGCCGGTTGATAAGATCCTGGATGTTGCTGCTGCAGTGGTGACCACCCAGCGCGACTGGGGTAACCGTACTGACCGTAAGAATGCTAAAACCAAATACACGCTGGAGCGCGTGGGGCCGGAGGTCTTTAAGGCGGAAGTGGAGCGTCGCGCCGGCATCACCTTTGAACCGACCCGTCCATATGAATTTACTACCCGTGGCGATCGCTTTGGCTGGGTTAAAGGCATTGATAATAAATGGCACCTGACGCTGTTTATTGAAAACGGCCGCCTGCTGGACTATCCGGGCCGGCCGTTGAAAACCGGTCTGGCTGAAATTGCCAAAATTCATCAGGGCGATTTCCGCTTAACAGCCAATCAGAACCTGATTGTCGCAGGCGTACCGGAGTCTGAAAAGGCGACTATCGAACAGCTGGCGGTGTCGCATGGTCTGATGGAAAACGTCAGCCACCAGCGCGAAAACTCCATGGCCTGCGTGTCCTTCCCCACCTGCCCGCTGGCGATGGCCGAAGCCGAACGCTTCCTGCCGGAATTTGTCACGCGTGTGGAGGGCATCATGACCGCCCACGGGGTGGGAGATGAGCACATTGTCCTGCGCGTCACCGGCTGCCCGAACGGCTGCGGCCGTGCGCTGCTGGCTGAGGTGGGGCTGGTGGGTAAGGCTCCGGGGCGTTATAACCTTCATCTCGGAGGCAACCGCATCGGTACGCGCATCCCGCGGATGCACAGCGAAAATATCAACGAAGAGCAGATCCTGGCGACCCTGGACGAACTGATTGGCCGCTGGGCGAAAGAGCGCGAAGCAGATGAAGGCTTCGGTGATTTCACCATCCGTACCGGTATTATCAGACCGGTACTCGATCCGGCCCGCGATTTCTGGGAATGATGGAGGTGTAATATGGCCGTTCTCGATCTCACTGCACTGAACGACTTACCAAAGGTGGAGCGCATTATGGCGCTCGCTGAAATCAATAACATGCTGGATAAACTTTCCGCCGAGGATCGGGTGATCTGGGGGCTGGAAAATCTGCCGGGTGAAGCCGTGCTGACCTCCAGTTTTGGTATTCAGGCGGCAGTAAGTCTGCATCTGGTGGCGCGTCAGAAGCCAGATATCCCGGTGATCCTCACCGATACCGGGTATCTGTTCCCGGAAACCTATCAGTTTATTGATCAGCTGACGGAGAAGCTGGATCTTAACTTACAGGTGTTCCGCGCAGCGCACAGCCCCGCGTGGCAGGAAGCGCGTTATGGCAAGCTGTGGGAGCAGGGCGTGGAGGGGATTGAGCGCTACAACCAGATCAACAAGGTTGAACCGATGAACCGCGCACTGGCGACGCTGAAAGCGCAGACATGGTTTGCCGGGCTGCGCCGCGATCAGTCTGGTAGCCGGGCGCATCTGCCGGTGCTGGCGATCAAGAAGGGCGTCTTCAAGCTGCTGCCGATTATCGACTGGGACAACCGTCAGGTGTATCAGTATCTGCAGGAACATGGCCTGAGCTATCATCCGCTGTGGGAGCAGGGCTATCTCTCGGTGGGGGATACACACACGACGCGCAAATGGGAACCGGGGATGGCAGAGGAAGAGACCCGTTTCTTCGGCCTGAAGCGTGAGTGCGGGCTGCACGAGTAGATTAGGTTTTTACGAAAATAGCTGTGGCCGCCTGGCTGCTTCAACCCTCTGTGGTGGCCGACCTTCTTTTCCGGTCGGCCAGTGAACCGGCAAACATTCCCCATTGGTTCGACATCAGATCCCGGTCAGTGCCGCAAACTTGTCGGCAGAACGGGTGATATTCACTTTTGTCACCTCGTAGCGGGCGACTTTCTGGAAAGGATCTTCCGCCAGAATGGCATCCAGCTGTTTCCTGTCCATCTCTTTCACCATGATCATCCCACCGGTGCGCGGATCTTTACGTCCTGCGCTGATAAATGCACCGGCGGTAAAGTAACGATTGATCCACGCCACGTGTGGCTCCAGCAGGGCTTCCACGTCTTCCATCGGGCGGGTGTAGGTGAGAAAAACAATGTACATGGATGACTCCAGAGATTAAGGGTTAGCCAGTTCACGGATCAGCGGCAGCAGTACGGCGACGGAATCATGTGCGCGACGGGTAATGCGGCCAGGCAGCCAGTGGTCAATATAGGCCAGATTATCGCGCTGTGCCTGGTGGCGCAGGGCCAGCGGGAAGTGCAGCGCGACCGTGCGTGACAGCTTGCTGCCGGGTGCATCGCTGGCCCTGACCGACAGCAGCGGGAAACCGGCGCGGTCAAACGGCCCTTCGTCTTTCGCGGTCTGCGTCGTCGCGCTGATCCCCAGGTGACGTGCCAGCGACAGAGCGCGATCGCGGGTCTGGCGGACCACGGCCTTTGGCGTCTGGGGGCCGCTAATAAAGGTAAGGTGGCTACCCACGACCAGACTGTCGAGGTTAATCACCAGCAGCGTATTGCGCTTCTCTTCGGGGGTCATGCGTGACACATAGTCTTCGCTGCCCTGCTGCCCAATCTCTTCGCCGCTCAGAGCCACGAAGCGCAGGCTATAGTGCAACGGCTGACTGCTGAGACGTTGTGCCAGCTCCAGCATGACGCCCAGCCCTGAGGCGTTATCGTCGACGCCCTGATTGGTCAGGCCGCCAAGATTGAGCTGCGTCTCGTTATCGTTGTGCGGTGTCCAGCTGTCGCTGTGAGCGACGATCACGATCTGCCGGGCAACCTTACCTTCGCGCGCGGCAATCACCGAGGTGGCATTGACGTTACGCCACGTCTGGTCGCCTGCCTGATGCTGATAGGCATAGCGGGTGGTGAAACGACGCTGGTTCGTCTGATAGCCGAGAGCGGTAAACTGCTGCTGCAGATAGTCCGCGGTCAGCATATCGGCCGGGCTGCCTGCCATGCGGCCGGGAAAGTAGGTGGCAATATGGCGTAACTGCTGTTCAGCGATGCTGCCGGTCTTCATGCTGGCGGCATTCGCAGACAGACTCATGCTGCAAATAAATAGTGCTGCCAACGTCCCCAGGCGCATAAGGGTCAACATTGAAGGTTCCTTAATTCGTTATCCTGTAACGAAATGTGCGATTTTTTTTGCGCAGACAGTATGAAATCATGCGGTGTTTTAGACAATTTCATTCTCTCTGAAAGGTGCGAAATATCATCCGTTAAGCACATTTTGTTCGCAGCTTTACCGGGTCGTTATTCCATTCAGTAACTACTCATTCCAATTAGTAATTTCATAAGCTTCAAGGGCGGGACGTATAGTCCCTTTAACAATAGTGATATAGACAGGGTTCCCGTGGATTATCTCCCTCTTTTTGCCGACATCAGACACAAGCCCGTGCTGGTGGTTGGCGGTGGCGATGTCGCTGCACGCAAAATCGAACTGCTGCGCCGCGCTGGCGCCCGCGTGCAGGTCGTGTCACACCATCTGTGTGAGGAGCTCGCCACGCTGCATGGCAGCGGCAGCATCGAATGGCTGGCGAAGGATTATCAGCCTGCGCAGCTGGATACGGTCTTTCTGGTGATCGCCGCCACCGATGATGGCGAACTCAATGGCCAGGTGTATCTGGATGCCACTGAACGCCATCTGCTGGCCAACGTGGTTGATGACCAGCCGAAATGTTCCTTTATCTTTCCTTCTATTGTCGATCGCTCCCCGCTGGTGGTGGCGATCTCCTCCAGCGGAACGGCCCCGGTGCTGGCACGGTTGCTGCGTGAAAAACTGGAGTCGCTGCTGCCGGCTAACCTCGGGCAGATGGCGGAAATTGCCGGACAGTGGCGTGGGAAGGTCAAAGCGCGTTTTAACAAAATGACCGATCGCCGTCGTTTTTGGGAAAAAGCGTTTAACGGCTTATTTGCCAATCAGGTGGCATCCGGCAACGTTGAGGGGGCCAAACGCACCCTTGACCAGCAGCTGACCGACCCGGAAGCCCCGCAGGGTGAGATTATCCTCGTCGGGGCCGGGCCTGGAGACAGTGGCCTGCTGACGCTGCGCGGGCTGCAGGTGATGCAGCTGGCCGATGTGGTGCTCTACGACCACCTGGTCAGCGATGAAATCCTTGACCTGGTACGCCGCGATGCCGACCGCATCTGTGTGGGCAAGCGGGCTAATGCGCACAGCGTGCCGCAGGAAGAGATCAACCAGATGCTGGTGGCGCTGGCGAAAAAAGGCAAACGTGTGGTGCGCCTGAAAGGGGGAGACCCGTTTATTTTCGGGCGGGGTGGAGAAGAGCTTCAGGCGGCAGTGGCGGCCGGCATCCCTTTCCAGGTGGTGCCGGGCGTAACCGCGGCGTCCGGGGCGACTGCCTACGCGGGTATTCCGCTGACACACCGCGATCATGCTCAGAGCGTCCTGTTTGTCACCGGCCACTGCCGTGCAGATGGGCAGGGCACGGACTGGCCATCGCTGGCCCGGGCTCGTCAGACGCTGGCTATCTATATGGGCACCATGGCGGCAGGTGACATTGCCAGCCAGCTGATGGCCCACGGGCGCGATCCGGCCACGCCGGCAGCAGTGATTGGCCGTGGCACTCGCCAGGACCAGCAGGTGCTGATCGGCACGTTAGACCAACTTGAAGAACTGGCACGAAACGCCCCCACTCCGGCGCTGTTAGTGATTGGCGAAGTGGTCAATCTGCATCACGAGTTGGCATGGTTCCAACATTCAGCGCAGCAGGACAGACGAGAGTCTCCTGTTGTGAATTTGGCTTGAGGAAAAGATATGGATCAGAAACGACTCACTCATCTGCGTCAACTGGAGGCGGAAAGCATCCATATTATCCGCGAAGTGGCGGCAGAGTTCGGTAACCCGGTGATGATGTACTCCATCGGAAAAGACTCATCGGTGATGCTGCACCTGGCGCGTAAAGCGTTCTATCCGGGGACGCTGCCGTTCCCGCTGCTGCATGTTGATACCGGCTGGAAATTCCGCGAAATGTACGAGTTCCGCGATCGTATGGTGAAAAATATTGGCGCGGAGCTGCTGGTTCACCGTAACCCGGAAGGCGTGGCAATGGGCATCAACCCGTTTGTTCACGGCAGTGCCAAGCACACGGACATTATGAAAACCGAGGGGCTGAAGCAGGCGCTGAATAAGTACGGGTTTGATGCTGCTTTCGGCGGCGCACGCCGCGATGAAGAGAAATCCCGCGCCAAAGAGCGTATTTACTCTTTCCGTGACCGCTTCCACCGCTGGGACCCCAAAAACCAGCGCCCGGAGCTGTGGCATAACTACAACGGCCAGATTAACAAAGGCGAAAGTATTCGCGTATTCCCCCTGTCCAACTGGACCGAGCTGGATATCTGGCAGTATATCTTCCTGGAAAACATTGAGATTGTGCCGCTCTATCTGGCCGCTGAACGCCCGGTACTGGAGCGTGATGGGATGCTAATGATGATTGACGACGACCGCATTGATCTGCAGCCGGGCGAAGTGATCGAGCAACGCATGGTGCGCTTCCGTACCCTGGGCTGCTGGCCGCTGACCGGTGCAGTCGAGTCGTCAGCGCAGACGCTGCCGGGGATCATTGAAGAGATGTTGGTGTCCACCACCAGTGAGCGTCAGGGTCGCATGATCGACCGCGATCAGGCCGGCTCAATGGAGCTGAAAAAACGCCAGGGCTACTTCTAAGGAATCGTGATGAATACAGTAATTGCACAACAGATTGCCGACCAGGGCGGCGTGGAAGCGTGGCTGCATACGCAGCAGCACAAAAGTCTGCTGCGTTTCCTCACCTGTGGCAGCGTCGACGATGGCAAAAGCACGCTGATTGGTCGCCTGCTGCACGATACGCGCCAGATCTATGAAGATCAGCTCTCTTCCCTGCACAACGACAGCAAACGTCACGGTACCCAGGGTGAAAAACTCGATCTGGCGTTGCTGGTCGACGGTTTACAGGCCGAGCGCGAACAGGGCATCACCATTGATGTTGCGTACCGTTACTTCTCTACCGAGAAGCGCAAATTTATCATCGCGGATACCCCGGGGCACGAGCAGTACACCCGTAATATGGCCACCGGTGCCTCCACTTGCGATCTGGCGATCCTGCTGATCGATGCGCGTAAAGGCGTGCTGGATCAAACCCGCCGCCACAGCTTTATCTCGACCTTGCTGGGCATTAAACATCTGATCGTGGCGATTAATAAGATGGATCTGGTGGAGTACAGCGAGGAGACCTTCGGGCAGATCAGGCAGGACTATCTGGACTTCGCCGGGCAGCTGCCGGGCGATCTGGATATCCGCTTTGTCCCGCTGTCAGCGCTGGAAGGCGAAAACGTGGCAGCCCCGAGCGCGGCGATGCCCTGGTACACCGGCCCGACGCTGCTGGACGTGCTGGAAACCGTTGACGTGCAGCGCGTGGTTGAACAGCAGCCAATGCGCTTCCCGGTGCAGTATGTAAACCGTCCTGACCTCGACTTCCGGGGATATGCCGGTACGCTGGCGTCCGGTGTGGTGCAGGTCGGTCAGCGGGTAAAAGTGCTCCCTTCTGGCGTGGCGTCTTCAGTGGCGCGCATTGTGACCTTCGACGGTGACCTGCAGCAGGCCGTGGCCGGGGAAGCAATTACCCTGGTGTTGAAAGATGAAATTGATATCAGTCGCGGGGATCTGCTGGTCGCTGAGGATGCCAGCCTCACGCCGGTGCAGGCTGCCGCCGTTGATGTGGTCTGGATGGCGGAAAAGCCCCTGGTACCCGGGCAGAGCTTCGATATTAAAATTGCCGGAAAGAAAACCCGCGCGCGCGTGGAACGCATCCGTCATCAGGTTGAGATCAATAATCTGACGCAGCATGACGTCCAGGCGCTGCCGCTGAACGGCATCGGGCTGGTAGATCTGATCTTCGACGAGCCGATGGTGCTCGATCCCTATCAGCAGAATCCGGTCACTGGCGGGATGATCTTTATCGATCGCCTGAGCAACGTCACCGTCGGCGCGGGTATGATCCGCCAGCCGCTGGACGATGCGCGGCCCGTTGCTGGCGAATTCAGCGCCTTTGAGCTGGAGCTGAATGCGCTGGTACGTCGTCACTTCCCGCACTGGAATGCTCGCGACCTGCTGGGCGGTGAGTAAGATGGCGCAGCATGATGAGAATGTGGTGTGGCACGCGCATCCGGTCAGCCGTGAGCAGCGCGAGCAGCAGCATGGCCATCAGGGCGTGGTGCTGTGGTTTACCGGGCTGTCAGGGTCCGGTAAATCCACGGTAGCCGGTGCCCTGGAGCAGGCACTGCACCGCGCTGGCGTCAGCAGCTACCTGCTGGACGGGGATAACGTGCGACACGGTTTATGCCGGGATCTCGGCTTCAGTGATGACGACCGTAAAGAAAATATCCGCCGCGTGGGCGAAGTGGCGAAGCTGATGATCGATGCCGGTCTGGTGGTTCTGACGGCCTTTATCTCGCCTCACCGTGCCGAGCGGCAGAGCGTACGGGAGATGGTTGGGGAAGGGCGGTTTATTGAAGTCTTCGTCGATACACCGCTGGCGATCTGTGAAGCGCGCGATCCAAAGGGGTTGTATAAAAAGGCCCGTGCCGGGGAGTTGCGTAATTTTACTGGTATCGATGCCGTGTATGAAGCCCCGGAAGCCGCCGATATTCACCTGGATGGTGAACAATTGGTAACATATTTAACCACCCAGTTATTAGACCTGCTGCGTCAGCGAGATATTATCAAACCCTGAGAGCTTCGGCTAACGTCCGTTCAGACGGGCGGTTACCCGGCGGAGGGCACCACGGTCCCCTCCGCCTGAGCATCAACGGGATATATATGCACAACGTCACCCCCATGCTGGCACGTAAAGACGAGCGCGATCGGGAAGAGCCTTCATGGGCTGTTCCCGGCGGCGTGATGGGCTTTGTTTCCTGGTGGGTCGCACTGGCGATCCCGTTCCTGCTTTACGGTTCTAACACCTTATTCTTTTTCCTCTATACCTGGCCTTTCTTCCTTGCGCTTTTACCGGTCTCGGTCATCGTCGGTATTGTTGCCACCGTGCTGCTGCGACAGCGCCTGATCTGGTCCGGACTGGCGACGGTGGTGGTGGTGGTCGCCCTGTTCTGGCTGCTGTTTACGCTGCTAACGGGCTGGTAACGGTTGGGTTAATATTTATAATTACGTCGCAACGTTACAAAATCTATCGATGCAGGGCGTCAGCCGACGCCGATCCTGCTGTTTTTTAGCGCGTATTCGTACCTTATTCTGAGAAAGTGGTTCTATTTCACCGGCAGAGTGGAGTCGTACTAAAAGTTATGGGATGATTGAGCCGTTTTTCAGGGGGCGGGGATGGGAAAACTTACGTTGCTGTTACTTGTACTTCTCGGCTGGCTGCAGTATTCGCTCTGGCTGGGCAAGAACGGCATTCATGATTACACACGCGTTAATGAGGATGTTGCTGTGCAACAGGCCAATAACGCCAAGCTTAAAGCGCGAAACGATCAGCTTTTTGCCGAAATCGACGATTTAAACGGCGGTTCGGAAGCGATCGAGGAACGCGCACGCAATGAGCTGGGGATGATTAAACCCGGCGAGACTTTCTATCGCCTTGTGCCGGACCAAAATAAACGAAACGCACAGCAGCGAACCACCCGTCAGTAGCCATCACCATGAGCATCCGTCATTACTATCATGAATAGCGCCGTGTCCTTTCCGGAGATTATCGCCGTCGTCCCCGCTGCGGGGATCGGCAGCCGCATGCTCTCTGAATGCCCCAAACAGTACCTCACCATCGGCAGCAAAACGATTCTGGAACACAGCATCGATGCGCTGCTGGCTCATCCGGCCGTTAGCCGGGTCATTGTGGCTCTCAGCGCACAGGATACGTATTTCCGCCAGTTGCCGCTGGCGCACGATGCGCGCGTGAGCACGGTTACCGGCGGTGGCCTGCGGGCGGACTCCGTGCTGGCCGGGCTGCAGGCGGCAAAAGGGGCCGAGTGGGTGCTGGTGCATGATGCCGCGCGCCCCTGTCTGCATCTGAGTGATTTGACCCGACTGCTGGCGCTGACGGCCACCAGCAAGGTGGGCGGAATTCTTGCCGCGCCGGTGCGTGATACCATGAAGCGTGCTGTTGCTGGCCGCAGTGATATCGGCCATACCGTCGAGCGTGAAGCCCTGTGGCACGCGCTGACGCCGCAGCTGTTCCCGCTGGCGCTGCTGCGCGACTGCCTGCTGCGTGCGCTGAACGACGGCGCGACCATCACTGATGAGGCTTCGGCGCTGGAGCATTGCGGTTACCATCCTGAACTGGTCAGCGGCCGCAGTGATAACCTGAAGGTGACGCGGCCGGAAGACCTGGCGCTGGCGCAATTTTATCTGACCCAAATACAGAGTTAGGAGAACACATAATGCGTATCGGTCACGGTTTTGATGTACATGCCTTTGGCGGCGAAGGCCCGCTGATTATTGGTGGCGTGCGTATTCCTTACGAGAAAGGTCTGCTGGCACACTCCGACGGCGACGTTGCGCTGCACGCGCTGACAGACGCGCTGCTGGGGGCGGCCGCCCTGGGCGATATCGGCAAACTGTTCCCGGACACCGATGAGGCCTATAAAGGCGCAGACAGCCGCGAACTGCTGCGGGAAGCCCTGCGTCAGATTGCTAAAAAAGGCTATCGCGTGGGTAACGTTGATGTCACGATCATTGCTCAGGCCCCGAAGATGCTGCCCCATTCGCCACAGATGCGCATCAATATTGCGGAAGATCTCGGTATTCATATGGATGATGTCAACGTGAAAGCGACGACCACTGAGAAACTCGGGTTTACCGGGCGCGGCGAAGGCATTGCCTGTGAAGCCGTTGCCCTGCTGATAAAGGCGTAACGCATGGATTTAAGCAAACAGGGCTGGCTGCACGGTCAGCCGGTGGCCAGCGGCGTGCTGAAGGCCAGTGCTGAAGACTTCAGGGTCATTGAAGATCTCGGCTACGTGCCGGACGGAGAGGGTGAACAGCTGCTGGTACGCATCCGCAAAAATGGCTGTAATACCCGCTTTGTCGCAGAAGCGCTGGCCAAATTTGTCGGTATTCATCCACGTGACGTCAGTTTTGCCGGGATGAAGGATCGCCACGCGGTGACCGAACAGTGGTTCTGCCTGCGCATACCGGGCAAAATTACGCCAGATCTGACCGCGTTTGAATTGACGGGCGTCGAGGTGCTGGAAAGCGCCCGCCATCGCCGTAAATTGCGGACCGGTGCGCTACAGGGCAATGCTTTCACGCTGGTACTGCGCCAGATTTCTGACCGTGATGTGGTGGAACAGCGCCTGCAGCTGATTGCCCGTGACGGTGTGCCCAACTATTTTGGCAGCCAGCGTTTTGGCCACGAAGGTAATAACCTGACAATGGCGCAACGCTGGGCCGCCGATGAAATCCGCGTGCGCGAGCGCAATAAACGCAGTTTCATTCTCTCTGCCGCGCGAAGCGCGATGTTTAATCAGGTGGTGAGTGACCGTCTGGCGCAGCAGGGCTCCCTGACCCGGGTCCTGCCGGGCGATGCTCTGCAGTTAACCGGACGCGGCAGCTGGTTTGTGGCAGAGGCGGCGGAACGGGATACCTTACAACAGCGTGTTGATGCCAGTGAACTGCGTATCACCGCACCGCTGCCGGGCAGCGGCGAGTGGGGTACACGCGATGAAGCGCTGGCCTTTGAGCAAAACAGCCTGTCAGGTGAAGGTGCGCTGATTGCCCTGATGGATCGTGAACGCGTGGAAGCCGCACGCCGCGCCATGCTGGTTATCCCCCGCGATTTGCAGTGGAACTGGCAGGATGACGTCACGCTGGAGATGGCCTTCTGGCTGCCTGCAGGCAGCTTTGCCACCAGTGTGGTGCGCGAACTGCTGCTGACCCAGGGCAGCGCGGCTGAGGTCGACGAGTAGTTTTTTTATTCATCTGCCCCAGTGACAGAGCCTGCTATCCCAGCAGGCTCTGCTGTTTTACTCCCTTAAGTCAGTTTGTTCACTCTGTATTTCCCCGCTTCGTCCCCCTTCAATTGCTGACAATTTGCGGTGTTCCGCACTTTGGTTACAATGCGCAATAATTTTACAGTTTTGTTAATGGGAATACGGATGAATAAGCCCCATCAGCCTGTGCCGGAGCGCACAACGGCTTTTGTACCTCTGAAGATAATGGCCAGCGGCGTGGCGCTGCCACCCGGCTGTGTGACGTCCGCGATGCTCGACGAGCGTCTGGGATTCCGCCCTGGCTACGTTGAGAAACGTTCCGGGATTACCCATCGCTTTCACGCCGACCATCAGGCGAGCCAGGCGCAGCTGGGGGCCGATGCGCTTGACGCCGCACTGCGTGCGCGGGATATCAACCCTGACAGTATTGACCTGCTGATATTTGCTTCCGCCATTGCGGTGCAGGCGCTGCCGTGCAGCGCCATTCAGGTGCTGAAGCTGTCGCGCCTGACCCCAGGCACGGCGGTATTTGATATTAACAGTAGCTGCGTCAGCTTCGTTTCTGCCCTGCAGGTGGCGGGCGGCCTGGTGAACTGCGGTGCCTACCAGCGAATTGCCATTGTCTCCGCCGAACTGGCCTCGCGCGGTATCGACTGGGAACATGAGGAGTCATCGCTGATCTTCGGGGACGGTGCAGCCTGCGCTATTGTTGAACGCGGCGACGGACGCAGCGGTATTCTCGCCTGCCTGATGGAAAGCTGGCCGGACGGCAGTGAACTCTGTGAGATCCGCGCCGGTGGCACGCGGCGTAATCCGCGTGCCGGCATGTCCGACAGCGATTTTCTCTTCCACATGCAGGGTAAAAAACTGTTCCGCCAGGCATCCGGGCTGATTGAAGATTACCTGGCACGACTGCTCGGCATGGCCGGGCTGACCCTGGCGCAAGTGGCCACCGTGGTGCCGCATCAGGCCAGCCACCTGTCGCTGGAACACATGCGGAAACGGCTAAACGTCAGCAGCGACGCGCTGATCGATATCTATCGCTATCGTGGCAATCAGGTGGCCGCATCGATCCCCAGCGCCCTGCATGAGGCGATCGTCAGCGATCGCTTTGATAAAGGCCCGGTGATGCTGATAGGCACCGCCGCCGGTCTGACCCTTGGCGGCATGGTTCTGCTGCCGTGAAGGTACTGGTGACGGGCGCGACCAGCGGACTGGGGCGCAATGCCGTTGAGTGGCTGCTGGCCGCCGGACATACGGTATATGCCACCGGACGCGATCGCAGCGTGGGAGAACAGCTCAGACAGGCGGGTGCGGTTTTTACGGCTCTTGATCTGTCTGTTGCGACGGAAGCTGAGTGCGCAGCGCTGATCGGTGATGCGGAAACGGTCTGGCACTGCGCCGCCAAATCGTCGCCCTGGGGACGGCGTGAGGCATTCTGGCAGGCGAATGTGACCGCCACGGAACGCCTGACGGCCGCCGCCGGACAGCGGGGGGTGAAGCGATTTATTCATATCTCCACGCCCTCCCTCTACTTTGATTATTCTCCTCAGTTGCAGATTGAGGAACACTTCCGCGCCCGGCGGTTTGCCAACCACTACGCCGCCAGCAAATATGCCGCCGAGCAGGTGGTGTTGCAGCGGGTAGCCAACTATCCCGCGACCACCTTTGTCATGCTCCGGCCCCGTGCCATATTTGGCGCTCACGACCGGGTCATTGTGCCACGGCTGCTGGCCCAGCTTCGGCGTGATAACGGTATCCTGCGCCTCCCCAGGGGCGGCCGGGCGCTACTCGATCTGACATTCGTGCTCAACGTCGTGCAGGCGATGTGGCTGGCCAGCGATGTCCCCGGCCTCGCCTCCGGTGCCGTGTATAACATCACCAACCAGCAGCCCGTCACGCTGGCAGAGGTGCTGCACCCGCTGCTCAATCAGCAACTGGGTCTGGCCTGCGAGATCCGCTCACTGCCCGCCGGTCTGCTGTATGGCGTAGCGACGCTGATGGAGGGGGTGGCGTTACTGACGCGGCGGGAACCGCTGCTGACCCGCTACAGCGTGGGGGCCGTCAGCGTGGACATGACCCTCAGCCAGCGGCGGGCGATCGACGAGCTGGGCTATCGCCCGCACTATTCCATGGACGAGGCGATTGCGCTGACCGGTGCATGGTGGCGGCAGCAGGGAGTCGGCACACGTGGCTAAGCTGACAACGTTCGAGGTAGGTTACTGCACGCACCGTGGCTGCATGGCGCTGCGCGGAGCCGGACTGCGCGTCTGCCGCTTCCCCGCCCGGGCCTGGCTGCTGGAGGCGAATAACCGACGCTGGCTGTGGGATACCGGTTATGCCAGCCACTTTATCGACCATACCCGTCAGGGGGTTTTCCGCCTGTATCAGCAGCTGACGCCGGTCTATTTCTCGCCGCAGCAGGCGCTGGTGGCACAGCTGGGCCTGGCCGGGTATCAGCCCGCCGATATACAGGGGCTGATAATTTCCCATTTTCATGGCGACCATATTGCCGGGCTGCATGATTTTCCGGGCGTACCGATGATCTGTTCCGGTGAAGGTTGGCAGAAAACCCGTCCGCTGCGCGGATTACGGGCGGTAAAAAACGCTTTTGTGCCGGGGCTGATCCCGTCTGATTTTGACGCGCGCGTGCAGTATGTGGAACGCTTTCCGGTGGTGACGTTACCTGCCGATCTCCACCCTTTTGAACAGGGGTGGGAGCTGCCTGGCAGTCACGGTGAAATTGTGCTGGTTTCCCTGCCGGGGCATGCCGCAGGGCATCTGGGCGCGTTTGTCCGCCAGGATGACGGCTGGACACTGTTGGCCAGTGATGCGGCCTGGTGCCCGGATAACTATCAGAAGCTGCATGGTCCTTCCCGGCTGGCCAGCCTGATCATGGATAACAGTGCGGCTTATTATGCCACCCTAAACCGGCTGAACCAGCTGTGGCGTGGTGGCAAAGTGCGTATTCTTCTGTGTCACGAGGGGGACTTATGATCCCGGTAAGAATGCTGTGGCACTATTTTCGCGCCCGCAGGCTGGCCTTCCGCGACCGTGCCGCGCTGGAGCGCTGGCAGGCGCGGCAGCTCAGACGCTTTGCGCGGCGGGTAATGGCAAAAAGTCCGTTTTATGCCCCGTATCAATCACTGCCGCTGTCGGCCTGGCCTGTCTGCGATAAAGCCCGGATGATGGCCCACTTTGATCGGATGAATACCGCCGGGCTGTCGGTTGACGCGCTGCTTGCATGTGCCCTGAAAAGTGAACGGGAGCGGGATTTTGCGCCGAAGGTCGGGCGCTTCAGCGTCGGCTTATCGTCCGGGACCTCCGGTCGCCGCGGCGTGTTCGTTGTCAGTCCGCAGGAGCAGCGTATCTGGGCGGGGGGAATGCTGGCCAAAATGCTGCCGCGCGGACTGCTCTCCGGCGAGCGGGTGGCGCTGTTCCTGCGCGCTGATAATCATCTGTATCACAGTGTGAATACCCGCTGGCTGAGTTTGGCGTTTTTCGACCTTTTTGCCCCATTTGACCATCATTTGCAGACGCTACCGCAGTTTTCGCCGACGATTATCGTTGCCCCGGCGCAGGTACTGCGCGCGCTGGCGCTGGCGGTACAGAGCGGACAGCTGGTGCTAAAGGTCAGCCGGGTGATCTCGGTAGCAGAAGTGCTGGAGCCTCAGGATCGACAGCTGTTGACGGAGGTGTTCGGTGATGTGGCTGAGGTCTACCAGGCTACCGAAGGATTCCTGGCGGCCACCTGCTCCCACGGTCGCCTGCACCTTAATGAAGAGTTTATTCATATTGAACCGGAGTGGATTGATGAACGCCGGTTTACGCCTGTCATCACCGACTTTACCCGGCGTACGCAGCCGGTGATCCGTTACCGACTGGATGATGTGCTGGTGGCGGCGGCCGAACCCTGCCCCTGCGGGCGGCCAACCCGCGTGCTGGACGCCATCGAAGGGCGGCGCGATGACCAGCTTCTGCTGCGCAATCTGAAAGGCGAGGAGCAGGGGGTGTTTGCCGATGTGTGTAGCCGGGCCATTGCCCGTACGCTGCCGCTGACCAGTGATTACCGCCTGGTGCAGTCGGGAGAGCAGAACCTGCAGCTGCTCAGTGATGCCAGTGAACAACAGCTTATTGCCTGCCAGCAGGCGCTGATTGCGCTGTTTGCACAGCAGGGGATCGCCACGGCGTTGTTACGCTGGGAACTAAGCGTGCGGCCGATAATGCCGCAGTTTGACCGCAAGCGACGGCGAATTATCCGCCTGAAGGGAGAGGAAGGATGACACTGTTACATCGCTTACTGGCGATGCTGGTGGGCTGGGGCAGCGTGGGGGGGATTTATACTTTCAGCGATCGCTGGCAGGGGCCGGGAACGGTGATGCAGCCCGGTCTTATCGACCGCGCGATCCCCTTCAGTCCAGACGCGATCTGGCTTTACCTCTCCTTTTTTCTGCTGATCCCGGCGGGGTACCTGTACTGCCGGGTGGAAAAACTGCGCTGGCTGACGGTCTCGATGATCCTGACGGCGCTGGTGTGCGGAGCCGTCTATATGCTGTGGCCGACCACGCTGGTCTACCCGCACGACGGCGGACAGGGGCTGAGTTCACGGCTGCTGGCCAGGCTGGCAGCCGCCGACTCGACGCAAAACTGTTTGCCGTCACTGCATATGGCGCTGTCGCTGCTGGCAGTATGGGCACTCTACCGGCGTGACCGGCCTGTGCGCAGTGGACTACTGTTACTGTGGGGCGTACTGATTGCGGTATCGATACTGCAACTGCGCCGTCACCTGTTTATTGACCTGGTAAGCGGCGCTGGTGTGGCGTTGTTCTGCGGCTGGATCTGCCTGCGTGCAGCACAGGCGTTTACTTTTGTACGGAGAGAGCAGCGATGAGCGAGCTGGTACTGCCGATTGTGGCCATGGTATTGCTGGTGATGGGGGAGGCGCTGGTGCTGCACCGCCAGGACAGGCAGCAGGTGCAGTGGCATGATGTGGTCTTTAACCTCAACTCCGGTCACATCATGCTGTGGCTCTTCCGCGGGCTGGAAGTCACCTGCTATGGCTATGTTGCCCTGCATTTCAGCCAGCACTGGCTGGACGCGCTGCCCACCTGGGGACTGTGGCTGTTTGCGCTGCTGGCGTGGGATTTTGCTTTTTACTGGCTGCACCGCCTGCATCATCGTTTCAGCCTGCTGTGGGCGGTACACGTGGTGCATCATCAGGGAGAGCATTTTAATCTGTCGCTCGGGGTGCGTAACTCCTGGTACTCCTCGCTGACGTCGATCCCCTTCTTCCTGCTGCTGGCGCTAGCGGGCGTGCCGCTGTCGGTCTTTGTAACCGTCTCTATTTTCCACTATACCGTGCAGCTGTTTAACCATAATGCGCTGACCCCAAAGCTGGGCTGGCTGGAGTCGGTACTGGTGACGCCAAATCATCACCGTGTGCATCACGTCTGCGACCGGGCGTATTCCGACAAGAACTTCGGTGGCAGCTTTATTTTCTGGGACAAGCTGTTTGGCACCTTTGCCCGCCTGCCGGAAACAGAATACCGTTTTGGCACTGCGGGGGAACGGGCATCGCAAAATCCCTTCTGGGCCAGCAACCGGCCGCTGTTCCGTCTGCTTAAACTACCGTTTTCGCCGGTGAACGGTGCGGCCACGTTCCACTGTCGTGCGCGGGCGCTGATCAGCGGCATGCTGCTGCTGTTTGTGCTGGTGGCCAGCTATGTGTGGATCTACGGCTACGGTTACCAGAACATCAGCAGCGAGCAGGTGACGCTGTTTATGCTGCTGGCGCTGGGGGCAGTCGCGCTGGGGGGCCTGTCAGAAGGGCGGCGCTGGAGCCCGTTACTCTGGCTGGCGGTCGGGCTGGCCTGCCCCTTCTGGTTTGCGCTGTGTCGGGAAACCGTTGAACCCTGGCTTTTCGCAGCCATGCTGGTGGCGCTGCACAGCATGGTGCTGGCGCTGGGCTGGGGGCGTCAGGCGCTGCAGGCGGAGGTGAAACATGGCTGATTCACTCCCGCCGCTGCGCTATCCGCCGGACGGGGAACAGGCGTTCCACCGGGCATTGCAGCGCGCAGCACATCAGTATCTGTCGTCGCATCAGGATCATCGCTTTGCCGGAGGCCGGCAGTGGCTGAAGGCCGGGCTGCTGCTGGGACTGTGTGTCTCCTGTTATCTTCTCAGCCTGTTTCAGTCCAGCCAGAGCGGTTTTTTTATCTGCTATATGCTGTTTATGCTGATGGCGATGCTGCTCAACATCAACGTTAATCACGATGCCAGCCACGGGGTCTTCAGCCGTTCGCCCCGGCTTAATCGTCTTATCAGCCGGGTAGTGACGCTGCCGCTCGGGCTGGATCCGGACTACTGGCGCGTGCGGCACGTCTATTTTCATCATGCTTACGCCAACATTGAACATTACGATCTGGATACCGAGGAGAATGGCTTCTTCCGGCAAACGCCGTATCAGCGCTGGCGGCCCTGGATGCGCTGGCAGCATCTTTACTGGCCGCTGATTGCCGCGCTGTCGTTACCCTATCTGACATGGGTGTTTGACTGGGCAGATCGCTGTGGAAAAACGCCGCTGGCGGATCGGCGTATGATGCCGGGCGTTCGCGGCTGGCTGCTCTTCTGCGGCTTTAAGGTGCTGCATTTACTGCTGGTGCTGGCTGTCCCGCTGTGGGCGGCAGAGCAGCAGGGGATGGGGATGGGCGTGGTGCTGTTGGCCTGGCTGTGCTGTCAGATGGTGGCGTCCCTGTTTGTGGTGTTTCTGCTGCTGGGCACGCACTGGGCCGAAGCGGAATTTTATGAGGTGGGGCCGGACGGCACGCTGCCGCAGGGCTGGTATCGCCATAACTTTGCCACCGCCTGCGACTGGTTGCCCGAACCCGCCTGGCTGGGGCATTTCACTGGCGGGCTGAATCTGCACCTGACGCACCATCTGTTCCCCGGCTGGCACCACCGGCATTATCCGGCGCTGGCGGCGATTATCGCCCGGCTGGCCCCAGAGCACGGTATGAATTACCGCTGTATCCGCTATCGCGAACTGCTGCGGCGTCAGCAGGTATTTCTGCGACGCATGGGCGAGCCGGAGGCGACGCGATGACGCCTCCGCCGCTGCGTTTTGCCCGTGAGAACCTGCAGTTTCACCGTGAGCTGACCCGCGCTACGCAGGTCTGGCTCGAGGCTCACGGTGAGCACCGCTTCGCCGACGGCGGGATGATCGCTAAAGTGGTGGTGCTGGTACTGCTGGCTGCGTCCTGCGGCGCGCTGGGGCTGCAACAGACGCACTGGCTGGGTTGGGCCGCCTGTCAGTTTGGCGTCAGTGTCTTTGCCATGCTGCTGGCGATCAACGTGGTCCATGACGCGTCGCATCAGGCGTTTTTCAGGTCACGGGCCGCTAACCGCTGGCTCAGCGTGCTGGCCGCTATTCCACTTGGTCTGGACCCGGAGTGCTGGCGGGTGCGCCACGTACTGATGCACCATGCCGGGAATAATGTCATGGGCTATGACCCGGATATGGAAGAGAACGGTATCCTGCGGCAGTCACGTTTTCAGCGCCTGCGGCCGTTAATGCGTTATCAGCGCTATTACTGGCCGCTGGTCGCGGCGCTGACGTTCCCCTATTACATCTGGCTGTTTGACTGGCTGGATCGCGCCGGGCAGACGCGCGTCGGTGCCAAAATGCGCCTGCAGGGTGTGAAGGGCTGGACGGCTTTTTTACTGGTCAAACTGGGCCATTTTTTACTGGTGCTGGCGCTGCCGTTTTGGCTGCTGCCGCCGTCACTGGGTATCGGCACCCTTGTGCTGGTCTATCTGGCCTGCCAGATGATGGCTTCGCTGGTGTTTGTCATGCTGATCCTCGGAACGCACTGGGCAAAAGGCAACAGCTATCTGCCCACGGAACAGGGCAAACTGTCGCACAGTCGCTACAGCCATCTGTTCGCCACGACCTGCGACTGGCTGACCCGGCCACGCTGGCTGGGGTACTGGCTGGGGGGGATGAATCTCCATCTGACGCATCACCTGTTTCCGCACTGGTGTCACCGCCACTATCCGGTGCTGGCCGGGATCATTGCCACCGTTACAGCGCGTTATGGGTATGATTATCAGTGCCTGACCCTGAGCCAGTTGCTGAGTTCCCAGCAGCAATTTTTACAGCAGCTGGGAAATGACCACAGTGAAAAATGACCGGGGCAGGCTGTAAGGGCCGCCCTTCCTCCTTCGGTTAACCAGACATTTACACCTACCACTCCCTCGTGCATCCAGCTAAAATGTTTTCAGCCACACCTCTTCCCAGTCATTCGATGTTATCTGCCGGGAAAGGTGATCAAATTTATCAACAGGTTAGGTGACAATGCGCATTTTGCTGAGTAACGATGACGGTATCCACGCGCCAGGCATTCAGACGCTGGCGAAAGCGCTACGTGAATTTGCCGAAGTGCAGGTGGTTGCTCCGGACCGCAATCGTAGCGGGGCATCGAACTCTCTGACGCTGGAAACACCCCTGCGAACCTTTAACTATCCCAATGGTGATATAGCGGTCGAGATGGGTACGCCAACCGACTGCGTCTATCTGGGCGTCAATACCCTGATGCGGCCTAAGCCGGATATTGTCGTTTCAGGAATTAATGCCGGCCCTAATCTGGGGGATGATGTGATTTACTCTGGTACGGTGGCCGCTGCTATGGAAGGGCGGCATCTGGGACTACCGGCGTTGGCGGTCTCTCTCAACGGGCATCTGCACTACGACACGGCCGCTGCCGTCACCTGCTCAATCCTGAAAGCCTTGCTGCGCGAGCCACTGCGTACCGGACGCATCCTTAATATCAATGTTCCGGATCTGCCTCTTGACCAGATAAAGGGGATCCGTGTTACCCGCTGTGGCAGCCGTCATCCCAGCGATCAGGCCATCCCGCAGCAGGATCCGCGCGGTAATACGATGTACTGGATCGGCCCACCGGGTGAAAAGCTGGATGCCGGCCCGGATACCGATTTCGCCGCTATTGATGAAGGCTATGTGTCCGTTACCGCTTTGCATGTTGACCTGACTGCTCACGCCGCGCAGGAGGTCGTCTCTTCCTGGTTAGACAGCGTTGAGGTCGACCGCGAATGGTGAGTGGGCGCATAGAGACGTTGCTGGCACAGCTGCGCCAGCAGGGTATTGACGACGAGCGATTGCTGAAGGCCATTGAAGAGGTGCCGCGTGAGCGCTTTGTTGATGAGGCTTTTGAGCATAAAGCCTGGGAAAATATGGCGCTGCCGATAGGTTCCGGGCAGACGATTTCTCAGCCTTATATGGTCGCAAAAATGACGTCGCTGCTGGCGCTCACGCCTTCGTCACGCGTGCTGGAAATTGGCACCGGATCCGGCTATCAGACCGCCATTCTGGCGCACCTTGTCGGGCACGTCTGTTCGGTAGAGCGGATCAAAGGCTTACAGTGGCAAGCCAAGCGTCGCCTGAAGCAGCTCGACCTGCATAATGTCTCGACCCGGCACGGCGATGGCTGGCTGGGCTGGCCGTCACGGGGGCCGTTTGACGCGATCATCGTCACCGCGGCACCGCCAGAAATCCCACAGGCGCTGATGTCACAGCTTGATGAGGGCGGTGTGATGGTGCTGCCCGTCGGGGAAGAGCAGCAGGTCCTGCAGCGCATTCGCCGCATCGGTGATGAGTTCATTATCGACACGGTTGAGCCCGTCCGTTTTGTCCCACTGGTTCAGGGGGATCTCGCCTGAGCGCCATAACCAGGATATTTCTATACAACTGTTTCGTGGCACCCTGCCTGTGATATTGCTAGTATCTGACTGAATTTGCGCATGCGGGCCCGGTTGCCGTCAGTCATGCTGCTGTTATGAAGTTTTTTTTCGTCAAAGTGTTGCCGTTATGGGGGATTAAATGAGCACGGGAAGCCCAGTATTTAAGTTACGCCGTCTTGCGGCCGTTTCATTAGTAGGATTTTGGCTGGCAGGCTGTTCCAGCAGCGATAATGCGCAGGCCCCCATCAGCTCCGTTGGCGGAAATGACTCCGGCATGATGAGCAGCAATGCTGGTAATTCCGGTAATGCAGATAATTCCGGTAATGCAGGTATGGTCAGCAATGGCGGTGGCGGCAACAGCGGTTTAGTGCCTTCGGCGCGCCCCCCTGCTTCAGGCGGAGGGATGGTAGCTTCATCCTCAGCGGGCCAGAATCAAAATGTGGTCACTGAAAATGGTCGTATTGTGTACAACCGTAGTTATGGGAATATTCCGAAAGGTAGCTATGGCGGCGACACCTATACGGTTAAACGGGGTGATACACTCTTCTATATTGCCTGGATAACCGGTAACGATTTCCGCGATCTGGCCCAGCGCAATAATGTCGCGGCGCCTTATGGGCTCAACGTTGGCCAGCAATTACAGGTGGCTAATGGTTCCGGCACGCCGATTACCGGCGGTAATGCGGTGACGGCAGCGGATGCAAACGCAGGCGGAATGACGACGGCATCCTCTGGTTCACAAATGACTGCCGGAACGGTTGCACACCAACCGGTAATTACGTATTCTGAGGATTCAGGTACACCAAGTGAAGGCAAAATGCTGCCTTCGTCCGGGAAAACTGCTGCAACGACAACAGTTCCGGTTACCGCCCCGACCGTGAGTAGTACAACAGACAGCACCACGCCCGTGGGCAGCTGGCGTTGGCCGACAGACGGTAAAATTATCGATAACTTCTCTGCTTCCGAAGGCGGAAATAAAGGTATCGATATTGCGGGCTCGCGCGGTCAGTCCGTCATTTCCACCGCCTCCGGTCGCGTGGTCTATGCCGGTAACGCTCTGCGCGGTTACGGTAATTTGATTATCATCAAACATAATGATGACTACCTGAGTGCGTATGCCCACAACGATTCGATGCTGGTCCGTGAACAACAAGAAGTGAAAGCGGGTCAGAAGATTGCCACAATGGGTAGTACCGGCACGAGTTCGGTTAGATTGCACTTTGAAATTCGTTACAAGGGGAAATCCGTAAATCCGTTGCGTTACTTACCGCAACGTTAAGCCGGCAGAACCCTGGTGTTCTGCCCTGAGATCACGGGTAGGAGCCGCTTATGAGCCAGAATACGCTGAAAGTTAATGATTTAAATGAAGACGCGGAATTCGACGAAAACGGAGCTGAGGTTTTTGATGAGAAAGCACTTGTCGGAAATGAACCTGGTGATAACGACTTAGCTGAAGAAGAGCTGTTATCACAGGGCGCAACCCAGCGCGTACTGGATGCGACGCAGCTCTACTTAGGGGAGATTGGTTACTCTCCATTGCTTACGGCCGAGGAAGAAGTTTTCTTTGCTCGTCGTGCACTCCGTGGGGACGTGCCTTCGCGTCGCCGCATGATCGAAAGTAACCTGCGTCTGGTCGTGAAGATTGCCCGTCGTTACAGCAATCGTGGTCTGGCACTGCTTGACCTGATTGAAGAAGGTAACCTGGGCCTGATCCGCGCCGTCGAGAAGTTTGACCCTGAAAGAGGGTTCCGCTTCTCAACGTATGCCACATGGTGGATTCGTCAGACGATTGAACGGGCGATAATGAATCAAACCCGAACGATTCGCCTGCCGATTCATATCGTGAAAGAACTGAATGTTTATCTGCGTACCGCGCGTGAACTTTCCCACAAGCTTGACCATGAGCCGAGTGCGGAAGAGATCGCCGAACAGTTAGATAAGCCTGTTGATGATGTCAGCCGGATGCTGCGCCTCAACGAACGCATTACTTCGGTTGATACGCCTCTGGGCGGTGATTCCGAGAAAGCGCTGCTGGACATCCTGGCCGATGATAAAGATAACGGCCCGGAAGATACCACGCAGGACGATGATATGAAGCAAAGCATCGTTAAATGGTTGTTCGAACTGAACGCCAAGCAGCGCGAAGTGTTGGCACGTCGTTTCGGACTGTTAGGTTATGAAGCGGCCACATTGGAAGATGTGGGTCGCGAAATCGGTCTGACCCGTGAGCGTGTTCGCCAGATTCAGGTTGAAGGATTGCGCCGCCTGCGTGAGATTTTGCAGGCTCAGGGATTGAATATTGAAGCGCTGTTCCGCGAATAATTTACGCGGATCCTGTTGTGCGGTACAGCGTACAACGGCCTGATAAACAGTAATGCCTGAGACGGTGACTTCGGTCACCGTTTTTTTTTGGCTGCTGATAACCTCAGACTTCACCACACTGCAGTGCCCACACTGCGGCTTCAACCCGGGACTTCATCTGCAGCTTTTTCAGCAGATGCTTCACATGTACCTTGACGGTGCTCTCACTAATACCTAAACGACGGGCGATCAGCTTGTTACTCATCCCCTGTGCAATCAGCCTGAGTACGTCCCGCTCCCGCGTCGTGAACTCGGGGTTACCGGTCTGTCGCGGAGAGCGCTGCTGCCGGAGGCTGGCCGCCAGCACGGGTGGGAGGGTGTCACTCAGCACCAGCTCACCGGCGGCGGCCCGGTGCAGGCATTCCAGTAGCGCCTCTGGCTCCATATCTTTCAGCAGGTAACCATCGGCTCCCCGCTTCAGCGCATTAATCACATCGTCTTCATAGTCTGAAACGCTGAACACGACAATATGGCCACAGGCATCGATGGCCCGCAGCTGTTCCAGCGTTTCCAGCCCGTTCATGCCGGGCATATTCAGATCGAGCAGGATCAGATCCACTTCATGCTGTTCTGCCAGTCTGACGCCGTCCACGCCATTGCTGGCCTCAGCGACCACCTTCAGCCGCGCGTCAAGACCGATAAGCTGTTTCAGACCGTTACGGATCATCGGATGGTCGTCGATCAATAAAACACTGGCCGGTTTCGTGGAAAGTACCTGCGTAAGCTGTGTTGTCATCCTCTTTTCCTGCTGATGGTGGGGGGGCGTTCCGTCTCTCAAGGTGAAGTTTTAACCTGCGGATTGTCACTGATTCAGAACATCATGCCCATACCTATTTTGTGGTAATACCGAATAGCCAGCCTGTACCTGCCGCATTATCCCTGGCAAAAAAAAGTTACCCAAGAATATGAATTATATGGCTTATTTTACTCATTTTCGCTGACTCTTAGGAAGTATCCTCATTCTGTGGCCGGCTTATCACCTGCCATCGGGTTGATACACGTCAAGTCAGACCGCGCAGGAGGTGTTCAGGATAGGCTGGTTATTACACAGCTATTGAGAAAATTATGTCGAAAATTAACGCATCTTCAGGGAAAGAAAATAGTGCGGTAATCCAGGACTGGCAGCCTGAAAATACCGTGTTCTGGCAACAAACGGGCAAACGGATTGCCAGTCGCAATCTGTGGATATCCGTTTTCTGTCTGTTGCTGGCCTTCTGCGTCTGGATGCTGTTCAGCGCCGTCGCCGTCAATCTTAATAAGGTGGGGTTCAACTTTTCCACCGACCAGCTGTTCCTGCTGACGGCACTCCCGTCGGTTTCCGGGGCCATCCTGCGCGTTCCTTACTCCTTTGTGGTGCCGGTGTTTGGCGGGCGTCGCTGGACGGCGTTTAGCACGGCCCTGATGCTGGTACCCTGCATCTGGCTGGGGTTTGCCGTGCAGAACCCAGCCACACCTTTCGCCGTCTTTGTGATTATTTCACTTCTGTGCGGTTTTGCCGGGGCTAACTTTGCCTCCAGCATGGGTAATATCAGCTTCTTCTTCCCAAAAGCCCGTCAGGGTGGCGCGCTGGGTATCAATGGCGGCTTAGGCAACCTTGGCGTCAGCGTGATGCAGCTGTTTGCCCCCCTCGCCATTTCAGTGGCGATGTTCAGCTGGTTTACCGGTCCCTCTGTCCATGCAGAAAACGGGCTGTGGCTGGAGAATGCAGCCTGGATGTGGGTGCCGTTGCTGGTGATTGCCACACTGGCTGCCTGGTTCGGTATGAACGATCTGGCCGCCGCGAAAAGCTCATTACGACAGCAGCTGCCGGTGCTGAAGCGCGGACATCTCTGGATCCTCTCGCTGCTCTATCTCGCCACGTTCGGCTCCTTTATCGGCTTTTCCGCCGGTTTTGCCATGCTGTCTAAAACGCAGTTCCCCGATGTGGTCATCATGCATTACGCCTTCTTCGGGCCGTTTATTGGCGCGCTGGCGCGTTCGGCGGGTGGCATGCTGTCCGATCGCCTCGGGGGTGTGCGCGTCTCCCTGTTCACCTTCGTGCTGATGGCGGTCTTCACTGCGCTGCTATTCCTGACGCTACCGGGAGAGGGCCAGTCGGGGTCATTTATCGCTTTCTATGGCGTATTTATGGTGCTGTTCTTTGCCGCTGGCTTGGGCAGTGGATCGACCTTCCAGATGATCGCCGTCATCTTCCGCAAAATCACGGTAGACCGGGTTAAAGCCGCAGGCGGAAGCGATGAAGCCGCGCAGCGCGAGGCCGTCACCGATACCAGCGCAGCGCTGGGCTTTATCTCCGCTATTGGTGCACTGGGAGGCTTCTTTATTCCGCAGACCTTCGGCATGTCCCTGTCACTGAGTGGTTCACCCGCCGGGGCAATGAAAGTCTTCCTGCTGTTTTATGTGATTTGCATCGCGATTACCTGGCTGGTTTACGGCCGAAAAAAAATGAAATAAGTGCGCGAACCCTTTTAGTTTTTTTGGAGCATGTCGAATGAGCAAGTTTCTTGATCGGTTACGTTATTTCAAACAACTCGCCGAACCCTTTTCTGGCCAGCACGGGCAGACGCTGAATACCAACCGTGACTGGGAGGATGGTTATCGCAGCCGCTGGCAGCATGACAAAATTGTGCGTTCCACCCACGGTGTAAACTGCACGGGATCCTGTAGCTGGAAGATTTACGTTAAAAATGGTCTGGTGACCTGGGAAACCCAGCAGACGGACTATCCGCGTACTCGTCCGGATTTACCTAACCATGAGCCGCGCGGCTGCCCGCGCGGTGCCAGCTACTCATGGTATTTATACAGCGCGAACCGCCTGAAATATCCTCTGGTGCGTAAGCGTTTAATCAGCCTGTGGCGTGCCGCAAAAGTGCAACACAGTGACCCCGTGCTGGCGTGGCAGTCGATAGTCGAAAACCCCGAGCAGGCAAAAAGCTACAAAGAAGCGCGCGGGCGCGGTGGTTTCGTGCGCTCTGACTGGCAGGAAGTGAATGAACTGATCGCCTCAGCCAATATCTATACGGCGAAGGCATTCGGGCCTGACCGCATTATTGGATTTTCACCGATCCCGGCGATGTCGATGGTCTCCTATGCAGCGGGTTCCCGTTATCTTTCGCTGATTGGGGGAACCTGTCTGAGTTTCTATGACTGGTACTGTGACCTGCCGCCTGCTTCACCGATGACCTGGGGCGAGCAGACCGACGTACCGGAATCCGCTGACTGGTATAACTCTGCCTATATCATCGCCTGGGGCAGTAACGTTCCTCAGACCCGTACCCCGGATGCGCACTTCTTCACTGAAGTCCGTTACAAAGGGACGAAAACCGTGGCGGTGACCCCGGACTATGCTGAAATCGCCAAGCTGTGCGATCAGTGGCTGAGCCCGAAGCAGGGGACCGACAGCGCACTGGCACTGGCCTTCGGGCATGTGATCCTGACGGAGTTCCACCAGCAACGTGAGGTGGAATATTTCCGCAACTATGTGCGCCAGTACACCGATATGCCAATGCTGGTTCTGCTGGAACAGCGTGAGGGCGGGTACTATGCCGCCGGCAGGATGCTGCGCGCCAGCGACCTGGTGGACGGTTTAGGTCAGGAAAATAATCCGCAGTGGAAGACCATCGCCATTAATCAGCAGAATGGCGAGCTGGTTGCGCCGCAGGGCTCCATTGGCTACCGCTGGGGTGAAAAAGGCAAATGGAACCTCGAGCAACGTGAAGGGAAAAACCAGCAGGAAGTGGAGTTACAACTCAGCCTGCTGGGTCAGCATGACGATATCGCCGACGTCGGATTCCCTTACTTTGGCGCGATAGATAACCCTAACTTCAAGAGCGTACAGCTGGACGAGATCCTGCTGCACAAACTGCCGGTCAAACGCCTGCAGCTGGCGGATGGTTCTGTTGCTCTGGTCACCAGCGTGTACGACCTGACGCTGGCTAACTACGGGATTGAACGCGGGCTGGATGACGCGAACTGTGCGGCCAGCTTCGATGAAGTGAAAGCCTACTCTCCGGCCTGGGCTGAACAGATCACCGGGGTACCGCGGCAGAACATCGTGCGGATTGCGCGCGAGTTTGCGGAGACGGCAGAAAAAACGCGTGGTCGTTCGATGATCATCGTCGGTGCCGGTCTCAACCACTGGTACCACATGGATATGAACTACCGTGGTCTGATCAATATGCTGGTGTTCTGCGGCTGCGTCGGCCAAAGCGGCGGCGGCTGGGCACACTATGTCGGTCAGGAAAAATTACGTCCGCAAACGGGCTGGTTACCGCTGGCGTTTGGCCTTGACTGGCAGCGCCCGCCACGCCAGATGAACGGCACCTCTTTCTTCTATAACCACTCCAGTCAGTGGCGCTATGAGACGCTGCGCACCGATGAGCTGCTGTCACCGCTGGCCGATAAGTCACGCTACGGCGGCAGCCTGATCGACTTTAACGTGCGCTCAGAGAGAATGGGCTGGCTGCCTTCTGCACCCCAGCTGAATACCAACCCGCTGCATCTTGCCGCCCAGGCAGAGGCGGCTGGCAAGACACCCCTGGCCTTTACCGTGGACGGCCTGAAAGATGGCAGCCTGCGTTTTGCCGCAGAACAGCCTGACAGCAAGGAAAACTTCCCACGTAACCTGTTTGTCTGGCGCTCCAACCTGCTCGGCTCCTCCGGTAAGGGCCACGAGTATCTGCTGAAGTATCTGCTGGGGACAGAAAGCGGCGTGCAGGGCGGCGATCTGGGTCAGCAGGGTGGGGTCAAACCCCAGGAAGTGGAGTGGCAGGATAACCCGGGAGAAGGGAAACTCGATCTGGTCGTCACCCTCGATTTCCGCATGTCCAGTACCTGTCTCTATTCGGATATCGTTCTGCCGACGGCGACCTGGTATGAAAAAGACGACATGAATACCTCGGATATGCATCCATTTATTCATCCACTGTCGGCGGCGGTTGACCCGGCCTGGGAATCGCGTAGCGACTGGGAAATTTATAAAGGGATTGCCAAAACGTTCTCTGAGCTCTGCGTGGGTCATTTAGGTAAAGAGACGGACGTGGTATTGCAACCGATCCAGCACGACTCTGCCGCTGAACTGGGACAGCCGTTCGACGTCCAGGACTGGCACCGGGGTGAGTGCGACCTGATCCCGGGGAAAACGGCACCGCACATTATGACGGTGGAGCGTGACTATCCGGCCACCTGGGAGCGCTTTACCTCGCTGGGGCCGCTGCTGGACACCCTGGGCAACGGTGGGAAAGGGATCGGCTGGAACACCCAGACTGAAATCGACTTCCTGAAAAAACTGAACTACGTCAAAACTGAGGGGCCGGCGGCCGGTCGCCCAAATATCAACAGTGCGATTGATGCCGCTGAGGTGATCCTGTCGCTGGCACCGGAGACCAATGGTCAGGTCGCGGTGAAAGCCTGGCAGGCGCTGGGGCAGTTTACCGGGCGCGATCACACCCATCTGGCGCTGAATAAAGAGGATGACAAGATCCGCTTCCGCGATATTCAGGCGCAGCCGCGTAAAATTATCTCCAGCCCGACCTGGTCCGGCCTGGAAGATGAGCACGTCTCCTACAACGCCGGTTACACCAACGTGCATGAGCTGATCCCGTGGCGTACCCTCAGCGGCCGTCAGCAGTTGTATCAGGATCATCAGTGGATGCGTGATTTCGGTGAAAGCCTGCTGGTGTACCGTCCGCCTATTGATACCCGCACGGTACAGCCGCTGCTCAATAAAAAGCCGAACGGCAATCCTGAGATGGCGCTGAACTTCCTCACGCCGCATCAGAAGTGGGGGATCCACTCAACCTATAGCGACAACCTGTTAATGCTGACGCTGTCACGCGGTGGGCCGATTGTCTGGCTGAGTGAAGAGGATGCCCGGGTGCTGGGCATTGAAGATAACGACTGGATCGAGGCGTTTAACGCCAACGGTGCGCTAACCGCCCGTGCGGTTGTCAGCCAGCGCGTACCGGCAGGGATGACCATGATGTACCACGCGCAGGAGCGCATTGTGAATATCCCGGGTTCAGAAATCACCAGCCAGCGTGGCGGGATCCACAACTCGGTGACCCGTGTGTGTCCTAAACCGACGCATATGATTGGCGGCTATGCGCAACTGGCTTACAGCTTCAACTATTACGGTACGGTCGGTTCCAACCGGGATGAGTTCGTTGTGGTGAGAAAAATGAATAACATTAACTGGTTAGATGGCGAAGGCAACGACGATTGCCAGGGAAGCCAGCAGGAGAAAGGCCAATGAAAATTCGCTCTCAGGTCGGAATGGTTCTGAATCTCGACAAATGTATCGGCTGCCACACCTGCTCGGTAACCTGTAAAAACGTCTGGACCAGCCGTGAAGGTATGGAGTACGCCTGGTTTAACAACGTGGAAAGTAAACCCGGTGTAGGCTTCCCTAACGCGTGGGAAGACCAGGAAAAGTGGAAGGGCGGGTGGATCCGTAAGATCAACGGCAGGCTGGTGCCTCGCATGGGTAACCGCGTCGGCGTCCTGTCTAAAATTTTCGCCAACCCCGATGTGCCCGGGCTGGACGACTATTATGAACCGTTCGACTTTGACTATCAGCATCTGCATAACGCGCCTGCCGGTAAGCATCAGCCGATTGCCCGTCCGCGATCGCTGATCACCGGGCAGCGAATGAAGAAGATCGAAAATGGCCCGAACTGGGAGGAGATCCTCGGCGGCGAATTTTCAAAGCGATCTGAGGATAAAAACTTCGACCATATGCAGAAGGAGATGTACGGACAGTTCGAAAACACCTTCATGATGTATCTGCCGCGCCTTTGTGAACACTGCCTGAACCCGACCTGCGTGGCGACCTGCCCGAGTGGGGCGATCTACAAGCGTGCAGAAGATGGCATCGTGCTGATCGACCAGGACAAGTGCCGCGGCTGGCGGATGTGTATTACCGGCTGCCCGTACAAAAAAATCTACTTCAACTGGAAAAGCGGCAAGTCAGAAAAATGTATTTTCTGCTATCCGCGCATTGAAGCTGGCCAGCCTACCGTCTGCTCAGAGACCTGCGTCGGGCGTATCCGCTACCTCGGCGTGCTGCTGTATGACGCCGACCGTATTGAACAGGCAGCGGCGGTGGAAAATGAAAAAGATCTCTACCAGAGCCAGCTGGATGTCTTCCTTGACCCGCACGATCCACAAGTGATTGCGCAGGCGCTGAAGGATGGCGTACCGCAGAGCGTGATTGATGCTGCGCAGCAGTCCCCTGTCTATAAAATGGCCATGGACTGGAAGCTGGCGCTGCCGCTGCACCCTGAATATCGTACGCTGCCGATGGTGTGGTATGTACCGCCGCTGTCTCCGATCCAGTCAGTATCGGATGCCGGTATGCTTGCCCACAGCGGCGTGCTGCCGGATGTGGAGAGCCTGCGTATCCCGGTGCAATACCTGGCCAACCTGCTGACGGCCGGGGATACCGCCCCGGTACTGCAGGCGCTCAATCGCCTGATGGCCATGCGTCATTATAAGCGCGCTGAAACCGTGGACGGCGTTCATGACGTACGTGCGCTGGAGCAGGTCGGGCTGACGGAAGCACAGGCACAGGAGATGTATCGCTATCTGGCGATTGCTAACTACGAGGATCGCTTCGTGATCCCGAGCAGCCACCGTGAAATGGCGCGTGAAGCATTCCCGGAAAGCAAAGGCTGCGGCTTCAGTTTTGGCGATGGCTGCCATGGCAGTGACGGCAAATTCAACCTGTTCAACAGCCGACGCATAGATGCCATCGACGTTTCGAAGAAAACGGTGCCGGACGCGGAGAAAAACTCATGATCGCGTTGCGTATCATTGCCCGGTTGCTGGACTACCCGCAGCAGGATTTCGTTGACCATCAGCAAGAGATCCTGGATGCCCTGGCGCAGGCAAATGAACTGGATGCACACCAGCACCAGTTCCTCGCGCAGTTTATTCAGCAGGCCGCTGCCCGTCCTTTGCTGGACAGGCAGGCGGAATACAGTGAGCTGTTCGATCGTGGCCGGGCGACATCCCTGCTGCTTTTTGAACATGTGCACGGCGAGTCGCGCGATCGCGGTCAGGCGATGGTAGATCTGCTGGCACAGTATCGTGCCGATGGTCTTGAACTGAACGCTAAAGAGCTGCCTGATTTTTTACCGCTTTATCTGGAGTACCTGGCGCAGGGCGACCAGTCCCGCATCCGGCGTGGGTTACAGGATATTGCGCCGATTCTGGCGCTGCTGGCAGCCCGTCTGTCACAGCGGCAGAGCGACTATGCGCCACTTTTCCCGCTGCTGCTGGCGCTGTCCGGCAGCAGTGCCGACCCACAGTCGCTTCAGACGCAGGTGGCTCAGGAAGCGCGCGATGATACCCCCGCCGCCCTGGATGCTGTCTGGGAGGAAGAGCAGGTGGCCTTTATCGCGCAGATGAACCCAGGCGGTGGCGGATGTGAATCCGCACAGAAATCGCATCCGGCTGCGGCAGTGATGCCGCAGTACCTTGATATTTCAGCAGTAACTATGGCGGCGAAAGGAGAGTAAATCATGGAGTTTTTGAATCGTTTCTTCTTTGATATTTACCCCTATCTGGCCGGGACGGTATTTCTGGTCGGGAGCTGGCTGCGTTATGACTACGGGCAGTACAGCTGGCGGGCAGGTTCAAGTCAGATGTTAAGTAAAAAAGGGATGCGCCTGGCGTCGAACCTGTTCCATATCGGCATCATCGGCATTCTGCTGGGGCATTTCGTCGGCCTGCTCACGCCGCACTGGGTGTATGAGCCTTTCCTGTCGGCTGGCGAAAAGCAGCTGCTGGCGATGGGAGCCGGTGGGGTGTTTGGTGCGATGACGCTGATTGGCGGTGCCCTGCTGCTGAAACGTCGTCTGACCAATGAACGGGTGCGGGCGACCAGCAGTTTTGCCGATATTCTGATCCTGACGCTGCTGGTGCTGCAGGCAGCCCTGGGGCTGACGACTATTCTGTTCTCAGCGCAGCATCTGGATGGCAGTGAAATGCTCAAGCTGGCCGGATGGGCGCAGAGTATTGTGACGTTCCAGGGCGGAGCTTCGGCACATCTTGACGGTGTGGCGGTAATCTTCCGTCTGCATATGGTGCTGGGAATGACGCTGTTCCTGCTGTTCCCGTTCTGCCGCCTGGTACATATCTGGAGCGCACCGGTCGAATACCTGACCCGTCGCTATCAGCTGGTACGTAACCGCCGTTAATCTGCAAAGCGGGGGCGAACCGGAACAGCCGGTCCTCCCTCATGGCAAGGACCGATCGTATGACGATCGGTCCTCTGTTTATACCAGTGATTTCAACCGGTAAATCCATTCCAGCGCCTGACGCGGGGACAGGGAGTCCGGATCCAGCGCCTCCAGGGCTTCCATTGCCGGGGAGGTTTCCTCCACCAGCAGCGGCAGCTGCGAACCATCCGCTTTCGTGGCAGCCGCGCTGCCCGACAACGCTTCCAGCTCCTTCAGCTTCTGACGCGCCCGTTTAATCACCTCTTTTGGCACGCCAGCCAGCGCCGCCACGGCCAGGCCATAGCTTTTACTCGCCGCCCCGTCCTGCACGCTGTGCATAAAGGCGATGGTATCGCCATGCTCCACTGCATCCAGATGCACGTTCGCCACCCCTTCAATCTGTTCAGGCAGCGTGGTCAGCTCGAAATAGTGGGTAGCGAACAGCGTCATCGCCTTGATACGGCTGGCCAGGCTTTCGGCACAGGCCCAGGCCAGCGACAGGCCATCATAGGTTGACGTACCCCGGCCAATCTCATCCATCAGCACCAGGCTGAACTCGGTGGCGTTATGCAGAATATTGGCGGTTTCGGTCATCTCAACCATAAAGGTTGAGCGCCCGGAGGCCAGATCGTCGGCCGCGCCAACGCGGGTAAAGATGCGGTCAATGGGGCCAATCACCGCCTGGGTCGCCGGGACGAAACTGCCAATATAGGCCATCAGAGTGATCAGCGCTGCCTGACGCATATAGGTACTTTTACCACCCATATTCGGGCCAGTGACAATCAGCATCCGGCGCTGCGGCGACAGAGACAGAGGATTGGCGATAAAAGGTTCTTTCAGCACCTGCTCGACCACCGGATGGCGTCCACCGGTTAGTTTAATTCCTGGTTTATCGCTTAACGTCGGGCAGCTGTAGTTCAGCGTCCAGGCGCGTTCGGCCAGATTGCTTAATACGTCCAGCTCGGCCAGCGCCGCCGCACTCTCCTGCAGGGCTGCCAGATGCGGTAGCAGCATGTCGAACAGCTGCTCGTATAAGGCTTTTTCCAGCGACAGGGCCTTACCTTTCGAGGTCAGCACCTTATCTTCGTACTCTTTCAGTTCGGGGATAATATAGCGTTCGGCATTTTTCAGCGTCTGGCGGCGCACGTAATGGATGGGCACCAGATGGCTCTGTCCACGGCTGACCTGGATGTAATAGCCATGTACGCCGTTAAAGCCGACCTTCAAGGTATCCAGACCCAGCTTTTCGCGTTCGCGGACTTCCAGACGATCGAGATAATCAGTGGCCCCGTCAGCCAGCGCCCGCCACTCGTCCAGCTCGGCGTTATAGCCGGGGGCGATGACGCCGCCGTCACGCACCAGTACCGGCGGCGTTTCAATAATGGCACGCTCCAGCAGCTCACGCAGTTCGGTGAATTCTCCCATCTGTCCGCGCAGGGTTTGCAGATGCGCGGTCTGATTACCTTCCAGCTCACCGTTCAGTAGCGGTAGCTGCTGGAAAGCGTGGCGCATGCGCGCCAGATCGCGCGGGCGGGCCGTACGCAGTGCCAGACGAGCAAGGATACGCTCGAGGTCGCCCACCTGACGCAGCAGCGGCGTCAGTGACTCGTGACAATCCTGCAAGGCGCTGATGCTTTCCTGGCGGCGGGCGATCACTTGTACATCACGAACCGGCATATGCAGCCAGCGTTTCAGCATCCTGCTGCCCATGGGCGTCACGGTTTTATCCAGCACCGAGGCCAGCGTGTTTTCAATCCCGCCGGCGAGGTTCTGGGTGATCTCCAGATTACGGCGGGTGGCCGCGTCCATGATAATGCCATCCTGCTGGCGCTCCATGGTCAGCGCCCGGATATGGGGCAGCGAAGTCCGCTGGGTATCTTTGACGTACTGCAGCAGGCAGCTTGCCGCACGCAGGGCATGATGAGCCTGCTCGACGCCAAAACCGCTGAGGTCACGAGTGGCGAACTGCAGATTCAGCTGCTGGCGGGCGGTGTCCAGCTCATATTCCCACAGCGGACGGCGGCGCAGGCCGCGACGATTTTCAATCAGCGCCATGGCGGCAAAGTCTTCCGGATAGAGCAGTTCAGCCGGGTTGGTCCGCTGCAGTTCGGCGGCCATGGTTTCCAGGTCCGTCGGTTCTGCCAGGCGAAAACGCCCGGAGCTGATATCCAGCGTCGCATAACCAAAGCCGCGCTGGCTCTGCCAGATGGCTGCCAGCAAATTGTCCTGACGTTCATTCAGCAGCGCTTCATCGCTGATGGTACCGGGGGTGACGATGCGGACGACTTTACGTTCGACCGG
This sequence comes from Erwinia sp. PME.40.26/001, assembly GCF_055556675.1. Lineage (NCBI taxonomy): Bacteria > Pseudomonadati > Pseudomonadota > Gammaproteobacteria > Enterobacterales > Erwiniaceae > Erwinia > Erwinia sp. PME.40.26/001. The sequence goes on from NZ_JBVHNP010000002.1 coordinate 595,766, forward strand.
GCCTTTGCTTAACGCCGGGTCGCCAATCTGCTCGCAGATCGCCACCGACTCGCCCAGCTGGACCAGCTTTGCCAGGTAGTTTTCCAGCGAATGATAGGGAACGCCCGCCATGGGGATCGGCTCTCCTGCCGAGGCCCCACGCTTCGTCAGGGAGATTTCCAGCAGCTGAGAGGCGCGTTTCGCATCGTCGTAAAACAGCTCATAGAAGTCGCCCATGCGGTAGAACAGCAGGATCTCAGGATGGTCAGCCTTTAGACGTAGATATTGCTGCATCATTGGAGTGTGGGAGGATAAATTTTCGGTGTTGTTCATAGGGTTGAATACTCCAATCCATTGAAAGTCCTTGCCACTTCAAGCTGTCGGGACGATGAAGCAAACGGGCAAGGATAAAGCTGACATGGGTGAAAACCGGGTCTTACTCGTGATAACGGCATGACAGGTATCAGGACATTTCTCTGCGGCTATATTATCCCAGTGAGTAAGGCGCTGTCACAGGTAAAAGTGGGAGAAATGCTGCAAAATGCACAGGTTGCGGCGAGGATAGGGTTACAAAAAAATTAAAAATAATCAGTAGTACATAAAAAAAGATAACGTAAGGTTCGCCATAATCTATAAAAACGAACCGTTAATGAAGCGTTCTCTTATGTTAACACAGACCCAACGGTCAGACCAGATTGGTGATGAAGGTTATACTCTGATTGAAAAGAATAATAGAATTAAATGCTATAAGTGGTGGTTATTTAGTTTTAGCTACTGTTATCTTCTGAAGAGGTAGCTCGAAAATCTCTTTGCGGTAGATCAAAAAAAATCCCGATATGAGGAAATATGAGAATAAAAGAGATGTAAAAAAGGAATGTTTTATTAGTAACCCTTACTATACATCCCACGAAAAAATTCCATTATCACGATAAGAAGTCAGGGATGAGCCAGGGAAATTTATTCAGAAAGGAGTCTGTTAAACATCAGCAGGATAAATGGGCAGGGAAAGCAATGCTGCTATCTTCAATACCGGGAAGATGGGTGGCTGCGCTGTCATTTTTATTTATTTTGACCCTGATACTTTTTTTACTGCTCAGTTGTTACCCTTCGCTGCAATTTTGTTAGCGCAAACCTGAATTATCTTCGTTCTTAATGTTTGTCTCATTATGCTCCCTTCGCAAGTGACAATATCATTACTTCTACAGCCATCGAATTACCTGTCACAGGCTTTCTCGAGCTTCAGGACGGTATCGACAACTCTACGGGCCGACGGCAATTGTTCCACGTCGTCAGCTTGCCATTTGGTACCGTCAAGATTACCCGGCCCACCCTGTTTATACCTGGTCACGTGATCTCCTCTATCGGTGCCCGCTACCATCCGCGATCCTGGCCTTTTTACAGATTCAGGTTATTTAATGATGAATGAAGTCTTTCATCATTCTATGTCTGCCGCCAGCGTTAGATGTTCTTCTGGGCATCTGTCGTGGCAGCCGCGGTAGCTGTACACCGTGCGTCTCTGCATTATCCGCCAGCATCTCCTGCGCACGCCGATACGGTACGCCGCAAGCCGTTACTCCATCGCCTTCTACAGGTAAGCAATGAAGACGCTGTGCAAACTTCCTGCGCGATCACCCGTAAAACGCGTTACCGCAGTGTGAGGCGGGTAACGATCGTGACGGGGCTGTGTGTACTGCACGGCCGTATCCATTGCAAACTGTAATTTAATCTTTATGTCATTTTCAAAACTGCTCAACAGGAAGGGCGAGGTAGCCTGCTCTCTTATTTTTCTTAATCCTCTTTAATTATAGTTTTCAGAGAAGTTCATAAAAGTAACAAATATCATGAATTACTCATTAATGATTTTTAAAAATCATTTGTTGCATCATAAAAAATGAGATCAATCACGGCATGTTGTTATGTACAACTTAATACATATCCTCCACATTACTTCCTGAGCGACAAGGAAGTATCGTTTTTTGCTGACTTTATTCTTTGAATCAGTGTCTTACTATTTTCATGGAGGAGTGGCTTACAGATATGCATAATCACTATATTATTAATGGAATTATTGAGTTCCACCCGGCGACCAGCACGCTGCGGGATCTGGAGGACCCTGAAAATGTGGTCGTTTTGAACTCGCCTGCCGGTCGGTGTCTGTTGTTGTTAATAAATCGCATAGGCACGATTGTGACGCAACAGGAGTTAATGGACATCGTCTGGGCGAAAAGCGGAATGCAGGTATCTCCAAATACTTACTATCAAAATATTTCTATTTTAAGAAAGGGACTTAAAAAATTTAATCTGAAGGAAGATCCGGTTGTCACGATACCGCGTATCGGTTTGACCCTCGCCAGCAGCACCCGGATCCACAAGATGACCGCTGAACAACAGCGGGAAGACGCTTATAACGAGACGCAGAGCATGAGTAACGCCGGACTGACATCGGAGCCCGGCGAGCGGCAGTCGCCTGAGGGTGAAAGCGAAGGAGATGGCGTTGAAGGCCGCTTACCCGCTGAGGTCAGAGTCCGGGTAGCATCCCGCCCACTTTACGCCAGACGGCTGGCGCTGTGCGGTGCGGGTGTTCTGGTAGGCGTGGCTTTTCTCTCTGGCATTGTGTTGGGGACCAGGCCGCATAATGAGGTGCCATTTTTCGCCCACTATCGTTTTTTGACCACCATGGATGGTTGCCATATTTTTGTCACAGATAAAAGCTCCACGGCGGCGGCCAGCAGGGAGGTTGAATCCCTGGGTGAACAGATGAAAGCCCGCTGCCACAGCTATCCCTGGGTGTATGTTACACATTCTTCCATGTTACCCAGGGTGTCGGTGATACGGTGTAACAAACCCATTAATGAAGTGAGCACCTGTATCTCAGACTATTTTATCAAGGGGGGACAAGATGCATAAAAAAAAGTACGTAATAGCTGTGAGTATGATCTTCGGGCTGCTGTTGATGGCATGGATAGTCTGGAAATTTAATCATCAGTGGTATCATAAAGACTTTACGTGCTCGGCCAGTCTCTCCCAGCATTACAATCAAGAGAGGCTGGATGTCTCATTAAGCTATGTTTTTCGTGGAGACGAAGGGGTGGTGAGCATGAACGGTCGCTCCGTTCAGTACCCTGATAAGGTCTTCAATCGTGAGGTGTCTTTTCGTTTTAATCGGCGAGGCGATCTCTATTCGCTGGTATCCTGGGAAAATATTAAGCTGCCGGGTGACAATGTCAACGATGGTGAACTCAGCCGCTATGAACCGGATTTTTTTATATATCCTAATAAAAAGATATTAATGAGGATAGTCAGGCAGCCGAATGGGAACTATCTCTTTATGATAAATTCCATACCGGCTTATATTTGTAACGATGCTTTTTCTGTGTCGGGAGAGTAGCAATTAAAACAGGTGCAGATGATTCTGCACCCAATTTTAACGGTTTTTTTGGGCAGATATTACGAGTCGGATTGCAGGCCTGGTTACGAGGTACCGAGCAGAGCAATAAATTCATCCTTTGGTATCTCAGTGACACCGGTTCGGTTGATATTAATAATCCGGTCGGCGCTTAAAATGGTTTCAGGCCGGTGTGCGATGATAATGCGGGTAATGTTCATATGCTTGATCGCATTATTAATGGCGCTCTCACGGGCCACGTCGAGATGGCTGGTAGCTTCATCGAGGATCAGAATGCGCGGGTCACGGTAGAGAGCACGTGCCAGGATGACGCGCTGTGCCTGCCCACCGGACAGCGATGATCCCATATCGCCGACCATGCTGTTATACCCCATTGGCATGGCGATGATATCCCCGTGTATTTGCGCGATCTGCGCAGCCCGCTCAACCTTTTCTCTGTCGAGACTGGCATCGAAAAAGCTGATGTTATCCATAATTGATCCGGCAAAAAGCATATCGCTTTGCATTACGCTGCCAATCAGATCGCGGTACTGAGTCATGCCGAGCTGGGTGTGATCTACGCCGTTGACATAAATGGTACCGGCAACGGGTTTAAGCAGCCCCAGTAGTAATTTTGCCAGCGTGGTTTTGCCCTGTCCCGACGGGCCGACAATCGCCACGGATTCACCCGCTTTAATGGCAAGATTGAAGTCGGTAAAAATGTCGGCATCGGTGCTGGAGTAGCGGAAAGAGAGTGCAGAGATGTCGATGCTCATTGACCCCTCCTTCTCAGGCAGAGCCACGTTGCTTGCCATATTCTGCTCTTTTTCCGTGAGCACGATATCGGAAAGACGTTCGCCATGTAAACGCAGCATGCGGAAATCGATCAGCGCATTGATGAGGCCGCCGGAACGCGAGATAAACTGGTCAGCAAAGGAAATAAACGCCACCAGCATGCCGCTGGTGAAGTTGCCGTCGAGCACCTGCAGGGCCGCCAGCCATATCAGCACAATTTTTCCTATGCCAGAAATACTGTCCTGCAGCGTACTGAATCCAATAGAGAGTTTTTGCGTGGTGATCCCTTTATTGGTCGCTTCGACGGTTTCATTGGTATAGGTCGATACACGCAGGTCCTGTTTATTGTTGAGCTTTATTGCCTGCACACCACGAATGGATTCCAGCAGCTGCGACTGTACGACTGCCGAAGCCATCAGTTGATCCTCATTGGCGCGGCGGAACGGCTCAAAGGACACCCAGCGTAGCAGGGCATACAGCAGGAACAGGCCGATGACCACAAAGGTCAGGTTAGCGTTATAGGTAAAAATGACCGCCAGGGTGATCAGCGCCATAACGCCATCAAAGATGGAGGAGATAAAGCGGCCCGTCAGCGTGCTTTGGATAGTCGAGATCGAGCCAAAGCGTGACAGGATGTCACCCACGTGACGTTCTTCGAAGTAGTTCAGCGGCAGGCCAAGCAGGTGAGCACAGAGGTTACTCGACCACTGCACGCTTAACAGACTGGAAAACCAGGTGGTTACCCAACTTCGCAGTGCGGAGATCAGGTTCTGGAAGACGGTAATGCAGATAAAGGCCACGCCCAGCAGCGTCAGTAAATCGCGGTCCGCTGACACCAGCACCTGGTCGATGACCCACTGCATATAGAACGGCGTAATGATGCCGAAAAATTCCAGAGCCAGTGACAGCACGGCCACCTGCATAAAAGCGGAACCAATCCCGGACACGTTGCGGATAAGGTTCAGCATTGAGATGTTTTTTTTCTCGTTTTTCTTCTCAAACGTTGCCGCAGGGAAGACCTCCAGCGCCACGCCGGTAAAGGACGCTGAGACTTCGTCCATTGGCACATTTCGCACGCCGCGAGCGGGGTCGTGAATAATAATTTTGTTTTTTGCGATACCTTTCAGCACCACAAAATGGTTCATATCCCAGTGCAGCACACAGGGCATCGACAGCTTATGTAACTCGTCCAGGTCCAGGCGAAGCGCACGGCAGCCCATCCCCAGGTTTTGCGCAATGGACATCACATCGGATAGCGTGCTGCCCTTCAGGGAGGTCGGGAAACGCTGGCGCAGCGACACCATGTCGGTCTGGTGACCGTAATAGCCAGCAATCATACCGATACAGGTCAGGCCGCACTCAGCGGCCTGGGTCTGACGTAATACCGGTAGCTTATGGCGAAATGACAAATTGAGCTTGTGAAATAAATCCATGATAAACCTGATTAAATGATAATAATTATAGGGATGTCATCTTGCCCAGCGCCCGAAGCGGCTCAAGAACCCATTGATAGATATGGCGTTTATCCACAATAAAATCGGCTTCCAGCCCGCTACCGGGTCTCAGTTCGACCTGTTTGCCATAGGCCTGTACCGTCTGATGGTCAACGGTCACTTTGACCTGGTACATGGATTCCTGAACCTGACTGTCACCCGTTATCGTCGCCACCTCCTGCGGCGAGAGCGCCGAATTGGAGATCTCTTTTACCGTGCCGTATTGCTGTCCAAACGTCTGCCAGGGGAAGGACTGATAGCGCAGAACAACCCGCTGGCCGGGGCGAATGAAGCCGATGGCCCGGCTGCTCAACATGATGCGCGCCTGTAACTGAGCGTTATCAGGCACCATCATCGCCAGCGTTTGCCCGGCGGTGACAACCTGTCCTTGTTTAACCAGCACGGCGCTGACCGTGCCTTTTTCCGGCGCGAGTAAATCGACGGAGCGGCGCGATTCGTTTTCCATCATCGACTGTGAAATCGTGGAGAGTTTTTGCTGAATATCATTCTTCTGCTGAGAGTAGTTCATCGGCTGTTCGCGCAGCTGCTGGCGTGCCTGAGACAGCTGCTGACGAACATCAATTCTCTGCCGGGCCACATCCTGAAGGCGCACGCTGGCATCCAGCAGTTCATTTTGCTGCTTTTCCACCTGAGTATTAGAGGCATAGCCCTCCACGCGCATCGCTTTGGTTTTATCCAGCTGCGTCCTGGCCAGGGCAATTTGCTCCGTTCGCTGCTTGTAAATGGTGTCCAGCTCCACAGACTGCTGCTGCAGCAAACTGTCTTTTTCGCGTAATGATTTCAGCGTTTCGGTATTCAGTTGTTCAAGATTGCTCAACTGCTGGGTGAGGCCCTCCTGTTGCAGATCCAGCTGGCGGGCGATCGCTTCCCGCGTCTGGCCAAAGCGGGTAGAGATTTCCGAAGAAACGGTGGCGATATGACTGCCTTTTTCCAGCATGTCCCCCTCGTGAGCGGGCAGGGCGATCACCGTACCTGGCGTCATCGCGGTGATGGTCATCATGCCATTTTCAGGTACCAGCACACCCTTTGCGGTCTCCCGTTTGGTGTAGCTGCCGAAAACACAAAATGCGATCAGCACCACTACCAGTAAAGCGACCAGCGAAATAATTACCCAGCGAAAGGGCGGGCAATACAGCGCGACGGACCCTAACACTTTGGGTTTTTTTGCCTCTAGCACCTGCCGGCGAAATAAGTCGTTATTCATTAGTAAAATCCCTGATCATGGAGCATCGCAGCTGAAATTTTTCATGGCGGCATAATCCAGCTCACCGGTGGCTGACTTTAATTTAACGATGGATTGGATCAGCGTGTTTCGGGCCTGTGCCAGATTCTGAATGGCCTGGTAATAGTCCTTTTCCGCGTTGAACTCATCGATCAGCGTGCGCTGGCCGATCTCACGCCCGTACTGCGTCGAGGAAAGACGCTTACCGGCAGAAACGATTGCCCGCTCATACGCTTTAATACGCGACTGGCTGCTCTTCACCCCGGAGGCTGCCTGCAGTGCCTGCTGCGCAGCTTTACGCCGGGCTTCAGTCAGCAGATCTTTGCTTTCCTCAAAGCGGTGTGCGGCCTCGATGCTTTGGGAGATATGGCTGCCCCCAGAAAACAGAGGGATAGAAACATTAAGGCCCACGGCGGTATTATCTGTTTTTGACGTAGTACCAAATAAGGAGTCGAGTAAGTTTGCGTTTTCAGCACGCGTCCAGTTTTTGCCATAGCTCGCCTGGAACGTCACCACGGGAAGATAGTTAGAGGAGGTGGAGAGGATATCGACTTCACTGCCTTTCTGCGCCTGAATAGCGGAAAGCACATCCAGATTATTTTCTGCGGCCTCGCGTGTGATCCGCTCTGGTTTCAGCGCCATATTGAAATGCACACAGCTCAGACTCTTGTCCGGGATACCCTCTGCATCAAGACCGGTTAACTGATGAAAGGCAATATAGGCATCATCCAGGTCATTTTCAGACGCCAGTTCATCGGCTACGGCCGTATCGTAATTGGCCTGAGCCTCCGCTTCATCCAGCCGTGTGCCATCGCCTACCGCGACGGCCTTTTGCGCCTGTTTCAGCCTGGCGTCGAAGGCAACCAGTATCCGCTGGTTGGTCTGCAATACGCTGCGCTGATAGACCACGTTGTAATAAGCATTGGTGACATCGCTAATCAGTTTTTGCTGGGCGATCATCAGTTTGACATCGGCCATATTGCTAATTACCAGGCTTTTCCGCCAGCTGGCATATTTTGAAGCATCAATAATGGGTTGTGTCAGATTAAAACTGTAATTATGGCGGGTAACGCCGGCAGAATAGGCAGCATCCGGCTGGTCGGTTTTATTCCACCCACCATCAAGTGTCACCACTGGCAATAATCCGGCGAAGCCTTGATACTTCCTTTGATGATCGGCGGCATGAAGGCTACGGGCAGCCTTCATTTCTGCGTTGTAAGTGGTTGCTGCAATCAGTGATTCCTGAAGCGACAGCGCACAGGCATAGTCAGAAAGAAAAAATCCTGGCAACAATAGCAGGGTGATTTTTATTAGCGCGGCATTCCAAAAGATTCTCATACGGATAAAAATGCCTGCTGCTGTAAGTCGCGTAATAACTCACTCTCATTATTGACATGGAGCTTGTTCGTGGCGTTTCTTTTCTGTGTTGAAATGGTACTCAGCGCACGGCATTTTTTAGCGACAATTTCAGAAGGGGAATCCCCCAGGTGTATCAGGTTGCTCACTGCCCACTCCTTCGGCATCAGTACATCGCTTTCCTGCTGTAACCGTTTCATCACCGTGGATGAGATATAGGGCCTGCATTGTGGGGGGGGCAGAATGTTAACCAGCGCGCTGGTCAATTCCAGCGGAGTATTCCGCACGCTAATCATCATACTGACACCGAAATTAACGGTTTTCTTAAGGAAATTCTTATTCATGTTTTCTTCAAAAAATAAGGTAATTATTTAGAATTGCTGGTTAGTGTTTTCATGGTGTTTTTAACTTCGATTTCCAGAAAGTAACCATTAATTGATTGGGTTGCATTAATAATAATGATGTCGATTTTTTTCTGCGACTGACTTTAACAGCTCTTTGGTGGAATTAAAATGGCGTAAGGTGAAATCGTAATTATCCACCTCGCCCGCGAAGTAGGGTGGTAATCAAATCGTAAGACATATGATACGTGTGGAAATAGGTGGTATTTAAGTTATGAGTCATGATTTTCTTGAATGACGTAAAGTGTCTGGGGCGTTAATCATGCCAGAGGGGCCGTTTCCGCCATGGTGTCCTGATTCAACACCAGCCGCCTGCGGGGGCTGTTCACCATCGCCCTGCCATCACCGGCACTCAGTATCAGTGCGCCGATCAGCTGGCAGCTTCTGAAGACTGACAATGATCTGTGCCTGAGCAACGATAGTCCTCAGCATAAGTGGCATGTGGAAATAAAGATTGCATGATTGCCTACGACATTAGTGCGATGTGAAAGTCAATTTTATTATTACTGAACTGGATGTTCATGCGTTTCTATCGGCCCATAATCCTTGATCAGATCGATTATGATTCCTTTACTTCCTCCTGATGTTGGTGATCTCAGAGGAACGTCGGTATAGGTAAAAGGCGCAATCATTGGCATCTTCTCTTTTGAGACGGCGTTTTTACCTCTAAGCGGCCCAGGGATATATCATAAGGTGAGTGGTTAATTATTCTTATATGGCTGGTGGATATTCCGCTAAATGTTAAGTCATCCAACAGATTTTTATTTCTTCCCTTAAGGTTTACTGGGCGATAAAAGTCTTTAAGACGTTTTTTTGATAAAAGTATCATCTGATTTCCTTTATTAGGGTTTCCCGGGGGGATTTGTAGAAAGTTAAAGTAAAAACAGATTCTCTGTACTGAGGTCGTCATGGCGGAAGAAAAGGCGGATGACAGGTAAATGCAGAAGATAGCAGCCTGACAGTCAGGGCTGTCCCCGTTGAATTTTGCAGTGGTTTATGAGATTTCATGTCAATATGTAACCCTTCTTTTACCTACGGGACGTTGGCATGGATGATCTTCTGATAGCGGCCGGTCTGATAGCCATACTGGTGCTGGTGGTGATGCCGGTCATGCTCTTTATTGCGCTGTCGCGTAGTAAACGTAATGAACGCGATCTGGCGCAGCTTAAAAAGACCGTGATCACGCTGCAGCAACAGCTGGCGAAATGGCAGCGGGGCGAAACGCGCTCCGCAGGCACTGAGAATGCGGCCAGTGAACCGGCGGACAGGGTCCGCGCTCCGGAGGCCTTAACCGCAGCGCCAGCCGTCAGCCTCAGCGCGCGGACTGCTCCGGCGACGGCAAAAGCGCCTTCCTCTCCACCGGCAGTCTCTGCGCCCCCGCCACGGGTTAAGCCGCTGCCTGATATGTTTACCGGTCTGCTGTCAGGCCTGCTGGCCTGGTTTATGAAGGGTAACCCGCTGGCGAAGCTTGGCGTGCTGCTAATGTTCTTCGGTCTGGCGTATCTGCTGAAATACACGGTCGAGCGGGATATGCTGCCGGTTGAGCTGCGCCTGGCCGGGGCGGCCCTGGCCAGCCTGGCGATGCTGGGGCTGGGCTGGCGGCTGAGAATCAAACAGTCGCTTTATGCGTTAATTCTGCAGGGTGGGGCAGTTGGCGCACTCTATATCACTGTGTTTGGCGCTTTCCGGCTTTATGCTTTGTTGCCGCATCTGCTGGCCTTTGCCCTGATGTTGGTGATCTGTGCTGCCAGCGTCGGCCTTGCCGTGCTGCAGCGAGCCCTGAGCCTGGCAATGCTGGCCAGTATTGGCGGCTATCTCTCCCCCCTCCTGCTGTCGACCGGGGGTGGAAGTCACATCGCGCTCTTTTCTTATTATCTGCTGCTGTCGCTCGGTATTCTGGCCATCACCGTCTGGCAGCCGTGGCGTCCGCTCAACCTGCTGGGCTTTGCCTTCTCCTTTGGTGTGGCGGGACTGTGGGGGCTCCGTGACTATCAGCCAGAATATTATCTGAGCTGCCAGCTGTTTCTCATCGCCAATATTGTCATTTTCGGCGTGCTGTCGCTGGGACTCTCGCTGCGCGGTCAGGTGAAGGGGGAAAAGGTCATCGATGGTGTGCTGCTCTTCGGTCCACCGCTGATCGGTTTTGGCATGCAGTATCACATCACGCAGCACTGGGCATTTGGACCGGCGTTTTCTGCGCTGGGCTTTGGCCTGGCATATTTGCTGCTGGCGTGGGTCGGGCTGCGCCGCTACCCGTCACTGGGACGCCCGCTGGCGGTGGCCGGACTGGCGCTGGGGGCCGTGTTTACCACCCTGGCCATCCCGCTGGCGCTCTCCGCGCAGTGGACGTCAATGGCGTGGGCGCTGGAAGGACTGGGTATTCTGTGGCTGGGTCATACTCAGCGGCAGTCGCGGGTCAGCTACAGCGGTACCGGACTGCTGCTGCTGGCGCTGGGTTCTGCGCTGCTGGCCAGCTATAACGGTATGACCTCGCTCTCATTCAGCCTGATTTTTGCCGTACTGGCCCTGACATGGCTGGGGGCGGCGTGGCTGTGGCGCAGCGTTAACCTGGTGGTGTCACGCACGCTGCTGGGCGGGGGGACAATATTCTGGCTGGTCGCACTCTGTGGTGCGGTATCCGCCAGCCCACTTTATGACACGGATCTCCTGCTTGTGCTGTTGGCACTGATAACCCTTTCCGCGCTGGTGTGGCACCTGGCCAGCCGCCGTCTTGCCTGGATGGATCTTGGATACCTGCCGTGGCTGTTGTGGATCGCTATGCTGCTTGCCCTGCTGTATCAGCAGCTGATCGATAACGCTCTGCTGGCAGCGGGCTGGATGAATCTGGTCTGGCTGCCGGTGCTGGCCGTGGCGTATGCACTGCTGAAACGGGAACAGGGCAGAGTCAGACCGCCATACCTGGAGAAGGGGCTGCATTTATCTCTGTTCTGGATGCTGTTGTCCACCTGGGCGGAGGTCTGGCGCGTGACGGATACGCTGCCATGGGGCATGGACGAATGGCGTATGTCTGCGCTGATGGTGTTTATTGCTGCCATTATCCTGCTGACGCTGTGGGCGCTGCGCCGTGGCCGGTGGCCGTTCGCGGCTTTCCCGCGGTTATATTCGTCGCTCGGGCTGTTGCCGCTGGCGCCCTGTGCGCTGATCGTGCTGCTACAGGGGAATCTGCACGACGGTGTGATGATCGACTGGCGCTATCTGCCGCTGATCAATCCCCTGGAAGAGGGCGCGCTGATGCTGATGTTTGCCCTGTTATTCTGGGGCTGGCAGCTGCGTGCGCAGTTTATGGCGGCTCTTCCTGGTCTCGATCTTGCCCTGCGTCTTGGCGCGATTGCACTGCTGTTCTGGTGGGGCAACGGTCTGGTGATGCGCATTCTGTCTTACTACGCCGGGATCGCCTGGCAGGCCGATGCACTCTGGTCGTCGCGGCTGGTGCAGACGACCTTTACGCTGCTGTGGATGCTGACCGCACTGCTGACGATGTTGTGGTCAACCCGCTACCGCTACCGCCAGGCCTGGTTTGGAGGCGCCGCCCTGCTTGTGGTGGTCATTATTAAACTGATGCTGGTGGACAGCGCACATGGTGGAGGGCTGGCGCGTGCGGTGGGCTTTATCGGTGTGGCGGTTCTGGTACTGATTGCCGGGTATTTCTCGCCTTTGCCGCCGAAAAACGGACATCAAAAAGAGGCGGTCACCGCCACTGAGGGAAACGATGAAAAATAAAATAAGCCAGGCCTTATTGCTGGTTACGCTGTACCTGATGGCCGGCGCAGCAGCGAACGCGAACGAGGTACCAAAGGATTATGCTTATGGCCTGCCGTTGATTACCCCGGGGGCTGAACCCTTTTACCGGGTGAAGCTGCCTGAAGAGGTCTATCAGCAAACGGCCTGGCCTGATATGCGCGACCTACGGGTGTTTAACAGTCAGGGAATGACGGTACCTTTTGCCCTCTATTCCACGGAGATAAGTGAAAGCAAAACGAAGACCTGGCCATTGCGCGTTTTTCCCATGAACAGCCAGCCGCGTCAGGCAAGTGAGAACGCACAGGTGACGCTGAAATCGGCCAGCGGCATTGAGGTCACGCTGCCTGTTGAGGGTGAAAAGCCGCTGGGGCGCAGCCTGCTGCTGGAAGTACCGCAGGAGGGAGAGGGTTTTTCCCCCAGGTTGAGTGGATTGAAACTGACCTGGGAACGTTTACCGCAGAACTGGCAGGCGCGGGTCAGTGTATTCTACAGCAGCGATTTGAAAGACTGGGAGGCCGTGACGGATGACGCCCCGCTAATGGATCTGACCTCCGGGGACAGCAGGCTGCTGCTGGATACGCTCGATTTCAATGAAGATCGGGGCCTGCGTGCGCGCTACCTGATGCTGGTATTTAAAGACGATGCCCAGCCGGAGAATCTTAACCTCAGCGCCATTTCGGGGATTGAGGCGGCGGCAAACCCGGTTCAGCACTTTATCAGCCTGACGCCCTCAGTTAAGGCTGTCTCAGCAAGCGAAGCGGAATACAGCTGGTCGACTCCCCAGCCACTGATCCGACTGAAGATCACGCCTGCCCAGTCAAATGCGGTGTTACCGGTGCACATAGACTATCGCAGCACCGCGGAGGGTGACTGGCTGCCGCTGGCTGACCAGGTGGTTTACAGCCTGGGTGAAAACGCTTCCGCGCCGCTTATTCTTCAGGGCGCGTTAATCCAGGCCATTCGCGTAAAAGGGGTTCACCAACAGTGGAGTGGAACGCCACCGCTGGTAAGCGCGGAGCGTGAAGTGCGTAAGCTGGTTTTCAATGCACAGGGCAGCGCACCCTATATGCTGGTCTGGGGCAATAAGAATGCCGGCTCACAGGTGATCAGTCTGGATCAGCTGATACCGCAGGAGACCCATCCATGGATGAGCCTGCCTGATGCCGGTCAGGAGGGCATACAGACGCTGGGGGGTCGGGAACGTTTAACCGCTACCGCTGAAACGGAGAAAAGCGCACTCTGGCAGAAAGGGCTGCTCTGGGCGCTGTTGATTATCGGTGCGGGCGGGCTGGTGCTGCTGGCACTGAAGGTCTGGCGAGAGGTACAACGGCAGCCAAAATAACCGGAACAGGGGAGAAGGGAGCGCAGGTTATGTTTATTAACAATAATTCCTTCAATCTCTTAGCCACATCATCTTATTATCTCAGGTAACTGTGCCGGAACCATCTTACTCTCAGGCTCTCTAAGACTTGCCGGGCGAGAATGGAACCGGCTTATTGTTGATTATTATCGTTTTGATGTACGTTGATTTTGCAGCGGATCGCTGCCAGATAGCCTAATTTTTGGAGAATATATGCGTAAGTTGAAAGTGGTATTCTGTTCAGCGCTCTTCTCGGCTGCGGCGTTATCCTGTGCCCCTGCCGCCTGGGCGGAAGGTGAGCAGAGCGCAGCAGCGACCCCTGAAGTGCAGACACCCGCCGTTCAGACCCCGGAAAGTCAGAACTCACTGGCGCAGGATCCCCAGGCTGCTGCCCCGCAGGCTAATCCTGCCGATCCTTACGATCTGCAATACTTCTTTGCTGACTTTACGCGTTTTGCCATCGGTGACGTGGTGCCCGATCTCTACCGCAGCAAAAAGTATGAAATTGTTCAGTGGAAGGTGCGCCATCTGCCTGCCCCGGAAGCCGATAGTCACTGGACCTATATGGGCGGTAACTACGTGCTGATCACCAATGCGGATGGAAAAATTCTGCAGGCGAAGCAGGGTGAAATCTACTACAAACGCTGATTGACTGGCCCAGCCTCCTCTTGCTTCAGCCTGAGGAGGTTTTCACCGCTTTCCTTCACGCCTTTTGCGTAAATCCGCTTAACTCCTCCCCATCAATGCTTTACCATCGGTTTCTGAGAAATTTAAACGGTTATATGGATATCTGATGCGTTATCTGGCTTCGTTCCTCCCTGTCCTCGCATTACTCACCGCCTGTAGCAGTCAGCCGAAGTCGGCCCCGGCTGAACCGCATGGCAATCCGTTTAAAGGCAACGGCGGGTTCCTGCTGGAACCGGCGCACAGCGGCACCGTGCTGGGGGGCGATTTCGCCAATAACCAGGCGGCTAATGCCTTTATCGATAAAATGGTGCGTAAGCACGGTTTTGAACGTGAACAGCTGCACAACGTGCTGGCGCAGGCGAAGAATCTTGACTGGATTGTCCGCCTGATGGATCGCCAGGCCCCGTCGACTACCGCTCAAGGCCCGACCGGTCCGAACGGCGCATGGATCCGTTATCGCAGTAAGTTTATTACCCCGGATAACGTGCAGAATGGCGTGGCATTCTGGAATCAGTATCAGGATGCCCTTCAGCGTGCGGAAAAAACCTATGGTGTGCCGCCGGAAATCATTGTCGGTATTATCGGCGTGGAAACCCGCTGGGGCCGGGTAATGGGTAAAACACGCATTCTTGATGCGCTGGCGACGCTGTCATTTAACTATCCGCGTCGCGCTGAGTACTTCAGCGGTGAGCTGGAAACCTTCCTGCTGATGGCCCGTGAAGAAGATGACGATCCGCTCGATCTGCGCGGTTCTTTCGCCGGGGCGATGGGGTATGGGCAGTTTATGCCGTCGGCGTTTAAACAGTACGCGGTGGACTTCAACGGTGACGGGCACATTAACCTGTGGGATCCGGTGGATGCGATTGGCAGCGTGGCGCACTACTTCCAGGCACACGGCTGGCTGACCAACGGAACCGTTGCGGTTGAGGCCACTGGCCAGGCTCCGGGACTGGAGAGCGGTTTTAAAACGCGCTATACCGCAGGCCAGCTGGCCGCAGCCGGACTGTCACCGGTTATCCCCTTGGATCACAACCAGCAGGTCAGCCTGCTGAAGTTTGACATGGGTAAGAGCTATAAGTACTGGTACGGGCTGCCCAATTTCTATGCCATCACCCGCTATAACCACAGCAATCACTATGCGATGGCCGTGTGGCAGCTGGGGCTGGCCGTGAAGCAGGCGCGCTAAACCGCGTCTGGAATGTTGCAGCTATCGTGTTATTTATCGCCGGGGCAGCCAGATTTCCAGGAGATCGGGCTGCCACTGCTTATCTGAGCGAGGAATAATGAAAGACTGGAACCCCAATCTTTACCGTCAGTTCGAAGCCGAACGCACGCGCCCGGCGCAGGAACTTCTCCACCGCATTACACGTCCTTTCCCTTCTTACGTTACCGACCTTGGCTGTGGCCCGGGCAACAGTACCGAATTGCTTCGCCGGCGCTGGCCTGAAGCGCAGATTACCGGGCTGGACAGTTCGCGGGCGATGCTCGACCAGGCACGTGAGCGTCTGCCGGACTGTGGGTTTCACGAGGCGGATATTCGTTACTGGCAGGCGACTCCCCTTCAGGATGTGATCTTCGCGAATGCTTCCCTGCAATGGCTGAACGATCATCCGACCCTGCTCCCCGGTCTGGCATCTCAGCTTGCCGCCGGTGGCGTTCTGGCTGTTCAGATGCCGGATAACCTTGAGGAACCGAGCCATCGTCTGATGCGCAGCGTGGCTCAGCGTCCTGAGTGGAATGCTAAAATCGACCCGAAGACGTCGTCGCGTGTGTCTCTGCTGTCAACGGAACAGTACTATGATCTGCTGACGGCTGCTGGCTGCCGGGTCGATATCTGGCGGACCACTTACTATCATGTCATGCCGTCGCCGCAGGCCATTGTTGACTGGCTGCGGGCGACCGGGTTACGCCCCTACCTCGCCGCATTGGATGAGGCTGAACAGGCCTTATGGCTGACAGAGTATCTGGCAGAGATCACCCTGGCGTATCCGCGACGTCAGGATGGCAACCTGCTGCTGGCCTTCCCGCGTTTATTTATGGTGGCAGAGAAAGTCTGACGGAAAATCGCCAGGACAGGCCGCAAAAACGGGTTTTGACGCCGTCTGAATCGGTGAAAAGTGCTACTCTCTTGCTCTGGAACATCGGTAAGGGGAGAGCCATATGACCGATAACGAATTACTGCAGTTGAGCATCCGCGTGGGCGAACGTCTGCGGGCGCATCAGGCCTGTGTGAGCACCGCCGAGTCCTGTACTGGTGGCTGGATTGCAAAAGTGCTGACGGATGTTGCCGGCAGTTCGGCCTGGTTTCAGCGCGGCTTTGTGACCTACAGCAATGATGCCAAGCAGCAGATGATCGGTGTGTCGGATACCTCACTGGCCCGCTTTGGTGCGGTGAGTGAAGAGGTGGTCCGGGAGATGGCGCAGGGCGCGCTGCGTGAAGCG
Organism: Erwinia sp. PME.40.26/001; assembly: GCF_055556675.1. Lineage (NCBI taxonomy): Bacteria > Pseudomonadati > Pseudomonadota > Gammaproteobacteria > Enterobacterales > Erwiniaceae > Erwinia > Erwinia sp. PME.40.26/001. The sequence continues at coordinate 612,669 of NZ_JBVHNP010000002.1, forward strand.
GGTGCGCAGTATGCGATCTCGGTCAGCGGTATTGCCGGGCCGGATGGCGGCAGCGAGGGGAAACCCGTCGGCACCGTCTGGTTTGGATTTGCCTCGGAAAGTGGTGAAGTACTGACACTGGTGCAGCGCTTCAGCGGTGACCGCGAGGCCGTTCGCCGCCAGGCTACGGCCTGGGCGCTGCAAACCCTGTACGATCACTTTCTCAAAAATTAAACTTGATACTGTATGAGCATACAGTATAATCAGCGCATATTTTAGAGACGAAGCAGCATCTATGTGTGCTTTACCCGCATGATTAGGAGTAAAAATGGCTATCGACGAAAACAAGCAAAAAGCACTGGCAGCAGCGCTGGGCCAGATTGAAAAGCAGTTTGGTAAAGGCTCCATCATGCGCCTGGGTGAAGACCGCACCATGGATGTGGAAACCATCTCAACCGGTTCTTTATCACTGGATATCGCGCTGGGTGCCGGTGGTTTACCAATGGGCCGTATCGTTGAAATCTATGGCCCGGAGTCTTCCGGTAAAACCACCCTGACGCTGCAGGTTATCGCTTCTGCACAGCGTAAAGGGAAAACCTGTGCATTTATCGATGCCGAGCATGCACTGGACCCGGTCTACGCTAAAAAACTGGGCGTGGATATCGATAACCTGCTGTGTTCTCAGCCGGATACCGGTGAGCAGGCGCTGGAAATCTGTGATGCGCTGGCCCGTTCTGGTGCCGTTGACGTCATCATCGTTGACTCCGTAGCCGCCCTGACGCCAAAAGCGGAAATCGAAGGTGAAATCGGCGACTCTCATATGGGCCTTGCAGCACGTATGATGAGCCAGGCGATGCGTAAGCTGGCCGGTAACCTGAAGAACTCCGGTACGCTGCTGATCTTTATCAACCAGATCCGAATGAAAATTGGTGTTATGTTCGGTAACCCGGAAACCACTACCGGGGGTAACGCCCTGAAATTCTACGCTTCTGTCCGTCTGGATATTCGCCGCATCGGCGCAATCAAAGAGGGCGATGAAGTGGTGGGTAGCGAAACCCGCGTTAAAGTGGTGAAAAACAAAATCGCAGCACCGTTTAAACAGGCTGAGTTCCAGATCATGTACGGCGAAGGCATCAACGTTTACGGTGAGCTGGTCGACCTGGGCGTGAAGCACAAGCTGATCGAAAAAGCCGGTGCCTGGTACAGCTATAACGGTGACAAGATTGGTCAGGGTAAAGCCAACTCAGGTAACTTCCTGAAAGAGAACCCGGCTATCGCCAACGAAATCGAAGCTAAACTGCGTGAAATGCTGTTGAACAGCCAGGACGATAAGCCTGATTTTGTTCCTGCTCCGCATGAAGCTGACAGCGAAGTTAACGAAGATATCTAATCGTTACTCTCCGGGCGGACAGCGTTTTGTCCGCGCCATAAAAAGGGAATCGCTAACCACAGCGATTCCCTTTTTTTTAATGATATTCCAGAACATTCTGTATTAAACGGCTGAACCTGCTCGTTATCCTCTCCTTTCTACGCTTTTTCCTCGCAAGCACTGCCATCAAACGTTAACCTGACTGTCTGTTACTTAGACTGAACGCGGTATGAGGCAATATGTCAGAATCCACTGAACGAACCCGGCATGCAAAACTGCTGGAGCGGGCAATGCGTATTCTCGCCATGCGCGATCACAGTGAGGCCGAGTTTCGCCGAAAGCTGCAAATCTCCAGCGATCGCGCCGCCCAGTTCGCGAAACAGCAGCCGGCTAAAGCCGAAGCGCCACCTGAGCCGCTGGCTCCTGAAGAGATCGATCGCATTGTTGAGTGGTGCTATCAGCACAACTGGCTGGACGATACGCGCTTTGCAGAGCGCTATGTGGCCGGGCGCAGTCGTAAAGGCTATGGGCCACAGCGGATTCGTATGGAGCTGGGGCAGAAGGGCATTGATAAAACGCTGATTGATGATGCCCTGTTTACTGCTGAAATCGACTGGCAAAAGGAAGCATTTGCGCGGGCAGAACGTAAGTTTGGACTGCCCCTGCCCACAGAATGGAAGGAAAAAGCCAAAGTGCAGCGATTTCTGATGGCGAAAGGTTTCTTTATGGAAGATATCCGCGCCATTTTCGAGAATTTTGATGATTGACCGTCGATGGGATTTTACTTCCCTCTGAAGAAAATTTATCTTATTCACCACTTTTTGTTCGTGTGTCGCCGCAGGCAGAAGCCGATCCGGCGTAACATGACCCACGAAACGTACGTTAGCGTGATTCCAGGACAAATATGAGCAAGAGCACTGCGGAGATTCGTCAAGCGTTTCTCGACTTTTTCCAGAGCAAGGGACATCAGGTTGTAGCCAGTAGCTCCCTCGTCCCTAACAATGATCCGACGCTGTTATTCACCAACGCCGGGATGAACCAGTTTAAAGACGTTTTCCTTGGGCAGGACAAGCGCAACTACTCGCGCGCCACCACGTCGCAGCGCTGCGTGCGCGCCGGTGGTAAGCACAACGACCTTGAAAACGTCGGCTACACCGCCCGCCATCACACCTTCTTCGAAATGCTGGGCAACTTCAGCTTTGGTGATTACTTCAAAAAAGAAGCCATCGCCTTTGCCTGGGAATTACTAACCAGCCCGGCGTGGTTCGGGCTGCCAAAAGAGAAACTGTGGGTCACGGTATACGAGACCGATGATGAAGCGTACGGCATCTGGGAAAACGAGATCGGCGTACCGCGCGAACGCATTATCCGTATCGGTGACAACAAGGGGGGCGCGTACGCCTCTGATAACTTTTGGCAGATGGGCGATACCGGCCCGTGTGGCCCGTGCTCCGAGATCTTCTTCGACCACGGCGACCATATCTGGGGTGGCCCTCCGGGTAGCCCGGAAGAAGATGGCGATCGCTATATTGAGATCTGGAACATCGTCTTTATGCAGTTCAACCGTCAGTCAGACGGTACCATGCTGCCGCTGCCGAAGCCGTCCGTGGATACCGGGATGGGACTGGAGCGTATCAGTGCCGTTCTGCAGCATGTGAACTCCAACTATGAAATCGACCTGTTTGCCCGACTGATCAAATCGGTCGCCGAGGTGACAGGCGCAACTGACCTGGGCAATAAATCCCTGCGTGTGATTGCCGACCATATCCGTTCCTGTGCTTTCCTGATTGCAGATGGTGTGATCCCCTCGAATGAAAACCGCGGTTATGTGCTGCGTCGCATCATTCGCCGTGCGGTACGTCACGGCAACATGCTGGGTGCAGAAGGCACATTCTTCTACAAGCTGGTTGCTCCGCTGATTGCCGTCATGGGCGCTGCGGGTGAAGACCTGCAGCGTCAGCAGGCACAGGTTGAGCAGATCCTGAAGAGTGAAGAAGAGCAGTTTGCGAAAACGCTGGAGCGCGGTCTGGCGCTGCTGGATGAAGAGCTGGAGAACCTGCAGGGCGATACCCTGGATGGTGAAACCGTCTTCCGCCTGTACGACACCTTCGGATTCCCGGCTGATCTGACGGCGGATGTCTGCCGTGAACGTAATCTGAAAATTGATGAAGCGGGCTTTGAGCAGGCAATGGAGCAGCAGCGTCAGCGTGCGCGTAATGCCAGCGGTTTCGGTACGGACTACAACAATGTGATCCGCATTGACCAGGCCTCTGCTTTCAAAGGTTATGAAGAACTGGCGCTGAATGCAGCCGTGACCGCTATTTTCGTTGATGGCCAGGCGGCGGAGGAGATCAGCGCCGGTCAGGAAGGGGTCATCGTTCTCGATGAGACACCGTTCTACGGTGAGTCCGGTGGCCAGGTGGGCGACACCGGCGAGCTGAAGAGCGAGAAGGGTGCCACCTTCACCGTGAACGACACACAGAAGTATGCTCAGGCCATTGGTCACATCGGTACTCTGGCGTCCGGCCAGCTGCGGGTGGGCGATCGTCTGGCGGCACAGGTTAACGAAGCCCGTCGTGCTCGCATTCGCCTCAATCACTCCGCGACGCATCTCCTGCACGCCGCGCTGCGGCAGGTGCTGGGCGATCACGTTGCGCAGAAGGGCTCTCTGGTTAACGATAAATATCTGCGTTTCGACTTCTCGCATTTTGAAGCGATGAAGCCGCAGGAGATCCGCCAGGTCGAAGAGATCGTTAACGCACAGATCCGTCGCAATCTGCCGGTTGAGACCAATATCATGGAGCTGGAAGCCGCGAAAGCACACGGGGCGATGGCGCTGTTTGGTGAGAAGTACGATGACCACGTGCGCGTTGTTGGCATGGGTGACTTCTCAACCGAACTGTGCGGTGGTGTTCACGCCTCCCGTACGGGCGATATCGGCCTGTTCCGCATCACCTCAGAGTCTGGCACTGCTGCAGGCGTGCGCCGTATTGAAGCGGTGACGGGGGAGGGGGCACTGGCGCAGGTTTACAGTCAGAATGAGCAGTTACTGGATATTGCTCACCTGGTGAAGGCCAACAACAGTAACCTGAATGAAAAAGTGCGTGCGCTGATTGAACATGCGCGCGGGCTGGAAAAAGAATTGCAGCAGCTGAAAGATCAGCAGGCTGCGCAAGAGAGTGCATCACTGAGTAGTAAAGCCATTGCGCTGAAAGGCACCAGGCTGCTGGTCAGCGAACTGAGCAACGTTGAGCCGAAGATGCTGCGTACGATGGTCGATGACCTGAAAAACCAGCTTGGTTCTGCGGTTATCGTGCTGGCGACAGTCGCTGATGGCAAAGTATCCCTGATTGCCGGGGTGACTAAAGACCTGACCGACCGTGTTAAAGCGGGCGAGCTGGTGGGCGAGCTGGCCCAGCAGGTCGGTGGTAAGGGTGGCGGTCGACCGGATATGGCTCAGGCTGGCGGTACAGACGCACAGGCGCTGCCTGCTGCTCTGGCTGGCGTTGAGGCATGGGTGGCTGCAAAACTGTAACACTATAAAAAGGTATTGCCGGGAAGACGCTCAGGGCTACGGGTTCGGGCGTCTTTTCAAGTGATACACCCCTGTAATCATAAAGTCAGGTTGATGATCTGGTTTTCGGCTAAACTAAGTATCAGCAGAATGTATTGGTATGCAGGTGCACAAAGGGTGTATTTGTCATAGGCTACATTTAGCGTTATACGATGGATAATGCCGGGAAGCACTTAACCCGACTCTTTTAATCTTTCAAGGAGCAAAGAATGCTTATTCTAACTCGTCGAGTTGGTGAAACCCTCATGATCGGTGATGAGGTGACTGTAACTGTGCTGGGTGTTAAAGGTAACCAGGTACGTATTGGTGTGAACGCCCCTAAAGAAGTGTCGGTGCATCGCGAAGAGATCTATCAGCGTATTCAGGCCGAAAAGACTCAGCAAACAAGTTACTAACGGATCCAGCGCCTCGCTCCAGTAGCGAGGCGCTACCGGTTTTTCGCTATTCCCCTCTCTTTTGTCGCTCTCATTCTTTCCTGCGTTCTTATCCACGTCATTTTATGACCTTTTTTCTCCTCCCTCCTTTTTATTCGTGTGTACTCATTCTGTCTGGGCCCACTTTCTTTGTTGATAAATCACTCTTTTTGTCGTCAAAATGGCCGACTTGCGTGGCTTTTGTGCAATCAGACACGAGTGATGAAAAAAGGGGGAGAAATTGTTTGACTTACAACGCCCAGAAAGTAATATGTGCGCCACGCAGTGCCGATGAGCAGATACAACGTTCTGAAGCACAACTCGAAAGAGTGCTAGTGGTGAGGTGGCCGAGAGGCTGAAGGCGCTCCCCTGCTAAGGGAGTATGCGGTCAAAAGCTGCATCCGGGGTTCGAATCCCCGCCTCACCGCCATTTTGCATCCATAGCTCAGCTGGATAGAGTACTCGGCTACGAACCGAGCGGTCGGAGGTTCGAATCCTCCTGGATGCAC
>NZ_JBVHNP010000002.1:618612-645776 GCF_055556675.1 Erwinia sp. PME.40.26/001
GCTCAGCTGGATAGAGTACTCGGCTACGAACCGAGCGGTCGGAGGTTCGAATCCTCCTGGATGCACCATATTCTGAATAATGGACGTCTCTTTGAGTGGGCACCGTGTAGAGCTCTTACCGCCAGCACAAGGAAGAATAAGCGCGTTCGCGACGGCTCTTCCGGGCGAATCATCCTCCTGACTTCCTCCTCATCGACTTATTCTCTTCGCTTGTTTACTGCACATCCTCCTTCAGGATCATCATTTTAAAGCAAATTTTCCTGCGCTTTATCTCACGCATTTATCTGATAATCAAAATCCCTCTATATTTCAAGGCATTTGCTGATCCATACCAGCAGCGACAACACGGGTGCTTTACGCTAAAGTAATCGTTCCGTGATCAGAATGGATGCGCGAATGTACGATGCTTACGACGGTTTGATCTTCGATATGGATGGCACCCTCCTCGATACCGAGCCAACACACCGTAAAGCCTGGCATCAGGTGCTGGGAAAATATGGTATGACCTTCGATGAAGCCGCCATGGTGGGGTTGAATGGTTCACCTGCATGGCACATTGCACGGGTGATCCTTACCCGCCATCAAAGCGATCTCGATCCTTACCGGCTGGCGGAAGAAAAAACGGCGCTGCTCAAAACGATGTTGTTTGATAGCGTACAGCCGCTCCCGCTGGTTGAGGTGGTCAGAGCGTACAAAGGGCGTCGCCCGATGGCCGTGGGCACCGGCAGTGAGCATTCAGTGGCCATCGGCCTGTTACAGCATCTTGGCCTGCTCAATCATTTTGATGCGATTGTCGCAGCAGATGATGTTAAACGTCATAAGCCAGAACCTGATACATTCCTGCGCTGCGCTGAGTTAATCGGCGTACCGCCTGCACGCTGTGTGGTGTTCGAAGATGCTGACTTTGGTCTTCAGGCGGCCTGCGCGGCCGGCATGGATGCCGTGGATGTCCGACAGCTGTGAGTGAATGGTTCGCTTACGGTTCAATGTTTGCCAGCAGTTTTCTGAGTGCCACGCTACTGCCGGGCAGTTCAGAAGCCTTACTGGTGGGGTTACTACTGGCAGGGAAGGTCTCTGTCAGTATGGTGGTCCTTGTTGCCGCGCTGGGGAATACGCTGGGCGGTCTGACCAACATCGTGATTGGTCGCCTGCTTCCCGTAAAAAGTCAGGGGCGATGGCACAACACAGCAACGGCGTGGCTGCACCGATTCGGGCCTGCTGCGCTGCTTTTTAGCTGGTTACCCGTGATGGGCGACCTGCTGTGCGTTCTTGCTGGCTGGCTACGTTTCGCCTGGCTGCCGACGGTGATTTTTCTCGCCATCGGTAAAACCTTGCGTTATGTGCTGCTGGCAGCCGCAACACTACAGGGCATGGAATGGTGGCATTGATTCGCTTTAAGGCGGCGCTGCGATTAACATTATGCTGAACAATAATAAATTTTTCTCTGAGCGGGAGGTCAATTTGATCCCGGACGTATCACAGGCGCTTTCCTGGCTGGAAGCTCATCCTGACGCACTTAAAGGTATTGGTCGCGGTATTGAGCGCGAAACGCTGCGCGTCATGCCGGATGGGCACCTTGCCACCACCGGACACCCGGCTTCTCTTGGTTCCGCTTTAACCCATAAGTGGATCACCACTGACTTTGCAGAAGCACTGCTGGAATTTATCACACCGGTCGATCAGGATATTGATCATCTGCTGGCATTTTTACGCGATATCCACCGCCACGTTGCCCGTGAACTGGGTGAGGAGCGTATGTGGCCGATGAGCATGCCGTGCATGATCGATCCCCACCAGGATATCGAACTGGCACAATATGGCCGTTCCAATATCGGCCAGATGAAGACGCTGTATCGCCAGGGGCTGAAAAACCGCTATGGCGCACTGATGCAGATTATCTCGGGCGTACACTACAACTTCTCGCTTCCGCTCTCTTTCTGGCAGGCGTGGGCAGGGGTAGCCGATGCTGAGAGCGGTAAAGAGGCCATCTCAGATGGCTATCTGCGCCTGATCCGCAACTACTACCGTTTTGGCTGGGTAATTCCGTATCTCTTCGGGGCGTCTCCGGCCATCTGTTCCTCCTTCCTGCAGGGCAAAGAGAGTGCGCTGCCGTTTGAACGAAGCGATAAGGGAATGCTGTCATTGCCTTATGCCACCTCGTTACGTCTCAGCGACCTGGGGTATACCAACAAATCCCAGAGTAACCTCGGTATTACCTTCAATAACCTTCCTGACTACATCACTGGTCTGAAAGCGGCGATCAAAACGCCTTCAGAAGAGTTTGCGGCCATGGGCGTCAAAGATGAGCAGGGTAACTGGTTACAGCTGAATACTAATGTGCTGCAGATTGAAAACGAGCTGTATGCGCCTATCCGGCCCAAGCGCGTCACCCGCTCCGGGGAAGCGCCTTCTGATGCGTTACAGCGCGGGGGCATTGAATATATCGAAGTTCGCTCACTCGACATTAACCCGTTTTCCCCGATCGGTGTCGATGCCAATCAGGTGCGCTTCCTCGACCTGTTCCTGATCTGGTGTACGCTGGCTGATGCTCCTGAGATGAACAGCGCAGAGTTGGCCTGTACGCGTAAGAACTGGAACCGGGTGATCCTTGAAGGACGTAAACCTGGCCAGACCATCGGCATGGGCTGTGAAGAGTCTCAGCATCTGCTGGTAGATGTGGGTAAGGCGCTGTTCAGCGATCTGCGCCGCGTGGCGGAAACGCTCGACAGCCAGAGCAACGAACATCACTATCAGGACGTGTGCGACCGTCTGGTGGCGTCATTTGACGATCCCGACCTGACCTTCTCTGCACGATTCCTGCAGACGCTGAAAGAGAACGGCATCGGTGGTGCCGGTCTGGCGCTGGCAGAACAGTATCGTGCTCAGTTAAGCGAAGAGTCTTATGAAGTGCTGACAGAACAGCAGTTTAGCGATGAAGCGCAGCGATCTAAGGTGAGTCAGCAGGACATTGAAGAAAGTGATACGCTTGACCTGGAAACCTTTTTGCAAGGTAAGCGTTAAGCGGCACAAAAGAAAAAGGCCACATTACTGTGGCCCAAATTACATCTCTGTTGTCAGGGATGAGATGATGATAACAAATGCGCGTCTTTCATATATTCAGACGTACAGAGTTTGAAAAAGTTTCATCGGTTCAAAAATAAATTCATTAGTTGAGGTAACAAGTATGCCATTGCTGGATAGCTTTACCGTCGATCACACCATCATGGCCGCTCCCGCCGTGCGCGTAGCCAAAACCATGAAGACCCCTGCGGGTGATACCATCACCGTATTCGATCTGCGTTTTTGCCGCCCGAATATCGAGATCCTGACCGAACGTGGTATCCATACTCTGGAGCACCTGTTTGCAGGCTTTATGCGCGATCACCTGAACGGCGACGGCGTAGAAATCATTGATATTTCGCCAATGGGCTGCCGTACTGGTTTTTATATGAGCCTGATTGGGACGCCGGACGAGCAGCGCGTGGCAAAAGCATGGAAGGCCGCGATGGCTGACGTGCTGAAGGTAAAAAACCAGAGTGATATCCCTGAGCTGAATATTTATCAGTGCGGGACCTGCGAGATGCATTCACTGGATGAAGCGCAGGATATCGCGCGCAACATCATCGACAACGACATTCGCGTTAACCGTAACGATGAGCTGGCGCTGCCGAAAGAGAAGCTGAAAGAGCTGCACATCTAGTTGGTGTGTCTGGTCGATTGAAAAAAGGCCGGCCCCTGCGGTATGCAGGGCCGGCCTTTTTTTTAACCCACTGAACCCATTACGCTTACGACCCCACTGATTCCTTCAGCGACGTCTGCGGGGTGATGCGAACCTGCTTGATCATGTTGTCCTGCACGTCGAGAATATCGACGGCGTAGTGATCGATTTGCACCGTAGTGTTGGCCAGCGGGATATCCTGTAAGGCTTCCAGAATCATGCCGTTAATGGTGCGGGCTTCTTCTTCCGGCAGCGTCCAGTTAAAGGCTTTGTTCAGCTCACGCACGTTAGCGCTGCCTTCAATTAACACCGAACCGTCATTCTGCGGCATCACCTCTTCAGCCAGCGAAGGGGACATTGAAGTCGTAAAATCACCGACAATTTCTTCCAGAATATCTTCAATGGTCACCAGCCCCTTAATGTCACCGTACTCGTCGATCACCAGACCCACTTTTTCCTTATTGCGCTGGAACTTAACCAGCTGCACGTTAAGCGGTGTCCCTTCAGGCACGAAGTAAATCTCATCTGCCGCACGTAGCATCACCTCTTTGGTGAACTCTTTTTTCTCGGTCATCAGGCGATAGGCTTCGCGCACCCGCAGCATGCTCATGGCATTGTCGAGAGAGTCGCGGTAAAGCACAATGCGGCCGTGCGGGGAGTGAGTGAGCTGGCGCACGATGGACTTCCAGTCGTCGTTGATGTTGATGCCGACAATTTCATTACGCGGCACCATGATGTCATCAACGTTGACTTTTTCCAGATCGAGCACGGACAGCAGCATATCCTGATTACGGCGTGACATCAGCGATCGTGACTCGTACACAATCGTGCGCAGCTCCTCTTTGCTCAACGCGGCACTGGCTGCGCCATCGCTTCTGATCCCCACCATACGCATCAGCATGCGGGTAATGGTGTTTAGCAGCCACACCAGCGGCATCATTACCACCTGCAGCGGGCCCAGCAGTAAGCTACTGGGGAAGGCCACTTTCTCCGGGTAGAGCGCGGCAATGGTTTTCGGCAATACCTCAGCGAAAACCAGCACGAGGAAGGTCAGAATACCGGTAGCAATCGCCACGCCGGCATCGCCATACAACCGCATTCCGACAATGGTCCCCAGCGCGGAAGCCAGGATGTTGACCAGATTGTTACCAATCAGCACCAGGCTAATCAGGCGGTCAGGACGACGCAGTAATTTTTCGACACGACGGGCGGCACGGTCGCCATTTTTAGCCTGGTGGCGCAGTTTATAGCGGTTGAGGGTCATCATGCCGGTTTCAGAACCGGAGAAGTACGCTGATACTAAAATCATAATGACCAGCGTAACGATGAGGGTCGTGGTTGAAACGTGTTCCAAGGGAAATCCTTGTGGTGATCAATCAGGAGGTAAGAAAATGCTGCAACATGCGGCTACCGAAATAGGCCATGGTCAGTAAAAAAGCGCCGCCGCAGTTAAACCACACCACGCGGCGACCGCGCCAGCCTTCATGGTAGTGGCCCCATAGCAGTACGATATAGAGGAACCATGCCAGAATAGAGAGTACGGCTTTGTCGATATTTTCCCGACTGAACAGGTCCTGCATGTAGAACAGGCCGGTACAGAGCACCAGCGTCAGCAGGACAACGCCTATCTGCGTGATATGGAACATTTTACGTTCAATGGTCATCAACGGAGGGATGTCCGTGTTGAACGCCAGCTTCTTATTCTTCAGCAGCCAGTCAATCCACGCCAGCTGTAAGGCGTACAGCGCGGCAATAATCAGCGTGGCATAGGCAAAGAGTGCAAGGCCGATATGCACCATCATACCCGGCGTGGTTTCCAGGTGAGTGATAAAGGCGTTGGGCACGAACGTCGCAAATGCCAGATTGATCAGCGCAAAGCTGTAAACCACAGGCAGCAGGATCCAGCCACGGTTGCGCGAGGCGACAATGGTCATAATGGCGCAAATCAGCAGGCTCACCAGCGAACCAATATTCAGCAGGCTCAGATTCTGCCCGCCGTCCGGCCCGAAAATACGCTGCTCCAGCGCTACCGCATGGCACACCAGGGCCACCACAGCTGACAGAACCGCCAGCCGACGCCAGGTGCTGTTTTTCCGCAGCAGGCTGGGAACGATAAGTGCAAGGCTGAATGAGTAGGCAAGTAGCGCCAGAATCGCAATGACAGACATAGATTTCGTCAGGTACAGACCAGATAAGAAAAAAGTCAGTATAGCGCCAGCGGCTGCTGGCTCCAAACGATCTCATCGCATATGGCTGAGATCCCGCCATCTCTATGTTATAATCCGCGCCATTGTGTCGCTGAGGCGGCCTCTCATTACGTTGAGCGAGAGACGATGTTTGATAATTTAACCGACAGACTGTCGCAGAGCCTGCGCAATATCAGCGGCCGCGGGCGTCTGACAGAAGACAATATTAAAGACACGCTGCGCGAAGTTCGCATGGCGTTGCTGGAAGCAGACGTTGCGCTGCCGGTCGTTCGTGACTTCATCGGGCGCGTTAAAGAGCGCGCTGTCGGTCATGAAGTGAACAAAAGCCTGACCCCGGGTCAGGAGTTCGTCAAGATCGTAAAAAACGAGCTGGTTGCCGCCATGGGGGAAGAGAACAACACTCTGAACCTGGCGGCTCAGCCGCCAGCCGTGGTGCTGATGGCCGGTTTGCAGGGTGCGGGTAAAACTACCAGCGTCGGTAAACTGGGGAAATTCCTGCGTGAAAAGCACAAGAAAAAAGTGCTGGTGGTGTCCGCCGACGTTTATCGCCCGGCGGCGATTAAACAGCTGGAAACCCTGGCCGAGCAGGTCGGTGTTGATTTTTGTCCATCAGATCTCAGCCAGAAACCGGTCGATATCGTTAAGAGCGCGCTGCAACAGGCGAAGCTGAAATTCTACGACGTACTGCTGGTGGATACCGCCGGCCGACTGCACGTTGATGAAGCGATGATGGACGAGATCAAACAGATCCACGCCGCGATTAATCCGGTAGAAACGCTGTTTGTCGTCGATGCCATGACGGGGCAGGATGCCGCTAATACGGCCAAAGCGTTTAACGAAGCGCTGCCGCTGACGGGTGTGGTCCTGACCAAGGTCGATGGTGATGCCCGTGGTGGTGCGGCACTGTCGATTCGCCATATTACCGGTAAGCCGATTAAATTTATGGGTGTCGGTGAAAAGACCGAAGCCCTCGAACCGTTCTATCCGGACCGTATTGCCTCGCGTATCCTCGGCATGGGCGACATGCTGTCGCTGATCGAAGATATCGAAAGCAAGGTAGACCGTGCTCAGGCAGAAAAGCTGGCCAGCAAGCTGAAGAAGGGGGATGGCTTCGACCTGAACGACTTCCTCGACCAGCTAAAGCAGATGCGTAACATGGGTGGTATGGCCAGCCTGATGGGCAAACTGCCGGGCATGGGACAGCTGCCGGATAACGTTAAATCGCAGATGGATGACAAAGTGCTGGTGCGAATGGAAGCGATGATCAACTCAATGACGCGTAAAGAGCGTGAAAAACCTGAGATTATCAAAGGCTCCCGTAAGCGCCGCATTGCCACAGGTTCAGGTATGCAGGTGCAGGACGTTAACCGCTTATTGAAGCAGTTCGACGACATGCAGCGCATGATGAAGAAGATGAAGAAGGGCGGTATGGCGAAGATGATGCGCGGCATGAAAGGTATGATGCCGCCGGGCTTCCCTGGCCGTTAAGCCAGCCGGAAAATCACTCAGGCGAATTAGATTGCTTTTTGCGCCAAAATGAGTAAAATTTTCGGGCTTTTTATATTGCATCCGGGCCCCGTTCCCTCAATGGGGCCCGGCTGTTTTATTAACTAAAGAGGATGTTATGGTAACAATTCGTTTGGCACGTCACGGCGCTAAAAAGCGTCCGTTTTATCAGGTAGTCGTAACCGACAGCCGTAATGCTCGCAACGGTCGCTTCATCGAGCGCGTTGGTTTCTTCAACCCGATCGCTTCAGGTCAGGCTGAACCACTGCGTCTGGATCTGGACCGCATTGAGCACTGGGTTGGCCAGGGCGCTACTCTGTCTGATCGCGTTAACGCGCTGATCAAACAAGCTAAGAAAGCAGCTTAATCTGTCACGGTGGTCAACATGAGCAAGCAACTCACCTCGCAGCCTCCCGCTAACCCGTTAATTCTGGGGAAGATGGGCTCGGCTTACGGTATTCGTGGTTGGCTCAAAGTGTTTTCCTCCACCGAAGACGCCGAAAGCATTTTTGACTATCAGCCGTGGTTTATCCAGCGGGCGGGTCAATGGCAGCTTGTCGAGCTGGAAGGCTGGAAGCGCCACAATCAGGACATGATCATCAAAGTCAAAGGCATTGACGATCGTGATGCTGCGGGTCTGCTGACGAATTGCGAAATTGTCGTAGGCTCAGAGCAACTGCCGGAACTGGATAGCGGTGACTACTACTGGAAAGACCTTATGGGCTGCCAGGTGGTAACCACTGAAGGGTACGAACTGGGTAAAGTCATCGATATGATGGAAACCGGTTCGAACGACGTTCTCGTCGTGAAGGCAAACCTGAAGGATGCATTTGGTGCGCAGGAGCGGCTAATTCCGTTCCTCGATGAACAGGTTATCAAGAATGTCGATCTCACTACTCGTACCATTAAAGTAGATTGGGATCCTGGTTTTTGAGCTCCGAACAAAACGGTAATACTCCGGCGCAAAGTATGTGGATTGGCGTAATCAGCCTGTTTCCTGAAATGTTTCGCGCAATTACCGAATACGGAGTAACTGGTCGGGCAGTAAAAAATGGCCTGCTCAACATTCAGAGTTGGAGTCCTCGTGACTTCGCTCATGACCGGCACCGTACCGTGGATGAACGTCCTTACGGCGGCGGACCGGGAATGTTAATGATGGTACAACCCTTACGGGATGCCATCCACGCAGCAAAAGCGGCGGCAGGAGAAGGGGCCAGGGTGATTTATCTGTCACCTCAGGGGCGCAAACTCGATCAAGATGGGGTTTGTGAGCTGGCGACCCACCAGAAGTTAATTCTGGTCTGTGGTCGCTATGAAGGGATTGATGAGCGTGTAATCAAAACCGAAATCGATGAAGAATGGTCGATTGGGGATTACGTACTCAGCGGTGGCGAGTTGCCAGCGATGACGCTGATTGACTCAGTATCCCGGTTTATTCCGGGGGTGCTGGGAAAACAGGCGTCAGCCGAAGAAGATTCGTTTTCTGACGGTTTGCTGGATTGCCCCCACTACACCCGCCCTGAAGTGTTAGAAGGGATGGAAGTACCGCCAGTTTTACTGTCGGGTAACCATGCTGATATTCGCCGGTGGCGCCTGAAACAGTCGCTGGGCCGTACCTGGCTTAGAAGACCTGAACTTCTGGAAAACCTGGCTCTGACTGAAGAGCAAGCAAAGTTGCTGGCTGAGTTCCAACGGGAACACACCCAGGCAACAAAACGATGATACGGTTGAACGGGCATAGCGCTTAGTTCACCTTAACTATCAGTTTACCCAGGATAAGAGATTTAATTATGAGCAACATTATTAAGCAGATCGAACAAGAACAGTTGAAACAGGACGTACCTTCATTCCGTCCGGGTGATTCCGTGGAAGTGAAAGTATGGGTCGTTGAAGGTGCTAAAAAGCGTCTGCAGGCATTCGAGGGCGTGGTTATCGCTATTCGTAACCGCGGTCTGCACTCTGCATTCACTGTTCGCAAAATTTCTAACGGCGAAGGCGTTGAGCGTGTATTCCAGACTCACTCCCCGGTAATCGACACGATTACTGTGAAACGTCGTGGTGCTGTGCGTAAAGCCAAACTGTACTACCTGCGTGAGCGTACTGGTAAGTCTGCACGTATCAAAGAACGTCTGGGCGCTTAAGCGACATCTGATAGTTAATAGCAATAAAGGGGCTGACCAGCAGGTCGGCCCCTTTTTTTATCGTCTTTTGCCGACAGCGTAACGGAATGACACTTTCTGCCTCCTGCCTGCCGCTAAAAAAAATTAAAAGCCGTTTGCCGCTGATTTTTAAGCTGATCTAAAACAAAATCCGCGTATGTTTGAGTGATCCCACCCTTGCCAGGAATTCTTTTTGCTATGCGTTCTTCGCCCAGCCCTTCCACCGGCGTGTCGATGAAAATTGCCGGTGCCCTGACCTCAACGCTGATGATGGCCTGTGTCAAAGGACTTGATGGCGGTATTCCAGTCGGAGAAGTCATCTTCTTTCGTTCCTCCGTGGCGCTTATCCCGCTGTTTATCTGGCTGTGGTGCCAGGGGAATATTCTGGATGGTATCCGGACGCGTAACGTAAAAGGACATTTTATACGCGGGCTGGCAGGGACGGGCGGGCTGTATTTTAGCTATCTGGCCCTGATCTATATCTCCCTGACCGATGTCACGGCGATCAACTATGCGGCTCCGCTGTTTACGGTAATTATGGCGGCGATCTTTCTGCGGGAGAAAGTGAAGTATCACCGCTGGGTAGCAGTGATCGCCGGGTTTGCCGGGATTCTGGTGATGCTGTCCGGCCAGCTGTTCTTTTCTTCTGGAGGGGCTTTCACCACGGTAAGCTGGCTGTCGACGCTGGGCATGGTGCTGGCCCTGATGGCGGCAGTCTGCATTGCCACAGCCTCCATCCAGATACGCTATCTCAACGGTATTGAAAAGCCGGGGGCTATTGCATTCTGGTTTGCTATCACCACCACGCTAACCTCGCTGCTTACACTGTGGTTCGGCTGGTCAGTACCCAGTGGCAGGCAGCTGCTGTTACTGCTGGGCTGTGGTCTGTTAGGCGGGATCACCCAGATTTTACTCACTCTGAGTCTGAAATACGCAGATGCCTCCCTGCTGGCACCGTTTGACTACAGTACGCTGCTGTGGTCGGTGTTTATCGGTTATCTGTTCTGGGATACGCTCCCGGAGTCTGCCACCATTGTAGGCGCAGGTCTGGTGGTTATCGGCGGCGTCATCTCAATGTATTTTGAACGGCGTCAACGTCGGGCGATCACGCCGTTGAATATCAGCGGCTAACGACGTATATCCATAGCGATAACCCAGGGCTGGCCATGAGGTCAGCCTTATTAGTTTTTTTCAACATGATGACGAATGTTTCACAGAATGTTAGGATATTTCTTAACTTAAGAGAGGAATAACCCGGATGACAGGGCCAGAGTGAGGGCCGGGGCTGCAGAGGTTTCATGGCGAAAAGATATGTACTGCTACTGTCGATCCTGCTGGGTGTCATCAGTTTACCGTTAAGAAGTGAAATGTCGTCTGTAAAGCCAGAGGGGGCTTCAGCGTCTGACGTGCGCCAGACGGTAGCCGGTATGATCAGTTATACCCGCTGGCCTCATCTGAACGGCTTACCCCGGTTATGTGTTTTCCGGTCCGCTCACTATGCTTCAGTGCTGATCAGCGCCTCTGTCCAGCATCCCCCCGCTGTGTGGAATGCCGTTCAGGTCGATGATGTGCAGCAGGCGCTGACCTCGCAGTGTGATGTCCTCTATTTTGGTCGTGAATCCTCACATCAGCAGGTTGAACTGATTAACAGCTATCAGCCACGGCCCCTGCTGACCATTGCCGAACAAACCCCTGATTGTGCAGTCGGTAGTGCATTCTGCCTCAAGTTTATTAACCACCGCGTCAGTTTCTCGGTCAATCTCGACTCACTGGGTCGAAGCGGCGTTCGGGTGCATCCCGATGTATTAATGCTGGCCTCTTCAGGGAGTGAAAGACATGGATAAATTTTCAGCAGAGAAGAGCAGGCCCAGCTTTCGTAAAATGCTGGCACGTATCAGCGTGATCAGCGCGGTGACGACAATGATCGTCGCCTGGTTGTTTATCTCTGCCACCTCAATGCTATCGTTTCGCCAGTACGCCGACAAGAACCTGCAGCTGCTGGCCTACACCGTCAGCCACAGTCTGGAAGCCGCAGTCGTCTTTGGTGATGGCAACGCGGCAATGGAAACGCTGGTGGAGCTGGGTAAGCAGGGGCAGTTTTCTTCGGCTATTGTGGCAGACAGTAAAGGTAAGGTACTGGCGCACTGGGGACAGGATAATGAGCACTCGCTGCGTGCCGATCCGCTGGCCCGGCTGGTTTCTGGCTGGTTGTTCCCGAAACCCGTTCAGCAACCGATCCTGCACAACGGGGCGCAAATCGGCACTATCACGCTGACCGGAGAAGACGCCACCGTGACCGATTTTGTTTATCGTTCCTTAAGCGTACTGACCCTCTGCCTGCTGCTCGCCTCGGTAGTGGCATTTCTGCTGACCCGTCATCTGTTCAGCGGCCTTATCGCCGCCTTAAGAAACATGACAGGCGTGGTGCATGACATTCGTGCGACGCGTAATTTCTCGCAACGGGTTCCCCCGTCCAAAATCGATGAGCTGCACGTTTTCGGTGAGGACTTTAACAGCCTGTTGAATGAGATTGAGAAATGGCAGCGGCGTGAGAAAAAAGAGCGCGATTCACTGCTGAAGCGTGCGTTACACGACCCCCTTACCGGATTGGCAAATCGCTCAGCCTTCCGCAGCGCGCTGGACAGCGTGCTCAGTGACAGTGAGCGCAAGACGCATACCGCACTGTTGTTTATGGATGGCGATAATTTCAAAGATATCAACGACACCTGGGGACACGCTGCCGGGGATGAAGTGTTGATGGCGATAGCCGGGCGACTGCTTGAGTGCGCGGCTAACACCTATCTGGTATGCCGCTTTGGCGGAGATGAGTTTGCCATGATCCTCGATGAGGTGAATCACCATGAGGATATCGAGAGGGTAATCGATACCATCACTATGCGGATGGCCGAGCCGATCGTTCTTAACTCCGGTGAGTCTGTCGTCATGACGTTAAGTATTGGTTACGCGGTGGCCAGTCAGGCGGCAACGGCAGAAGGCATTATGGAAGCGGCCGATCGCAGTATGTATCTGGAGAAACAGCAGCACCATCAGCGTGCGGCTGGCTAATAAGAATCAGGAGAAAGACGATGAAGATATTACGCGTGATGGCTGGCGTGCTGTTGGCTCTGGTGCTGGCGGGGTGCCAGACTGCGCCGCAGGGTAAATTTACGGCAGAACAGATCAGCGCTATGCGCGCCCAGGGCTTTACCGAAGTCCCGGAGGGGTGGATGCTGGGGATCTCGGAAAAGATTCTGTTTGGTAAAAACAAGGCTGAACTGACGCCGGAAAGTGTGGCAACCGTCCAGCGCATGGCAAAAACGTTGTCCGCCAGTGGCCTGCGTCATGCCCGTCTTGATGGCCATACTGATAACTACGGTGACGAGAAGTACAATGAGGCACTTTCGCTGAAGCGTGCCAACGTGGTAGCCGATGCGTGGGCCAGCGGGGCCGGCGTGACGCGCAGCAATATTACCACGCGCGGCCTGGGTGCCCGTGACCCGGTGCAAAGCAATAAAACCTCGCAGGGCCGTGCGGAAAACCGTCGGGTCGCGGTGGTTATCAGCGCTCCCTGACACTGGTGTTGTCATGCCGCTCGCTGGCTGACCGGATATGCCGGCGAGCGGCATCACTAGCTGGCGGCGCGGAGCAGTTCGACGACCAGCGGGGAAAGTTCGTTGCGCAGGGCAGCCCGTTCGGACTGGAACAGGGTGGCAGCATAAAATTTGTGCTCGGGCAGCTCAATTGCCCGGACATCCCCCTCCCGGTCGTAAGCGGTGATCTGCAGCGGATAACGTTTGAGGTCGGCCACAAAATCCGCATTGACACCATAGTTACAGTGATATCCTTCACTGATCTCCGTCCTTCCGTAAGCCCGCGCCAGCAGTGTATCCGGCTCAATGACGATATCGCCGGTTTTTTCAACCAGCGAACAGGTTAATGGTGCAATCACCAGACGCCCACCGCTGTCAGTTTCAGCATGTCCGGCATCGCTCCAGCCCATCACATTGCGTGCATATTCCACAATGGCGTACTGGAACCCCCCACAGGAGCCCAGAAACGGGATATTGTTTTCACGGGCGTAGCGAAGAGTAAGGAAGGCACCGTCATCGTTGACATACGGGCTGCCGGGGATCAGCCAGAAAGCATCGTAATCCAGCAAAGCGCGACGGTCAGTAATCGCGGCGGTCGGCAGCCAGTGTGATGTGACATCAAGGTTTAAGAAATTTGCAGCAAGCGTGATGGCTTTAGGGATGGCCTGATGCGAAACGGCATTGGCGCGGTAGTCACCAACCAGAGCTAAACGAACCATGAGTATGTCCTGTGCAGGTAAAAAAGGATGCTACTGCACTGCGGCAATACTGGCAAGACGCCAGCGTTATTCGTATGCTGGAAAATTGCCACCGCAAGGAGAACGATGTGACGCAGAGAACCAATCAGTACGGCCAACCCGTTGGCGAGCCACTGCCTTACTGGCAGCCTGTTCCCGTCCCGCAAGCCACCATGATGGTCGGGCTTTACTGCCGGCTGGAACCTCTGGATACCGCACGGCATGGCGAAGATCTTTACACCGCCTTTGCCTCCGCGCCCGACGACAGTGACTGGACATGGCTGACGGAAGATCGGCCCGGCTCACTGGCTGCCTTTCAGGTCTGGCTCAGCCAGCGTGCGGCAGAGCCCGGGTTTGTGACCTTTACCATTATCTGTGCAAAGCGCAATAAACCGGTCGGGCTGGTATCGTATTTGCGGATTGATCCGGTCAATGGATCGCTGGAGATCGGCGGAGTGACCTGGTCCCCCCTGATGAAACGCACGGTAACAGGTACCGAGGCCCTGTGGCTGATGCTCAATAATACCTTTACCCTTGGCTATCGCCGCTGTGAATGGAAGTGTGATGCTCTCAATGCGCCTTCGCGGCAGGCGGCACTCCGTCTCGGTTTTACTTACGAGGGAACCTTCCGTCAGGTGATGGTGCGTAAGGGACGTTCACGGGATTCCCACTGGTTTTCTATCATAGACAGCGAATGGCCGGCGGTTAACAAGGTGCTGACCCGGTGGCTGTCGACAGAGAATATTGATGCCAGCGGACAGCAGCGCCAGTCACTGGGCAGCCTGATGCGGGCGCTGAAGCCGGTAGATGGCGGTATTGACCGGCCCGCTGTCTAATACAATCAGGCCGTAACGAACGGCCATCAGCTCTGCGCCAACGCTGGTGGCCACCGCACGGCTGGCGATATTATTCTCAGCCGCAAGAATTTCGATAACATCGATGTCAGGCTGTTTAAAGGCTTCCTCAGCGATCAGCCGCACAGCCTGACGGGCAAAGCCTTTTCGCTGTTCGCTGCTGCGTACCCAGTAGCCCAGTGCGGCCGGAATGCCTGGCTCCGTACTGTAGCGCAGACCCACCCCGCCCAACAGGCGGCCATCCCCGGCAAACAGGCCTGACTCACTAGCGGCCCCCTGACGACGCTGCCAGTGCGTGTAGCTGAACCAGCGACGGGCTTCGTCCGGCGTATAACCGTCATGGGCCCAGACCATCCAGGGTTTCAGGCTTGCCACTGATTCCTGCACGGCGTCAGCAAAGGCTCCGGCATCGGCATGTTCAAAAGGTCGTACGATGATTTCCATTATGCTCTCCGGTAGCGGCCTACAGGCCGGAAGTATAGATCGTTCCAGCCACACGGGCAGTGTTAACAGGACGAGAGGGAACAGGGTAGAATTGAGTGTAATTATTTATTTACAGATTGGTTAATGGTGTTGGTTTGTGTGTTTTATTTATATCATTGTTTTGCATGGTAAATGATAAAGTTTTTGTTGTTGTTTGATTAGGTGGTAATAAAAGTGTACAACATGCGATTGTGTTATGTACGCATTCTGGTACAGTTGTCAGCAACCTCAATGAGGATCCCTTTTAAACGAATCACCCAGGATAACGATCATGCAAAAAGATGCGCTGAATAACGTTCATATCGCTGACGAACAGATTCTGATTACCCCGGAAGAGCTGAAAAAACAGTTTCCGTTGAACAGCGTACTGGAAGGGCAGATCGCCGATTCACGCCAGACCATTTCTGACATTATCAGCGGTAAAGATCACCGTCTGCTGGTGGTCTGCGGTCCCTGCTCAATTCACGATCCTGAGGCCGCGCTCGTCTATGCCCGCGACTTAAAAGCCCTTGCGGACCAGGTTGACGATCAGCTTTACATCGTGATGCGCGTCTATTTTGAAAAGCCGCGGACGACGGTGGGCTGGAAAGGTCTGATCAACGACCCGCACATGGATAACACCTTCGATATGGAAGCGGGTCTGCATATTGCGCGTCAGCTGCTGTTGAACCTGGTCGAAATGGGACTGCCCCTGGCCACAGAGGCACTGGATCCTAACAGCCCGCAGTATCTTGGCGATCTGTTCAGCTGGTCAGCGATTGGCGCACGGACGACGGAATCGCAGACACACCGTGAAATGGCTTCCGGCCTGTCCATGCCGGTGGGCTTTAAAAACGGCACCGATGGCAGCCTGGGCACGGCGATCAACGCGATGCGCGCAGCAGCAATGCCGCACCGTTTTGTGGGGATTAACCAGGCAGGGCAGGTATGCCTGCTGCAAACGCAGGGTAATCCGGACGGACACGTGATCCTTCGCGGTGGTAAAAGCCCGAATTACGGCCCGAACGATGTGGCCCAGTGTGAAAAAGAGATGCAGCAGGCGGGACTCCGTCCTTCCTTGATGATAGATTGCAGTCATGGCAATTCTAACAAAGATTTCCGTCGCCAGTCCGGCGTGGCTGAGTCTGCTGTTGCGCAGATCAAAGATGGTAACCGTTCCATTATTGGCCTGATGCTGGAAAGCAATATTCACGAAGGCAACCAGTCTTCCGAGCAGCCGCGCAGTGATATGCGCTACGGTGTTTCAGTGACCGATGCGTGCATCAACTGGGAAACGACTGAACACCTGCTGCGTAATATTCATCAGGATTTGACCGGGGTACTGGCGGCGCGTCTGTCGCAAGAGGGTTAACGAGTTATGGTGGCTGAACTGACCGCGCTACGCGATCAAATAGATGTAGTGGACAAAGCGCTACTGGACCTGCTGGCAAAACGGCTGGCGCTGGTGGCCGAAGTGGGCGAGGTCAAAAGCCGCTACGGATTACCGATTTACGTCCCCGAGCGTGAGGCCACCATGCTGGCGTCGCGCCGGGCAGAGGCTGAAAAGTTGGGTGTTCCCCCGGATCTCATCGAGGATGTGCTGCGCCGAGTGATGCGGGAATCCTACACCAGCGAAAACGATAAAGGCTTTAAAACGCTTTGTCCTGAACTGCGTCCGGTGGTGATTGTGGGCGGTAAAGGTCAGATGGGGCGTCTGTTTGAAAAGATGCTCACGCTGTCGGGCTATCAGGTGCAGATCCTTGATAAAGGGGACTGGGATAACGCGGAAGCGATGCTGTCCAATGCGGGTATGGTGATCATCAGTGTGCCAATCCATCTGACCGAGCAGGTGATCGGTCAGCTGCCGCCGCTGCCGCAGGACTGTATTCTGGTTGATCTGGCATCGGTAAAAAACAAACCGCTGCAGGCGATGCTGGCGGCTCACGCCGGACCTGTTTTAGGATTACATCCGATGTTCGGTCCCGATAGCGGCAGCCTGGCAAAGCAGGTTGTGGTGTGGTGTGATGGGCGTCAGCCGGAAGCGTATCAGTGGTTCCTGGAGCAGATTCAGGTGTGGGGCGCGCGCCTGCACCGCATCAGCGCAGTGGAGCACGATCAGAACATGGCATTTATTCAGGCATTGCGTCACTTCGCGACTTTCGCTTACGGCCTGCATCTGGCGGAAGAAAATGTGCAGCTCGACCAGCTGCTGGCACTTTCGTCACCGATCTACCGGCTGGAGCTGGCAATGGTCGGACGGCTGTTTGCACAGGATCCTCAGCTCTATGCGGATATCATCATGTCGTCAGAAAATAATCTGGCGCTGATCAAACGCTATTATCAGCGCTTTGGTGAGGCGATTAAGCTGCTTGAGCAGGGTGATAAGCAGGCGTTTATTGACAGTTTCCGCCGCGTGGAGCACTGGTTTGGTGACCATGCCCAACGTTTCCAGGCAGAAAGCCGCACGCTGCTGCGCCAGGCGAACGACAGCAGGGCATAACAACGCTTATGCCCTGCTGTCGCGGGCTGACCCGAACAGAAGGTCAGCCCGCGACAGTACCAAATCCCGCCGCGACTAAAATCTTTTGCCCCTCCTGCGTTAACAACATCTCGGCCAGTTTTTTCCCGACAGGGCGACACACCGCATAGCCATAATCAGCCCGCGTCTGCCATTTAGCAGGGATTAACACGGTGCTGATGGCGTCGGCCGCCTGCAGCTCATGCGCATAGCTTTGATAGCCGATAAAAATCTCTGCCTGGCCCGACTGAATGATCCACTGCGACGCCCGTTTACCCGGCGGGACAGGCAATGACTTTTCTCCCCCGACCAGCTTTAGTGCCCGCTGCTTTAACTGTTTACCGAGAGTGGCATATTGTCGCTCAATGCGATCGAACAGCAGCCAGGCATAATCACCGCACGGATCGCATCCTGGCGTTGAGGTTGCAACGCGCAGCACCGGGTTGCCCAGCAGTTCGAGCCAGGGGGCGGGGGGGATACGGTGAGAGACGTTCAGACACAACAGGTTGTGACAACATACTCCCACATCCTGTGCCCGCCCGGCCCGCTGTAGCGCCAGCGGGTGCATCATGCTGGCGGAGACGAAAAGATCGCACTGTTCGCCCTGTTCAATGCGCTGGCGCAGTAAACCTGCCGGACCAAACTGCGTCACGATGCCTGCCGGATAGTGATGCTGGAATGCAGCGATGATGGCAGGCCAGACGTCGCGCAGGCTGCCTGCTGCCAGCACCTGTAAAGGGAGCATCAGTTGCCACCGCGATAGTGTGTGCGGTAAAAACGCTGATACCAGCGGTCTGCCTGCTGCTGCATATCAATATCGGCAAATCTCGCCGGATAGAGTTTCTTCGCCATCCACAATTCACCCAGTGCCATGGCTTCCGGCATCGGATATCCCCACGCCTTAGCATATTCCGGCATCAGATAAACCTGATGGTTTTTAACGGCATCCACAGCCTGCCAGGCGGGCTGCTGTGCGATCTCGTCAATCACCCGTGGATAGCGATCCTGCACAAAAATGACCTGTGGGTTCCATGCCAGAATCTGCTCCATGGAAACCTGCTTATAACCTTTGACCGTGGCGGCGGCGACGTTGATCGCGCCAGCGTGGGCCATCATCAGACCAGTATACTTACCGGTACCGTAGGTCGTCAGGTCAGGATTAGCCATATACACGCGAACGCGCGCTTTTTCGGGTATATCCTGCAGCCGTCGGGCTACCTGCTGGCGCTGGCTGAACGTGGCGGTAATCAGTTGTTCTGCCTGCGGTTGCTGACCCACCACGTCCCCTATCAGACGAATGCCCTGCGCAAGACCCTCATTATAGGCCTGCTCTTCGTTTTTCAGCTGTGGGTTGAGCTGTCTCGCCTGTTGCGTATCGCTGCGCAGAGAGATGGCAACCACCGCGATGCCCAGGCTCTGGATCTGATCGATCATCTCCTGTGGGGCATAATTGGTGACAAAGACCACCTGGGGATGCAGGGCTACCAGCTTTTCCAGATCAACATGAGTAAGATCGCCCAGCGTGGGCAGGGTATTGAGTTCCGGGACCAGCCGGCTATAGTCATCGCCAAGCTGTTGTTTCCAGTTGCTGAGGATACCCACTATCTTATCTGTCGCATTCAGCTCTACCAGCAGATTTAACGCCTGATGTTGCAGAACCACGACCCGATCGACCCGGTCGGGGAGAGTCACCTGCCGGCCAAGCTGGTCGGTCACCAGTCTGGAAGCCTGGGCGGAAAAAGTCATAAAGACGCTAAGGAGTAATGCAGGATAAAGGCGGGTGAGGGAGATCATAAGTATTGCTCGAACATCGTTGTATATCTAATGATATAGCGATGGTGCGTCAGCGTAAATATTTCTCTGCAGGAAAGACGAAAACCGCCAGTGGTAAAGCACTGGCGGGCAAAAACTTACTGCGGATCGACAGCGACAACATTCTCGCTGGGATAGCAGCCGAGTACTTTGAGGGATCGGGTAATGGGCGTCAGTTCACGTAGCGCCTGCTGCACGTCTTCGGTATTCAGGTTGCCCTGAAAATCGATATAAAACATCTCCTGCCACGGGTTGCCGTTAATCGGACGTGATTCCAGTTTACTCATGGTCAGGTTGTGCTTACGCAGTACCAGCAGGGCTTCAACCAGCGCACCCGCCTGCTGGCCTGTAGCCATAATCAGCGTGGTTTTTGCCGGAACCTGCAATGACACCTCAACCGGCTTGCGGGCCAGTACGATGAAGCGGGTAATGTTCTGGCGCTGATTGGCCAGATTGCGCTCCAGCACCTGCAAACCATACAGCTCACCGCCTGCTTCGCTGCCCAGTGCGGCCACCTTCGGTGAATTCATCGCCGCCACTCTTTCCATCGCAGCGGCGGTACTTTCGGTGTACTCAATTTTCCAGTGCGGGTAGCGGTTAATAAACTGGCTGCACTGCTGGAACGGCTGCGGATGGCTGTACACCGTTTCAATTTCCTGCAGCGTGGTTTGACCGGTGACCAGTACGCAGTGATCGATAGGCAGGGTGATCTCGCCGACAATGGACAGGCTGGTTTGCTGCAGCAGGTCATAGACATCGTTAATCGACCCCGAGGTGGTGTTCTCGACGGGTAACACGGCATAGTCCGCCAGCCCGGTTTCTACCTGATTAAAGATATCGTGAAACTTCAGGCAGCCACTCTCGATAAAATTATCAAAATGGCGTGCAGCGTAGTGGCGTGAGGCCAGGTGCGAATAAGAGCCCTTTGGCCCGAGGAAGGCAATACGTGCCGAGTGGGGATTCGTGTTGTTGAGATGCTTTTGCAGCAGCGCCTGCTGCGTCAGCACGGAGTCTTCAATGATCTGTTGAAACAGGCGCGTAATGTAGTGTGCGTCCAGCTTGTGGCTTTTACCCAGTGTGATCAGGTTTTCAAGCAGGTCACGTTCGCGGTCGATGTCGCGAACGGGGCGATGGGTGGCCATTTTGGCCTCGGCAACTTCAATGGCCAGTGCGCGGCGCCGGGCCAGCAGTGACAACAGCTCTTCGTCCAGAGCGCTGATCTTACCGCGCAGAGCCAGCAAAGGATTTTCGGGATTCATATTTGCTACCTGTCAGATGTGGCTAAAAAAAAAGCCTCCCGCTGGGGAGGCTTTATTGTTCGTCTTCGCATTGCTTCTTACACGACGAATAGCCTCCCGGTCAGGGGAAGGTAAAGAAGGTAAAAAAGAATGCGAAGAAAAACGAAGATTGTTTCATCAGGCTATCCATGAAGTCAGAAAGGATAAAGTAACCGCTGCAATTTCATTCTGTCAATAAAAAACGCGCCCTGAGGCGCGTTATCACTGTTTTAGCAATTACTCTTCGTCAGTCTCAACCACACTGAGATCTTTAACACTGGCAGAGGCGCGACGCGCTTCACCTTTATGCTGAACTTTGTTCAGCTGACGTTCCAGTTTGTTAATCAGATCGTTGATTGCCGTGTACATATCTTCATGCTTGGCGCTGGCGATCAGCGGGCCATTTGGCGTATTAATGTTGGCATCGGCAACGAATTCTTTCGGTTCTTTTGACAGAACGATGTGCGGGTTAATCAGATGAGTTTGCCATTTTTCAAGCTTGGCGAGACGGTCTTCGACATGTTGGCGGATAGCCGGAGTGATTTCCATTTGCTTACTGGTAATGTTCAGAACCATAGTGCTTACCTCTCTGTCATTTCCGTCTTGGTGAACCCAGCATACCGTGAAAAGGGTAAAAAAGTGTGATCAAAATCACGTTATTTTGTCACTTTTTGTCAAGGAGAAGAAAAGTGTGAGACGGAAGGATAAATCGGACTCTGAGGGTTGTCGGGCGGCGTTTTCAATGGCATTGTTGACCAGTTAAACTGACTGGAAAAAGGGGATTACCTCCGTTTCAGGTCAAAAAAAGGCAGCCCGCAGGCTGCCTTTTTTATGACTTCAAACTTAAGCCTGATTGGCGGCAATAATTTTTGCCACGCGATCGGCCTCAGCATTCAGCTGCAGCTGACGGTAAGCATTTTCCATCAGTGGCAGTGCGTTTCGTGTAGCCTGTGTATCCGGGTAATCTTTCAGCATTTGTTCTACGCGGTTAACCACAGCGACATATGCCTCACGTTTAGTGTAGAATTCCGCCACAGACAGTTCGTATTTCGCCAGACGATCTTTCAGGAACACCAGGCGCTTGCGTGCATCCGTCGCATACTGGCTGTTTGGATAGCCACGCAGCAGCTGCGAGAAGTCTTTAAAAGCATCACGCGCATGGGTCGGATCGCGGTCTGAACGGTCTATACCAAAAAAGCCCTGCAGTGCACTGTCATCCAGCGCCATATCCGTCAGACCACGCATATAGATAACGTAGTCCACGTTTGGATGCGTAGGATTCAGACGCATAAAGCGGTCAATGGCGGCTTGCGCCAGTGGCAAATCGGCATTTTTATAGTAAGCGTAGATCAGGTCTAGCTGAACTTGCTGGGAGTAAGGGCCGAATGGATAGCGGTTATCGAGCGCTTCCAGTTGCGTTATTGCTCCTTTAAAGTTACCGTCCTGCAGTTTTTGCTGGGCAGTGGCATAGATCTCGGAAGGCGGGCTGTCAGGCACCACATCCTTGGAGCCGGAACATCCAGCTAATGCCAGGCTCAACGTGGCTGCAGCCACCAGATATTTCATACGCGTCATGACGATTTGCTTATCCTCAGAGTGTTATTCAGGAAGCTGTCCGTTAAGCTTCCGGTAGTGACCAGGTACGATAGCACATTATATTAAACGGCATCGCCGTGAAAACCCAACGTTAACGAAGAAGCTGTTTATTTATGGCACAACAAGTAAAACTCAATGCAACGGTATCCGAATCGCAACTCGGACAACGGTTAGATCAGGCTTTGGCCGAATTGTTCCCTGATTATTCACGTTCCCGCATAAAAGAATGGATCCTCGACCGCCGCATCACCGTCAATGGTGCAATAATCGACAAACCGAAAGAAAAAGTGCTCGGCGGCGAGCTGATTACGCTTGATGCAGAAATTGATGAAGAAGCCCGCTGGGAAGCCCAGGACATTGCCCTGAACATCGTTTACGAAGATGACGATATTCTGGTGATCAATAAACCGCGCGACCTGGTCGTGCATCCGGGGGCCGGTAATCCTGACGGCACCGTGCTGAATGCACTGCTACACCATTTCCCGGCGATTGCCGATGTCCCTCGTGCAGGAATTGTGCACCGTCTGGATAAAGACACCACAGGCCTGATGGTGGTGGCAAAAACGGTACCGGCACAGACGCACCTGGTGGAGTCGCTGCAACTGCGTGAGTTTACCCGTGAATATGAAGCCGTTGCTATTGGCCGCATGACGGCGGGGGGGACGGTCGATCAACCGATCAGCCGCCACTCGACGAAGCGTACCCACATGGCTGTACACCCGATGGGTAAACCAGCTACCACCCACTACCGTATCATGGAGCACTTCCGTGCCCATACACGCCTGCGGCTGCGGCTGGAAACCGGGCGTACGCACCAGATCCGTGTGCATATGTCGCATATCAATCATCCGCTGGTGGGTGACCCGCTTTACGGCGGTCGTCCTCGTCCACCAAAAGGGGCTTCTGAAGCCTTTATCAGTACTCTGCGTGGTTTCGACCGTCAGGCTTTACACGCCACGATGCTGCGTCTCTATCACCCGATCACCGGGATTGAGATGGAATGGCATGCGCCTCTGCCACAGGACATGGTCGATTTGATCAATGCTCTGAAGGCCGACACCGAAGAGTTCAAAGAGCAGCTGGACTGGTAATGAGCCTGATTATTCCCGGCTGGCAGGTTCCGGCCAGTGTTCGAGCGTGCAGCAGCACGCGTCAGGGGGGCGTAAGCCAGTCCCCCTGGGACAGCCTCAATCTCGGTGCGCACGTGGGCGACGACGAGCAGCATGTGCAGACCAACCGTCAGCGCCTGCTGGAGCTCGGCGACCTTCCCTCCATGCCGCAGTGGCTGGATCAGGTACATGGCACAGAGGTACTGACGCTGGACTGGAAGGTCCCGCCATCACTACGGGCGGATGCGGCCTATAGCCGGACGCCGGGTGTGGTTTGCGCCGTGATGACCGCCGACTGTCTTCCGGTATTGTTCTGTTCCCAGGATGGTCAGGAAGTCGCTGCTGCTCATGCAGGCTGGCGGGGGTTGTGTAATGGGGTACTCGAAGAGACATTAAATGCTTTTTCTGCCCCTCCCTCACAGATTTTTGCCTGGCTGGGCCCGGCGATTGGCGCGGACGCATTTGAGGTCGGACAGGAAGTCCGTGAGGCCTTTATTGCACAAAATCCAGGCGACTCAGTGGCTTTCCGCCCGGCGGGTGAAAAGTTTTATGCCGATTTATCGTTGCTGGCAAAACATCGTCTTCAGGCCTGCGGAGTGCGTCACGTCTGGGATGATGGCCTGTGTACCTATACACAGCCTGAGCAATTTTTCTCCTTCCGACGCGATGGCGTCACTGGCCGTATGGCAAGTTTGATCTGGCTGATATAACCTAGCGCCATAAGACGGTCCGGATTGATGTTTTTTTCTCCAAAATGTCAGGCCATTAACCTTGAAAAATTTGAGGGATGACCTCATTTAATCTCCAGTAGCAATTTGACCTGATAGGGGGAAATTATGCGTCTGGATCGTCTTACTAACAAATTCCAACTGGCACTCGCCGACGCTCAGTCACTGGCTCTTGGCCGCGACAACCAATTTATCGAACCTCTGCATCTGATGAGCGCACTGCTTAATCAGGAAGGCGGATCCGTTCGTCCATTACTCACCACCGCAGGCCTTGACGTTTCATCACTGCGCACCGGCATTGAACAGGCCCTGAGCCGTTTACCGCAGGTGGAAGGTAGCGATGGTGATGTTCAGCCTTCTGCCGATTTAGTGCGGGTACTTAACCTGTGCGACAAGCTGGCTCAAAAGCGGGGCGATAATTTTATTTCATCAGAGCTGTTCGTTCTGGCGGCGCTCGACTCACGTGGCTCGCTGGCTGACCTGTTAAAGTCCGCCGGTGCCACCAGTGACAAACTGAGCAAAGCCATTGATCAGATGCGGGGAGGAGACAGCGTGAACGACCAGGGAGCAGAAGATCAGCGGCAGGCACTGAAAAAATACACCATCGATCTGACTGAACGGGCGGAGCTGGGTAAGCTGGACCCGGTCATCGGGCGTGACGAAGAGATCCGCCGTACCATTCAGGTGCTGCAACGCCGTACTAAAAACAACCCGGTACTGATCGGTGAGCCTGGCGTGGGTAAAACGGCCATTGTCGAAGGCCTCGCGCAGCGCATCATTAACGGAGAAGTGCCGGAAGGGCTGAAAGGCCGTCGTGTGCTGGCGCTTGATATGGGGGCGCTGGTCGCCGGGGCGAAATATCGCGGTGAATTTGAAGAGCGCCTGAAAGGGGTGCTGAGCGACCTGTCTAAGCAGGAAGGCAACGTCATTCTGTTTATTGACGAGCTGCATACAATGGTCGGTGCAGGTAAGGCCGATGGGGCAATGGATGCCGGTAATATGCTGAAGCCAGCGCTGGCACGAGGTGAGCTGCACTGTGTGGGCGCGACCACGCTGGATGAGTATCGTCAGTATATAGAGAAGGATGCTGCACTGGAGCGGCGTTTCCAGAAGGTCTTCGTTGCTGAACCAACGGTCGAAGATACCATCGCGATCCTGCGTGGCTTAAAAGAACGTTATGAGCTGCATCACCATGTGCAGATCACTGACCCGGCGATTGTGGCGGCGGCGACGCTCTCTCATCGCTACATTGCCGACCGTAAGTTACCGGACAAGGCGATTGACCTGATTGATGAGGCCGCGTCCAGCATTCGTATGCAGATTGACTCGAAGCCGGAATCACTGGACAGGTTAGAGCGTCGTATTATTCAGCTGAAGCTGGAACAGCAGGCGCTGAAGAAAGAGTCTGACGATGCAAGTATCAAACGGCTGGAGATGCTGGAAACCGAACTGAACCAGAAAGAGCGTGAATACTCTGAGCTGGAAGAAGAGTGGAAAGCAGAAAAAGCGGAACTGTCTGGCACCCAGCATATTAAAGCCGAGCTGGAGCAGGCGAAGCTGGCAATGGAACAGGCTCGTCGTCAGGGCGATCTCGGGCAGATGTCTGAGCTGCAGTACGGAAAAATTCCGGAGTTGGAAAAACAGCTGGCGGCGGCCACGCAGAATGAAGGCAAAACCATGCGTCTGCTGCGTAACCGAGTAACGGACGTCGAAATTGCCGGTGTGCTGGCGCGTTGGACCGGGATCCCTGTCGACCGGATGATGGAAGGTGAGCGCGACAAACTGCTGCGTATGGAGGAGGAGCTGCACACCCGGGTGATTGGGCAGAATGAAGCGGTGGAAGCGGTATCCAATGCGATTCGCCGCAGCCGTGCCGGACTGGCCGATCCTAACCGCCCAATCGGGTCATTCCTGTTCCTCGGCCCGACCGGTGTGGGTAAAACAGAGCTCTGTAAGGCGCTGGCTAACTTTATGTTCGACAGCGACGACGCGATGGTACGTATCGACATGTCCGAATTTATGGAAAAACATTCGGTATCGCGTCTTGTCGGGGCACCTCCGGGTTATGTCGGGTATGAAGAAGGCGGTTATCTGACCGAGGCGGTTCGCCGTCGCCCTTATTCTGTCATCCTGCTGGATGAGGTAGAGAAGGCGCATCCGGATGTGTTTAACATCCTGCTGCAGGTGCTGGACGATGGTCGTCTTACTGACGGGCAGGGCAGGACGGTCGACTTCCGTAATACGGTTGTGATAATGACATCGAACCTGGGGTCAGACTTAATCCAGGAGCGCTTCGGTGCGTTGAGCTACGGCGATATGAAAGAGATGGTGCTGTCAGTCGTCAGTCAGAACTTCCGTCCGGAGTTCATCAACCGTATTGATGAGCTGGTGGTGTTCCATCCGCTGGGTGAACAGCATATTGCTTCTATTGCCCGCATCCAGCTGGCCCGCCTGTATCAGCGACTGGAAGATCGTGGCTATACTCTGCACATCTCCGAAGAGGCGCTGAAGAAACTGGGCGAAAATGGTTATGACCCGGTCTATGGGGCAAGGCCGCTGAAACGCGCTATTCAGCAGCAGATAGAAAACCCGCTGGCTCAGCAGATCCTGTCTGGTGCGCTGGTTCCGGGCAAAACCATAGAAATGGATGTCGAAGACGGCGTTATCGTCGCTCATCAATAATCAGTGCAAGCAACAGAAATGGGCCTTTGGCCCATTTCTGTTTATTAAAGCAGCATAAAACGAGGTTAAAGTGCAGTTTTGGGTGAAAAGTAATCACTTGAAAGTATTTTTGCAATTTACCCTTGTCAGCTGCCAGAAAATCCCTATACTGCGCCTCCACTGACACGGAACAACGGCTTACAGGCTACCGGGTCAGCAGCATCAGGTAA
>NZ_JBVHNP010000003.1:0-415728 GCF_055556675.1 Erwinia sp. PME.40.26/001
AGCTTCCTGTCGCGAGGTGGCGTATATTACGCTTTCCTCCTTCGGAGTCAACTTCTTTTTGAGAAGTTTTTCCGGCGGTTCAGATGCTTCCTGAACCTCCTGAGCCGCTGGCCTGTAAGCCGTTGTGCCGTCTCAGTGGTTGCGCATTATAGGGATCCGAATTTATTGCACAAGCCTTTTTTGGATCTTTCTTTTTGGTTGCTGGGTTTTCACTCTTATCGTTGAGATCTCAGACGATCCGCACAAAATTAAGACGTTTTTTTGCCTCGATCATTGAACAATCATCGTCCTGCCATCAGGCTGGAAGGATCTTATCAACAAAGAGGTCATGATGAGCCACAACATACGTACGTATAAAGGAGTGCGCCCCCAGCTGGGTGAGCGTGTAATGATTGATTCGACCAGCGTCGTCATTGGCAATGTCGTTCTGGCGGATGATGTCGGTATCTGGCCCCTGGTGGTTATCCGTGGAGATGTTAATCGCGTCTCCATCGGTAAACGCACTAACATCCAGGACGGCAGCGTGCTGCATCTGACTCACAAGTCAGCCGCCAATCCGCAAGGCCATCCACTGATCATCGGCGAAGATGTTACTGTCGGACATAAGGCCATGCTGCACGGCTGCACCATTGGCAATCGGGTACTGGTCGGTATGGGGGCAATTCTGCTGGATGGTGTCGTAGTGGAGGATGACGTGATGATTGGTGCCGGTAGCCTGGTCTCCCCCGGCAAGCGCCTGGAGAGCGGCTTTCTTTATCTTGGAAGCCCGGCGAAAAAAATCAGACCACTGACGGAAGAAGAGACTGGCGGTCTGCTTTATTCTGCCAGTAACTATGTGGGCTGGAAAAATGATTACCTGTCAGAAGAGAGCCAGAACCAGCCCTGAGCATCTTCATCCAGCTGTCTGATTGCCTGCTCCGCATCATCTTCCAGTTCCCAGCGGTTCAGACGGAAGCAGCTAAGGGGATCACCTTCTGCAGCAAAGCGGCGAAGTAAGGCTTCGCCGCCAATGGCGCAAACACACTGAAAACCATCTACCAGCGCGGTAAAGCACACCGCTCGCGCTGCATCATCCCACCATTCTCTTTCGGGAAACTGAATCGACTGATTCACTCACTCATCTCGGCTTTCAGCACAGCAATAACGGGCGTGATGTCCGGCATAACACCGTGCCACAGCATAAAGGCATGGGCAGCTTGCCCCACCAGCATACCGAGTCCATCCGCCATCTGAGTCGATCCCTGCTGACGACACCACCGCAGGAAAGGCGTCTCACCCACTTGATAAAACATGTCATAGCAACGGGTCTGTGCATTAACCAGTGAAGCCGGCAGGTCAGGAACATTGCCAGCAACGCCGCTGGAGGTCGCATTGATGACCAGATCAAACGGCATAGTGGTGAGTTCATCACGGGTTACTGCCCTGACGTCACCATGCCGATGAAACAGCGTCTCCAGCTCTGCAGCTTTCGCATAAGTGCGGTTAGTGATTGCAATGCGGCTATCAGTAGAGAGTAAAGGGAGGATCACACCGCGGGCCGCCCCGCCTGCCCCGATCAGCAAGATCCGATCGCCGGGTTCGATCAGCTGCAGACGTTGCAGATCGCTTAACAGCCCGATCCCGTCGGTGTTATCGCCCAGCAGGCGGCCATCATCCAGCTTCTTCAGCGTATTGACCGCGCCCGCCAACGCCGCACGCTCACTTAACTCACCGGCCAGCGCATAAGCTTGCTGCTTAAAAGGCAGCGTCACATTTGCGCCTTTTCCTTCTGCGGCAAAAAATGCCCCCACCGCCTGCTCAAAACCGTCCACTGGCGCACAACAACGTGTGTAGGGATGAAGCAGCCGGGTCTGTTCAGCAAAGAGTTGATGAATACGCGGTGATTTACTGTGATGAATCGGATTACCAAAGACGACAAACGACATAGTGTTCTCTT
Source organism: Erwinia sp. PME.40.26/001 (assembly GCF_055556675.1). Taxonomy (NCBI): domain Bacteria; kingdom Pseudomonadati; phylum Pseudomonadota; class Gammaproteobacteria; order Enterobacterales; family Erwiniaceae; genus Erwinia; species Erwinia sp. PME.40.26/001. The sequence continues at coordinate 1,937 of NZ_JBVHNP010000003.1, forward strand.
TTATCCCTGGCGAATAAGATCACCGGTTAATACATCACGAATTTCTGATGGATTCTGGCGGCCACCGGTTTCCCCATGAAGCACCGGAAAATCGCTCCCGAACTGCGCCAGGACTTCTGCGACGTTACGACAGGGTGGCAGCCCCGTCAGATTGGCACTGGTGGACACCAGCGGCTTACCCAGGCCATGGCATAGTGCTGCGACGTCAGGATGGTCGCTGACGCGTACCGCCAGGGATGAAAAACGTCCCGTCAGCCAGGCCGGTGTCGTTACCCGTGCTGGCAACACCCAGGTCACCGGTCCCGGCCAGCGCGAAAACATACGATGCTTCTGCTCAACAGAAAGTTGCTCGTCTGCAATATAGGGGAGCAATTGCTGAAAGTCAGAGGCAATCAGGATGAGCCCTTTCTCTACTGGACGTCGTTTCAACGTCAGCAACTGCATCACGGCGGTTTCACTATCAGGATCGCAACCTAAACCAAATACGGCCTCGGTGGGATAAGCTATCACAGCAGACTGACGTAACTGACTTATGCACCGCGCTAGCGAATCATCCACGGATTTCATCTTCACTACCATTCTCTGACGTTACAGGTTTGCCACAGGCTTTACTGGCGCAGAAACGCTTTGCACCTCTGGCGGTTTTCTTTTCAATAAGTAGCGGGAACTGGCAAAACTCACAGACACCTTCAACCGGAGTGAAATTCACCGCAAACTGGCATTCCGGGTAGCGGTCGCAGGCATGGAAGGTTTTACCGTAGCGCGATCGTCGCTGTACCAGCTTCCCTCCCTGGCACTGTGGACAGGCGAGTGTGGTTTCATCCGGCTTATCGATGGTTTCTGTGTGGTCGCATTCGGGATAATCACCGCAGGCGATAAACATGCCATAACGCCCCTGACGCAGCACCAGAGCGGCACCACATTTCGGGCACAGCTGACCATCGAGCACTTTAATGATGTGCCCGTCAGCCTGACCTTTCAGTGGACGAATATAGTCACACTCGGGATAACGCGAACACCCAAGGAAAGCACCGTGCTTCCCTGAGCGAATAACCAGGTCTGCCCCACACTGGGGGCAGGATTCATTTTTTCGCACAGCGAAAAGCGCTGTTTTATTCATAACATTGTGTACACGAAGGCAATCTTCAGTGCAGCATTCCTTCATTGACGTCGAAAAGTAGCTCTTCCATTTGCTGATAAGCGTTTTCACATCCCGGGATGTTAAACAGCACCATCAGCACCACCCATTTGAGATCGTCCAGATCAAACTCGAGGGTATCAAGCGCCATGATACGTTCGATGACCATTTCACGTGTTTCCAGATTCAGTACCTGAATTTGCTCCAGGAACAGAATAAAGCCACGACAGTTGGCATCTAAACGCTGACTCTCTTCCTCGGTGTAGATACGCATAGACAGCGGATCGGAAGTCAACTGAATCGGAGCCACCAGACCTTCCTGATAATCCGCCAGCTTTTCCAACCAGTTCAACGCATTATAAATATCTTCACGATGAAAACCTGCTTCGGCTAAATCATCCGTTAATTTATCCTGGTCAACGCGCATTTCTGCTTCGTTGTGGATGTACGTTTCAAACAGATACATTAGTACGTCGAACATGGCTTGCCCTCCTCAATCGGACATAGCCGCCGGGTACAGCTGCGATCCACCCTGCTAACTCCAACTCAAGCAGCTTCGCTACGATGGCTGGCACAGGTTGGCCGGCACGTTCAGCGACGACGTCAACAGGTGTAACCTCATCTCCTACGTTAGCCAACACATCGGGAAATGGCAATGGAGGATTAGCACTCTCTGCGGAATTGTTTGTCAGTTGTGATAAATCAGTCAGCCACGTCAGGTCGCTCTGTATTTGTTCGATAATATTATTGGGGTGTGCTACCAGCAAGGCCCCCTGCTGGATCAGCCAGTGGGTGCCTTCACTGCCCGGATTACCCAGGGCACCCGGAATCGCGTAAACATCACGATTCTGTTCCAGCGCCAGTTTCGCGGTGACCAGTGAACCACTGCGCAACGTCGCCTCTACCACCAGAACGCCCAGGCTGAGACCGCTGATGATGCGGTTTCGCCGTGGAAAATGCGCTGGTAACGGTTTCACACACAGCGGGAACTCAGAGACCAATGCCCCGCCGCCGGCAATGATCTGCTCTGCCAGTGACGTATGATGCCGGGGGTAGAGGGTACTCAATCCGCTGCCCAGCACCGCAATGGTTTTACCCTCTACCTCCAGCGCTGCCCGATGGGCTACGCCATCAATGCCTGACGCCAACCCACTGGTAATGGTCAGTCCGCTGAGTGCCAGGGCCTGACTGAACCAGCTTCCCCATTCGCGACCATAATGTGAGCAGTGGCGGCTGCCCACGACAGCCAGCTGCGGGGAAGTCAGTAAAGCCGGATCGCCGGCAACAAACAGTATCAGAGGAAAATGAGCAATCGCTTTTAACTGCGCTGGGTAATAAGGGCTCAGTGGGGTAATAAAATAGTGCTGCGGCGCTTCCAGCCATTGCAGACTCTGCGCAATAATTGCCTGGTCGTATAAGAGGAACGCCTGCTGTTGATGGGGTAATAATCCCAGAGAGGCCAGCGCCCGCCCATCCGGCTGTGCAATCGCCTGTAAGGCCGTCATCGAAACCAGACGCTGCGAACTGGACATTCCGGGTACGCCTGAAAGCCGTAACGCGCATTCCACTGGTGACATAAATCGCTCCCTGACTCAGCCCCTTCCCCCTGAAGGTTACCTGCCGGGAATGCTGTCAATCCCAGCGCGAAATGTCTACAATAAGAGGGATAAATATCTAATCCCTTGAACACAGATCTGGAACGTTATGTCAGTCTTGCAGGTATTACATTTTCCTGACGATCGCCTGCGCATCGTTGCGAACCCCGTAAAAGAAGTGAATGCCGATATCCAGCGTATCGTCGATGATATGTTTGATACGATGTATGCCGAAGAAGGTATTGGCCTGGCCGCAACTCAGGTGGATATCCATCAGCGCATCATTGTTATAGATGTCTCTGAGAATCGTGACGAACGCCTGGTACTGATTAACCCTGAGCTGCTGGAAGAGAGCGGCGAAACGGGCATCGAAGAAGGCTGCCTGTCTATTCCGGAACAGCGAGCCCTGGTGCCGCGAGCCGAGAAAGTCAAAATCCGTGCGCTGGACCGTGAAGGCAAAAGCTTTGAGCTGGAAGCAGATGGCCTGCTGGCAATCTGTATTCAGCACGAGATGGATCACCTGGTAGGTAAATTGTTTATTGATTACCTGTCGCCAATGAAACGTCAGCGTATCCGTCAAAAGCTGGAAAAACTGTATCGCCAGAGCGCCCGCGACTAGGTTCGCTGGCTAGAGGGAATCACGTGTCCGAATCATTGAAAATCATTTTTGCCGGCACCCCTGACTTTGCAGCGCGTCATCTTGACGCGCTGTTGTCATCAGGACATCAGGTTGTCGGTGTATTCACTCAGCCAGACCGCCCTGCGGGTCGGGGCAATAAGGTGACCGCCAGCCCGGTGAAACAACTGGCTGAACAACACAGCATTCCGGTATTTCAGCCCAAGTCCTTACGTGCTGAGGAAAATCAGCAGCTGGTTGCTGCGCTGAACGCCGATGTCATGGTGGTGGTTGCCTACGGTTTGATCCTACCCAAGAGCGTGCTGGATATGCCACGTCTGGGCTGTATTAATGTTCACGGTTCTCTGCTACCACGCTGGCGCGGTGCTGCACCCATTCAGCGTTCGTTGTGGGCCGGTGATGCGGAAACCGGTGTGACTATTATGCAGATGGATGTCGGCCTCGATACCGGCGATATGCTGCACAAACTGGCCTGCCCTATCGAAGCCACAGACACCAGCGCCACACTGTATGACAAACTGGCGCAGCTCGGCCCGACCGGTATGCTAACCACGCTGGCACAGATTGCAGACGGTAGCGTACAGCCTGAAGTGCAGGATGAATCGCTGGTCAGCTATGCCGAGAAACTGAGTAAAGAAGAGGCCCGCCTTGACTGGTCACTCTCTGCCGCACAGCTGGAGCGCTGTATCCGCGCCTTTAATCCCTGGCCTGTGAGCTACTTCATCATTGATGAACAACCCGTGAAAGTGTGGAAGGCCTCCGTTCTGGCCGCCGTTAACGGACACCAGCCGGGTGAAATCCTGCAGGCCGATAAACAGGGCATTCAGATCGCCACGGCCGATGGCGTACTGAATATTGAAGAACTGCAGCCTGCCGGCAAGAAAGCCATGAAAGCCCAGGATCTGCTTAATTCCCGCCGTGAATGGTTTACCCCGGGCAATATCATTGCCTGACACGATGCCCGGTAGCGCATACCGGGTTTTCGTCAGAATTGCGAACCCACTATGAAAAAAAATACCAATTTACGCAGCGTTGCCGCTCAGACTATCGAAAAAGTAGTAGAGCAGGGACAATCGCTCAGTAACGTGCTGCCCGCCGCCCAGAAAACGGTCGGTGAAAAGGATGCGGCCCTGTTACAGGAGCTTTGCTATGGCGTCCTGCGCACCCTGCCACAGCAGGAATGGATTATCAGCAAGCTGATGTCACGCCCGATGACCGGTAAGCAACGGACGATCCACTATCTGATTATGGTCGGCCTTTATCAGCTGATGTACACCCGCATTCCGGCACATGCCGCGCTGGCGGAGACGGTAGAAGGTGCCATCGCCCTGAAACGTCAGCAGCTAAAAGGGTTGATCAACGGTGTCCTGCGCCAGTTCCAGCGTCAGCAGGAAGCACTGATGCAGCAGATGAATGAAGGTGATCAACAGTATCTGCATCCTAAGTGGCTACTGGAACGCCTGAAACGCGCCTGGCCTGGTCAGTGGAAACACATTGTTGAAGCCAATAATCAACGTCCGCCCATGTGGCTGCGCGTGAACCGTAATCATCACAGTCGTGATGCCTGGCTGGCCCTGCTGGAAGAGAGTGGTAAAACCGCCTTTGCCCATCCGCAGCATAGCGATGCCTTAAGGCTGGAAGCGCCCTGCGCCGTAGGACTGTTACCGGGCTTTACAGAGGGATGGGTGACCGTACAGGATGCGTCGGCCCAGGGCTGCGTCGCGCTGCTCGATCCGCAAAACGGCGAGAAGATCCTCGATCTGTGTGCCGCGCCGGGGGGAAAAACCACACATATTCTGGAAGCCGCTCCACGGGCTGAAGTGATGGCGGTTGATGTGGACGCACAGCGGCTGGCCAGGATCAGTGAGAATTTACAGCGGCTGAATATGCAGGCAGAGGTCAAGCTGGGTGACGGACGTACCCCGCAGGAGTGGTGTGGAAACACTCAGTTCGATCGTATCCTGCTGGATGCGCCATGCTCGGCAACCGGCGTGATCCGCCGTCACCCGGATATTAAATGGCTGCGCCGCGACCGGGATATACCGGAACTGGCCCTGCTGCAACAACAGATCCTGGATGCAGTATGGCCTCATCTGAAGTCTGGCGGCACCATGCTGTACGCCACCTGTTCCATACTCCCCGAAGAGAATGCCTTGCAGATAACCCAGTTCCTGCAGCGACATGCTGATGCACGTCTTTGCGAGACTGGCGATCTGACCCATCCGGGTATTCAGGTCTTTCCGCAAATCGATGGTGGTGATGGCTTCTATTACGCTAAATTGATAAAACAGTGATCGGCGTGGCGCGGTAAACTGCACCATAACCTGAACGACAACCAACAGACTGAAGCTCAATGAAAATCATCATTCTTGGCGCAGGACAGGTCGGCGGAACCCTTGCTGAAAACCTGGTCGGTGAAAACAACGATATTACCGTGGTCGATACCGATGCGCTGCGTTTACGACAGCTGCAGGACAAATTTGACCTGCGCGTGGTTCAGGGGCATGGCTCGCATCCCCGGGTCCTGCGGGAGGCCGGCGCTGAAGATGCTGATATGTTGGTTGCCGTCACCAACTCGGATGAAACGAATATGGTGGCCTGCCAGGTTGCCTATTCTCTGTTTAACACCCCGAACCGTATTGCCCGCATCCGCGCGCCGGATTATATCCGCGATGCCGACAAGTTATTCATCCCTGAGGCGGTGCCCATCGATCATCTGATCTCCCCTGAGCAGTTGGTGATCGACAATATCTACCGCTTAATTGAATATCCGGGTGCGCTGCAGGTGGTGAACTTCGCTGAAGGTAAAGTGAGCCTGGCGGTGGTGAAAGCCTATTACGGCGGTCCGCTGGTCGGTAATGCGCTGTCGGTGATGCGCGAACATATGCCGCATATTGATACACGCGTGGCGGCGATATTTCGTCAGGATCGCCCGATCCGCCCGCAGGGATCGACCATCATCGAAGCGGGAGATGAGGTGTTCTTCATTGCCGCCAGTCAGAATATCCGTGCGGTGATGAGTGAATATCAGCGTCTGGAAAAGCCCTACAAGCGCATTATGATTGTCGGGGGAGGCAATATTGGCTTCGGTCTGGCACAGCGTCTGGAAAAGCACTACAGCGTTAAATTGATCGAACGGGATCAGCAGCGGGCGGCCGAACTGGCGCAGAATCTGCAAAATACCATCGTCTTTTATGGCGATGCGTCGGATCAGGAGCTGCTGGCGGAGGAACACGTCGATCAGATCGATCTGTTTATCGCTATCACCAACGACGATGAAGCCAATATCATGTCGGCGATGCTGGCCAAGCGCATGGGCGCGAAAAAAGCGATGGTCCTGATCCAGCGCCGTGCCTATGTTGACCTGGTGCAGGGCAGCGTCATTGATATCGCCATCTCGCCCCAGCAGGCGACAATTTCTGCGCTGCTTGGCCACGTGCGTAAGGCCGATATTGTTGGCGTCTCCTCACTCCGTCGCGGTGTCGCAGAAGCCATTGAGGCTATTGCGCACGGTGAAGAATCGACCTCTAAGGTGGTCGGTCGCCAGATCGATGATATTAAACTTCCTCCTGGTACGATTATCGGTGCAGTAGTACGTGGAAATGAAGTGATCATCGCCAATGATAATCTGCGTATCGAACAGGGTGACCATGTGATCATGTTCCTGACGGATAAAAAGTTCGTGCCGGACGTCGAAAGATTGTTCCAGCCAAGTCCCTTCTTCCTGTGATGCCCGCGTCCCTCACCCGGCTTCAGTGCCGGGTGCTGCGGATTTTTATCCTCTCCCTCCGTGGAAAATGCACCATCGTTTGTTAGACTTACATCATTGGCAAAAACAGGAGATAACAATGAGTTTATTCAAAGAGTTTCGCGATTTCGCGATGCGGGGCAACGTGGTGGACCTGGCGGTCGGTGTCATCATCGGCGCTGCGTTTGGCAAAATCGTGTCCTCACTGGTGGCAAATATCATTATGCCCCCGCTGGGATTACTGATTGGTGGCGTAGATTTTAAACAGTTCGCGTGGGTATTGAAACCCGCGGAAGGGGAAACAGCAGCTGTCGTGATGCAGTACGGAATTTTCCTGCAGACCATTTTTGACTTTGTCATCGTTGCATTTGCCATCTTTATGGCCATCAAAGTGATGAACAAAATGTACAAAAAGAAAGAAGTGGAAAAACCGGTGGCCAAGCCCTCTGCGGAAGAAACACTGTTAAGTGAAATTCGCGACCTGCTTAAAGAACAAAATAATAAAACGCTGTAATTTGACTGTCACTTCCCGGAACCGCCATCACTGGCGGTTTTTTTATGCCTGAATAGCCAGGAGGCCAGTGGTCAGTACGCTATTAACGCTCTGACCACTGGCCTCCCAGTTACCTTTCTTCGCATGCTTATCTTTGCGACGGTAGCTGCCTTTGCCTTTTTCATTCGCTTCAACGCGCGTTTTAAAAAGCGGGTCATGAAGCAATGCTTCAAGCGCATTATGGCGGATAGTGCCTTTCTTATGCTGGTAAACAGTCATGATTTTTCCTGTTGGTGAATGACGCCAAGGAATATAAACCTGTGAAGACGGAATTTCAATCGGTGCTTTTATCCATTGTTGAGGTCGCTCCTTTCTCCAGTGCCTCCAGTATTGAGCAGTAAACGCTACTGTGAGCGGTACCACAGCAGGCATCATTCAGCCGCTTCAGTGAGCGCTGCATGTGTTGCAGTTCGCTGAGCATAGACTCAACTTCGTTCAGTCGCTTTTGCACAATTGTTTTGGACTCCTGACAGGTGTGATGTTCCGGATCGACGCGAATAGAGAGCAGCTCCCGAATAGATTCCAGAGTGAACCCCAGCTGGCGACCATAGCGGATAAACTTCAGGCGCTGTAAATCGTTGTCGCTGTACAGACGAAATCCCCCGCCGGTTCGCACCTGGTGATCCATCATCTGCTGCTTTTCATAGAAACGAATAGTATCTGGCGTCACGTCCGCCAGCTTCGCAAGTTGCCCGATACGGTACATTACTTCTCCTCAAGAAAATGTTGCTGCACTTTGCTGCCATAACCACCGCGCAAAAAATCGGTACTGATACCCGCCTGCCGCAGCTTTATCTCCAGCAGCCGCAGATGTTTTTCCTGCTGCTTATAGCGCGTATCCGCAGGATCAACCGTACGCAATAATTCATCTAACTCAAGCGCTTCACGTCTCATCTCCAGTTCCGGCGGCAGGTAACCCGAATTTTTGAGGATGCGATAGCCAGCGCGCAGCTCTGCCGGGACATGGCTGTCATCATCAAGCTGTAACGGCTGGCCCGAGCCGGGAAGGTCATCGAGCTCTCCCTGGCGCAGGGCGGCAAGAATATGTTGTTCTGCCAGTTGATCGAGTAAGGACATCACTGCCTCCATAAATCAGAATGAGGTCAGCATAGCGCATTTGAAAGGGTGTTAACCAGGAGGAGGAATTCTGGATATAAAAAAACCCCGCAAGCGGGGTTTTTTCAGTACTGCGGCAGATTACTCTGCTGCAGCTTCTGCTTGAGCTTCTGGACGATCAACCAGCTCGATGTAAGCCATCGGAGCGTTGTCACCAGCGCGGAAGCCACACTTCAGAATGCGAGTGTAACCACCTGCACGGCTCGCGAAACGCGGACCGAGCTCATTAAACAGTTTTGCCACGATCTCGTTATCACGAGTACGGGCGAATGCCAGACGACGATTAGCTACGCTGTCGGTCTTGGCAAGAGTAATCAGCGGCTCAACTACGCGACGCAGCTCTTTCGCTTTTGGCAGGGTCGTCTTGATGATCTCATGACGAACCAAAGAGCCAGCCATGTTGCGGAACATAGCCTGACGATGGCTGCTGTTGCGGTTCAGTTGACGACCACTCTTACGATGGCGCATGACCTTATCCTTCTCAGTGAAACCTTAACCTGTGATCGGGTTATTCATCAGCGATGCTAGCGGGCGGCCAGTTTTCCAGGCGCATGCCCAGAGACAGACCACGAGAAGCCAGCACATCTTTAATCTCAGTAAGAGATTTTTTACCAAGGTTAGGCGTTTTAAGCAGCTCAACCTCGGTACGCTGTACCAGATCACCGATGTAGTGGATAGCTTCTGCCTTAAGGCAGTTAGCAGAGCGGACAGTCAATTCCAGATCGTCAACAGGGCGCAGCAAGATCGGATCGAATTCTGGTTTCTCTTCTTTCACTTCCGGCTGACGTACATCACGTAAGTCGACGAAAGCTTCCAGTTGTTCAGCCAGGATGGTAGCCGCACGGCGGATCGCTTCTTCAGGATCTATAGTGCCGTTGGTTTCCATTTCGATGACCAGCTTGTCCAAATCGGTACGCTGTTCTACACGCGCTGCTTCAACATTGTAGGCAATTCGCTCTACAGGGCTGTAGCAGGCGTCGACCAGCAGACGGCCGATTGGGCGCTCATCTTCTTCCGAATGAATTCGGGCAGAAGCCGGCACATAACCACGGCCACGCTGAACTTTGATACGCATGCTAATAGCGGCGTTTTCATCGGTCAGGTGACAGATCACGTGCTGCGGCTTGACGATTTCGACATCCCCATCATGGGTGATATCGGCTGCAGTCACAGGGCCAATGCCAGATTTATTCAGAGTAAGAATAACTTCATCTTTGCCCTGAACTCTTACCGCCAAACCTTTCAGGTTGAGCAGGATTTCCAGGATATCTTCCTGTACGCCCTCTTTGGTGCTGTACTCGTGCAGTACACCATCAATTTCAACCTCGGTCACCGCGCAACCCGGCATTGATGAAAGCAGAATACGGCGCAGTGCGTTACCAAGAGTATGGCCAAAGCCACGCTCTAAAGGCTCAAGGGTCACCTTGGCGTGCGTCGAACTCACTTGCTCGATATCTACCAGGCGCGGTTTTAGAAACTCTGTCACAGAACCCTGCATTGTGTCCTCTCTTTGGTACTAAGCCTTACTTGGAGTAAAGCTCGACGATCAGGTGTTCGTTAATGTCCGCAGACAGATCAGTACGTTCAGGAATACGCTTGAACACACCTTCCATCTTAGTTGCATCAACTTCCAGCCAGGTTGGCTTTTCACGCTGTTCAGCCAGCTCCAGAGCGGCTTTCACGCGAGACTGCTTTTTGGCTTTCTCACGGATGCTAACAACGTCATTCGGAGTTACCTGATAAGAAGCGATGCTAACAACGCGGCCGTTTACCAAAATAGATTTATGGCTAACCAACTGACGTGCTTCTGCACGAGTGGCGCCAAAGCCCATACGGTAAACTACGTTATCCAGACGACCTTCCAGCAGAGCTAACAGGTTTTCACCGGTGTTGCCTTTCAGACGAGCTGCTTCTTTATAATAGTTACGGAACTGACGCTCCAGCACGCCGTACATACGACGAACTTTCTGCTTTTCACGTAACTGCACACCATAGTCAGACAGACGTGGCTTGCGCGCACCGTGCTGACCAGGAGCTTGTTCAATCTTACACTTGGTATCAATCGCGCGAACGCCAGACTTAAGGAACAGGTCTGTGCCTTCACGACGGCTCAGCTTGAGCTTAGGACCCAAATATCTTGCCATTTTCTTTCTCCAACATTCCTAAAAAACGGGGCGTTATACGCGACGTTTTTTCGGCGGACGACAACCGTTGTGAGGGATCGGAGTCACATCAGTAATATTAGTGATGCGGAAACCAGCAGCGTTCAGGGCACGAATTGTTGATTCGCGGCCTGGACCAGGACCCTTAACCATAACTTCCAGGTTCTTAATACCGTAATCTTTCACGGCCTCTGCGCAACGCTCTGCAGCAACCTGCGCAGCGAACGGCGTAGACTTACGAGAACCACGGAAACCGGAACCACCGGCTGTTGCCCAACCCAGCGCATTACCCTGACGATCGGTAATAGTTACGATGGTGTTGTTAAAAGATGCATGGACATGAGCCACGCCATCAGAGACTTGCTTTCTTACACGCTTGCGTGCACGAACTGGTGCCTTTGCCATTATTCAATCACCCCGATTATTTCTTGATCGGTTTACGCGGACCCTTACGGGTACGTGCGTTGGTCTTGGTACGCTGACCGCGCACTGGAAGACCACGACGATGACGCAAACCACGATAGCAACCAAGGTCCATAAGACGCTTGATGCTCAGGGTGACTTCACGACGCAGATCGCCTTCAACAACAAATTTCGCTACTGCATCACGCAGAATGTCGATTTGTTCTTCAGACAGCTCACTGATCTTAACATTTTCAGCGATTCCCGTAGATGCACAGATAGCCTGTGAACGGGTCTTGCCGATACCGAAAATTGCAGTTAATGCGATAACGGTATGTTTATGATCAGGAATGTTAATGCCTGCTATACGGGCCACTATGCACTCCTATTTAATTACTTATGCGTCCCATGCCGAAAAGCCCGTTTTCAGGATACTCAAATGGAAACGCATAGACATACAAAAGATTGGCTGGCTAATCTAGCCAGCTCAACCCGACTTTGCAAGAAAAATATGCGATTAAATCAGCCTTGGCGCTGTTTATGCTTAGGCTCGGCACTGCAGATCACACGAACGACACCGTCGCGACGAACGATTTTGCAGTTACGACATAATTTCTTGACGGAAGCACGAACTTTCATTTTTACTCTCCGTAACTTCTCAAGCGCCTGAATTAACGGCCGTAGCCCTTCAGGTTTGCTTTCTTCAATGCAGACTCGTACTGACTTGACATCATCAGAGTTTGCACTTGAGCCATAAAGTCCATGATGACAACCACTACAATCAGCAGTGATGTACCGCCGAAGTAGAATGGTACTTTCATCGCATCACGCATGAACTCCGGGATCAGGCAGATAAAGGTAATGTACAACGCACCGATTAATGTCAGGCGGGTCATTACTTTATCGATGTACTTCGCCGTCTGTTCTCCCGGACGAATACCTGGTACAAATGCACCAGACTTCTTCAGGTTATCTGCTGTTTCACGCGGGTTGAACACCAACGCTGTGTAGAAGAAACAGAAGAAGATGATTGCAGTCGCATAGAGTAACACATAAAGCGGTTGACCAGGCTGTAACGACATAGAAATAGTCGTCAGCCAGTTCCAGCCAGTTCCGCCCCCGAACCATGACGCGATGGTTGCTGGGAACAGGATAATGCTGGAAGCAAAGATAGCAGGGATTACACCGGCCATATTCACTTTCAACGGTAAATGTGTGCTCTGCGCAGCATAGACACGACGGCCTTGCTGACGTTTCGCATAGTTCACCACAATGCGGCGTTGACCACGCTCAACGAAAACAACGAAGAAGGTCACTGCAAATACGAGAACTGCAACCAACAGCAACAGGAGGAAGTGCAGGTCGCCTTGCCGCGCTTGCTCGATGGTATGGCCAATGGCCGGCGGCAGACCCGCAACGATACCAGCGAAGATAATGATCGAGATACCGTTACCGATACCTCGTTCAGTTATCTGCTCGCCCAGCCACATCAGGAACATTGTCCCGGTAACCAGACTGACAACAGCAGTAAAGTAGAAAGCAAATCCTGGGTTTAACACCAGGCCCTGCATTCCAGGCATATTCGGCAGGCCGGTAGCAATACCGACCGCCTGGAATATCCCTAATACCAGAGTACCGTAACGGGTGTACTGACTAATCTTACGACGGCCAGCCTCCCCTTCTTTCTTGATTTCAGCTAACGCTGGATGAACCACCGTCAGCAGCTGGATAATAATAGAGGCCGAAATATACGGCATAATACCCAGGGCAAAGATAGAAGCACGGCTCAGAGCACCACCAGAGAACATGTTGAACATTTCAATGATGGTGCCACGCTGTTGCTCAAGCAATTTGGCAAGTACAGTGGCATCGATACCAGGGATTGGAATAAAAGAGCCAATACGGAAAACAATCAGCGCACCAATCACAAACAGAAGTCTGCGTTTTAGTTCGCCAAAACCACCCTTGGCACTTTGAAAATCTAATCCCGGTTGCTTAGCCATCTGCTACTTATTCCTCAATTTTACCGCCAGCAGCTTCGATTGCAGCACGAGCGCCTTTAGTCACACGCAGACCGCGAATCGTTACCGGTGCAGAAACTTCGCCAGACAGGATCACTTTCGCGAACTCCATCTGAATACCGATAATGTTTGCTGCTTTCAGCGTGTTCAGGTCGACGATACCGCCTTCAACTTTCGCCAGGTCAGACAGACGAACTTCTGCAGTGACCATTGCTTTGCGAGAGGTGAAACCGAATTTCGGCAGACGACGGTACAGAGGCATCTGGCCGCCTTCAAAACCACGACGTACGCCACCGCCAGAACGTGAGTTCTGACCTTTGTGACCGCGACCGCCGGTCTTGCCGAGGCCAGAACCGATACCACGACCCAGACGTTTTGAAGCGTGCTTGGAACCGTCGGCCGGAGACAGAGTATTTAAACGCATCTGTTACTCCTCCACTTTAACCATGTAGGAAATCGCGTTAACCATACCGCGTACAGCTGGCGTGTCTTCACGCTCTACGGTGTGGTTAATACGACGCAGACCCAGGCCAAGCAGCGTTGCCTTGTGTTTAGGCAAACGGCCGATCGAACTGCGGGTTTGAGTAATTTTAATAGTCTTAGCCATGGTCATTACCCCAGAATGTCTTCAACGGATTTGCCACGCTTGGCAGCGACCATTTCTGGGGAATTCATGTTGGCCAGGCCATCCAGAGTTGCACGAACCACGTTGATCGGGTTAGTGGAACCGTAGGCTTTAGCCAGAACGTTATGAACCCCAGCAACTTCCAGAACGGCGCGCATTGCACCACCGGCAATAATACCGGTACCTTCTGAAGCGGGTTGCATGAACACACGAGAACCTGTGTGCACACCTTTAACAGGGTGCTGCAGGGTGCCGTTGTTCAGCGCGACGTTGATCATATTGCGACGAGCTTTTTCCATCGCTTTCTGGATCGCTGCTGGAACTTCACGCGCTTTACCGTAACCAAAACCGATGCGACCGTTACCATCACCAACAACAGTCAGAGCTGTGAAGGAGAAAATACGACCACCTTTAACGGTTTTCGATACGCGATTTACCGCGATCAGCTTTTCCTGCAGTTCGCCAGCTTGTTTTTCGATGTGTGCCATCTTACACCTCTACCTTAGAACTGTAGGCCAGCTTCACGGGCAGCATCTGCCAGTGCCTGGACACGACCATGATATTGGAAACCAGAACGGTCGAAAGAAACACCTGTGATGCCTTTTTCGATTGCGCGTTCAGCAACTGCTTTACCAACAGCAGCGGCAGCGTCTTTGTTTCCAGTGTACTTCAGTTGCTCACTGATAGCTTTTTCTACTGTAGAAGCAGCGACCAGGACTTCAGAACCGTTTGGTGCGATTACCTGTGCGTAAATATGACGCGGGGTACGATGTACCACCAGGCGAGTAGCACCCAGCTCTTTGAGCTTGCGACGTGCGCGGGTCGCACGACGGATACGAGCAGATTTCTTATCCATAGTGTTACCTTACTTCTTCTTAGCCTCTTTGGTACGCACGACTTCGTCGGCGTAACGAACACCCTTGCCTTTATAAGGCTCAGGACGACGGTAGGCGCGTAAATCTGCTGCAACCTGACCAATCAGCTGTTTATCAGCGCCTTTCAGCACGATTTCAGTCTGAGTTGGACATTCAGCAGTGATTCCCGCTGGCAGCGCGTGGTCAACTGGGTGAGAGAAGCCAAGGGCCAAGCTCACAGAGTTGCCTTTTACGGCTGCACGATAACCTACACCAACCAGCTGCAGCTTCTTAGTGAAGCCTTCGGTAACACCGATAACCATAGCGTTCAGCAGAGCGCGTGAAGTACCAGCCTGCGCCCAACCATCCACAAAACCTTCGCGCGGAGCGAAAGTCAGGGTGTTGTCAGCATGCTTAACTTCTACAGCTTTGTTGAGCGTACGAGTCAGCTCGCCGTTTTTACCTTTAATCGAAATTACCTGACCGTCGAGTTTTACCTCTACGCCGGCAGGAATCGCGACTGGTGCTTTAGCAACACGAGACATTTATTCCTCCGATTAAGCTACGTAGCAGATAATTTCGCCGCCAAGACCTGCCTGGCGAGCTGCACGATCGGTCATAACACCTTTAGAGGTAGAGATAACAGCGATACCCAGTCCAGCCATAACTTTAGGCAGTTCGTCTTTGCGTTTGTAGATACGCAGACCTGGACGGCTTACACGCTGAATGCTCTCAACCACTGCCTTGCCCTGGAAATACTTAAGTGTCAGTTCCAGTTCAGGCTTGGTGTCGCCTTCGACTTTAAATTCTTCAATATAGCCTTCTTCCTTCAGCACGTTGGCAATCGCCAATTTCAGCTTGGAGGAAGGCATGGTGACCGCAACTTTGTTCGCGGCTTGACCGTTACGGATACGGGTCAGCATATCCGCGATCGGATCTTGCATGCTCATCTGTCTTTACTCCCGTGATTCAATTGGTAATTACCAGCTAGCCTTTTTCAAGCCAGGTACTTCACCGCGCATGGCGGCTTCACGCAACTTGATACGGCTCAGACCGAATTTGCCCACATAACCATGTGGACGGCCAGTTTGGCGGCAGCGGTTACGCTGACGAGACGGGCTGGAATCACGCGGCAGAGTTTGCAGCTTGAGAACAGCATTCCAACGATCTTCGTCGGATGAGTTCACACTAGAAATGATAGCTTTCAGTTCCTCGCGTTTAGCGCGGTACTTGTCAGCCAGTTTCACGCGAACGACTTCGCGTGCTTTCATCGATTGCTTAGCCATCAGTAACCCTGCCTTACTTGCGGAACGGGAAGTTAAAAGCAGCCAAAAGTGCGCGGCCTTCATCATCAGATTTCGCAGTGGTGGTAATGGTGATATCCAAACCACGAACGCGGTCGACTTTGTCATAGTCGATCTCTGGGAAGATGATCTGCTCACGAACGCCCATGCTGTAGTTACCACGGCCATCGAATGACTTAGCGGACAAGCCACGGAAGTCACGGATACGTGGAACAGCAATAGAAATCAGACGCTCAAAGAACTCCCACATGCGTTCGCCACGCAGAGTTACTTTACAGCCGATCGGATAGCCCTGACGGATTTTGAAGCCTGCAACTGATTTGCGTGCTTTGGTGATAAACGGCTTTTGACCGGAGATTGCTGCCAAGTCAGCTGCTGCATTGTCCAGCAGTTTCTTGTCAGCGATCGCTTCACCTACACCCATATTCAGGGTGATCTTCTCGACCCGAGGGACTTGCATGACAGAATTGTAGCTAAACTCAGTCATGAGTTGTTTAACTACTTCGTCTTTGTAGTAATCATGCAGTTTCGCCATCGTACTACTCCAAATTACTTGATAGTTTCGCTGTTCGATTTGAAGAAACGGACTTTTTTGCCGTCTTCGAATCTAAAGCCTACACGGTCAGCCTTGCCGGTTGCCGAGTTGAAGAGTGCAACGTTAGAAACCTGAATAGCAGCTTCTTTTTCAACGATGCCACCTGGTTGGTTCAGAGCCGGAACCGGCTTTGAGTGCTTCTTAACCAGGTTAATACCTTCAACAATCAGTTTGCCTGAAGACAGAACATTTTTTACTTTACCGCGCTTACCTTTATCTTTGCCGGTCAGCACGATAACTTCGTCATCGCGACGGATTTTAGCTGCCATTTTTCGCTCCTTAGAGTACTTCTGGTGCCAGAGAGATAATTTTCATGAACTTTTCAGTACGAAGTTCACGAGTTACCGGCCCAAAAATACGCGTTCCGATAGGCTGCTCACTGTTATTATTTAAAATAACGCATGCATTACCATCGAAGCGAATGACAGAACCGTCCGGGCGACGAACACCCTTCCTGGTGCGCACCACTACCGCTTTCAGCACATCACCCTTCTTAACCTTACCGCGAGGAATTGCTTCCTTGATGGTAATTTTGATGATGTCGCCTACGCCTGCGTAGCGACGGTGCGAGCCACCCAGAACCTTGATACACATTACGCGACGTGCACCGGAGTTGTCGGCGACGGTCAGCATAGTCTGTTCTTGGATCATTTTAGTGCTCCGCTAATGTCAACTACTACTTCGGGACCTGATTCAGGTCGTATAAAAGCCCCATATTGAGGGCGCAGCATTATAACACTGCTTCCTGCATATGGGTAGAAAAAATAAACGGCTCTTGCGAGCCGCTTATCTTATTTTTTAGAGACGGCAGATTCTATTACAGAATCGCTTTCTCTACAACGCGAACCAGCGTCCAGGACTTAGTCTTGGACAGTGGACGGCATTCGCGGATTTCAACCACGTCGCCGATACCACATTCGTTGTTCTCGTCATGTACGTGCAGTTTGGTCGTACGTTTGATGAATTTCCCGTAGATCGGGTGCTTCACAACACGTTCGATTGCAACAACAATGGATTTCTCCATTTTGTCACTCAGAACACGACCTTGCAGAGTACGGATTTTATCGGTCATTACGCACCCGCCTTCTCAGTCAGTAAAGTCTTAACGCGTGCAACATCACGACGAACATTCTTCAAGACGTGAGTCTGTTGAAGTTGGCCGGATGCTGCCTGCATGCGCAGATTGAACTGCTCACGCAGTAGGTTAAGTAGCTCAGTGTTCAGCTCTTCAACGCTTTTTTCACGCAGCTCTGTTGCTTTCA
The DNA here is from genome assembly GCF_055556675.1 of Erwinia sp. PME.40.26/001. Lineage (NCBI taxonomy): Bacteria > Pseudomonadati > Pseudomonadota > Gammaproteobacteria > Enterobacterales > Erwiniaceae > Erwinia > Erwinia sp. PME.40.26/001. The sequence continues at coordinate 19,949 of NZ_JBVHNP010000003.1, forward strand.
TTACATCACCGTCTTAGTTACAAAGGTGGTTTTGATAGGCAGTTTTGCTGCTGCCAGCTTGAATGCTTCACGGGCCAGCTCTTCCGGTACGCCGTCCATTTCATACAGGACTTTACCAGGCTGGATCAAGGCAACCCAATACTCTACGTTACCTTTACCTTTACCCATACGCACTTCCAGCGGCTTCTCGGTAATTGGTTTGTCCGGGAATACACGGATCCAAATTTTACCTTGACGCTTAACTGCACGGGTCATAGCACGACGTGCTGCTTCGATCTGACGTGCAGTCAGACGACCACGGCCAACAGCTTTCAGACCGAAAGTACCGAAGCTAACATCCGTACCCTGCGCCAGACCACGGTTGCGGCCTTTATGCACTTTACGGAATTTTGTACGCTTTGGTTGTAACATCAGCGACTCTCCTTACTTACGGCCTTTACGCTGCTGCTTTTTAGGTTGAGCAGCCGGTTCCGGTTGTTCAACAGCAGCCATACCACCCAGGATCTCACCTTTGAAGATCCATACCTTAACGCCGATTACACCATAAGTGGTGTGGGCTTCAGAGGTGTTGTAGTCAATGTCTGCACGCAGAGTGTGCAGTGGCACGCGGCCTTCACGGTACCATTCAGTACGCGCGATTTCTGCACCGCCAAGACGGCCACTAACTTCAACTTTGATCCCTTTAGCGCCCAGACGCATTGCGTTCTGTACAGCACGCTTCATAGCACGACGGAACATCACACGACGCTCCAGCTGTGAAGTGATGCTGTCAGCAACCAATTTAGCGTCCAGTTCCGGTTTACGGACTTCGGCGATATTGATCTGTGCAGGAACGCCAGCGATATCCGCTACGACCTTGCGCAGTTTTTCTACATCTTCGCCTTTCTTACCGATAACGATGCCTGGGCGAGCGGTGTGAATAGTCACACGGATGCTCTTAGCCGGACGCTCGATAACGATACGAGAAACGGATGCTTTAGCCAGTTCTTTAGTCAGGAACTGACGCACTTTAAAGTCGCTGTCCAGGTTGTCAGCGAATTCTTTGGTATTTGCGAACCAGGTAGAGTTCCAGGGTTTAACAATACCCAGGCGAATACCATTAGGATGTACTTTCTGACCCATTGCTAGTCTCCAGAGTCTCAGCGATCGGACACAACCACAGTAATGTGGCTGGTGCGCTTCAGGATGCGATCTGCACGACCTTTTGCACGAGGCATAATGCGCTTCATGCTTGGGCCTTCGTCAACGAAGATCTTCGTGACTTTCAGATCATCAATGTCAGCGCCATCGTTGTGTTCGGCGTTAGCAATGGCAGATTCCAGGACTTTCTTGACCAGTACAGCCGCTTTCTTATTGGTGTAGGTCAAAATGTCCAGAGCCTGCGACACTTTCTTACCGCGTACAAGATCCGCTACCAGGCGAACCTTCTGTGCAGAAGAACGAGCGTGGCGATGTTTAGCGATAGTTTCCATCTCTTCCTCCTGCCTTAGCGTTTCTTGGCTTTTTTATCAGCCGCGTGGCCGCGATAAGTACGGGTCGGTGCAAATTCACCCAGTTTGTGACCGACCATTTCGTCGGAAACAAAGACAGGAACGTGCTGACGACCATTATGGACAGCGATGGTCAAACCGATCATGTTAGGGAAGATCGTTGAACGACGGGACCAGGTGCGCAGTGGCTTCTTGTCTCCGCTTTCCAAAGCTTTCTCTACCTTCTTCAGCAAGTGCAGGTCAATAAAAGGACCTTTCTTGAGAGAACGTGGCATGGCTTATCCTCTAAAATTATTTGCTACGGCGACGTACGATGAACTTATCGGTACGCTTGTTGCTGCGGGTTTTCTTACCTTTGGTCTGAACGCCCCACGGGGTTACCGGGTGCTTACCAAAGTTTTTACCCTCACCACCACCGTGCGGGTGATCAACTGGGTTCATCGCCGTACCGCGAACGGTAGGACGAATACCACGCCAACGAGCTGCACCGGCTTTACCCAGAACGCGAAGCATATGCTCAGCATTACCGACTTCGCCCAGGGTTGCGCGGCAGTCAATTTCGACTTTACGCATTTCACCAGAACGCAGACGCAGGGTAACGTAAGAACCTTCACGCGCAACGATCTGCACGTAAGTACCAGCAGAGCGAGCAATCTGACCGCCTTTGCCTGGTTTCATTTCTACGTTATGCACGGTAGAACCCACTGGGATGTTACGCATCGGCAGGGTGTTACCTGCTTTAATCGCAGCATCAACGCCAGACTGAATCTGGTCGCCAGCTTTCAGGCCTTTAGGGGCCAGGATGTAACGGCGTTCGCCATCTTTGTACAGAACCAGTGCGATGTTCGCAGAGCGGTTCGGATCGTACTCAAGACGTTCAACGGTCGCTGGGATACCATCTTTGTTGCGTTTGAAGTCAACAATACGGTAAGCCTGCTTGTGACCACCACCGATATGACGGGTAGTGATGCGACCATTGTTGTTACGGCCACCGGATTTGCTGTTTTTCTCAACCAGCGGGGCGAATGGTTTGCCCTTGTGCAGCTCCGCGTTTACCACTTTAACTACATGGCGACGACCCGGAGATGTCGGTTTACATTTAACAATTGCCATTGTTCTTCTCCTCCGACTTACTCAGCGCCGCCTGCGAAGTCCAGATTCTGGCCTTCTTTCAGGGTGACGTAAGCTTTTTTCCAGTCGCTACGACGACCAATACGCTGTCCAGAACGCTTAGTTTTGCCTTTAACCAGCAAAGTGTTCACGACTTCAACTTCTACTTCGAAAAGTTTCTGTACAGCGGCTTTGATTTCTGCTTTGGTCGCGTCTTTCGCAACTTTGAGAACGATGGTGTTAGTTTTTTCCATCGCAGCAGATGCTTTTTCAGATACGTGCGGCGCGCGCAGTACTTTCAGCAGACGTTCTTCACGGATCATGCCAGCATCTCCTCAACTTGCTTAACTGCGTCAGCAGTCATAACGACTTTGTCGAAGGCGATCAGGCTAACTGGGTCGATACCCGCTGCATCACGTACGTCAACCTTGTACAGGTTACGCGCGGCCAGGAACAGGTTCTCTTCCAGTTCGCCAGTGATGATCAGCACGTCTTCCAGAGCCATGTCTTTCAGTTTTTCTACCAGCAGCTTCGTTTTAGGAGCTTCCAGAGAGAACTGCTCGACAACGATCAGACGATCTTGACGTACCAGTTCGGACAGGATGCTTTTCAGCGCGCCGCGGTACATCTTTTTGTTAACTTTTTGACTGTGGTCCTGTGGCTTCGCAGCAAAGGTCACACCACCTGAACGCCAGATTGGGCTCTTTACAGAACCTGCACGAGCGCGGCCGGTACCTTTCTGGCGCCACGGCTTTTTGCCGGAACCAGTTACTTCAGCACGAGTCTTCTGAGCACGAGTACCCTGACGAGCACCTGCTGCATAAGCAACAACAACCTGGTGTACCAGCGCTTCGTTGAAATCACGACCGAAGGTAGTTTCGGAAACAGTCAGCGCGCTTTGCGCGTCTTTCAATACTAATTCCATTGCTATCCCCTTACGCCTTCACAGCTGGTTTAACGATAAGGTCGCAACCGGTAGCACCGGGTACTGCACCTTTAACCAGCAGCAGGTTGCGCTCAGCGTCAACACGTACAACGTCCAGACTCTGAACTGTTACACGCTCGTTGCCCATCTGGCCTGCCATTTTCTTGCCTTTGAACACTTTGCCCGGAGTCTGGTTCTGACCGATAGAACCCGGTACGCGGTGTGACAAGGAGTTACCGTGCGTAGCATCCTGAGTACGGAAGTTCCAGCGCTTTACAGTACCGGCAAAACCTTTACCTTTAGATGTTCCAGTCACGTCAACTTTTTTCACGTCAGCGAAAATGTCAACATTAATGCTCTGACCTACAGTGAACTCAGCGCCTTCAACGGTGCGGAATTCCCACAGACCACGGCCAGCTTCAACGCCAGCTTTAGCAAAGTGACCTGCTTCAGGCTTAGTTACACGGTTTGCTTTTTTAGCACCGGTAGTTACCTGGATAGCAGTGTAACCGTCGTTTTCCAGGCCTTTGACCTGAGTAACGCGGTTTGCTTCAATTTCGATCACGGTTACAGGGATAGAAACGCCATCTTCTGTGAAGATACGGGTCATACCCACTTTTTTACCGACTAAACCAATCATTGTTTCAACCTCTCAATCGCTCAATGACCTGATTAACCCAGGCTGATCTGCACGTCAACACCTGCAGCCAGATCCAGACGCATCAGAGCATCAACCGTTTTCTCGGTTGGCTCAACGATGTCAACCAGACGCTTGTGAGTGCGAATCTCATACTGATCGCGCGCATCTTTGTTGACGTGCGGAGAGATCAGAACGGTAAAGCGCTCTTTGCGGGTCGGCAGCGGGATAGGACCACGTACCTGCGCACCAGTGCGCTTGGCAGTCTCTACGATTTCCGCAGTTGATTGATCGATCAGACGATGATCAAACGCTTTAAGACGGATACGGATTCTTTGGTTCTGCATGAGACCAGAGCTCCAATTATTTATAAACGAAAAGAATTACTACTCGCATCCATTACGATTGATGGAGGAGTGTAATCGTTGAGCACATAACCCGCATATCGCGAGTATTGTTGACAGGCACTTTCGTACTTGTCTGCGACTCATATTGAATCGCGCCAGGCCGTATTGGCAGGCCCGCGTATTATACGTACATTCAGGGGTAAAGCAACTGCATTGTGTGTTTTATCGCTGATGGGATGTTACTCATCGGGAGAGCAAATGCCCTCCCCTGCCGTAACGGGCGGGATTGTCAGGCTTCCCTCTTTCTACAGATAAAAAAAAGAGCGCCGAAGCGCTCTCTTTTCTTTTGCTCTGGCAGAGCATGCTCTGCCAGACAAGTTTCGACAATTAAGCGATAACTTTAGCAACAACACCTGCACCAACGGTACGGCCGCCTTCGCGAATTGCGAAACGCAGACCGTCGTCCATTGCGATTGGGTGGATCAGGGTAACAACCATCTGAATGTTGTCGCCTGGCATAACCATTTCCACGCCTTCTGGCAGTTCGATGGTACCGGTCACGTCAGTTGTACGGAAGTAGAACTGTGGACGGTAGCCTTTGAAGAACGGAGTATGACGGCCGCCTTCATCTTTAGACAGAATATAAACTTCTGACTCGAACTTGGTGTGTGGCTTGATTGAACCTGGCTTAGCCAGTACCTGGCCACGCTGGATATCTTCACGCTTAACACCGCGCAGCAGGATACCACAGTTCTCACCCGCACGGCCTTCGTCCAGCAGCTTACGGAACATTTCAACACCGGTACAGGTTGATTTCACGGTATCTTTGATACCAACGATCTCAACTTCTTCACCGACTTTAACGATACCGCGCTCTACACGACCGGTCACAACAGTACCACGGCCGGAGATAGAGAAGACGTCTTCGATTGGCAGCAGGAATGGCTTATCAATCGCACGCTCTGGCTCTGGGATGTAGTTATCCAGGTGACCAGCCAGTTCGATGATTTTCGCTTCCCACTCTGCTTCACCCTGCAGGGCTTTCAGTGCAGAACCACGAACAACCGGGATGTCGTCGCCAGGGAAATCGTAAGCAGACAGCAGCTCACGCACTTCCATTTCAACCAGCTCCAGCAGCTCTTCGTCGTCAACCATGTCGCATTTGTTCATGAATACGATCATGAACGGAACGCCAACCTGGCGACCCAGCAGGATGTGCTCACGGGTCTGAGGCATTGGGCCGTCAGTCGCAGCAACAACCAGGATAGCGCCGTCCATCTGAGCAGCACCGGTGATCATGTTTTTCACATAGTCGGCGTGGCCTGGGCAGTCAACGTGCGCGTAGTGGCGAGTTGGGGTGTCATATTCAACGTGAGACGTGTTGATGGTGATACCACGTGCTTTTTCTTCTGGTGCGTTATCGATCTGGTCGAATGCACGAGCAGAACCGCCGTAGGTTTTAGCCAGAACGGTGGTGATAGCTGCAGTCAGGGTAGTTTTACCGTGGTCAACGTGGCCGATAGTACCTACGTTGACGTGCGGTTTGGAACGTTCAAATTTCTCTTTAGCCACGACAATATTCCTTACTTTAATGCTCTCACCCTTTGGTGAGAGCATATGATCAATATTTAAACTGTAGCTTATTTGCTACGAGCTTCAATTACGGCCTGAGCGACGTTGTTCGGCGCATCATCATACTTCAGGAACTCCATGGAGTATGAAGCACGGCCTTTAGTCAGAGAACGCAACTGAGTCGCGTATCCGAACATTTCAGACAGCGGAACTTCAGCGTGAATCTGAACGCCAGTAGCGTTAGATTCCTGTCCTTTGAGCATACCACGACGACGGCTAAGGTCACCGATAACGTCACCGGTGTTCTCTTCCGGAGTCTCTACTTCAACCTTCATGATCGGCTCAAGCAGAACTGGTGTTGCTTTCTTAAAGCCGTCTTTGAACGCAATAGAAGCAGCCAGTTTAAACGCCAACTCTGAGGAGTCAACGTCATGGTAAGAACCGAAGTGCAGACGAACACCCAGGTCAACTACCGGATAACCAGCCAGCGGGCCTGACTTCAGCTGCTCCTGGATACCTTTATCAACTGCAGGGATGTATTCACCAGGAATCACGCCGCCTTTGATGTCGTTGACGAACTCATAACCTTTAGGGTTAACGCCCGGCTCCAGTGGGTACATGTCGATAACAACATGACCGTACTGACCACGACCACCAGACTGCTTGGCGTGTTTACCTTCGATATCGGTAACTTTCGCGCGAATCGCTTCACGGTAAGCAACCTGAGGTTTACCGACGTTGGCTTCAACGTTGAATTCACGCTTCATGCGGTCAACGATGATGTCCAGGTGCAGCTCACCCATACCGGCGATGATGGTCTGGTTAGTTTCTTCATCAGTCCATACGCGGAATGATGGGTCTTCTTTAGCCAGACGACCCAGAGCCAGACCCATTTTTTCCTGGTCAGCTTTGGTTTTTGGTTCAACAGCGATCGAGATGACCGGCTCTGGGAACTCCATGCGCTCCAGAATGATAACGTTGTCCGGGTCACACAGGGTGTCACCAGTGGTCACGTCTTTCAGACCGATAGCTGCAGCGATGTCGCCTGCACGAACTTCTTTGATCTCTTCACGCTTGTTGGCGTGCATCTGTACGATACGGCCCAGACGCTCACGCGCAGATTTAACCGGGTTAAACACGGTATCGCCTGAGTTCACCACGCCAGAGTACACGCGGAAGAAGGTCAGGTTACCCACGAATGGGTCGGTAGCGATTTTGAACGCCAGAGCAGCAAATGGCTCGTTGTCGTCTGAGTGACGAACAGCCGGAGTATCTTTGCCATCATCCAGCATACCGTTGATCGCGGTAACGTCAGTCGGTGCTGGCAGATATTCAACAACCGCATCCAGCATCGCCTGAACACCTTTGTTCTTAAAGGCAGAACCACAGGTGACCAGGATGATATCGTTGTTCAGAACGCGCTTACGCAGAGATTCTTTAATCTCTTCTTCAGTCAGCTCTTCACCGCCGAAGAATTTCTCCATCAGCTCATCAGAACCTTCAGCTGCGGCTTCAACCAGCTTCGCACGCCATTCTTCAGCCTGTTCCTGCATATCAGCTGGAATATCTTCGTATACGAAGGTAACGCCCTGATCGGCATCGTTCCAGTTGATCGCTTTCATTTTCACCAGGTCAACAACACCGGTGAATTTCTCTTCTGCGCCAATAGCCAGCTGCAATGGCACCGGGTTTGCACCCAGTCGCGCTTTCATCTGCTCTACGACTTTCAGGAAGTTAGCACCCATGCGGTCCATTTTGTTAACGAACGCGATGCGTGGAACTTTATATTTGTTAGCCTGGCGCCATACGGTCTCAGACTGTGGCTGAACGCCACCAACCGCACAGTAAACCATTACTGCGCCATCAAGCACACGCATAGAACGCTCAACTTCGATAGTGAAGTCAACGTGTCCCGGGGTGTCGATGATGTTTACGTGGTGTGGCTCGAACTGCTTAGCCATACCAGACCAGAAACAGGTGGTCGCAGCGGAAGTGATGGTAATACCACGTTCCTGTTCCTGCTCCATCCAGTCCATGGTAGCCGCGCCGTCATGTACTTCACCGATTTTGTGGTTTACACCGGTGTAGAACAGAACACGTTCGGTAGTGGTCGTCTTACCGGCGTCGATGTGTGCGCTGATACCAATGTTACGGTAGCGCTCAATGGGTGTTTTACGAGCCATTTGATTCCTCTGATTCTTAGACGTTCTAAGTTAAAAAAGCCCAGCAGGTGAGTCACTGGGACGCCCGCTGGGTTTATAACAACTACAGAGCTGTTACCAGCGGTAGTGAGCGAACGCCTTGTTGGCTTCGGCCATACGGTGAACGTCTTCACGTTTCTTCACTGCAGTGCCTTTGTTTTCTGCAGCATCAGAAAGTTCGTTCGCCAGGCGCAGAGCCATAGATTTATCACCGCGTTTACGAGCAGCTTCTACGATCCAACGCATTGCCAGAGCATTACGACGAACCGGACGGACTTCAACTGGTACCTGATAAGTAGAACCACCAACGCGACGGGATTTAACTTCCACGGTTGGGCGGACGTTGTCCAGGGCTACTTCGAATGCTTCCAGCTCGTTTTTACCAGAACGCTGAGCCAGGGTCTCCAGCGCGTTATAAACGATAGTTTCAGCAGTAGATTTTTTACCATCTACCATCAGGATATTGACAAATTTGGCCAGCAATTCTGATCCGAACTTAGGATCTGGCAGGATTTTACGCTGACCAATGACGCGACGACGTGGCATGGAAATACTCCGTTGTTAATTCAGGATTGTCCAAAACTCTACGAGTTTATTATGACATTTAAGATAAAACGTTTGGCCTTACTTAACGGAGAACCATTAAGCCTTTGGCTTCTTCACGCCGTACTTGGAGCGAGCCTGCTTACGGTCTTTAACACCTGAGCAGTCCAGCGCGCCACGAACGGTGTGGTAACGCACACCTGGCAAGTCTTTTACACGACCGCCACGGATCAGGATCACGGAGTGTTCCTGCAGGTTATGACCTTCACCGCCGATGTAGGAGGTAACTTCAAAACCGTTGGTCAAACGAACACGACATACTTTACGCAGTGCGGAGTTCGGTTTTTTAGGGGTAGTAGTGTATACACGAGTACATACACCACGTTTCTGCGGGCAGGCTTCCAGCGCAGGCACGTTGCTCTTTGCAACTTTGCGTACGCGTGGTTTGCGAACCAGCTGATTAACTGTTGCCATTAAATAGCTCCTGGGATTTAGCTTTTGCTTCGTAAACACGTAATAAATCGCCTCGCGGAATCACGAGGCCGCAGAATTTTAGGGCTCGGCTAGAAAAGAGTCAAGAAATAACCAGGATTACCGTACTTACCAGGTCATTTGTTGTGGATGACTGACCGCCAGCTTAACGAAACCAGTATAGCCTACTACGGTCACTTTGGATGAAATTTGAGCAGTCAGCCCGCGCGCATCAAGATCTTCCCGTAGCACGTACACTGAGATGGGGGCATTTAGCAGCGCTTCAAGTGCCGGACTCCCGTCCAGGGCAGCAATCACCCCGTCCTGTAGCAGCAGCACCGCATCGCCCTCCGCTAGCAGACGTAGCAGGGCAGATAGATCCGTACGGAAGGGTGAGGTCATCAGAGTATGTAGCATGGCAACCTCAGAAGGTAATGATACGATCGTAATCGTTTAGCCTGGCGCGCAGGGCATCCGGTGCCAGCATCTCTGTCGCCAGTACCCGGGCAGCATCTGCTGCTATTCCTCTTTCTGCCAGGGCTGCCGCACACACATAGCAGTGCTCAACATCATACAGCGGCAGCACGCCAAAGGTAGCGATGTAGTTTCGCGCCAGGATCTGCTGCGGCTGCTGCCCTGCGGTCAGTTGCAGTACCCCATCGCTGATAAAGAACAGCGCAATCTCATCGCTCAGTGCTGATGTGGCCAGAACGGCATCCAGCCCTTCACGACCACTGGAAGAGCCATGCGGAGCCTGGGTGAAAACAAACGCTATACGGGCCATCAGAACTGCACCAGACGATCGCAGGTCAGTGCAGCTTCTGCCAGCGAGCCCAGGCCTGATAGTTGGAATCCCTCCGCCAGGTTAGCAACAGGCAGGCCAAGCTGAGTGGCTTCCTGACAGTCGGTAATTCCCCGACGCAGCGCGGCCGCCACGCAGATATTCAACTGAACACCTTGCTGTTCATGTAGCTGCTGCCAGCCGCGCGTCAGGTCGAACTCATCGCTGGCTGGTGCGTTTAACAGGCTGGCATTGAGCACACCCTCCCGGTAGAAGAAGATACTGTCCAGCGTATGTCCCTCTTCCAGTACGGCATTGGCAAACAGCCAGGCGCTACTTGCCTGCTGTGTACCATAGGCCGGCCCGGTCACCATCAGACAAAAACGCATTACTTTTCCTGCCCGTGGAAATCGCCGTTTTTAAACTGCCGGATATAGAGATACACGGTGTGCTTAGAGATATTGAGGCGGTCGGCGACCTGATTAATCGCATCTTTAATATCAAAAATGCCCTTCTCATACATGTTGAGAACAATCTGGCGATTCTTGGCATTGTTGGACACGTTACGATCGGCACTGACCTCTTCGATAGTGAACTCCAGCGTCTGCATAACCAGATCTTCGACGGATGAGGCGAAGTTGACCGAGGAGGCCACTTCCTGCGTTTCAGGCGGCATAAACGTCGCCATTATCTGCGAGAACGGCACGTCGAGATTCATATTAATGCACAGCAGTCCGATCACCCGCTGGTCTCGATTGCGGATAGCGATCGTAACGGACTTCATCAGTACGCCGCTTTTGGCTCGGGTAAAGTAGGCTTTGGATACATTACTGTCTGCCCCCCTCATGTCATGCAACATACGCAGGGCGAGGTCAGTAATCGGCGAACCGATTTTACGACCGGTATGTTCCCCGTTGGCAATACGTACCGCCGAGCACTTCAGGTCTTCAAGCGAGTGCAGGACGATCTCGCAGTGCGAACCGATCAGCATGGCAAGCCCGTCAACCACGGCTTCATAGGATTTTAGAATTTCGAAATCACCGGGCGTAAAGGGGTGCTGCTCCAGCAGCTCCGAATCCGCAACCTCACCGGAGAAAAGTGAATTAGACATCAACGACACCACCCTTTGACAAGAGCCTGTCACACGGCGCCAGGGCAGACTCATTCTTATTAAATGCGCGCGGGGTAGTCTAGCAAATATGGGAAAGGCGTGTCCCGCCCTTTGTCGTTAAATACAACATGGCGCAAAAAAGGTGTGAAAACAGCGGGGTAAGGCAAAAAAAAACGCCACCCGGAGGTGGCGTTCATCATCTTATTTTTTGGCTTTTGCGTCGCCAGCGGCCGGGGCGGCCTGCTCTGCGTTGTTATCCGCTTTCGCCGCTGGTTTGATATCGAGCAGCTCAACATCAAAGACCAGGGTGGAGTTAGCCGGGATACCCGGAACGCCATTTTTGCCGTAAGCCAGGTTCGGTGGGATCACCAGCTTGATCTTGCCGCCTTTCTTCACGTGCTTCAGACCTTCAGTCCAGCCCGGGATAACACCATCCAGACGGAACGACAGGGGCTCACCACGCGTGTAAGAGTTGTCAAACTCTGTACCATCAATCAGCGTACCTTTGTAGTTCACTACGACGGTATCGCTGTCTTTAGGTGTCTCACCGGTACCTTCTTTCTCTACCTGATACAGCAGACCAGATTCTGTTTTCTTCACGCCTTTTTCTTTAGCGAACTTCGTCGCAAAAGCTTCACCTTTTGCGGTGTTCTCTTTCGCGTCTTTTTCCATCTTCGCCTGGGCTGCACCCTTCACACGACCTTCGAAGGATTGCAGGGTTTGTTCAATTTCCTGATCGGAGAGTTTGCTCTTACCGGCAAACGCATCCTGAACACCAGCGATAAGCTGGTCTTTATCCAGTGCGATGCCCAGTTTTTCCTGCTCCTTCAGGGAGTTTTCCATGTAGCGACCTAAAGAGGCGCCCAGCGCATATGCCGACTGCTGGTCGTCATTTTTGAATGCGGCATTTTTCGGGGCCTGCTGCTGTGCAGTTGGCTTAACCGGAACAGCATCAGCAGCCATTACCAGAGGAGCATTCAGTGCAACAGCCATCGTGGTTGCTAGCAATGTAACTTTAAACAATGATTTCATCCATCTCTCCAAAACCGAAGCATCTCACCTCGGAAATCGTTGCAGACCTGCGGCCTGTAATATACCTGGTGGCGCGATGACAAAACAGTCACGCCGTAAAAACGCGAAGTTAACTTCCGACCGCGTGATTATCCGAAAGTTTCAACACAGGTGTGGTGGCATCCCTGCGCCTTTTCAACCTCTGGCGGCCAATTTACGCCATAACGCTTACTTCTGCCTGCATTTTACCGTTAGAATCAGAAAATTCACGAGCCCTGATGAAGGGCCGGTAGTAACAAGAGGAAACAAAATGCAACAGTCCGCGCTGGAACAACGGCTGGAGATGATGGAAAGCAAACTGGCGTTTCAGGAACATACCCTTGAAGAGCTCAACATGACGGTAGTTCAGCATGAGCTGGAAATGGCACGCCTGCGCGATCAGATGCGACTGCTCACCGATAAGCTGAGAGAGGCCGCACCCTCCATGCTGGCGGACCAGTCCGAAGAGACGCCTCCCCCCCATTATTAATAGTCTTATCAGAATGGCTGCAGAGAGCTGCTGCGTTGCCCCGTCCGCGTGAATACTCACCTGTCGATGTATGCTGTGCTTTCCCGCTGCCTTGCGCCCTGCATCCCCACGCTCGTTCATTTGTCTATCGAACGCAAGAAAGCAAAAAGGCCACCCTTAGGTGGCCTTTATTACTGATATTGCACAGTATTTTGCATTGTAGCAGGCCGGTAAACCTTGTGAATTCCCGACAGCACAGATAACTATGTCACTGGCATTCGGAAGTGAAGCCAACGCTGCTAATGCGCGAAAGACGAGAGGATATTAGTGGCTACAGCCACAGCCGCCCGTCCCGCAACCACCCTGACCGTGGTCATGGTCATGGTCATGGTCGTGGTCGTGGTGATGACCATCAGCACCGTGAACGTGACCGTGAGCCAGCTCTTCTTCCGTTGCTTCGCGGATTGCGATCACTTCGACGTTAAAGCTCAGGTTCTGACCCGCCAGCATATGGTTACCGTCAACCACAACGTGCTCATCTTCCACTTCGGTGATTTCCACCGGTACCGGGCCCTGGTCGGTTTCTGCCAGGAAGCGCATGCCTACCTGCAGTTCGTCAACGCCCATAAATACGTCTTTTGGTACGCGCTGTACCAGATTATCGTCGTAGGCACCGTACGCATCGTTTGACGCGATGTTCACATCAAACTTATCGCCTACCACATGATCTTCCAACGCTTTTTCCAGCCCGGAGATCAGGGAACCATGACCGTGCAGGTAGTCCAGCGGTGCACTCACCGGAGACTCATCAACCAACACACCGTCTTCTGTACGTACCTGGTATGCCAGGCTGACCACGAGGTCTTTTGCTACTTTCATGATTACTCCTAACCGTTGAGAGCTTGAGCCCTGATTCATTGACTGTTATTTGCAGCCTGGTGCTCTAAGTGGCGACGATTGTATCGAATTTCAACGCGGCTGTAAGGAACAACTGAAAAAAAGCTGTACCTCCGGCGTTACTCAGGGTGAAATATCCCAATCACCTGCTCATGGGTTCGCACCTGCTCACGCGCCTGCTTGTCGGCTTCGCGCATCTGATGGCCGCACTTAACGCACTCCACCACATCGATATTATTTTCCCGCCACAAAGCGAGTGTATCTTTTGCCTGACACTTCGGACAGGTTGCACCAGCGATAAAACGTTTACGCATATTAATCACCCATAAATCTGTAGGGGATGACCTTTAGTTACGGTCAGCCCGTTGTGCCGCAGGGTGCAGCCAGACAAGCACCGCTCCCTGCGGGCCGACTGATGTCATCAATCGGCCTCATCCCAGCCGTCAAACTGCCGCTTCTCATGCTGCATTTCGGCCTGGAAGATATCCTCCAGTTCGCGTCGGGCTTCTTTCACCCTTGAGATCTGCTGACTGTCGGTATGATTCGGCATCAGCTCACGCAGCATGCGCATATCCAGGCGACGGAAGTGTTGCTGTGCGCGAAACGCCTGATGCGGGTGCATGCCCAGCGTCATCAGCGTCTTTCGGCCCAGCTCCAGCGCACTGCTAAAGGTTTCACGAGAAAACTGTGAGACTCCCGCCTGCAGCAGTTCGTGTGCCTCAACGCGGCCACGGGCGCGGGCCAGGATTTGCAGATGCGGGAAGTGCTGCTGACAGAGATGAACAATCTCCATCGCATCTTCCGGGCCGTTACAGGTTATCACGATCGACTGTGCCGTTTCTGCCCCTGCGGCACGCAGAAGCTCCAGTTCAGTCGCATCACCGTAATACACTTTGTAACCATATTTTCGCATCAGGCTGACCGCACTGATGTCGCGTTCGAGGACCGTAATACGTTTTTCATTAGCCATCAGCAGGCGGGCAACAACCTGTCCGAAGCGGCCAAACCCAACGACAATGACCTGCGGCTTATCATCTTCAACAAACGGTTTTTCCTGGCTGTCATCCACCTCATTGAAGCGCCGTGCGAGGATCTTATCCACGCCTTGCATCAGCAGCGGCGTGGTCATCATCGACAACGTCACCGTCACCAGCAGCAGGGGCATCTGATCGCCACTGAACAGTTTCGCGGAGGCCGCCGCCGAGAACAGGACGAACGCAAACTCCCCCCCCTGACTGAGCACCCCGGCAAACTGCAATCGTTCAGAACTGCGCAGGCCATAAATGCGCGACAGCAGATAAAGCACGCCGGTTTTCACTGCCACCAGTGTGATAACACCGATGAGGATTTCAATGATATGGGTATAGAGCACGCCAAGGTTTAACGCCATCCCCACCGAAATAAAGAACAGGCCCAGCAGCAGTCCTTTAAACGGATCGATAGCGATTTCCAGCTCGTGGCGATATTCACTTTCGGCCAGCAGGATACCGGCAATAAAGGTACCGAGCGCCATCGACAGCCCCAGTGCATCCATAAACAGGGCAGACCCCAGCACCAGCAACAGAGCGGCCGCAGTGAAGACTTCACGGACGCCGGAGGCGGCGATAAAGCGGAAGATTGGCCGCAGCAGATAACGCCCCCCGACCAGCATGCCGCCAAAGGCCAGCACCTTCATACCGACTTTCATCCAGTCGGTATGTCCGCTATCACCGCCGGCAAGCAACGGCACCAGCGCCAGCGCAGGAATAACCGCTAAATCCTGGAACAGCAGCACGGAGAAGCCAAGTTGCCCGGACTCATTGCGGTTCATTGCTTTGTCGCGCATGAGCTGCAAGGCCATCGCGGTTGATGACATCGCCAGACCGATGCCACCGACGATTGCTGCCTGCCAGGAGAAATCGGTCAGCCATAATAATCCTCCCAGCACCAGCGCACTGAGGATCACCTGGGCCGCACCCACGCCAAATATAGACCGTCTCAGTTCCCACAGTTTGGAGGGTTTCAGCTCCAGCCCGATGATAAACATCAGGAACACCACGCCCAGCTCCGAGAAGTGCAGGATTTCATCAACGTCGCTGATAAACCCGAGCCCCCAGGGGCCGATAGCAATCCCGGCCAGTAAATAGCCTAATACCGCGCCGATACCCAGACGCGCTGCAATCGGCACGGCGATCACCGCCGCAAACAAATACACCACCCCTGCGGTCAGGAGGCTTTGACCTTCCATCTACACTCCTCCATGCGGCAACGGGGTTGCCAGCCAGTCGCCATAGGCGCGGGCATAATTTTTCATCACGTCAGCCGACTGACGACGTGCCCAGTAAATCACCATTGGCGTCATCCAATGCATATTGCACATCTGTGCCGTCAGTTCGAACGGACGCATAATGTCCGACATCGGATAACGGTTCAGCCCTTCCTGATGGTAGGCCGCTTCGGGTTCACCGGTAGTGATCACGCTGCGCCAGTATTTTCCTTCCAGCATATTACCGCCGGGACCGCTGGCAAAACCCCGCGACAACACGCGGTCCAGCCACTCTTTCAGCAGCGCAGGACAGCTGTAAGTGTAAAGAGGATGTTGGAAAACAATGACGTCATGTTCACGCAGTAGCTGCTGTTCACGGTGAACATCAATAAAAAAGTCAGGATAGTGTGCGTACAGATCGTGAACCGTTACATGCTCCAGATGATGCGCCGGCTGTAACAAAACGCGATTAGCAATCGAATCCTGAGACTCCGGATGGGCATACAACAGCAGGACTTTAGGCGGCTGCGACATCATTCCCCTCCAAATCGTCGTCATGGCGGGAGATTTCCGCTACCATGCTCGACGCAACGGAACTCTGTGATTCCGAAAACTGATTATGATGGTGTAATTTAACATACTCTGAACTTACGGCGCTTATGATTGTATTCTCCTCGTTACAAATTCGTCGCGGTGTCCGCGTACTGCTGGACAACGCAACAGCCACGATCAACCCCGGTCAGAAAGTGGGCCTGGTGGGCAAAAACGGCTGCGGCAAATCCACGCTGCTGGCCCTGCTGAAAAACGAGATAAGCGCCGATGCAGGCAGCTTCAGCTATCCGGGTACCTGGTCACTCGCTTGGGTGAATCAGGAAACGCCGGCGCTGGACATTCCCGCCATTGAGTATGTTATCGACGGTGACCGTGAATTTCGTCAGCTGGAGTCTGAATTAGCGCAGGCCAACGAGATTAACGATGGCCACGCTATCGCCACACTGCACGGCAAGCTGGATGCGGTTCAGGCCTGGACCATTCAGTCTCGCGCGGCCAGCCTGCTTGACGGTCTCGGTTTCACCCAGGACCAGCTGCAGCGCCCGGTGAGTGATTTTTCTGGCGGCTGGCGTATGCGTCTTAACCTTGCGCAGGCGCTGATCTGCCGTTCTGACCTGCTGCTGCTGGATGAACCCACTAACCACCTCGATCTCGATGCAGTGATCTGGCTGGAACGTTGGCTGAAAAGCTACAGCGGCACGCTGGTCCTGATCTCACACGACCGTGACTTCCTTGATCCGGTCGTTGATAAAATCCTGCATATTGAACAGCAGTCGATCTTTGAATATACCGGTAACTACAGCTCCTTCGAGATCCAGCGCGCCACCCGCCTTTCTCAACAGCAGTCGATGTTCGAACATCAGCAGCAGAAAGTGGCGCACCTGCAAAGTTTTATTGACCGCTTTAAGGCGAAAGCCAGTAAAGCGAAGCAGGCACAGAGCCGCATTAAAACGCTGGAGCGCATGGAGCTTATTGCACCGGCCCACGTCGACAACCCGTTTACCTTCAGCTTCCGCGAGCCGGAAAGTCTGCCTAATCCGCTGCTGAAAATGGAGAAAGTCAGCGCGGGCTACGGTGACAGGAAGATCCTCAACTCCATTAAACTGAACCTGGTTCCCGGATCGCGCATTGGCCTGCTGGGGCGTAACGGGGCGGGTAAATCGACCCTGATCAAGCTGCTGGCGGGCGAACTGGCACCGCTGCAGGGCGATATCGGCCTGGCGAAGGGTATTAAGCTTGGCTACTTCGCCCAGCACCAGCTGGAGTTTCTGCGCGCCGATGAGTCCCCCCTCCAGCATCTGGTGCGTCTGGCCCCGAAGGTGCTGGAACAGCAGCTGCGTGACTACCTCGGCGGCTTTGGTTTCCAGGGTGATAAGGTCAGCGAAGAGACACGCCGTTTCTCCGGCGGCGAAAAAGCACGCCTGGTCCTGGCTCTGGTTGTCTGGCAGCGCCCGAATCTGCTGCTGCTGGATGAACCGACAAACCACCTTGATCTCGATATGCGCCAGGCTCTGACCGAAGCGCTGATTGATTTCGAAGGTGCGCTGGTTGTCGTCTCGCATGACCGCCACCTGCTGCGCTCGACCACCGATGACCTGTATCTGGTGCACGATGGCAAAGTGGAAGCCTTTGAAGGGGACCTGGAAGATTATCAGCAGTGGCTGAGTGACCAGCAACGACAGGCCAGTGCCGATGCCGCCCCGAAGGCCGACAGCGCCAACAGCGCGCAGGCGCGTAAAGATCAGAAGCGCCGCGATGCCGAATTGCGTACCCAGACTCAGCCACTGCGTAAGCAGATTGAGAAACTGGAAAAGCAGATGGAAAAGCATAATGCCCAACTGGCTGATGCAGAAAATCAGCTGTCTGACAGCGCGATTTACGAGCAGAGCCGTAAAGCCGATCTGACCGCCGCGCTGCAACAGCAGGCAACGGCGAAATCAGCGCTGGAAGCGTGCGAAATGGAATGGCTGGAAGCCCAGGAAGCGTTAGAATCGATCATGAATGCCTGACTCATTAATCCGGGCGCGGCGTACCGCGCCCTCAAGGTTACTCCGCCGCCAGCCGCTGGCGCAGTGCGGTCAGGTCCTCAACATTGTGCAGTTTGCCATCCAGGAAGCGGATTTTCAGCTCTCCGCCCTGCTCCTGCTGCCAGCTCTGACTGTCCCGCAGACAATATTTCCCCTCATCATTTTTCTCCACCCGCAGCAGGCCCCGCGCTGAGTTTTTCATGCCGTTGTCGGTTTTAGGCTGTTTGAAAATCTCACGACCCACCCCGTTCACTTCGCCGTAGGTCGCTTTCATCGCGAAGCCGAAAGTATCACGGGTATTGTACTGGTAGGTGTAAGACCCTACGCCGAATACCACATTACTGCTGGCAAAACCTTTTGCCTCCAGACGGCTGAGGATCTGATCGGCGCGTTCCAGGGTAATCGAGTCGCCGTAGATCAGGCCGACGTGCGGATCCAGCACTTTGTAACCTTTGGCATTGATCGTACCGCCAAAAATCTCCCACAGCACCTCTACCGAGCCTTTCTGTTCAGCACTGCGTGACGGATCGCGATCCGTATCATCGCCGCTGCCGCAGAGAATGGCGACCGGATCCCCGCTGTCCGGCCGAAAGACCAGGCGGCCCTCACGCGCCATGATTTCCGGCTTCAGCTCACGGCTGTACTCCGTCAGCACCTTCCAGTAGTCCCAGGTATCCGACACTACCGAGACAAAACCAGCCGGATACAGCTCCGTCAGCAGGCGACGGAAGGTGGCAATTTCACCCTGTTCTTCCCCCATACACATCACACTGTGTTCGGTAGCGGGAATACTCCCGGCGATAAATGTCCCTGCCGCAGGCGTGTAGTACTGCTGTGCGTAGAGGATCGACGGCAGGCTGTCAGTGCCGGTAAAACTCAGCAGGTGGCCAACACCAGACTGTGCGGCATCGTGCAGCCCGGACATGCCCCGGAACGAGAAGTCATGACACTGAAAATCAATGTGTGACGTATCGTCACAGGTACGGTCTGCCCACCGCTGACAGATCTGACGATAGTGGTGTGCCACGGTGGCATTGGTGGATGACTTCCACAGCTCCGCCGACATCACGCTCTCCAGATAATTGACCAGCCAGAAGAACTCATCCACGGTATTGGTGATGGTCAGCACCGGGATCTTCATCGGCACCTTACTGCCTTCATCCAGACTCTTGATTGCCAGCGGCAGATAACCAAGACGGTGCAGGGCGCGGATATGCTCAACGCTGACGCTATCTTTACCCAGGTAACTGTCCATCAGTTGCTGATACTCGCCCACCACCTGCTCTTCCGGCTGGGCGAAGAATTTGTCATTAAACAGGTCGACCATAAACCACTGTAAAAAGCCCTGCAGACCGAAGAACACCAGCGAATCATCCGCCAGCGGCGACTGGAAATAGCGATTCCCACGCGGCGTGAAGTTGGAATACACCCGGCTCGTCCCCTGAGGATACTGCTCACGGTGCGAGGTTTTGTAACCGTCGATAGCCATAATCGGATTAATTTGCATGTGTTGCTCCTTCACTGCGGTAAATGGTTTCAATATCAATCAGCTCAACACGCTCCGAAGCCTGACTGGCTTCAGCCAGCGAGGTGGTGGTCCAGATGCGGTCAATACCCTGACTCAGCAGGTGGTCGACACCTTTGCTGAACAGCCCGTGCGTGACGTACAGACTAACCGATCGCGCACCGGCCGCCCGTAACACCGTCGCCGACCCGATAAAAGTCCCACCGGCATCACACAGGTCGTCAGCAATCAGAACATCCCGGCCTGTCACGTCGCCTTTCAGCAGTTCAAAACCGCTCAGTGCGCCGCTGGCAATATCACGATGCTTACCGAGAATACCGTACTCTTCGGCACTGACCTGCTGTGCCAGAGAATGGATTTTTTTCAGCGCTCCGGCGTCCGGGGCAATCAGCATCATGCCCTGTTCCAGGGCCGACCGCAGGCTGCGGCTGTGGACCAGGCAACGATGCTGGGGAATGGCGACCAGGCGGTCAACCACCCCGGCGGCCACATCGCTGTGGGGATCCAGCACCACCACCCGGTCAAAGCGCAGCTGATTAAGGAAACCGGCAAAGACCTTGAGGGCAAAGCTGTCCCCGTCACGCATCGTACGATCCTGACGGGCATACGGCAGCCACGGTAGCTCCAGCGTGGTCTGACGCAGCAGGCAGCGCTGACGTACCGCATCCAGCACCTGCGCCACCAGCATTAAATCGTCCAGCGTCTGCATGGCGCTGGCGCGCAGCGTCAGGATTTCAGCCCGGGGATCCAGCGGGGCAGAAACCCGCCCCCAGACCGCACCATCAGGAAAACGTCCGCTTTCCAGAGATACATCCTGGCCATCAAGCGTTAATTGCAGTTTCATCATCACCGACCCCTTTTTACCCGATTAATGTCACAAGGACACTTATATAATTGTCCAAGAGACAATAATTAACAAGCGAAAATTGACGTTGCCGCGAACAAAGTTAATAACGCGTTGATTTATTGTAACATTAATTTATCATTCACCGCTGTTTCATTGAATCACCCCGCCAGGGCTGCTATTGTGTCCGAGCGACACTTCCTGCAGGTAATGCCATGTCATCAGAACACGAGTATCTGGCGCACTACGACGCCTCACGCTATCCCTCCCCGATTGTCACCGTCGACAGCGTGCTGTTTACGTTATGGCATGAGCAGCTGTGCGTGCTGCTGGTACAGCGCGCTAATCACCCGCAGCGCGGCTGGTGGGGGCTTCCGGGGGGATTTATTGATATGCAGAAAGATGATTCCACGCGGGCAACCGCGCTGCGTAAGCTGCGTGAGAAAACCACCGTCAATCCGCCGTGGCTTGAACAGCTGGCGACGTTCTCCGGGCCTGAACGCGACCCGCGCGGCTGGAGTCTGACCACCGCATGGTATGCGCTGATCGCCGCCGAGGACTGTCAGGCGGAAAGTGATGACGTCAGCGACGTGCAGTGGCAGCCGCTGGCCGGACTGGCGTCGCGCAGTGATATTGCTTTTGACCACCAGCAGATCATTGCCGAAGCGCTGAAACGGCTGCGGCAGAAAACGCTCTACTCCCTGCTGCCGGTATACTGCCTGCCCGCCGCGTTTACCCTGACGCAACTGCAGGAGGTGACGGAGACAATCCTTGACCGCCCGGTTCAGCGTAAAAGCCTGATACGCCGCTTTGAAGCATCAGAGATGTTTGAAGAAACCGGGGAGAGCGTAGCGACCGGCGCGCGTAAGGCTAAACTTTACCGCATGAAACCCGGCGTCAATATTCATCATTTCTCGCGCAACCTGATGAGCGACCACTAAGCAGCGCTCGGTAAAATGACCCTACCGGCGCCAGACAGGTCGGCAGGGCTCTGCCACAGAGAGTTTAAAAGGGTTTATCTCCGAGAATCGTGGCGCGGTGCATAATCCGCCTGGCAGGAAGGTAATCCGCGTTGGCATAATGCTGAGTCACGCGGTTATCCCAGATGGCCACATCACCCACCTGCCAGCGCCAGCGCACCTGGAAATCCGGTTTGGTGATGTGCGCGAACAGGAAGTTCAGCAGCGCCTCACTCTCCTTCTCTTTCAGCCCGACAATACGCGTAGTAAAGCCTTCGTTCACGAACAGCGCCTTCTTACCGCTAACAGGGTGGGTGCGGATCACCGGATGCAATACCGGTGGATGCTTCGCGACCGCCTGCAGCCAGCGCTGATGCTCCTCCTCACTGTGGCGATATTTATATTCCTGGAACGCTTTACGAAAATCATGCTCCGCCTGTAAACCACCAAGCAGCACTTGTAGCGGCTCAGATAACGCCTGAAAAGCCGCAACCCCACTGGCCCACAGCGTATCACCGCCGGTTTCCGGCAGCCGCTGTGCCGTGAGGATCGCCCCGGCGGGTGGGGTTTCAATAAACGTGACGTCAGTATGCCAGTTATCGTTATCAGGCGGATTATCGTCGTGCGTATCCAGCACGATGATCTCTTCCACGTCCGGCGCATGAGGATAAACCGGATGAATATGCAGGTCACCAAAGCGGGCCGCCAGCTGACGGTGCTGCAGCGGGGTCAGAGGCTGGTTGCGCAAAAACAGGACCTGATGACGGATCAGGGCGTGATACAGCTGCTCAAACTGAGCATCACTCAGCGGGCGGCTCAGGTCAATGTCACTGACAAGCGCACCGATCGCGGGGCCAAGCGCCTGAATATTAATACGTTCGTTCATTGTTGTACTCCATGCCAGGGGGTCAGACGGCGCTGCAGGGCGCGGAGCCCCAGCTCCAGCGCAAAGGCGATCAGGGCAATCACCGCAATCCCGGCCAGCACCACGTCGGTCGCCAGAAACTCCCCGGCGGACTGCACCATAAAGCCCAGCCCCCGGGTGGCGGCGATCAGTTCAGCGGCCACCAGCGTCGACCAGCCGACGCCCAGGCCAATGCGGATACCGGTCAGGATCTCCGGCAAAGCACCAGGTAGCACCACATGCCACAGCACCTGCCAGCGGCTGGCCCCCAGCGAACGCGCCGCACGCAGGCGCACCTGCTGCGCGCTTTTCACACCGCCCAGGGCCGACATCGCTATCGGCGCGAAGATCGCCAGGTAGATCAGTAAAATTTTCGAGGTTTCGCCAATGCCAAACCAGATCACCATCAGCGGCAGATAGGCCAGAGGCGGCACCGGGCGGTACAGCTCAATCAGCGGGTCAAGTATCCCGCGGATCGTCTCATTCAGCCCCATCAGGATCCCAACCGGCACGCCAACCAGCGTGGCGGCCAGCAGCGCAATGACAATGCGTGTCAGGCTGGCACCCAGATGCTGCCACAGCGTGGCATCCATAAAGCCGGCCGGGCTGGCGATGGTCAGCAACTGGTGTAAAACCTGCTGCGGCGGCGGCAGAAACAGCGGCGCAATCAGGTGTAAAGCGGTCACAGCCCACCATATCGTCAGCAGTACCAGCAGTGTGGCAACGCTGAGCGTCAGCGCGCGTGACAGCGGCCAGCGCAACCGCGGGCGGCGGACCGGGCTTTTTTCACTAATCAGTGAGCTCATGCAAATACCTCGCGCTGCTGAAAGACACGGCCCAGCACGTATTCACGGCGCTCAATAAAAGCTGGATCGGACTTGATGGCCCGACAGGCTTCGCCCTCTGCGTAACGGCGGCCAAAGTCGAGTGACAGCCGTTCCACAATGCGCCCCGGCCCCGGCGACAGCAGGATCAGCTCGCTGGCGAGAAAGACCGCCTCTTCGATATCGTGGGTAATCAACAGGATCTGCTTGCCGCTGTCCCGCCATAAGGTCAGCAGCAGCTCCTGCATCTGCTCCCGGGTGAACGCATCAAGCGCACCAAAAGGCTCGTCCAGCAGCAGACGTGGATCGGCGGCCAGCGCACGGGCAATCCCTACCCGCTGGCGCATCCCGCCGGACAGCTGCCAGATATAACGCTTCTCCGCGCCCTCCAGCCCGACTTTTTTCAGCATCTGCCCGGCCACCCTGCGGCGGGCATCTTTTTCGATCCCCGCCAGCTGCAGTCCAAAGGCCACGTTATCCAGTACATTGCGCCACGGCAGTAGCCCTTCATGCTGAAAAACCACGCCGCGGTCAGCTCCCGGCCCGGTTACCGGCTGCCCGTCCAGCGTGATGCTGCCGCTATCCGCCGCAATAAACCCGGCAATCAGGTTCAGCAGCGTCGTCTTGCCACAGCCTGACGGCCCCAGAACCACCACCAGCTCTCCGTTGCCGATCGACAGGTTGATATCCTGTAAGGCCGGCTGTCCTGCATAGCTGGCGCGAAGATGAGAGACTGACAGCATGATGGCGACTCCGGTTATTGAGCGAGCGATTTGACAAAACGGTCGGTCACGTAGCTGCTGTAGTCCGTCGCAACCGACGGCACTTTGCCCTGCTCTTTCAGGAATTGCGCCGTATCGACAATCGCCTTATTAACCGGGCCGTTAAGCTGGGCGACCTGCTGTTTTGCCGACAGATAGGTATTGCCTTCCACCAGTCCCGGCACATCGGCAACCGGTACCCCGCTGAAGCGCGACAGCTTGCTGAGGTTATCTTCCTGTTTCAGCCACTGCTGCGGGTTATCAAGATAGGCTTTCTGTGCCTCCAGCGCGCTGCGGGCAAAGGCGGTTACCACTTCCGGATGCTGCCGGGCAAAGTCTTTACGTACCACCCAGACATCCAGCGTTGGCGAGCCCCACTTTGCCACCTGAGCAGAATCCGTCAGTACCTTACCGTCTTTCTCCAGTTGATTAACCGCCGGGGCCCAGACGTAGGCACCATCAATATCCCCGCGTTGCCAGGCGGCCAGAATCGCCGGGGGCTGCAGATTAATAATCTGCACCTGACCGGGCTTGATACCCCAGTGTTTCAGTGATGCCAGCAGGCTGTAATGGGTGGTGGAAATAAACGGCACGGCGATACGCTTCCCGATCAGATCCTTCGGGTCTTTAATCTCTTTTTTCACCACCAGTGCTTCGGAGTTACCAAGCTGAGAAGCCAGCAGAAATACTTCGATCGGCAGCTGCTGACTGGCGGCAACGGCCAGCGGACTGGAACCGATGTTGCCGATCTGCACATCACCCGACGCCAGTGCCCGAATGACGCTGGAACCGCTGTCAAATTTACGCCAGTCCACTTTCGCCCCGCTCGCTTTGGCAAAGGTCTCGTCGGCCTGGGCCACTTTCGCTGGCTCGGCTGAGGTCTGATAAGCGACGGTCACCTCTACCGCCTGAACGTTGAGTGCTGCCAGTGACAATGCCGCTGCCAGAATTGAAAGTGTGAATCTACCCGCCATAGCCTGCTCCAGAGATAATTATTATGGGTGAACACCTCCTTTGTAACCGGGCGCGAGCATTGTAATAAAGTAATTAAAAATTATTTTTTATATCAAAAATTGCTTAGAAAGAATTGTGGATTGGTTAGCTGAAAAGTGGGTTTATTCACAGCGGGCGCGATGTTAGCGGGTATGAGTCCAGCAGGGAGAGGTCTTTTGTCGGTCCGGCGTGCTCAGACTGGCCTCAGACCTGCCGCCGGCGGTTTAGCGATAAAAAATGTGTGGGAATATCCCAGGGTCAGTGCCAGATCAGCAGCACGCACGCCGCCGTCAGCAGCCCCATAAACACGTTAAAAAGGGTCCAGGCACGCCGGCTGCGCAGGATACGGCCAATCAGCGTGCCGAAACCTAACCAGATCAGCCCGGACACCAGGTTGACCAGCGCCATACCGAAACTGATGGCGATCACAGAAGCCTGATACGCTTCGCCCGCCAGACTGAAGCTGGCCACCGCGCCGAGCGCCATCAGCCAGGCTTTCGGGTTGATCAGCTGCAGCAGTCCCCCCTGCCAGAACGGCATTGGCGCGGCAGGCGCACTGCTGGTTTCCAGTTTTTCATACTCGGCGCTGCCAATCTTCCATGCCAGCCACAGCAGATAAGCACTGCCGGCAATTTTCAGGAACAGGTGAATAGACGGGTAAAGCAGGATTAAGCCGCCCACGCCAAAGGCCACCATCAGCAACATCACCTGCATACCGATCATAATGCCAATCAGCAACATCAGAGAGCGCAGAAAACCAAAATTAGCACCGGAGGCGGTGAGTAACATATTATTAGGGCCTGGCGTGATGGCAGCGACCCAGAGAAAACCTAACATAGACAAAAACAGACTCAGTTCCATAGAACGGGTGCTCCTCGCCCCCTGAAAAATAAACAACCCGACGAAGCTAACAGTGAGCCATGGATCCTACAAGCTCTGAGCACATGAATTTTAATCACCTGAACCATGACATTTTTCGTCCGCTGGCCGGGGGCAGCAATCCGCATCTGCAAACCCTTCTGCCGCGCCTGGTACGCCGCCGTATTACGCTACGTCCGCACTGGCAGCGCCTGACTCTGCCCGACAGCGACTTCGTTGATCTGGCGTGGAGCGAAGACCCGGCAGGTGCCCGCGATAAACCGCGCGTGGTGCTGTTCCATGGCCTGGAAGGGAGTTTTCACAGCCCGTATGCCCATGGGTTGCTACAGGCATGGAAAGCGCGTGGCTGGCTGGGCGTTGTAATGCATTTTCGTGGCTGCAGCGGCGTGCCTAACCGGCTGAACCGCATTTACCACTCCGGTGAAACGGAGGATGCCAGCTACTTCCTGCAGTGGCTGAGGGACGAATGGGGCACCGTCCCGACGGCAGCGGTCGGCATTTCACTGGGCGGCAATATGCTCGCCTGCCTGATGGGTAAGCAGGGCGAGGCATGCCTGCTGGACGCGGGTGTGGTGGTTTCCGCCCCGCTGATGCTGGAACCCTGTAGTCAACGCCTGGAGCAGGGCTTTTCGCGCATTTATCAGCGTTACCTGCTGGGCCTGCTGAAGCAGAATGCCGCGCGCAAACTCATTGCCTGGCCTGGTACCCTCCCTGTCGATCTGGCACAGCTTAAAGCGCTGCGCCTGCTCCGTGATTTTGATGATGCGATCACCGCCCGCGCACACGGCTTTGTGGATGCCACTGACTACTACCGTCGTTGCAGTGCGATGCCACTGCTGCCCGGCGTACGCAAACCGTTGCTGGTGATCCATGCTAAAGATGATCCGTTTATGACCCCGGACGTGATCCCCGATACCACACTGCTGCCCTCCTGCATTGAATATCAGCTCACGCAGTACGGCGGGCACGTGGGTTTTGTAGGCGGTACGCTGCGTCAGCCACAGATGTGGCTGGAACAGCGTATTCCGCAATGGCTTACCCCCTGGCTGGACAACTGATGATTATTCCCTGGAAAGAACTGGATACCGAAACGCTTGATAACCTCATTGAATCTTTTGTGCTGCGTGAGGGCACTGACTATGGTGAACAGGAACGTTCGCTACAACAGAAAGTGGAGGATGTCCGTCGTCAGCTGAACAGCGGCGACGTAGTGCTGGTGTGGTCTGAGCTGCATGAATCCGTCAACATCATGCCGCGCGGCCAGTTTCGCGACGAGCAGAGATGACTTTAGCGGGCGAAACATGTTAACAATGATCTGTCCGTCCGACCTATCGAAGGGAGTTGTACGTCATGTCAGCCAAACATCCGGTTATCGCCGTCACCGGCTCCAGCGGGGCGGGAACCACTACCACCAGCCTGGCCTTCAGAAAGATTTTTCAGCAGCTTAATCTGCGTGCCGCCGAGGTCGAAGGGGACAGTTTTCACCGTTTCACCCGCCCTGAGATGGATATGGCCATCCGTAAGGCGCGCGATATGGGAAAACACATCAGTTATTTTGGCCCGGAAGCCAATGACTTTGGCCTGCTGGAAGAGACCTTCAGCGAATATGGCCGCAGTGGAAAAGGGCAGTCACGCAAATACCTGCACACCTATGATGAAGCTGTGCCGTGGAACCAGGTACCGGGTACGTTTACCCCCTGGCAGCCCCTTCCGGAGCCTACCGACGTTCTTTTTTATGAAGGGTTGCACGGCGGCGTGATGACGCCACAGCATAACGTCGCCGAGAAAGTCGACCTGCTGGTTGGCGTCGTACCTATCGTTAATCTGGAGTGGATTCAGAAGCTGGTCAGGGATACCGGTGAGCGGGGTCATTCCCGTGAGGCGGTGATGGACTCGGTGGTGCGTTCCATGGAGGACTACATCAATTTTATTACTCCGCAGTTCTCACGCACCCACATCAACTTTCAGCGCGTGCCGACGGTCGATACCTCAAACCCGTTTGCGGCACGAGGTATTCCGTCGCTGGACGAAAGCTTTGTCGTGATCCACTTCCAGGGGTTGGAGGACATCGACTTCCCCTATCTACTGTCAATGATACAGGGGTCGTTCATCTCCCACATTAAAACCCTGGTGGTGCCGGGCGGTAAAATGGGGCTGGCCATGGAGCTGATTATGGGGCCGCTGGTCAAAAACCTTATCGAAGGCAAAAAGATCGGCTGACCCCGCAGGGAGGACGTTATTCTGTCATCAGCAGACGATGGATTAAGCCGACGTGCAGGCTGACGCCGATGCCCAATACCTCTTCATCAAGGCGGAAATGGGGGTTATGTAATCCCCAGCAGGTGCCTTTCTCCAGATCACCCGAACCGACCCACAGGAAGCAGCCCGGTACGACCTGTTGATAGGCGGAGAAGTCCTCGCAGCCAAACATCGGGGTAGACAGGATCTGCAGAGCCTTCTCTCCCCGGGTGGCGAGAACCGTCTCTCTTGCCACGCGGCAGGCATCCGGATGATTCACGCCAGTGGTATAACCCGGCGTCCATTTAAGCACGTAGCTGGCCCCCACGGCCTGCGTCATCCCGTCAAGCAGCTGTGACATCATGCGGGGGATCGTGCTGCGGTTATCGGAGCTGAGCGTGCGCAACGTCCCGCGCAGGTGGGCCTGGTCAGGAATGACGTTGTAGCTGTCCCCCGACTGGAAGCTGGCCACTGTCAGTACCGCACCGTCGTTCGCATCCAGCCGGCGTGACACGATGTGCTGTAACGCCTCAACCACGCTCGCTCCCAGCACCAGCGGGTCCGTACTCTGCTGCGGCATCGCCGCATGCGCCCCCTTCCCCTGTAACACCAGGTCAAAATTATCACAGGCGGCGCTGAAGACGCCCTCTTTCACCGCCACCGTCCCCGTCGGCAGGGTGGGAAACACGTGTAAACCATAGATCTGTGACACCCCCTCCAGCACGCCAAGCTTCACCAGCTCACTGGCCCCCCCCGGTGGCACCTCTTCCGCATGCTGAAAAATAAATCGTACCGTACCGGCGATCTGCGCCTGCTGCTGGCACAGCACCCAGGCGGCCCCCATCAGCATCGCCGTATGCGCATCATGCCCGCAGGCGTGCATCACACCGCGATGACGCGAGGTAAATGGCTCCTGGTTCAGCTCTTCAATGGGCAGAGCATCCATATCCGCCCGCAGGGCAATGCAGTCACCCCGGTGGGAACCTGAAAGCTCAGCCAGCACGCTGTTAGGGGTGGGTCGACTGATCGTCAGAGGACCAAACTTTTCCAGTTCAGCGGCAACATAATCAGCCGTACCCTGTTCATGAAAAGAGAGCTCCGGATGGGCATGAATGTGACGCCGCCATTGCAGCACGTTGGCGGAGACATCCTGAATTAGCGTCTTGGTATTCATCATCACTCCTTGATTGGGTTTTAACGGAATAACGACCAGCCTGAGTCTGCAGGCCTTCGTCTACTGCGCCGGGGAATATACTGCGGTTGCCCCGTCAGTCTGTGGCGTGAAATGCGTGTGGTGAGGGGGTGAGCATCATGTGCCGCTGTCGGGAAGGAGGAGGTGAAGAACATGACGCGATGGTGGCCACCTGCTCCATCGCGTTGTTATCAGAAAACCGGGGTCAGGCGAGGTCGATAACCTCATAGCTGTGGCTCATTTTGACGCCCTGCCCCAGCATAATGGCCACTGAACAGTATTTCTCTGCGGACAGGTCGACGGCGCGTGATACCGCTTTATCCCCCAGCGCTTTGCCGCTGACGATAAAATGCAGGTTGATATGGGTGAAGATGCGCGGGGCTTCTTCGCGACGTTCTGAGGTAAGCTTCACTTCGCAGTCAGCCACATCGTGACGGCCTTTTTGTAGAATAGAAACCACATCAATAGCGCTACAGCCTCCGGCGGCCATCAGCACCATCTCCATCGGGCTGGGCGCTTTGTCCCCGGAGTTTCCGTCCATCAGCACCTGGTGGCCCGATGAGGATTCTCCCAAAAATGTCAGACCTTCAATCCATTTAACACGTGCTTGCATAACAAAATCCTCGATTTCATTCAGTTACCGCAGAGTACGCTGTGCCAATAAAAACGGCAACGCTGCCTTTTTCCAACTATGCTGAAGCGAGACAACAGAAGACAGCCTTGTAAAGCTGTGCTACAAACAAAGCTGCAATATTTTACTGGCAAGACAATGCACGGTAAAACGGGACGACAGCACGAGCCATGCTCCTAACAGAGGCCCGTATATTTTCCTATGGGAACGCTTGAATATTTCAACGCCTGGCAGGGATTCATACCCTGATACCCTTAATTATTTCGTACGGCAGATCAGCGGCAATGCCCCTGTCTCCCGCAGAATAGAGGGTATATTTAGGCTCGATTACAACAGAGGATAACAGCGAATGGTTCTCGGCAAACCGCAAACAGACCCTACACTCGAATGGTTCCTGTCACATTGCCATATTCACAAATATCCATCCAAAAGCACGCTGATACATCAGGGTGAAAAGGCGGAAACCCTCTATTACATCGTTAAAGGTTCTGTAGCGGTGTTAATCAAGGATGAAGAAGGCAAAGAGATGATCCTCTCTTACCTCAACCAGGGCGACTTCATCGGCGAACTGGGCCTCTTTGAAGAAGGTCAGGAACGCAGTGCATGGGTACGTGCGAAAACAGCCTGTGAAGTGGCTGAAATCTCTTACAAAAAATTCCGTCAGCTGATTCAGGTGAATCCTGACATTCTGATGCGTCTCTCTGCACAGATGGCGAGTCGACTGCAGGTTACGTCAGAGAAAGTGGGTAATTTAGCTTTCCTGGATGTCACCGGACGCATTGCCCAAACGTTACTGAATCTGGCCAAACAGCCAGATGCCATGACGCACCCGGACGGCATGCAAATTAAAATCACCCGTCAGGAGATCGGCCAGATTGTCGGCTGCTCCCGTGAAACCGTAGGCCGTATTCTGAAAATGCTTGAAGATCAGAACCTGATCTCTGCACATGGTAAAACCATCGTTGTATACGGCACACGTTAACCGGCTCTGAACCCACGGCGCGACGCCCTGTCGCGCCGTTTTTATTTGGTGTGGCTCATGTGGCGGAGACTTATCTATCACCCGGAAGTTAACTATGCGCTCAGACAAACGCTGGTGCTGTGTTTACCCGTGGCGATCGGCTGGATGCTGGGCAACCTGCAAAACGGGCTGCTGTTCTCCTTAGTGCCCGCCTGCTGTAATAACGCCGGTCTGGATACCCCCCACAAACGCTTCTTTAAACGCCTCATCGTTGGCGGTTGTCTGTTCGCCTCCAGCAGCTTCCTGATCCAGTACGCCGGGTTAGAGGGCGTGCCGTTGCCCGTTATCCTGCTAGTCATGGCCTTAGTGCTGGGCGTCACGGGTGAGATTAGCCCCCTTCATGGCCGCCTGCTTCCGGCTTCGCTGATTGCCGCCATCTTTACCCTCAGCCTGGCGGGACGAATGCCTCTGTGGCAGCCCCCACTGTTATATATTCTGGGGACCGTCTGGTACGGAGCATTTAACTGGTTCTGGTTCTGGCTGTGGAAAGAGCAGCCGATGCGTGAAACCCTCAGCCTGCTGTACCGTGAACTGGCAGACTACTGTGAAGCAAAATACACCCTTCTGACCCGGCTCACCGATCCGCAGACCGCCCTGCCGCCGCTGCTGGCACGCCAGCAGAAAGCCGTCGACCTGATTAATACCTGCTATCAGCAGATGCATATGTTGTCCGCTAATCGGGACAACCACTATCAGCGTCTGACACGGGCATTCCAGGTGGCGCTCGATCTGCAGGAACATATTGCGGTCAGCCTGCATCAGCCGGAAGAAGTGCAAAAGCTGGTAGAAAAAAGCCATGCTGAAGCGGTCATCCGCTGGAACGCACAGACCATTGCCGCCAGGCTGCGGGTGCTGGCCGATGATATTCTCTATCATCGTTACCCTGAACGTTTCACCATGGATAAACCGCTTCAGGCGCTGGAGAAGATTGCCCGTCAGCATCCCGACAACCCGGTCGGCCACTTTTGTTATTACCACTTCAGCCGCATCGCACGCGTGCTGCGCACTCAGCGTCCGCTGTATCGCCGTGACCTGATGGCCGACCGCCAGCGTCGCCTGCCCCTGCTCCCGGCGCTAAAGAGCTACCTGTCGCTGAAATCCTCCGCCCTGCGCACTGCCGCACGCTACGCGGTGATGCTGACCTTTGCCAGTTCGCTGGCGCTGTTCTTCAATCTGCCGAAGCCTTACTGGATCCTGATGACGGTGATGTTTGTCAGTCTTAACGGCTACAGCGCCACCCGGGTGCGTATTCAGCACAGGGCGCTGGGCACGCTGGCCGGGCTGGTCATCGCAGCCGCTACCCTCGGGCTACACGCCCCGGAATCCTGGGTGTTGCTGATCATGCTGGTCATCACGCTGGTGAGCTACCTGTTTATCCGGAAATTCTATGGCTGGGCCACAGTGGGGTTCACCGTCACGGCGGTGTATTCATTACAGCTGTTAGCCCTGAACGGCGCGCAGTTCCTGCTGCCAAGACTGATGGACACGCTGATGGGCTGCCTGATCGCCTTTGGCGGCATGATCTGGCTGTGGCCTCAGTGGCAGAGTGGGTTACTGCGGCAGAATGCGCACGATGCGCTGGAGACCTATCAGGAAGCACTGCAGATGCTGTTGGGTAACGAACAGGATGCCGTGAAGCTGGCTTACCAGCGGATGCGGGTTAACCAGGCACACAATGCGCTGTTTAACTCCCTGCACCAGGCGATGCAGGAACCGGGCTTTAACTCCGGCTATCTGTCCGATATGCAGCTGTGGGTCACGCACAGCCAGTTTATTGTGGAGCATATCAACGCCATGACTATCCTGGCGCGTGAACACACTATGCTGACCCCGGCGCTGGCAGAACGTTATCTGCAGTCCTGTGAAATTGCCCTGCAGCGCTGCCAGCAGCGCCTGGAATATGACGGGCCCGACTCAGGCAGTAACATACTGGACGCTCCCGAGGATTTCCATCAAGGCCCGGTAACGATTGTCGAGCGGCATGTGAAGCGCATTCTTGGTCATCTCAGCGTAATGCATACCCTCTCATCACTGACCTGGAGCCAGCGACCACATCATGGCCGCTGGTTGTCTCGCCACCTGCGTAAATCAAAAACGTAAGTGCAGCTTTTTTGCCGGTCCGCCCGCGGGTCCCGTACAGATCTTCAGTACGTTACCCGCAGGCACAAGATCCTTTTACAGCACCTTTTCAACGGCGGTGGCGAAGCGCGCCATGCCTTCAGCAATGTCGGTCGGTTCGATCACCAGCGACGGCGCAAAGCGCATCACGTCGGTTCCGGCTACCAGCACCATCACGCCTGCCTCTGCTGCGGCATTCAGCAGGTCGCGCGCCTTACCCGCGTGCTGCGGTTTCAGCACCGCGCCAATCAGCAGGCCTTTACCCCGGATTTCGCTGAACAGATCGAAGCGGGCATCCAGCGACTGAAGCGCATCAACAAATAGCTGGCGGCGTTCTTCCACGCCATTCAGCACATCCGGTGTATTAATGATATCCAGCGCCGCTTCAGCCACCGCACAGGCCAGTGGGTTGCCACCGTAGGTGGTACCGTGAACGCCTGGCGCCATCACCGAGGCAATCTCATGAGTGGTCAGCATCGCACTGACCGGGAAACCACCGCCCAGTGCTTTGGCGGTAGTCAGAATGTCCGGCTGAATGCCGTAATGCTCATGGGCGAATAGCCTGCCGCTGCGACCCATACCGCTCTGCACTTCATCCAGCACCAGCAGCGCATCATGCTCATCACACAACTGACGCAGGCCCTGCATAAATTCCTGCGTCGCCGGCATCACGCCGCCTTCGCCCTGAACAGGCTCTACCACAATCGCGCAGGTGTGATCGTCGATCACCGCTTTGACCGCGGCCAGATCGTTAAACGGCACGTGGACGATATCCGCAGGTTTGGGTCCGAAGCCGTCAGAGTATTTTGGCTGACCGCCAACGGAGACCGTAAACAGCGTGCGGCCGTGGAAGGCATTATGGAAGGCAATAATCTTGCTTTTGAAAGGGCTGTGGCGTTTGGTGGCATAGTAACGCGCCAGCTTAAACGCGGCTTCGTTGGCTTCAGCACCGGAGTTAGCGAAAAAGACACGATCGGCAAAAGTGGCGTGGATCAGCTTACTTGCCAGGCGCAGGGCGGGTTCGTTGGTAAAGACATTACTGGTGTGCCACAGGGTTTCACCCTGGGTTTTTAACGCCTCAACCAGCGCAGGATGGCAGTGCCCCAGCGCCGTCACCGCAATGCCGCCGGAGAAATCGATGTATTCTTTGCCCTGCTGATCCCACACGCGGCTGCCTTTGCCTTTTACCGGCACAAACTGCGCTGGTGCATAAACAGGCAAAATCACCTCATCAAACGTCGCGCGTGTTACCGCCATTTTTTCCGCCGTCATTCACTACCTCGCCATTTATTCTTTTCAGACACATGAAAACATAGTCATAAAATATGAATAAAAAGTCACAGAAAGGCAAATGATAATCACCGTTTGAGGAAATTAGCCAGCAGTTGATGCCCCTGTTCGCTCAGGATACTTTCCGGGTGGAACTGTACCCCCTCCAGCGGCAGTGTACGGTGCCTGAAGCCCATGATTTCGTCAGGCTGACCACGATCGTCCATTGTCCACGCAGTGACTTCACATTCTGCGGGCAGGCTGCCGGTTTCAACAATCAGTGAGTGATAGCGGGTTACCGTCAGCGGGTGATTCAGCCCGGCAAACACGCCACCATCACGGTGTTCAATCTGCGACGTTTTACCGTGCATGACTTTGCGCGCGCGCACCACCCGTCCGCCAAGTACCTGTGCGATAGCCTGATGCCCGAGGCAAACCCCCAGAAGGGGAATTTGACCAGCAAAATGACGGATAACTTCCAGTGAGATACCAGCGTCATCAGGGGTACAAGGCCCGGGCGAGATCACCAGATGCTGAGGGGCCATTGCGGCGATCTCATCAAGGGTAATGTCATCATTGCGGTGAACGCACACCTC
The DNA here is from genome assembly GCF_055556675.1 of Erwinia sp. PME.40.26/001. NCBI lineage: Bacteria > Pseudomonadati > Pseudomonadota > Gammaproteobacteria > Enterobacterales > Erwiniaceae > Erwinia > Erwinia sp. PME.40.26/001. Next base: position 55,131 of record NZ_JBVHNP010000003.1, read on the forward strand.
CGCCCCCAGCTCAGAAAAATACTGGTAGAGGTTCCAGGTGAAGGAGTCGTAGTTGTCGATCAGAAGCAGCATCGGAGGTCCTGATACCAGGACCGCCGGCGGGCGATCCTGACAGAGTGGCCAGTGAGAAAATTATGGCAGCACTTTCGCAGAGAGGATCACTACTGGGGTCACCGGAACATTCTGGTAAGGCCCCACATCTTTGGTCTGTACCTGGCCAATCTTATCGGCAACGTCCATGCCTTTAACGACTTTACCGAAAACGGCGTAGCCAAAATCACGCTGACCGTGATCGAGGAAGGCATTATCTGCCACGTTGATAAAGAACTGGCTGGTGGCACTGTCCTTATCTGCGGTACGCGCCATTGAGATCGTGCCGCGCTTGTTCAGCAGGCCATTATCCGCTTCATTTTTAATTGGCGGTTTAGGCTGTTTCTGCTGCATATCAGCGGTAAAACCGCCACCCTGCAACATAAAGCCTGGGATCACGCGATGAAAAATCGTGTTGTTGTAAAAACCACTGTTCACGTAATCCACAAAATTATTCACCGACACCGGTGCTTTCTGGTTGTTCAGTTCCAGTTCAATATTACCCGCAGAAGTGGTCAGCAGCACATGCGTATCCCCCTTCGCAGCCATGGCGGAGGCAGAGATCGAAGACAGTGCCAGAACGGTTGCCACCGCGGTCAACGTACGTTTCAACATGAAAGATTCCTTACTGAGTGCGACAAACCATATAACCAACGGTGATTGTAAAGAGGCACCTGGCAACGCGCCAGCGTTTTACCTTTATTTACGCGGCAACGTTATGAAAGCAAACGTTACCAGGCGACGAAAAATAGTGACTATGATCACGATATGAATGAAATATGAAAATATTAGTTTCAGTAAAGATTTATGCAGATCACGAATATCGTTAAACTCCTCGTGTCTGGCACGGGCATTCCGCCCGGTGAACATCTCTTTCAAACAGGTTTCCACTATGACAAATCGCGATCGAATCGGGCTTACCTGGATCAGCTTCTTCTCCTATGCGCTGACCGGTGCAGTGGTTATCGTTACCGGTATGGTTCTGGAGAATATAGCGGCCTACTTCCAGCTGCCCGTCGCTCAGATGAGCAACACCTTTACCTTCCTGAACGCCGGTATCCTGCTGGCGGTGTTTCTTAACGCCTGGCTGATGGAAATCGTCCCGCTGAAACGCCAGCTGATCTTCGGCTTCGTGCTGATGGTACTGGCCATTCTCGGACTGATGAACAGCCACAGCCTGACCGTCTTCTCTCTGTGTATGTTTGTTCTCGGGGTGGTGAGCGGTATCACCATGTCCATTGGTACGTTCCTGATCACCCATCTGTATGAGGGCCGTCAGCGAGGCTCCCGCCTGCTGTTTACCGACTCCTTCTTCAGCATGGCCGGCACCATTTTCCCGATTATTGCCGCCGCTATCCTGGCGCGCGCGCTGCCCTGGTATTGGGTCTATGCCTGCATCGGCGTAATTTACGTGGCAATATTTATTCTGGCCCTGTGCTTTGAATTCCCGGTGCTGGGCAAGAAAGCCGCCCGCGGTGAGCCAGTCGTCAAAGAGAAATGGGGTATCGGGGTGGGCCTGCTGTCGGTGGCTGCACTGTGTTATATCCTCGGCCAGCTCGGTTTTATCGGTTGGGTACCCCTGTACGCAACCAAAACGATGGGCATGGATATCGGTCAGGCCGGTAGCCTGGTGGGTAACTTCTGGACTGCATATATGATTGGTATGTGGGCCTTCAGCGCCATCCTGCGTTTCTTCGACCCTCAGCGTATCCTCACCGTACTGGCGCTGGCCGCCACAGCGCTGATGTACTGGTTTATTACGTCCAGTGACGCATCCATGCTGAAGTGGATCATGATGAGCCTGGGCTTCTTCTCCAGCGCCATCTATACCACCATCATCACTCTGGGTTCGCTGCAAACCAAAGTGGCCTCACCCAAACTGGTGAACTTTATCCTGACCTGCGGTACGGTCGGTACCATGCTGACCTTCGTGGTGACCGGTCCTATCGTTGAGAAAGGCGGCGCTCACGCAGCGCTGGCCACGGCAAACGGTCTTTATGCCGTCGTGTTTGTGATGTGTCTGCTGCTCGGTTTTGTCAGCAAGCACAAGCTGCACGGTCATATGGGCTCTCATTAAAACCCGGATGGGGCAGGCCGTGTTTTGCGGTCGGCCCCTTTCTGCCTGCATCAACAACCGCTGACGAGTGGGTAACAAGCCCGACTCCTGCCATCGCTTTATCGTTTGAAATCCACGTTTTCGCTTTCGTCCAGATGAAGCATGCTGGCGGCGGGTACCGTTTCGGCAATCACCCGGCCGTGACGAATCGAGTAACGCACCGGCACCTGCCGGCGTAACGCGTCGAAGCCGCTTTCTGCCGGCAGGATCACCAGATTAGCGCTGTTGCCCTTGTCAATCCCGTAGTCTTTTAGCTGCAGCGTTCTGGCACTGTGCGTGGTAATCAGGTTTAAGCCCGCATCCAGCTGCTCGTAGCCCATCAGCTGGCAGACGTGCATACCCATATGCAGCACCTGCAACATGCTGGCCGTACCCAGTGGATACCAGGGATCGAACACATCGTCGTGACCAAAGCAGACGTTAATGTCTGCTTCCAGCATCTCTTTTACCCGGGTAATGCCCCGGCGTTTGGGATAGGTGTCAAATCGCCCCTGCAGATGAATATTCACCAGCGGGTTGGCGACAAAATTAATGCCGGAGAGCTTCAGCAGACGGAACAGGCGGGAGGTATAGGCTCCGTTATAAGAGTGCATCGCCGTCGTGTGGCTGGCCGTCACCCGCTCACCCATCTTCTCACGCAGTGCCAGCGCCGCCACCGTCTCCACAAAGCGCGACTGCTCGTCGTCGATTTCATCACAGTGTACGTCGACCATTCGCTGATATTTTTGCGCCAGAGAGAAGGTGCGATGCAGCGATTCCACGCCATACTCACGGGTGAATTCGAAGTGAGGTATGGCACCGACCACGTCCGCCCCCAGCTGTAAAGCCTGCTCCAGCAACGCTTCCCCATCGGGATACGAGAGAATGCCCTCCTGGGGAAAGGCCACCAGCTGAATATCTATCCAGGGGGCCATCTCCTGCTTCACTTCCAGCATCGCTTTTAGCGCCGTCAGCGAGGGATCGGAGACATCAATATGGGTACGCACATGCTGAATGCCGTTCGCCATCTGCCACTTCAGCGTCTGACGCGCCCGCTGCTTCACATCGTCGTGCGTCAGAAGCGCCTTTCGCTCTGCCCACCGTTCAATGCCCTCAAACAGCGTGCCTGACTGGTTCCACGCAGGCTCACCGGCGGTTTGGGTGGTGTCCAGGTGAATATGCGGTTCAATAAACGGGGGAATGGCCAGGCCGCCTTCCGCATCCAGCGCTTCCCCGGCGGCGCAGGCCGCCGGTTGTGGCAGAATTCCGGCGATCCTGCCCTGCCGGATCTCAATCTGCCACAGCCCTTCCCGCTGTGGCAGGCGAACATGATTAATCCACTGTAATTCCGGACGCATATATTCCCCCTCCTCAATAAGATGCTCTGTTAACCCTATCACGGATTAGCCGCCCCGAGGGTTATCCTGTATTAACCAATGAGAAATCAGCAACCTGTAATAGCCATTCGCCTCTATACTTCTACGACCCGACTGCAAGGAGATAACAATGAAATACCTGATGATAGCCTGCCTGCTGATCAGCCCGCCGCTGCTGGCAGCGACACCAGATTACGCCATGCTGGAAGGCAGCTGGCGGGTGGATGCGGTACACGTGGACAGTAGCGGGGTTCAGGCCGTAGTGGATAACGATCCGCAGTATATGGGCGCAGTAGTGACGTTTTCAGCCAGTAACATTCTGTGGGAAAAGGGGACGTCGCAGCGATCCATCGATCCGGCCACGGATAACTGCCTGAAAAGCCCCACGCTGACACCGGCCGGCGAGAACGATCCCGAACAGGGCTATCAGGTGGCCGGGGGGTATAACGTGATGTGCGGAAGCGATCCCTGGGGGCCGGGTGCGGTGGTAACGGTACCGGTCAACGATACGCTGACGCTCTACTGGTATGACGGGGCCATTCTGTCGCTAAAAAAACGTTCCTGACCGGGATGATGCTTAAGCGGGGCGTCCGCTTTGCACGAACGCCCGCTGCTTGATGCGTTATGGCTGGGCAACAAAGCCTATCGCTTCGTAGACCTTTTTCAGCGTGTCCTGCGCCTGCGTACGGGCTTTCGCCGCACCGTCACGCATGACCTGCTCAAGGAATGCCTCATCGTTGCGATAACGGTGATACCGCTCCTGCAGCTCGCTTAACATCCCGGACACAGCGTCGGCAACGGCACCTTTCAGGTGGCCGTACATCTGACCGGCAAACTCTGCTTCCAGCTCGGCAACCGGCTTACCGGTGACGCCAGACAGGATATCCAGCAGGTTTGACACTCCGGGCTTCTCTTTCACATCATAACGCACCACCGGTGGCTCATCGCCGTCGGTCATCGCACGCTTAATCTTCTTCACCACCGATTTTGGATCTTCCAGCAGGCCGATAACGTTGTTACGGTTATCGTCAGACTTAGACATCTTCCTGGTTGGCTCCAGCAGCGACATCACCCGCGCCCCTGATTTAGGAATGAACGGCTCAGGCACTTTGAAAATCTCACCGTACAGCGCATTGAAGCGCGAAGCGACATCGCGGCTCAGCTCCAGATGCTGTTTCTGGTCTTCACCCACCGGTACCTGAGTGGTCTGGTACAGCAGGATATCGGCCGCCATCAGCACCGGATAATCAAACAGGCCGGCGTTAATGTTCTCTTCGTAGCGTGCTGACTTATCTTTGAACTGCGTCATACGGCTCAGTTCACCGAAATAGGTGTAGCAGTTAAGGATCCAGCCAAGCTGCGTATGTTCCGGCACGTGCGACTGAACGAAAATGGTGCTTTTCTGCGGGTCGATGCCGCAGGCAAGATAAAGGGCCAGGGTATCCAGCGTCGCTTTGCGCAGCGCAACCGGATCCTGACGAACCGTAATGGCATGCAGATCGACAATGCAGTAGATACAGTGATAGTCATCCTGCATCTGTACCCACTGACGCAGCGCACCCAAATAGTTACCGATGGTCAGTTCACCAGAAGGCTGTGCGCCGCTAAATACGATGGGTTTGCTCATGTTTCCGTCCTGAATAATGACAGCCCGAGTGCGGGCAATAAATCGTTAAAATGATCGAGCGTGACGTCGGGCTGGCTGGTGGCAATCGGCTCACCGTAGTTATAGCCATAGGTCAGGCCAATGCAGGGACATCCTGCCGACTGCGCGGCCATAATATCATTGCGGGAATCACCGACAAACAGTAACTCACCCGGCAGCAGACCAAATGTCCCCAGTACCAGAAACAGCGGTGCCGGATGGGGTTTTTTCACCACCACGTCATCGCCGCCGATAATCAGTGAGAAGTATTCAGCAATCCCCAGAGAAGCCAGCAGTGGGGCAACAAACGGCGTTGGTTTGTTAGTGACCAGCGCCATCGGCAGACCGTGCGTGGACAGGGCCGCCAGCGTCTCTTTAACGCCTGGGTAAAGCTGACTCCCGCCGTCAACGCTGTGGGCATAATGGCTGTCCATCAGCGAACGCGCCTTACGCAGCTGATCCGCCTTTGGCGCATGGCCCAGCGCCCAGGTCAGGGCGCGTTCCATAAGAATATCTGCCCCGTTACCAATCCAGGTGGAGACGAGCCCGATGCCAGCAGGTGCCAGTTTCAGCTCGACCAGTGCGCTATCCACCGCACTGGCCAGACCGGGCGCACTGTCGGTCAGCGTACCATCCAGATCAAAGGCCAGGGCACGGGTGTTAGTGAAAGGCACCATGACGGGACTTCTCCAGCTCGTTGCGCATATCATCAATCACTTTCTTATAGTCCGGGTGACCAAAAATAGCGGATCCGGCGACAAACATATCGGCACCAGCGGCAGCGATCTCACCGATGTTGTCGACTTTCACGCCCCCGTCCACTTCCAGACGGATGTCATACCCACTCTGGTCGATCAGCTTACGAACCTGTCGCAGTTTATTCAGCGTGCCGGGAATAAATGACTGGCCCCCAAAGCCAGGATTGACCGACATCAGCAGGATCACATCCAGCTTATCCATTACGTAATCAAGGATACTGAGCGGCGTGGCAGGATTAAGTACCAGACCCGCTTTGCAGCCATGCTCTTTGATCAGCTGCAGCGTACGGTCAACGTGCTCAGACGCTTCGGGATGGAAAGTAATATAGCTGGCACCGGCTTTGGCGAAGTCAGGTACCAGACGGTCAACCGGTTTTACCATCAGGTGCACGTCAATCGGAGCGGTGACGCCGTAATCGCGCAGGGCTTTAAGCACCATTGGCCCCATCGTGAGGTTCGGGACATAGTGATTATCCATCACATCGAAATGCACTACATCACCGCCAGCAGCCAGAGCTTTCGCTGTGTCTTCGCCCAGGCGGGCAAAATCTGCGGAAAGAATTGATGGGGCAATTAAAAACTGTTTCATCCGTTTCTCCCTGGTTGTGCCTGATGTCAGGCTGTCATCACCGGCCAGTATACAGCGCCAGTAATTCATTGACCTTGCTACGTGTATTGCCGCTGCGGCTGATGGAACGACGCACTTTGATTTCGTGCAATACGGCATCCTGATACCACTGACGCGTCAGCGGCGTATCATGATTGGAGATCAGCACGGTAATGCTGTTCTCATGCGCCAGCGCAGAAGCCAGTTCAGCCAGATGCTGCTGCTCACGCATACTAAAACTGTTGGTGTGATAGGCCGTAAAGTTCGCCGTGGTCGACAGCGGGGCATAAGGGGGATCGCAATACACCACCCCCCCCTGCTGCACTTTACTCAGCGTAACATCATAGGATTCGCAGACAAAGGTCGCCTGCTGTGCGCGCTCGGCAAACCAGTAGAGTTCATCCTGCGGGAAGTAGGGTTTGCGGTAACTACCGAACGGAACGTTAAATTCACCGCTGAGGTTATAGCGGCAGAGGCCGTTATAGCAGTGCCTGTTGAGGTATAAGAACAGCACGGCGCGGCGATAACCATCGCGGCAGAGGTTGAACTCTTTGCGGTAGGCATAGTAGACCGTCGAATCATTCGCTTCCGGCACGAAAAGCTCGCGGGCATCCGCGACAAATTCGTCGGTGCGATCTTTGACGATGTTATAAAGATTAATCAGGTCGCTGTTAATATCAGCAAGAATGTATCGTGAATACTGCGTGTTGAGGAAGACGGAACCAGCCCCAACGAACGGTTCGATCAGACAATCTCCTTCCGGGAGATGGCGTCGGATATCATCGAGCAGCGGATACTTGCCACCTGCCCACTTCAAAAAAGCGCGATTTTTTTTCATGCCGTCGTTAATTACTTTACTCATCAGGCTGTGGTTACACCGACAGCATATCTGCGCTTTGCATGCTCTGCGTGCCAGCGGCACGCATACACTACGGAAAAGCCGGGTTACCCCGGCAGGGTATTACTTGCCCGCTTCTTTCTTCACCTGGCTGACCGGCTTAACCCAGGGGTTTTGCGCACGGACTTCAGCTGGCAGCGAGGCGACTGCACGTTTAGCCTCAGAAGAGGTCGCGTAAGAACCGCTGACCAGTACGTACCAGGGTTGCCCGTTACGGGTGGTCTGATAAACGTGATAGCCACTAAGATTCTGTTTCTTCGCCCAGGCATTCAGCGTATCAGAACGCGATGCACTGCTCAGTTGCAGGGTAAAGTTACCGCCAGGCGTTGAACTGCTGCGGCTGGCCGGGGCAGCAGGCTTACTCTCTTTCACCGCCGGTTTACTGGCTGAAGAGGAATGTGCCGCCGGTTTATTCTGGTGCGTGGCAGCCGGTCGCGTAGTCGTTGCAGGCTTGCTGGCAACCGGGCGCGGCGTCTCAGCTGCGCCAGGGGCAACCGTGGCAGCGCCGGTAGGCAGGGATGACTCACCCTGTCCTGCCTGCGCAGCGGCATCAACCTGGCCCTGCTGATTGCTTAAGGCATTGTTCAAATCCCCCGGCAGCTCAACACGCTGCTGATTAGCAGGGGTCTGTACCGGTTGCGCTTCTGTTGGCGTAGGAGAAATCGGCGGGACACCCACGTTCTGCGATGGCGCAGCAGGCTCATTAGCGGACGGCGCAGTGCCCTCCTGGGTCGCAGGCTGACCGGACTGGCCGCTCATTGATGAGGAGCCCGACAGGTCTATATTTTTTTCGCCGCTGCCGCTGTTCGTTGTGTTCGCGTTACCCGCAGGCGTTTGAGTCTGCTGCGTACTGCTGCCGCTGTCAGGCGATTTCAGCGCGGAGCCAATACCCAGCACCAGTAACAGCAGCACGAGGATACCAATACCCATCATCATATGCTGACGGGATACCGGTACTTTGGGTGCAGAAGACGTTTTACGGGGCCGCGTTGGTCGGCGGTCGCTGGTGTCAGGTTTTAACTCGTCTTCCGGTTTAAACTCGTCCATTTAACCTCCTCCCATAGAGCGGCGATGCCCTTCGCATTGTGCGCAAGGCAAAAACGTGAGAAATAGCGGCCAGAATCGTCTGGCTGCTGATAATCATTATGGCTTCTGACAATCCTGAATGGATGCCAGAACCATATCATGCGGCACTCCGCTGCGCACTTCGGCTTTGCCGATCGCCAGCGGGAGCACCAGCCGCAACTTGCCGGCTAACACTTTTTTGTCACGCAGCATAAGCGGCAGGTAGTCGGACGCGGCCATACCTTCAGGCCCGTGAACCGGCAACCCTGCGCGCTGTAAGAGCGAAATAATGCGGTCGGTGTCTTCTGAACGGAACTGTCCGAGACGTTCGGCATTACGTGCCGCCATCACCATCCCGGCGGCGACGGCTTCCCCGTGCAGCCAGTTGCCATAACCCATATGGGCTTCAATGGCATGGCCATACGTATGCCCAAGGTTCAGCAGTGCACGCTGCCCGTGCTCATGTTCATCTTCCGCTACCACCCCGGCTTTTAACTCACAGCAGCGGCGAATACAGTACGCCATCGCAGTGGGTTCCAGCGCCAGAAGGGCATCGAGATTATGTTCAAGCCAGGTAAAGAATTCGCCATCGAGAATAATGCCATATTTGATCACTTCAGCCAGCCCGGAGGCAAGCTCGCGCGCAGGCAGCGTCTTCAGGCAGTCAAGATCGATAACGACCGAGGCAGGCTGATAGAAGGCCCCGATCATATTTTTGCCCAGCGGGTGGTTCACCCCGGTTTTTCCACCCACGGATGAGTCAACCTGCGACAACAGCGTGGTTGGCACCTGGATAAAGCGCACGCCACGCTGGTAGCTGGCGGCAGCAAACCCGGTCAGATCACCAATCACACCGCCACCCAGAGCAACAAGGGTAGTATCACGGCCGTGAGGCCTGGACAGTAGCGCGGTAAAGACCTGATCCATGACGCCCAGCGTTTTAAACTGTTCGCCATCAGGCAGGATCACCTGATCGACCACCACGCCCGCGCCTTCAAGGCGGGTACGTAGCGTATCCAGATAGAGAGGAGCCAGCGTCTGGTTGGTTACCAGCATGACCTGATCGCCCGCTTTAAGCGGCCAAAAAGAAGCCGGATCTGCAAACAACCCGGCGGCGATGGTAATGGGGTAACTGCGCTCCCCAAGAGTAACGTGAATCCTCTCCATGACGCTGTATCACCTTTTTTGCTGTGCCCACGAGTGGGCCTTCAGAGCAAGACTTAGCTCTTTTCCAACATATTGATAATCTGATTAGCCACCACCTTCGCACTTTGATCGTCAGTGCGGATGGTTACGTCAGCAATCTCTTCATACATCGGATTGCGTTCATCGGCTAATGCTTCCAGCACTTCACGCGGTGGAGAATCCACCTGCAACAAAGGACGTTTTTTGTCGCGCTGCGTTCGTGCCAGTTGCTTTTCGATAGTCGTTTCAAGATAAACCACTACGCCACGGGCGGAGAGACGATTGCGCGTTTCGCGCGACTTGACGGAACCGCCACCTGTCGCCAGCACAATGCCCTGCTTTTCAGTGAGTTCATTGATGATTTTTTCTTCGCGATCGCGGAAGCCTTCTTCGCCTTCGACGTCAAAAACCCAGCCCACATCCGCTCCGGTACGTCGCTCAATTTCTTGATCGGAATCGAAAAATTCCATATTGAGTTGTTGAGCTAACTGACGCCCAATAGTGCTTTTGCCGGCACCCATAGGCCCAACCAGAAAGATATTGCGTTTCTCTGCCATTTTTTCGGTATTACTAAGACAATTCGTTGATGATACCCCGCCTTAAACCAGGCAGGACATGAACTGAAACCTCATGAGCGATAGTGCGAGAGTCAGACCAAAAATTATCTCAACACTGAAGGTGTTTTGGCAACCGATTAAATTTACCTTGCCCATTGCACGCAATATTTTGGCGCGTTTCAGTCCGCTTCATTTATCAGCCGGATGTGGTTGCATCGGCTACGCCGGTTGCGCACGATAAAAAACGGTTAAAAAGCATTCGCTGCTAAGGGCACCTGGCCCGTAATTCAAAATCGCTAAACCTTGTAAGCTAATTCCGCCCTTGCGTCAAACGCAACTGTCAGCAATTTCGGAAAAAACATGCAGGTTCTCTAGTTTGCATCAAAAATGGCATTAATCGCTATGAATCAGTCTCGGTGTGATGAAGATCACCAATTCGCGCCTTTTTTGCTCACGAACGTCATGGCGAAACAGACCGCCCAGCAGGGGGAGATCGCCGAGTAAAGGCACCCGGGTTCGCCCTGTGGCGCTCTGTTGCTGAAAAATGCCCCCCAGCGCCAGGGTCTGTCCATCCTTTAGCATGACCTGCGTATCAATCTCCTGCTTATCAATGGTCAGTACCTCATTTTCGCCGCTGCGCATGTTCCGCCCGGGGGTATTTTGTGAAATATGTAATTTCAGCAAAATCCGACCCTGCGCCTGTACCACGGGCGTAACCTCCATGCCCAGCATCGCTTCTTTGAATTCCATTGTCGTTGAACCGCTATTACCGCTGGCGACCTCGTAAGGAATTTCTGTCCCCTGCCTGATACTGGCCGTCTGCTGATGTGAGGTTAACAGCCGCGGGCTGGCAATAATATCGGCCTGCTGCTCCCTTTGCAGGGCGCTTAATTCGAGATCCAGCAGGCGTCCGTCCAGTTTTGCCACCGTAAACCCGGCGACACCTGCGGGGCGTCCAACACCCAGATCCACACGGAGCTGGCTGGTACGCAGCGCCTCCGACACCGGGTCCGCCCCGCTCAACCCCCAGTTAACCCCTATTTCACGCAGATTTTCTTCACTGATGGTGACAATTTGCGCTGCCAGTTCGACCTGCGCCAGTGGTACATCCAGCTGGCGCACCCAGCGTTCAGCCTGCGTCAGTGCGACGTCGGTATCGCGCAGTAAAATCGTGTTGGTACGGCTGTCCAGAGAAATGCTGCCCCGTGGGGTCATCAAACGAGCGCGTTCGTTTTGCAAGCTGTCATTCACCGCCGTCGCATCCGCATGGTGCAGAGTCACCGTTCGGGTATGCAGCGGCAATGACTGCTCACTGGCTTCCTGCCGGGCAGCCTGAAGACGTTGCTCCTCCTGCTGCCAGCCTGCCGGAAAAACCAGCAGAATGTTCCCCTGCTGCTCTGAGCTTAAACGGCCCATTTTCAGTACCATCTGCAACGCCTGTTGCCAGGGAACCGCCTTCAGGCGCAGTGAGAGCACACCTTCAACCCCGGGAGCCACCATCAGATTGAGCTGCTGATAATCGGCCAGGGCCTGCAAAATTTGCCCTACCGGGGCAGAATCAAACGCCAGAGAGATCCGTGCCTCGCTGGCCATCGCCGGGCTAATCAGTATCAGCCACAGCCAAAATGTTCTCAGCATCCTGTCGTCCTTTTAGTGCCAGCCGCAGGGGGGGCTGGCAGTCCTGTGATGAGGCCAGGGTGACGGCCTCTTCCTCAATGTGAATGATCCGCCATGCGCTATCGGGCAGCCTGTCCCCCTTCCGGGCCCACAGAAGTTTTCCCTGCGGCGAATGCAGCCAGCTGTGATAATGCCCTTGCTGGCCAATGGTCCCTAACAGCCGCCAGCCTACACCAGCCTCCTCTGCGGGCGGGCAGCGGTGACGGTCTGCCGCAAAAAAGGGATCGCGCGCCCGGCCGTCTGAGGTCAGTAACCCCAGCAGCAGGCACGAGGCCAGCTTAACGTTCATCACTGATCTCCATAATCAGCCGCAGCTGCTGCGCATCACGCTGCAGGCTGAAGCGGGGAAGGTCCGGCACGGGTCGCAGGCTGGAAAGATAATTCAGCAGAGCCATAAACCCTGGCCACTGCAGCTGCATCGCCAGCTCACTACCATCTGCAGCAGGATGCCAGTATTCCAGCGTGCCGCCGCTGTGACGCAGCAGTTCTGGCAGCGAGAATGGCACTGCCACCGGTTCAGGCCGCAAGCGCGCTTGTTCCTCCAGTTGTTGCAGTGCCCACAGCGAAGGGCCGGCCGACAGCGCCAGCAGCTGCTGGCGGTAGCGCTGACTTTGCTGCTGATACTGGTGTGCCAGCCGCTGTTGTTCACGCTGCGCCGGGTGCCACCAGACCAGCCACAGCAAAAACAGCAGTAACAACGCAGTCGCGGTGAAGCTCAATGCCCGCCACCCGGCGGCTAGTTGCAGCCAGCCAGTGACCCAACGGGAGGTCACTGGCTGGCTACCTCAGGCGGCGTCAGCTCAGCCTGCATATCGAAGGTCATCTCCCCGGTCCGGGTACGCTGAAGGGGCCCCAACGCCACTGGATCCAGCGAGGGTATGTCTGCCAGTCGTTCGCGCAGCTGAAACAAAGGCTGAATATGGCGGCCCACGCCGCGTATCGTCAGGCTCTGCGGGGTTTTAGTCAGTGAGGTCAGCCAGACATCGGCGGGTAAAATGGCCCCCAGCCTGTGTGAAAAAGCCACCCACTGCATCACCTGACGCTGCCGCTGCTGCTGATGCTCCCACTGCTGCTGTCGCTGTTCTGACTGCATTTTCATGGCCAGCCAGCGGTCATTCAGCGCCGCCGCGGCACGCTGCGCCCCTGCCCACTGGGCCAGTGCAGCAGCCTGCTGCTGGTTGAGCTGACGCTGCCACTGTCCACTGAGGACCACCGTGCACAGTGCCAGGCACACCAGCACACTCAACAGACGCCAGAAGCGCCATCGCCTGCGTTGCCCGGCCTGCCGCCAGGGCAGTAAATTGACCCATACCATCAGCAATCCTCCGGCCGTAATGCCAGACCGGTCGCCAGCGCAAAGCACCCGTCACAAGCAGGCAACGGCGGCTGGTAGCACTGTAATGCTGCCAGCGGCGACAGGGCCTGCGTTCCCTCCGGCGGCGCTTCTGTCAGCGCTGAGCTGTACCACACGGTCTCAGTAACCGGCAGATAGCGCTGCCGTAAGGCCTCATAGTCCGGTGCATCCTCACGAGAACACCACCCCCACGGCGAGTCAGCAGACTGCGGGGCATACCACAGCCAGTGGTCACTGAGGCGATGAACCAGCGCCGCCGAGGGCGCAAGGGCCAGCGTGCGGGCCAGCGCATACAGTGCGCCCGGCGTCAGTTCCAGCACGTCAGGCTTGAGCGATGCCTGCTGTAAACAGCCCAGCCAGTTTTGCAATGCGTCACGACGGGCCGCCGTCAGGTAAACGGGCTCCCCCGGGCGGTTGCCGCTGCGGTAATCCAGTGCGAGGGCCTCGGGCGCGATGGGAAAAAATCGTCTCGCCGCCGCCACGATGTAGCTGCTACGATCGGGCTCACGTAATTGCAGGACTGGCGGGGCAAGCGAGTGCTGCATCACCAGCTGCGGCGGAAAGCCAACCCGCAGTGAGATACGGGCAGGAAGCTGTTTACGCCACTGTTGCAGTAACGCCACGACGGCGTCCGGGCGTTGCACCAGACCATTTCTTAACGTATCTTGCGGCAACGTATGCTGCCACCAGTGACGCAGTTGCCAGCCGTTTCGACGGCGCTGGATGCCCAGGGCGCAAAGTTGTCCGTTTTGAATGTCCAGCCCGACTTGCCATGTCTGAAAAGCCATTGACGCGATCTCCTTATCGTCTGTTGAAAAGGACGTATCCAAGGTACAGGCTTGCCTTTATACTACCGCGCGATTGTTTATAAACTGCCCAACCGACTTTAAATGGGAAATATCAGGTGAAGTTCGTAAAGTATTTATTGATCCTTGCAGTGTGTTGCATCTTGCTGGGAGCTGGCTCGATCTATGGTTTATACAAATACATAGAGCCACAGCTCCCGGATGTCGCCACGCTGAAAGATGTGCGTCTGCAGACGCCGATGCAGGTTTACAGTGCTGATAACGAGCTTATCGCCCAGTACGGTGAGAAACGCCGTATACCACTGACCCTGCAACAAATCCCACCGCTGATGGTGAAGGCATTTATCGCGACGGAAGACAGCCGGTTCTATGAGCACCACGGCGTCGACCCGATTGGTATTTTCCGTGCGGCCAGCGTTGCCCTGGTGTCTGGCCATGCTTCCCAGGGTGCCAGTACCATCACCCAGCAGCTGGCACGTAACTTCTTCCTCAGCCCGGAGCGCACGCTGATCCGTAAGGTGAAGGAGGCATTCCTCGCCATTCGTATTGAGCAGATGATGAGTAAAGATGAGATCCTCGAACTCTATCTGAACAAAATCTATCTCGGCTACCGAGCGTACGGCGTGGGGGCAGCGGCACAGGTTTACTTTGGTAAAAGCGTGGATGAGCTGTCGCTGAGCGAAATTGCGATGATTGCCGGCCTGCCTAAAGCACCGTCAACGTTTAACCCGCTCTATTCTCACGATCGTGCCGTGCAGCGTCGCAATACGGTACTGGCGCGTATGCTGGATCAGAAATACATCACTCAGGCCCAGTACACCGAGGCCCGCAATACGCCTCTGGTGGCTAACTATCACGTCCCTGAGATCGCTTTCTCTGCGCCTTATCTGACCGAGATGGTGCGCCAGGAGATGATCAAGCGCTACGGTGAGAATGCTTACAACGACGGTTACAAGGTCTACACCACAGTGACGCGTAAGCTTCAGCTGGCTGCACAGAAATCGGTGCAGGACAACGTGATTGCCTATGATATGCGTCACGGCTATCGTGGTCCTGCCAATGTGTTGTGGAAAGTGGGTGAGCAGGCCTGGGGGCACAGCGAGATTATGAAAACGCTGAAGTCACTGCCGGTTTACGGTCCTCTCTTCCCGGCGGTAGTCACCACCAGCACCAGCGGGGAAGCCACCGCTACCATGCGTGATGGCAGCACCGTTGCACTGGATCTGGACAGCGTTCGCTGGGCGCGACCATTCAAATCGGACACGTTACAGGGTGCCACTCCGCGCTCGGTCAGCCAGGTCTTACAGGCGGGCCAGCAGATTTGGGTGCGTAAAGTCGACAGCGGCTGGCAGCTGGCACAGGTGCCAGATGTGAACTCCTCGCTGGTGTCACTTGACCCGCAAGACGGTGCAGTACGCGCGCTGGTTGGCGGCTTTGACTTCAATCTGAGCAAGTTTAACCGTGCTACCCAGGCGCTGCGCCAGGTCGGTTCCAATATCAAACCTTTCCTGTATACCGCCGCGATGGATCGGGGGCTGACGCTGGCCTCTATTCTGAATGACGTGCCGATTTCCCGCTGGGATGCCGGTGCCGGAGCAGACTGGCGTCCGAAAAACTCACCTAACACCTATTCCGGCCCTATTCGCCTGCGTCAGGGGCTGGGTGAGTCGAAAAACGTGGTGATGGTGCGCGCCATGCGCGCGATGGGCGTTGACTATGCTGCCGAATATTTGCAGCGTTTCGGCTTCCCGGCAGAGAATATCGTCCACACCGAATCGCTGGCGTTAGGCTCGGCCTCCTTCACCCCGCTACAGATGGTTCGCGGCTACTCGGTGATGGCGAACGGCGGCTTCCTCGTTGACCCGTATTTCATTACGCGCATTGATGATGAACAGGGCAATCATGTGTTCGAGGTGAAGCCGAAAGTGGCCTGCCCGGAATGCAACCTGCCGGTTATCTATGGTGAAACCAAAAAAGCGGTGGCCCTGAGCGAAGACAGCGTGGAAAACGTTGCCGTCTCATCAGAGGGAACGAACGTCGCCGTACCGCAGCCGCAGCTGGAGCAGGTAACCCGGCAGCAGGTTCGTCAGGATGAAGAACCGCAGTACGCACCGCATGTGATTAACACGCCGCTGGCCTTCCTGATCAAAAGTGCGCTGAACTCGAATATTTTCGGGGAACCGGGCTGGATGGGAACCGGCTGGCGTGCGGGTCGCGACCTGAAACGTAACGACATCGGCGGCAAAACCGGTACAACCAACAGCTCGAAAGATGCCTGGTTCTCAGGTTATGGCCCCGGAGTGGTAACGTCGGTGTGGATTGGCTTTGACGACCATCGCCGCGATCTGGGGCGTACTACCGCCTCGGGTGCGATTAAGGATCAGATCTCCGGCTACGAAGGTGGTGCCAAGAGCGCGCAACCCGCGTGGGATGAGTATATGAAAGCCGCGCTGGATGGCGTACCAGTTCAGCCGCTGACGCCGCCTGAGGGCGTGGTAACCGTTAATATTGATCGCAGCACCGGCAAGCTGGCCAACGGTGGGGGGAACACCCGGGCAGAATACTTTATCAATGGCACCCAGCCGACGGAGTATTCCGTCCACGACGTGGGCACCACGCTGATGGATAACGGCGAAAGCCACGAGTTATTCTGATAGCTCACAAAAAGGCCGGGCAATTGCCCGGCCTTTTTTATTCAGCGCCCCGGGCATTCCCGGTCCGGCCATTCAGTAACTCAGCCTGCCCTGCTTCACCAGCCACTCTCTGACCAGAAACAGTGCACTGACGTTTCTTGCTTCGCAAAAATCAGGTTCGTCCAGCAGTGCCAGCAGGTTGTTCAGCGGCCAGCGTAACTGCGGCAGTGGCTCCGGTTCATCACCTTCCAGCTGCTCCGGATAGAGCCCTTCTGCCACCACGATATTCATTTTGCTGGAAAAATAAGAGGGAGCCAGGGTCAGTTTACCCAGCGCCTCGAGCTGACCGGCCCCAAAACCGGCTTCCTCTTTCAGTTCACGGTTAGCCGCGTCAAAAGGCGTTTCTCCCGGATCAATCAATCCCTTCGGGAAACCCAGCTCATAACATTCCAGCCCGACGGCATACTCCTGGATCAGGATCAGATGGTCATCAATGATCGGCACGATCATCACCGCCTCACGGCCAGAAGAGCGCATGCGCTCATAGACGCGACGCGCGCCGTTGCTGAACTCCAGGTCAACCGATTCAACGGTAAACAGTCTGGAGCGCGCCACTGCCTCGACACTGAGGATGGTTGGTTTCTGTAATTGTCTGGTCATACTGGCCCCAGCGAAAAGCCGAAAAGGTTAACGTCATGCCCTACGAAAGTAGGTACTGACCGTGTTATGGTCCATTGTGCGGTAGCCGCCGCAGGAATCCAATCATCGCATGGATCATTTTACTTATTTATAACAAATCATTGTAAACATGAGAAAAATAATTTAAGGAATGTCAATTATCCTGCTAATAATTAGGAATATGCCGATACCAACACGCTTAAATGCCTGGTACCATCAGCTTTGGCCATGCTATACAATTATTCTAATTTTATGATTTTTAGCACTATTTTTAATCACACAGTGGACTGCCAGCACTGTCAAAACTCGCCACACTCGGGTTAATATGACTATAGTCTCGCGCGGGATGGACGACAGGAGCATCGTGGCAGGAATGAGGGGAGCATGAGCACAATAGTCATCATATTGGCTGTAATGCTGGCCTGTTCGGTGACGGCAGGTTGTTTCTTTTGGTACGCTATGCGGCATCGTCCGCCGTTGGCGAAACCACTGCCATTCATCAGCCCCCCCTACCGTAAACTGAGCGACGACGAGCGCACAGCGGTGGAGCGGTACGTCTTAATGCTGGCGAAAAACCGCAGTGATACACTGCCCACCGGGGCCAGCAATACCCCCGAACAGCTGGTGCTCACTTCACAAAGTAATAATGTCTACCCCGTCACCCGCTCCATTACCCGCTACGGCCTCTCTACCGATGAACCCCACAAATGGCGTTACTATCTCGATTCGGTTGAAGTCCATCTGCCCCCGCTTTGGGAGCAGTACATCGCGGAAGAAAACTATGTCGAGCTGATTAAAACGCAAACCATTCCGCTGGTTATTTCCCTGAACGGCCATTCCCTTACCCAGTACAACTGGGAATCTCCCGCGCTGGCCCCCGTGGTGCGCGCCACCGGGCAGAATGCGTCCATTCGCAAGGAAGAGGGGGAGAGCATTGAACTGGTCAGGGTGCGGAAAGAGAGCCAGGAAGAGTATGCCTTAAGTCGTCCGGACGGTACGCGGGAAGCCGTGCTCATTATCACGGCGATGCTGCTGTTTTTCATCAGTCTGGTCGGTCCGCTGGTGCTGATGCCCTGGCTGGTCCTGGCGGGTATCGGTATGATCCTGGTCAGCCTCTGGATGCTGTATCGCCGGCCGACGGAAAAAGACCTGCGCGAAATTCACTGTCTGCGGGGCGCACCGAAACGCTGGGGCCTGTTTGGTGAGTCCAATCAGGGCCAGATCAGCAATATCTCCCTGGGCATCATTGATTTAATCTATCCACCGCACTGGCAGAATTATGTTGCTCAGGATCTTGGCCAGACCACCGAGGTCGATATTTACCTCAACCGTCAGGTGGTACGTCAGGGACGTTTTCTTTCTCTGCAGGATGAAGTGCGTAATTTCCCACTGCAGCGCTGGCGTAAAAACGTCGTGCTGGCCGCCGGGTCGCTTTTCGTTCTGGTGTTACTGATTGCCTGGATCCCCCTGAGTATGCCGCTGAAGTTAAGCATGGCGTGGATTAAGGGCACGGAAAGTCTGCAATTTACCCAGGTCAGCGAGTTAGAAAAATCGCCACTGCACGTGGGTGACAGTCTGAAAGTGAAAGGTACCGGGATGTGCTCTGTTCCGGCCACCTACCAGGGCAACCGCAGTTATGCCTTTATGCCTTTCGACTGTTCAGCCATGTACTGGAATAACGCCGAGCCCCTGCCCCTGCCGCAGTCCGATATTATTGATAAAGCCACGGCGCTGCTGGATACGACCAATCTGCAACTGCACCCGCAGAGCAGCACCGATCCTAAGCTTAACCCACAGCTGGCTACGGCCATTCAGAAATCCGGCATGATCCTGCTGGATGATTTCTCCGATATCGTGCTAAGAACCCAGGAACTGTGTAACCAGGAGCAGGATTGCGTACGTCTGAAAAATGCCCTGGTGAACCTGGGTAATGCTAAAGACTGGCAAACGCTGGTACGCCGCGCCAACTCAGGAGCATTGAATGGCATGAACGTGCTGCTGCGCCCGGTCAGCGCCCAGGCGCTGGAAAACCTGGTGAATACCGCCACCTCCTCCTTCTTCTATCGTGAAACACGTCGTGCTGCAGAGGCGTTAAACAGCCCTCCTCCGGGGGGCTTCCTGATCTTCAGCGATGAAGGCCGCCAGTTGGTGAACCAGCCTGCTCCCGCCGCCTCGTTGTTTGACTACAACGCGCCGGACCAGTGGCCCGAATTACAGCGGCTGGCGGGTATGCTGCTGCATACCCCGTTTGAGGCCAGCGGTATTATTACCAGCATCACCACAGACGCTAACGGCACACGCCACATTGCCCTGCACAGTGAGCCTGACACCATTACGCTGATGCACTACGTGGGCAGCAGCCTGCTGCTGCTGGTTCTCGCCGTGTGCGTGGTGGTCAACACCCTGCTGGCGCTGCGCCGTATTCATCGCAATCGCCTGCGTACGCAGGAGATCCATCAATACTATGAAAAATGCTTTAACCACTCGTTAAGTGATATCCAGACCGTACGGCCCATTTTCTGAGCCGACGGATCTGTACTATTTTTAACAGTGAGACTCTTCTTAACTGAAATAATCCTGGTACCCCCTCCCCCGACGACTTGAAAGCGTCCGGGGAGGCCCCTATATAGGGTTATCCCCATAAGGAGCAGCGATGAAAGAGAAACCCTCAGAAGGGGTCCGGCTCGATAAATGGCTCTGGGCCGCACGCTTTTATAAAACCCGCGCTGATGCCCGTGAAATGGTGGAAGGCGGAAAAGTCCACTATAACGGCCAGCGCAGTAAACCCAGCAAACAGGTGGAAGTCGCCGCCGAGCTGACGCTGCGTCAGGGTAACGATCAGCGCACGGTGGTCATCGAAGCGATCAGCGACAAACGTGGCCCGGCAACCGTGGCACAACAGCTCTATCGTGAAACAGCGGAAAGTATTGAGAAGCGGGAAAAGGTGGCCCTGGCGCGTAAAATGAACGCGCTCACCATGCCGCATCCTGACCGGCGTCCGGATAAAAAGGAACGCCGCGATCTGATGAAATTTAAACATTCTGGCGATGAGTAACGCCAAATTTGAGAGAAATATTATGACCCAGCAAGACCAGATGCACCGTTACCTGTTTGAAAATCATGCTGTGCGTGGCGAACTGGTCACTGTCTCACAGACATGGCAGGAAATCATTCACGGCCATGACTATCCGCAGCCGGTGCAGCAGGTGCTCGGTGAACTGCTGGTTGCCACCAGCCTGCTGACCGCCACGCTGAAATTTGACGGTGATATCACCGTTCAGCTGCAGGGCGATGGTCCGCTGAATATGGCGGTGATTAACGGCAATAATCATCAGGAAATGCGCGGCGTGGCGCGGATGCAGGGCGAGATTGCTGACGGTAGCAGCCTGAAAGAGATGGTCGGCAATGGCTATCTGGTGATCACCATTTCGCCAAAAGAGGGTGAGCGTTATCAGGGCGTGGTTGGGCTGGAAGGTGACACGCTCGCTGAATGCCTGGAAGATTATTTTATGCGTTCAGAGCAGCTGCCCACCCGTCTGTTCATCCGAACCGGTACCAGCGAGTCACAGACGGGTGCCGCCGGGATCCTGCTACAGGTACTGCCAGCCCAGGACGCCAGCCTGGATGAGTTTAATCATCTCGCCACGCTGACCGAAACCATCAAAACGGAAGAGCTGCTGGGCCTGCCTGCGAATGATGTGCTGTGGCGTCTCTACCATCAGGAAGAGGTGACGCTGTTTGAACCGCAGAATGTGGTGTTCAAATGCACCTGCTCCCGCGAACGCTGCGGTGATGTCCTGCGCACCCTGCCGGAAGCTGAAGTGGATCAGATCCTGCAAGAGGATGGCAACATCGATATGCACTGTGACTATTGTGGCAATCATTATGTTTATGATGCGGTGGATATTGCCGCCATTCGTAATGACTCTGCCGCAGGCGATCGGCAGGTACACTAACCTTCAGGGGCCGGAGTCACTCCGGCCTTATCCCTTGCCCCTTTAATACGTCCCTCCGCTAAAACATAATACGATACTCCTGTCGCAAAATGCCGAGTTTTTCACCAGCCAAACCACACGCTTCCCTTATTTATCACTATCAATCCCCACCGTGTTAGCACTATGAATGCAACAGGAGCCAGTACATTTCATCGAAGCAGGGGCCGCTTCTCATTTTTCCTTTTTGGCCCTTTCGCTGCACGCTGACAGGTGTAAACTTCGCGCGATCGTGCCATCCCCGCCCCTGATATGGAAGTTGCGGGGGATGACGGTAATAGAACAATGAAATGCCCCTACACTTTGATGAAGTACAAAAAACCGACAAAGGAGCAGTATTATGCGCACTAACGACCTGACCCCACAGGACCTCGTCGCTTATGGCATCACTGATACGGTTGAAGTGGTTCATAACCCTGGCTATGAAGCCCTCTTCAGGGAAGAAACTCAGCCCGGTTTAAGCGGATTTGAACGCGGTATCGTCACTCAGTCTGGCGCCGTGGCGGTTGATACCGGGATTTTTACCGGCCGTTCGCCGAAAGATAAATACCTGGTGCGCGATGAAACAACCCGCGACACCCTGTGGTGGAACGACCAGGGCAAAGGTAAAAATGATAATCAGCCCCTCTCTCAGGAGACCTGGCAGTCGCTAAAATCCCTTGTCACCCGGCAGCTCTCCGGCAAACGTCTGTTTGTAGTTGACGCCTGGTGCGGGGCCAATCCTGACTCCCGTCTGAGCGTCCGCTTTATTACAGAAGTCGCCTGGCAGGCACACTTCGTGAAAAACATGTTTATCCGCCCGGATGAAGAGAGCCTGAAACACTTCGTGCCCGACTTTGTGGTCATGAACGGGGCGAAATGCACTAACCCTGACTGGAAGGCGCAGGGGCTGAATTCAGAAAACTTTGTGGCGTTTAACCTCACGGAAAACATGCAGCTTATCGGGGGAACCTGGTACGGTGGCGAGATGAAAAAAGGGCTGTTCACCGTCATGAACTATCTGCTGCCGCTGAAGGGCATTGCCTCCATGCACTGCTCGGCTAACGTCGGTGAAAAAGGTGATGTGGCGATCTTTTTCGGCCTCTCAGGCACCGGAAAAACCACCCTGTCGACCGACCCGCGACGCCAGCTGATCGGCGATGACGAACATGGCTGGGATGATGACGGCGTGTTTAACTTCGAGGGGGGGTGTTACGCCAAAACCATCAAGCTGTCGGAGAGCGCGGAACCGGAGATCTATCACGCTATCCGGCCGGATGCCCTGCTGGAAAACGTGGTGGTCCGCAGCGACGGATCGGTAGACTTCGATGACGGCAGCAAAACCGAGAATACCCGCGTTTCCTACCCGATTTACCATATCGACAATATCGTCAAACCGGTTTCAAAAGCAGGACATGCAAAGAAAGTGATCTTCCTGACGGCCGATGCCTTCGGCGTCCTGCCGCCGGTTTCACGCCTGACGGCTGACCAGACCCAGTACCATTTCCTGTCAGGGTTTACCGCCAAGCTGGCAGGGACCGAGCGTGGCGTTACCGAACCGACTCCCACCTTCTCCGCCTGCTTTGGTGCCGCCTTCCTGACGCTGCATCCCACGCAGTACGCAGAAGTGCTGGTGAAACGGATGAACGCCGCCGGAGCTGAAGCCTGGCTGGTGAACACCGGCTGGAACGGCAGCGGCAAGCGCATTTCCCTGAAAGACACGCGGGCCATCATCAACGCCATCCTCAGTGGCGACATCGGTCATGCGGATACGGTAACGCTGCCGATCTTCAATCTGGAAATACCGCTGAGTCTGCCGGGTGTCGACAGTGCGCTGCTTGACCCGCGAAATACCTATGCGGATGAAGCGCAATGGGAAAGCAAGGCACGGGATCTGGCACAGCGTTTTATCACCAACTTTGATAAATTTACCGATACCAAAGCGGGGGCTGCGTTGGTGAAAGCCGGGCCGAAACTGTAAGGGGAACAGGTAAACGCCCGGGCAAGCAGGTTGCCCTCCCTGCACGGGCGGCCCTTTTCAGGGTCGCCCGGCATGACTTCGATCGGGCGTTATTTTTGCGGCTGGCCAACCGTACCTGCTGGCAGCGCTGCTGGAGGCAGAGGCAGCCAGGCACGGATCAGCAGCCCACCCTTGTCGCTTTTTCCGATCTCAAGAGAGCCCTGGTGGGCGTCGATAATACGCTGGACGATCGCCAGGCCCAACCCGGTTCCGCTGGTGCTGCGGGCGCTATCGCCGCGCACAAACGGCTGGAACAGATGCTTAAGCTGGTCAGGCTCAATGCCGGGGCCATCATCCTCGACCTGGAACCAGGCCCGGTGAAGCTCACGACCGGAGCTGACTTTAATCCAGCCATTGCCATAGCGGGCGGCATTCACCACCATATTGGCCAGCGCACGCTTAATGGCCAGCGGGTTTATCTCCAGCATCAGCTCATCAGACATCACGGCATTTTCAATCTCACGCTCATATCCACTTTCTGCCGCCACCACCTCACCCAGTACGCTGTTCAGGTCGGCGCGTTCAAACTGCATCTCCTGCCCGGTGCGCAGATAGTCAATAAACTGCTCGATAATCGCATTGCACTCTTCGATATCTTTATTGATCGACTCCGCCAGGTAACCGTCCTGCTCTGACATCATTTCCGTCGCCAGGCGAATGCGCGTCAGCGGGGTTCTCAGATCGTGACTGACCCCGGCCATCAGCAGTGTACGGTCATCGGCCAGCTGTTTCACACCCGACGCCATCTGATTAAACGCCCGCGTCACGGAGCGCACTTCAGAAGCGCCGTACTCACGCAGCGGCGGCGGAATAATGCCCTTACCCACCTGTAACGCCGCGTGTTCCAGCTCCACCAGCGGGCGGTTCTGAATGCGGATAAACAGCCAGGCACCGCCGATCGCCAGCAGCATAATCGCCAGGGTATAGCGGAACAGCGGGGAGAAGTCACCCTGATGGATTTCGGTCAGCGGCACGCGCACCCAGATGTCCGGCGACAGCCAGGTTTTCAGCCACACCACCGGCGAGTTCTTATTCACCTCGACGCGAACATCAGTGGGGCCGCCGAGCTGCTGTGCCATCTGCTGGCTGAGGAACTGATAGTGCTGCGCCCAGCGTAATCCGCTCTCTTCCGCCGCTGCATTGGTATACAGCGAGATGCCCAGTTCACGGTAAATTTCACGGCGGAAAGCGGGTGGCACTTCCAACTGCGTACCATCTTCCAGCTGTAACCGGTCGGTCATCAACATGCGCACTTCATAAGCCAGCACTTTGTTGAACTGTTGCAGGCTCGGCAAAATGGCAAAGTTCAGCACCACCAGATAGGTCGTTACCAGGCTGACGAACAGCAAGGTAACGATCAACAGTAACGTACGGGCAAATGAACTGCGGGGAGAGAAGCGGAATCGCCTCATGCTTTACTGCCGTCCGGCACAAAGACGTAGCCCAGGCCCCAGACGGTCTGGATGTAGCGTGGGTGAGCGGGATCTTCTTCAACCATACGGCGCAGACGAGAGATCTGTACGTCGATGGAACGTTCCATGGCACTGTACTCACGGCCACGAGCCAGATTCATCAGCTTGTCGCGGGACAGCGGCTCACGCGGGTGACTCACCAGCGCTTTCAGTACGGCGAACTCACCGCTGGTCAGCGGCATCGGTTCGTCTTCACGAAACATCTCACGGGTACCGAGGTTCAGCTTGAACTTACCGAACGCAATGACCGCTTCTTCCTGAGAAGGCGCACCCGGCAGCTCATTCGCCTGACGGCGCAGCACCGCACGGATACGGGCCAGCAGTTCACGCGGGTTAAACGGTTTTGGAATATAGTCATCAGCACCAATTTCCAGGCCCACGATGCGATCCACTTCTTCGCCCTTCGCGGTGACCATAATAATCGGCATCGGGTTGCTCTGGCTGCGCAAACGGCGGCAGATAGACAGGCCGTCTTCCCCCGGCAACATCAGATCAAGCACCATCAAATGGAAGGACTCACGCGTCAGCAGACGGTCCATCTGCTCGGCGTTGGCCACGCTGCGCACCTGAAAACCCTGCTCGGTCAGATAACGCTCCAGCAGAGCACGCAAACGCATGTCATCATCTACCACCAGGATTTTGTAATTCTCTTGCATTTCGACACTCCCAAAGGCGCAATTGCCTGAGCCTGTATTTTCAAAAAAGATGCCTGAATGTAACAGTCAATAATGGTTTATATTGTAGCCGAAATTGTTACAAAGCATATTAAACAGCAGCTTATCTTTAAAATACCTTCGCATAATGCGGCAAAGCGACCGCGTTAGTCCGGGTATTTATCATGACAAACAAGCAGTAACGTCACGGAATAATTCAGAACAACGGATTTGCATCCTGCAACGCAGCACAACAAAATAGTCCCCTGTCACGAAGAAGAATGGCGCAACGATGAAAACCAAACTGATCACTCGCGAAGGCTACAACCGGCTCAAGCAGGAGCTGGACTTTCTCTGGCGCGAAGAGCGGCCAGAAGTCACCAAAAAAGTGACCTGGGCTGCCAGCCTGGGTGACCGCAGCGAAAACGCCGATTATCAGTACAATAAAAAGCGCCTGCGGGAAATTGATCGTCGCGTGCGCTACCTCACCAAGTGTCTTGAACAGCTGCGCATTGTTGACTATTCCCCCCAGCAGGATGGCAAAGTCTTTTTCGGTGCCTGGGTCGAGGTGGAAAACGACGAGGGCGACGTGAAACGCTTTCGCATTGTCGGCTACGACGAAATCTTTGGCCGTAACGACTATATCTCGATTGACGCCCCCATGGCGCGTGCCCTGCTGAAAAAAGAGACGGGCGATGCGGCTATCGTGCAGACCCCGGCAGGCGAAGCACTGTGGTACGTCAACGAGATCAGCTATGTAAAAGAGTCCTAATCGCGCCGTTGCCGCGCCGCAGACCGCCCGATAACTGGCATTCTGCGGCAGCAATCCGTATAACTGTTGCCAATTTCTTCCGCTAAAAAGTATCCCAACCATGATGAATGATTCACTGAGCCGACTGATTGCAAGTGAGCTGCAGGCCAGAGCAGAACAGGTTGAAGCCGCTGTTCGCCTGCTGGACGAAGGAAACACCGTGCCGTTTATCGCACGTTACCGAAAGGAAGTGACCGGTGGGCTGGATGATACCCAACTGCGCCAGCTCGAAACGCGCCTGAGTTATCTGCGTGAGCTTGCCGACCGCCGCCAGTCCATCCTGAAATCCATTGCCGATCAGGGAAAACTGACCGACGAGCTGGCAGCAGCCATTAACGCCACCCTGAGTAAAACCGAGCTCGAAGATCTCTATCTTCCCTACAAGCAGAAGCGCCGTACGCGCGGGCAGATCGCCATTGAGGCCGGTCTGCAACCGCTGGCAGAAACGCTGTGGCAGGAGCCCTCTCACGATCCTGAACAGCTGGCAGCCCGCTATGTCGATGCGGATAAAGGTGTTGCAGATACCAAAGCCGCGCTGGATGGTGCCCGTTATATCCTGATGGAGCGCTTTGCCGAAGACGCCGGTCTGCTGGCTAAAGTCCGCGACTACCTGTGGAAAAATGCGCACCTGGTTGCCCGGGTTATTGAGGGTAAAGAGGAGGAAGGCGCAAAATTCCGCGACTACTTCGATCATCACGAAGCATTAGCCACAGTGCCCTCCCACCGTGCGCTGGCCATGTTCCGTGGCCGTAACGAAGGCATTTTACAGTTGGCCCTGAATGCCGATCCGCAGTTTGACGAACCGCCGCGCGAAAGCCACGGTGAGCAGATCATCACCGAACACCTGAATCTGCGCCTGAACAATGCCCCGGCAGATGCCTGGCGTAAAGCCGTGGTCAGCTGGACCTGGCGTATCAAAGTACTGCTGCACCTCGAAACTGAGCTGATGGGTACGGTACGCGAGCGCGCCGAAGACGAGGCGATCAACGTCTTCGCCCGTAACCTGCACGACCTGCTGATGGCCGCCCCGGCGGGCATGCGCGCCACCATGGGCCTCGATCCCGGCCTGCGCACCGGGGTGAAAGTCGCAGTCGTCGATGCCACTGGCAAGCTGGTCGCCACCGACACGATTTATCCTCATACCGGGCAGACCGCTAAAGCCGCTGCCGCCGTGGCCGCGCTCTGCACCCGACATCAGGTTGAGCTGGTCGCCATTGGTAACGGCACCGCTTCACGCGAAACTGAGCGTTTCTACCTGGAAGTACAAAAACAGTTCCCGCAGGTGCAGGGCCAGAAAGTCATCGTCAGCGAAGCCGGAGCCTCGGTCTACTCCGCCTCCGAGCTGGCAGCGCTGGAGTTCCCGGGGCTGGATGTCTCCCTGCGCGGCGCGGTGTCCATTGCCCGTCGCCTGCAGGATCCGCTCTCCGAGCTGGTGAAGATCGACCCGAAATCCATCGGCGTGGGCCAGTATCAGCATGACGTCAGTCAGAGCCAGCTGGCGAAAAAGCTTGATGCCGTGGTGGAAGACTGCGTTAACGGCGTCGGTGTGGATCTGAACACCGCCTCCGTTCCCCTGTTGACCCGCGTGGCCGGTCTGAGCAAGATGATCGCCCAGAACATCGTCGCCTGGCGTGACGAAAATGGCCGCTTCCAGAACCGCCAGCAACTGCTGAAGGTCGGTCGCCTGGGACCCAAGGCGTTTGAACAGTGCGCCGGGTTCCTGCGTATCACTCAGGGGGATAATCCGCTGGATGCCTCCACGGTGCACCCGGAAGCCTATCCGGTGGTAGAGCGTATCCTCGCAGCTACCGAACAGGCGCTTAACGACCTGATGGGGAACCCGACAGAATTACGCAGCCTGAGAGCCGTTGATTTTACCGACGAGCGCTTCGGTGTTCCGACCGTCAGCGATATCATCAAAGAGCTGGAAAAACCGGGCCGTGACCCGCGTCCGGAGTTTAAAACCGCGCAGTTTGCTGATGGTGTCGACACCATGAACGATCTGTTGCCAGGTATGGTACTGGAAGGGTCCGTGACCAATGTGACAAACTTTGGTGCCTTCGTTGATATCGGCGTCCATCAGGACGGTCTGGTGCATATCTCCTCACTGTCCGATAAGTTTGTCGACGATCCGCACAAAGTGGTGAAAGCCGGTGATGTGGTGAAAGTGAAGGTGATGGAAGTCGATTTACAGCGCAAACGTATTGCGCTGACGATGCGCCTTGACGAACAGCCGGGAGAAACCAGCGCGCGCCGTGGCGGTGGCAATCATGCCGCCAGCGGCCGTGACAACGCCCGACCGGCAAAAGCCAGCCCCAAACGCCCTGCCGCCCAGCCAGCGGGTAACAGTGCGATGGGGGATGCCCTCGCCGCTGCATTTGGCAAAAAAAGCTGATCCTGTCGGCGGGCCTGCGGGCCCGCCCTTTTTCCTCAATCTTGTCCCTCTCCCTGCGCTATAAGTTGCTCCACATCAATGTGAGCAATAATCACTCTCATTAAAATTCTCAGTGTCTTTTCTTCCGCAGCATACAGGCACCTACCATGCAACTGATCCCACAGCACTCCTACCGCATCGCTGGCTTCTCACCCGCTATCAACCCGGCATTTCGCCAGAAATTAATGGCGCTGGGCCTGTTACCCGGCTCCACCTTTCAGCTGATCCGCGTGGCACCGCTGGGCGATCCTTTGCATATTGAGACCCGACGCGTCAGTCTGATGCTGCGTAAAAAAGACCTGTCCCTGCTACAGCTGGAAGTGGTGAACCCGGTGGGAGACATCGCATGAAGGCCTGTACCATTGCGCTGACGGGGAATCCGAACGTGGGTAAAACCACCCTGTTTAACCAGCTTACCGGTTCACGTCAGCGGGTCGGTAACTGGGCCGGGGTAACCGTGGAACGCAAAGAGGGGCAGTTCAGCACGGCCGAGCATCAGGTGCGGCTGGTCGATCTTCCCGGCTGCTACTCACTCACCACCCTGTCAGCGCAGGCCTCGCTGGACGAGCAGATTGCCTGTCAGTATCTGCTGGAAGGCGAAGCCGACCTGGTGATCAACGTGGTGGATGCCAGTAACCTTGAGCGTAACCTCTATCTGACCCTGCAACTGCTGGAGATGGGACAACCCTGTATTGTCGTGCTGAATATGCTGGATATTATTGAAAGCCAGCAGACCAAAATGGATCTCACGGTGCTGGCGCAGGCGCTGGGCTGCCCGGTGGTACCGATGGTATCAACACGCGGGCGCGGCATCGATCTCCTGAAGAGTACCCTCGATGGCAACAGGCCGGAGAATACCCCGCTGGCCGTTCCTTATCCGGCATCGCTGCAACCGGTGATGGACGCACTGGCTGCGGCGCTACCGGCCTCCACGCCAACGCCGCAAAAACGCTGGCTGGCCCTGCAGATGCTGGAAGGCGACATCGCCAGCCAGCAGCAGTTTCCGGCCGCTGCCGCCCTCCTGCCGGCACTGACGTCGTCGCTGCAGGAGGATGTTGCGCAGACTATCGTCAGCAGCCGCTATCAGTTCATAGAGTCACTCTGCCACCGGGTGATCCATGAGGCGGGCACGCGCGCGGCATTCAGTCAGCGGCTGGATCAGCTGACCCTGAACCGCTGGCTCGGCCTGCCGGTCTTTCTGCTGGTGATGTATCTGATGTTCTTCCTTGCCATCAATCTCGGCGGGGCGCTACAGCCTCTGTTCGACCTCGGTTCCGCCGCCCTCTTTATTCAGGGCACGCAATGGCTGGGTGTGACATTACATCTGCCGGTATGGCTAACGCTGTTTCTGGCCCAGGGCATTGGCGGAGGGATCAATACCGTGATGCCGCTGGTGCCGCAGATTGGCATGATGTACCTGTTTCTCTCCCTGCTGGAGGACTCCGGCTATATGGCGCGCGCCGCCTTTGTGATGGATCGGCTGATGCAGGCCCTCGGGCTGCCGGGAAAATCCTTTGTGCCGCTGATCGTCGGCTTCGGCTGTAACGTGCCGTCAGTGATGGGCGCACGCACGCTGGATGCCCCCCGTGAGCGTCTGATCACTGTGCTGATGGCACCGTTTATCTCCTGCGGAGCCCGGCTGGCTATCTTTGCCGTCTTTGCCGCAGCCTTCTTCGGCCAGGGTGGGGCACTGGTGGTGTTCAGCCTCTATCTGCTTGGCATCTGCGCGGCGATTGCCACCGGCCTGCTGCTCAAGCATACCCTGATGCGCGGAGAGGCCAGCCCGTTTGTGATGGAGCTGCCGCTGTGGCATATGCCCCACGCGAAAAGCCTGCTGCTGCAGACCTGGCAGCGCCTGCGTGGCTTTGTGCTGCGCGCCGGGAAAGTGATCGTGATGGTCAGTATGCTGATCGGCGCGCTGAACAGTTTTTCTTTTAGCGGCCAGCCGGTCAGTCACCTGAATGATTCCGCGCTGGCCAGCGTCAGCCGCATGCTGACCCCACTGCTGGCTCCTATCGGGGTGCATGACGATAACTGGCAGGCCACCGTGGGCCTGCTGACCGGGGCGATGGCAAAAGAGGTGGTGGTCGGTACGCTTAATACCCTGTACACCGCTGAGGCGCTGCAGCAGCAGCCCTTTGATGCCAGCCAGTTCAGCCTCAGTGGTCAGCTGTATGATGCCGTAGCCGAAACCTGGCAGGGCATTAAAGCTACCTTCAGCCTGAGCGTTCTCGCTAACCCGATCGAGGCCAGTAAAGGCGACGCCGAGATGGCCAGCGGGGCCATGGGTACCATGCACAGTAAATTCGCCAGCGACGCGGCGGCCTACAGTTATCTGATTTTTGTACTGCTGTACGTGCCCTGCGTCTCTGTGATGGGGGCCATTGCCCGTGAAAGCAGCAGCCGCTGGATGATGTTCTCCATTCTGTGGGGGCTGGATCTGGCGTATTCCCTGGCGGCCCTGTTTTATCAGGCCTCCAGCTTCCGGCTGCACCCGGGCAGCAGTAGCCTGATTATTGCCGCCGTGCTGTTGGTTAACGCGCTGCTGCTGGCCGCCCTGCGCCGCGTCAAAATCACGCCGGCGCTGATCCCGGTAAAAAACATCACCCACAGCTGCACGTCCTGTGAAAAAAAGGGCCGCTGTCACTGATCTCCCGTCAGACAGCTGCGCGAGACGGAGCGGGAAGGGTTGTGTTTTTTTGACCAGCGTCTACAGTGAAAAATAACGCCTGAATTTTTCACTCGCGGTGGTCAGAAAAATAATAATGGATATTATCAATAACTTACTAGATAAAATCTACGAATACACTTTCCCGCCATCGTGCCTGCAGCGGCTGCATGCGCTGATTGCTGACGCGCGCGGGGCCGTTTGTCACCCGCGTAAGCCGCACTGGGACGAAAAAGACGTGGTGCTGATCACCTACGCCGATCAGTTCCATGCCGAAAATACGCCGACTCTGACCACCTTCTCCCGCTTCTGGCAGCAACACCTGGCGTCCAGCTTCAATCTGGTACACCTGCTGCCCTTCTTCCCATACTCTTCCGATGACGGCTTCTCGGTAATAGATTACCACCAGGTTAATCCCCCATGCGGGAGCTGGCAGGAGATTGCTGATTTGCGTCAGCATACGCGGCTGATGTTCGATTTCGTCTGTAATCACATGTCCGCCCAAAGCGCCTGGTTCCGGCACTATCTGGCGCAGGATCCGGGTTGGGATGATTTCTTTATCAGTATGCCGCCCACCACTGACCTGAGCGCGGTGACCCGCCCCCGGACGTCGCCGCTGCTGACCCCGTTCGAGATGGCTAACGGCGAAACCCGTTTTATCTGGAGCACCTTTAGCGCCGATCAGATCGACCTGAACTTCGCTAACCCTGAGGTGCTCATCGCCATGGTGAACGTCCTGCTGGATTACCTGAAAAAAGGCGCAGATTACGTCCGGCTGGACGCCGTCGGCTACATGTGGAAAACACCCGGTACCCCCTGTATTCATCTGGAAAAAACGCATCAGCTGGTAAAGCTGTTTCGCGCCATTGCCAATGACGTGGCCCCCGGCACCGTGGTACTGACCGAAACGAATGTGCCGCACAAAGATAACATCAGCTACTTTGGCAACGGGCGTGACGAAGCCCAGATGGTCTATCAGTTTTCACTGCCTCCGCTGGTGCTGCACGCTATTCACAATGGATCATCGCGTGCGCTGCGCCAGTGGGCCTCCTCGCTCGACGGTGGCAGCGGATCCACCACCTTCTTTAACTTTCTGGCTTCCCATGACGGCATCGGGCTCAACCCGCTGCGCGGGATCCTGCCGGAAACCGAGATCGTCTCGCTGGTGCGTGACCTGGCGATGGAGGGCGCACTGGTCTCCTATAAAAATAACCCGGACGGCAGCACCAGCCCCTATGAAATTAACGTCACCTATATGGATGCGCTGAATCAGAAAGACGATGACGACGAGACGCGCCTGCGCCGGTTCCTGCTGGCACACGCGCTGCTGCTGGCCTTCCCCGGCGTTCCGGCGATCTACATTCAAAGTATTCTGGGTTCGCGAAATGATATGGATGGTGTCAAAGCTGCCGGTCACAACCGCGCTATTAACCGGCAGAAATATGCCGTCAGCGAGATTGAAGCAGCACTGGCGGAAAAAGATTCACTGCGGCAGCGGGTCTATTTCGCCCTCAGCCAGCTGATCCAGCTCCGCACCCGCCAGCCCGCCTTCCACCCTGACAATCCGATGAGGATCCTCGACAGCGATAACGCCCTGCTGGTGCTGCATCGTCAGGCCCGGGATGAGCAGGAATCCCTGTGGTGCGTATTTAATCTGAGCAGTAAAGCGGTGAGCATGAAGCTGCCGGAGCCGCGCTGGTACCGCGATATTGCGAGTGGGGATCGTATTGATGGGGGGCAGTCACTGCAGCTGGAGGCCTGGGGCTTTCACTGGCTGAAAATCTGAACCTGCCCACCGGGGCGGGCAGGTAAACCTCTTATTACTTATACACTTCAGCCAGTGCGTGGTCGCGGTTACCCTGCTGGGCCGCAACGATCACATAATATTTCCCCCCTTTCTCATCAGCTTTTTTCGATAAGTGGGCGTTGGCATCCATGGGGTTGATAGTGGAGTTTGTCGTCACCGTACCGATCATCTCCAGGTTCATCTCCTGCGCTTTTTCGCGCGTTATCTGCTCGGCAGCGCCAGCATTAAACACTGCAAAAGTGGTCAACAGTAGGGCAGAGATAGCGAGTTGCTTTTTCATAAAACTTCCTCTCCTTAGGGCAATGTTTCCAGTTAATCCTGGCCGTAATAAATACGGCCACTTTCATTATTGTCCCGACGGAAAAAAGCAGCAACGTGGTGAATTGTTGCAAAAAGTAATCGGAGATGACATCACGCAGCAACCGCGACGATAGCGGAGTTTCAGGGCCAAACCTCAGGGATAAAATCAATAATTCGCTGAGAGAACGCTGCCGGGTGAGAGATAAACGGCGCATGGGCTGCCTTGTCGATAACATGACTGTGACTTTCCGGCCAGCAGGCATCCAGCATCGGCACTATTTTGCGCGGTACCAGCCCGTCCAGCGCACCATATAGCCGCAGAAAGGGCAACGTCAGTGCCGCCATGTCCTTTCGAAGATCGGCGGTCTTCAGTATTTCCAGCCCCCCGTTCAGTACCTCTGCCGTCGGCAGCGGGCGGTCAAACACCACACTTTTCAGCCTGCGGGCATCCTGCCGGGCACTGTCCGTACCCAGCGTTTGCAGCGCCAGAAAACGTTCCACAGTACGCTGGAAATCTTCGCTTAGCTGCTGCTGGAAACTGACCAGCGTGTCGGGTTTGATGCCCGGCCACTCCGCCGTCGCGCTGAAGCGCGGCGAGGATGCAACGCTAATCAGCCCTTTGACCCGCTGTGGGAAGTCCAGGGCTGCCTGACTGGCCACCAGGCCACCGAGAGACCAGCCCAGCCAGACTGCCTCCGCCGGTACCCGGGCGGCCACCTCTGCCGCCATCGCCTTCAGCGACATCGGCGCAAAGCCCTGGCTGTGACCGTACCCCGGCAGATCCACCAGGTGTAGACAAAAATGTGCGCTGAGTCGACTGCTGATGCAATGCCAGACCCCGGCGTTCAGACCCCATCCGTGCAGCAGCACAAGATGGCGATCGCCCTGGCCAATAGTCTCCCGGTGAAGCGTACTCATGGGTTATGGTCCTGTTTTTTATTGTGAGGTCGCCATGCTACCAATGCCAGCGGGCTGTTGGCTATGCCTGATGCCGCTACGTTACTCGCAGCACGGCCTGTGCAGCGTCTGTCTGCGCCCGCTTCTGACTCAGCCAGCCTGTTGCCCGCGCTGTGGATTACCCAGCCAGAGGAAGAAAACGGCCTGTGGTCGCTGCCTGCGCCGTCCGCCCCCCTGGCAGCACCTGGTGCGCGTGACCCCCTGGCAGCCACCGCTGGACCGGCTGGTGAATCAGCTGAAGTTTTATCGTGCCACCGCACATGCGGTAATGCTGGCGCGGCTGATACTGCTATGCTGGTTAATGCAGCGGCGTGAAACTGGGCTGCGGCGGCCGGACCTGCTGTTAACCGTGCCCCTGCATCACCGTCGTGCCTGGCAGCGGGGCTATAATCAGCTGGAAGATATGGCGCACTGGCTGGCCCGCCGGGTGCCCTGTCAGTATTTGCCCCGCGCCGTCACGCGCGTCCGGGCCGGACATATCCAGCACACCCTGGGCGCGCTGGCGCGGCGTAAAAACCTGCGCGGCGCCTTCCGGCTTGAAAGAGAGGTGCGCGGGCTGCATATCAGTCTGCTGGATGATGTGGTGACCACTGGCAGCACCGCCGCCGAGATCAGCCGCCTTCTGCTGGCCCACGGCGCCGCCAGCGTACAGATCTGGTGCCTGTGCCGAACCTTGTAGAGCGTCGGTGATGGGCGTATTATAACCAACGAAATTAGTCAACTATTGAGCAATCGCCATGATCCTAATTACCGACTCTGCACAAGAGCACTTCGCAAAACTGCTGTCAAAGCAGGAAGATGGCACCCAAATTCGTGTATTCGTGATTAACCCGGGTACGCCAACCGCCGAGTGCGGTGTTTCTTACTGTCCGCCTGACGCCGTTGAAGCGACCGATACGGAACTGAAGTTCCCTCTTCTTTCGGCCTACGTTGACGCCCTGAGTGCCCCGTACCTTGAAGATGCTGAAATCGACTTTGTTACCGACAATCTGGGTTCTCAGCTGACCCTGAAAGCGCCGAACGCCAAAATGCGCAAAGTTAACGACGATGCCCCGCTAATGGAGCGCGTTGAGTATCTGTTGCAGGCACAGATCAACCCGCAGCTGGCCAGCCACGGCGGTAAAGTGTCCCTGATGGAAATTACCGACGAAGGCTTTGCCATTCTGCAATTTGGCGGCGGCTGTAACGGCTGTTCCATGGTCGATGTGACCCTGAAAGAAGGCATCGAGAAAGAGATGCTGGCGGCCTTCCCTGAGCTGAAAGGCGTACGTGACCTTACCGAGCATCAGCGCGGTGAGCACTCGTTCTACTGATCCCCCTGGGCCGGTTATCCGGCCCTTTTTTATTACCCCCGCTCTGACGCTGCCTGCCCTGTCGTTTAACCCTTTCCGCCGTCGTTATTATCACGGCATGATTGACGCTGGATTTTTCAGCTTACACGTGTACACTGAAATCTGTTTTCGCAACCTATCAGGTCATTATGTTGAACAATACGGGCAGAAGAGTCGTGATCACGGGTATGGGTTTAATCAGCCCACTCGCTAATGGCGTTGAAGCCAGCTGGCAGCGGCTGATTGCCGGTCAGTCCGGCATTCGTCACCTTCCGGAAGAGGCCTATGGCGACACGGCCATTCGCGTTGGTGGGCAGGTTCCTTCTATCGAACAGGACCCGCAGCACGGCTTTGATATTGCTGCGCTTATCCCGGTGAAAGATCAGCGTAAAGCGGACCGATTTATTCATCTGGCGCTGGCAGCGGCCGAAGAGGCCATCACCCAGGCCGGTTTGCATAATCTGTCGGAAACCGCGCGCCTGCGCACCGCCACTATTATTGCCACCGGCATCGGCGGTTTTCATGCCATCAGCAATGCGGTCAAAACCGTGGCAGAGAAAGGCAGCCGTAAGCTTTCGCCATTTACCATACCGTCGTTTATTGCCAATCTCGCATCATCACACGTGGCGATTAAATATGGCTTTAAAGGGATGCTCGGTACGCCGGTTTCCGCCTGCGCGGCCAGCATTCAAAGTATTGGTGACGGTTTCCGAGCCATTCGTTTTGATGATGCGGATATCGCCGTGGTCGGCGGCTGTGAGTCCTGTATCAATCCGGTTTCACTCGGTGGCTTCCAGGCTGCTCGTGCCCTCTCAACGGCTTTTAACGACCATCCTGAGCAGGCTTCACGTCCATTCGACCAGGCGCGTGATGGTTTTGTGATGGGAGAAGGTGCCGGGATGCTGGTACTGGAAGAATTGACTCGTGCCCAGGCGCGTGGCGCTACTATCCTGGGTGAAGTGGTCGGTTACGGCACCACCTCGGATGCCTACCACATTACCTCCGGGCCAGAAGATGGCGAAGGCGCTGCGCGTGCAATGACCATTGCACTCCAGCAGGCAGGGATAACAGGGCGCGATGTGGATTATATCAATGCGCATTCTACTTCAACGCCGGTCGGCGATCTTGCCGAAATCAATGCGCTGCGTCGGGTGCTGGGTGACGGCGCACATACGGCGATTTCTTCGACCAAGTCTGCCACCGGGCATCTGTTAGGCGCGGCCGGAGCCGTCGGCGCGATATTCTCGCTGATGGCCATGCGTGAGCAGATTGCCCCGCCGTCGCTCAATATTGATCGCCTCGACGAGGCCGCAAAGGGGCTAAATATCGTGAAAAATACCGCGCAGCCCGTGACCATCCGCAGTGTACTGGTCAATGGCTTTGGTTTTGGAGGAGTGAACGGCTCGGTTATTTTTAAAGCCTTTACGGCGTAATGACGGACGACAACCTCGCAAGGGGCGGGCCTGAAAGAAGGTCCGCCCCTGCCGATAACCCCATCGTCACACGCGGACAAAGACCGAAGATATGTCACCGCATGAGACGACCTTTTTCCTGTTCCTCCCCGATGCCGCTGGTTTGCCCTTGTCGTCAGGCTTTACGCCGATGATTAATATCTTTAATTAAGCGGTTAACCTCTTTATCAGCAAACATCGCCTCCAGCGTCATACTCAGTTTACGCCGCCAGTTGGGGTACTCATCGGTGGTCCCCGGCACGTTCACCGGATCGGCCATATCCAGCCAGTCCTCCGGCTGCAGCCCCAGCAGCGCACTGTTACTGTCAGCGATAAACCGCTGCAGGCCACGGTTGAGCACCGCCGACATCTCCATCTTATCAGCCTGCTTACCGCAGCGTTTTGGCACACATCCGTAGCGGTGTAGTGCATCCAGCAGCGCCTGCTTTTGCCGGACCCGCTGGTCATACAGCCCGCGGAGTATCACCTTATCCGGATAGAGCCCCAGCGTTTCACCAAGCGTGAGATCGCCGGCGCTCCAGAACCCGCGCAGGGTCGGCAGATCGTGCGTGGTGGCGCTGGCCATCGACTGACGCGGCCAGGCGGAGGGTGACCGGTAACGATCCTCTCCCTCCTGCTCAAAGTAGAGCACCTTCCATGAATAGATGCCGCTGTCGCGCAGCTTGCCGACGATCTCCTCCGGCACCGTCCCCAGATCCTCACCGATCACCATGCACTGATGACGCTGGCTCTCCAGCGCCAGGATCGCCATCAGGTCGTCCACCGGATAATGAACATACGCACCAAAGTTTGCCGTTTCACCGTAGGGGATCCACCACAGACGCAGCAGCGACATGACATGGTCGATGCGGAGCGCACCGCAGCTTGCCATATTGGCGCGCAGCAGGTCGATAAACGGCTGGTAGCCACGTGCCGTCATGATGTGCGGATCCATCGGCGGCAGCCCCCAGTTTTGCCCCTGCGGCCCGAGGATATCCGGTGGCGCACCCACCGAAGCCTGCAGACGGTAAAGCTCACGATCGCACCAGGTGTCTGCTCCCCCTTCGGCCACGCCCACGGCCAGATCCCGATAGAGCCCCACCGCCATCTGATGCGCCTGGCAACACTGCCAGCATTCATCAAACTGACGGTTCGCCAGCCACTGCAGCCACAGCCAGAACCGCACCTCATCATGCTGCTCACGGCAAAACTGCTGCACCGCCTCATTATCCCCGTGCCGGTACGCTTCCGGCCAGGCCGGCCAGCCCCAGCGCGCGGGATCCTCCTTCAGCAGGGCGCAGTGCAGCGCATCATAGGATGCCTGATTCAGCAGGCTTTGCCCCCCTTGTTCAACAAAAGCGGCGAACTGCACCACGCTGTCATCCCCGGCATCCCGTCCCGTAAAGTGCTGCCAGGCATGCCGCAGCCCGTCGATTTTCAGCGCCCCCACGCGGGCATAGTCAACCCGGTCGGCGTCACGTGCAGTCTGGATGGTGGTCTGCGTACTCTTTTTCTGCCACCAGCGCTGAGCGGCAGGGCTGTGCTGAAAATCCGCGACGGCAGCCACATCGATATACATCACATTCAGCCAGCGCCGCGAAGAGGGGCTGTACGGGCTGGCATTTTCAGGTTGCGAAGGGTAAAGCGCATGTATGGGATTCAGCCCGATAAATGCGCCACCGCGTGTGGCAATATCGCTGACCATACGCTTTAAATCACCAAAATCGCCCATGCCCCAGTTATGCGCCGACCGCAGCGTATAGAGCTGCACGCAGGCACCCCACAGTTTGTCGCCGCGCTTGAGCGCCTCAGGTTCATAGCAGCGTTTCGGCGCGATAATGATCCGACAGCACCACTGCTTTTTCCCCTGCGTCAGCAGTAGCTGATGGTAGCCCTCCGGCAGGTTCGCCGGCAGGGTAATACTCTCTCCGGCGGAGACGGTGCCGTTACAGGTTTTGCCCTGCTCGCTGTCAAAGCGCCAGTGATACTCCCCCTTCCCGCCGGTCAGCAGCCGCTGTACGCGCTTCTTCAGCAGCACCTGGCAGGGTGGCAATGGCGTACTGCCTGCCCTGGGGCGTGGGGCCATCGCCGCCAGAAGTTTGTCACGCGTGCCGGGACTGACCGCTTCCGGCTGCCCGCGGGCATTAATATAGCGGGCTGCAATTCCGGCGGCCTCAGCGGCCTGTTCACGCTTTTTCTCGTCCATCACCCCTCCCGAGCCGTTTTGCCTGCCAGATACGCTGCTGATAATCCCGTACGGAACGATCGGCGCTGAACATCCCGGTACGGGCGGTATTCAGGATCGCCGCGGTAGTCCAGGCCTCCTGGTCAAGGTACAGCGCCTCCACCCTCGCCTGTGCTTCGCAGTAGCTGGCAAAATCGGCCAGCACCAGCCACGGATCGCCCCCTTTGCCCAGGCTGTACAGCATCATATCGAAAGCATGTTTATCCCCGCCGCTGAAGAACCCTTTTTCCAGCTCTTTCAGCAGGCTATCCAGATGTTTATCTTTTTTACGTAGCTTGATCGGATCGTAACCGCCGGCTTTCAGTGCCTTAACCTGGTCTGCCGTATGGCCAAAGATGAAGATATTCTCCGGGCCAACCTGTTCAGCGATCTCCACGTTGGCCCCGTCCAGCGTACCGATGGTAAGAGCCCCGTTCAGCGCCAGTTTCATATTCCCGGTGCCGGAGGCCTCATACCCGGCGGTGGAGATCTGCTCTGACAGATCGGCCGCCGGAATGATCAGCTCCGCGGCGGTGATGCGGTAATCAGGAATGAATACCACCTTCAGCCTGTCGCCAATCAGCGGGTCGTGGTTGATCTTCTCTGCCACCTTATTGATGGCATAAATAATATTTTTTGCCAGGTAGTAGCCCGGCGCGGCTTTGGCACCGAAGAGGAACACGCGCGGTACCACGTCCAGCGCGGGGTTATCACGCAGCCGCCGGTACAGAGAGAGGATATGCAGCAGGCCCAGATGCTGGCGCTTGTACTCATGCAGGCGCTTGATCTGCACGTCAAACAGCGCCTCCGGGTTAACCACAATGCCGGTTCGCTGCGCAATATACTCCGCCAGCCGCAGCTTATTGGCGCGCTTAATCTGGCGATACTGTTTACGGAAGGCCTTGTTGCCGGCAAAGGCCTCCAGCCCCTTCAGGGCATCCAGGTTGTTCGCCCACTCCACTTTCAGCCGGTCATCAATCAGCCCGGCGAGGGCAGGATTACACTGCTTCAGCCAGCGGCGCGGCGTGATGCCGTTAGTAACGTTATGGAATTTCTCCGGCCACAGCTGGTGATATTCCGGGAACAGATCTTTTACCACCAGCTCAGAGTGCAGCGCAGCAACGCCGTTGACGGCAAAGCCGCTGACCACGCAAAGGTTCGCCATCCGCACCTGTTTATCATACATCACCGCCAGTTTTGCCCAGACCTGTTCATCCCCCGGCCACTGCTTCTCCACGACTTTTTTAAAGCGGCGGTTGATCTCTTTAATCAGGATGAAATGACGCGGTAGCAGGCTGCGAACCAGGCGCTCGTCCCAGCGCTCCAGCGCTTCAGGCATCAGCGTATGGTTGGTATAGGCGAAAGTCTGGCTGGTGATGGCCCAGGCGTCATCCCAACTGAGCTGATGCTCGTCCAGCAGCACGCGCAGCATTTCAGGGATGGCAATCGTGGGATGGGTGTCGTTGAGCTGGATCACCTCATAATCCGGCAACGTATGGATGCTGTGACCGGCCCGGTGATGGCGGCGCAGAATGTCGGCCACGGAACAGGCGCACTGGAAATACTGCTGCATCAGGCGCAGGCGTTTACCCTCCTGATGATTATCATTCGGATACAGGACCTTCGTCAGCTTCGCAGCATCAATACCCTGTTGTTCAGCCGCCAGGAATTTGCCGTCGTTAAATAAGGTCAGATCAAACGGATGGGCATGGGTGGCCTGCCACAGCCGCAGCGGCTGCACCACACCGTTGCGATAGCCGGTCACCGGCAGGTCCCAGGCTTCGCCGCGCAGGGTAAAGGCCGGGTGCCATGACAGGCGACCCTCTGCGCTTTTTATGACGGTACCACCGATGCCCACGCTGACGTCCAGCGCCGCGTTGTGCCGGAACCAGGGGTAACGATCGCGCTGCCAGTCGTCCGGGGCTTCCGTCTGATGCCCGTCGTCAAAGGACTGCCGAAACAGACCATATTGGTAGTTGAGGCCGTAGCCGGTGGCGGACTGCCCGACGGTGGCCATCGAATCCAGATAGCAGGCTGCCAGCCGTCCCAGCCCGCCGTTGCCCAGCGCCGGATCGGTCTCTTCTTCCAGCAGCGTGCTCAGGTCGCACTGATGCTCAGCCAGCGCCGCTTTGACGTCGTCATACCAGCCCAGATTGAGCAGGTTATTGCCGGTCAGACGGCCAATCAGAAACTCCATGGAAATATAGTTAACGTGGCGCTGTTTCTTCCCCACGCTGGCCACCGGCTGCGCGGCCAGCAGCTCAGCCAGTGCGCCGCTGACGGCCTGCCACCACTGATGGGCCGTCATCTCTGCGGCGCTGGCATAGCCGAGGCGCTGCCACTGACGAGTCAGGGCCGCATCAAAGCGCGCCCGGTTAAATTTCTGTTGCGTCATAGAGTCCCTCTTAAAATGGACGGGCGAAAAGGTGACCAGGCACCTTACAGTTAAGACGCCAAAACGAAAAAAAGCTCACCGCAGAATGCGATGAGCGAAAAAAAAGCAAAAAAAACCAGCTAGAGGGATATAACAAACCGGGCGAGAGGCCCGGATAAAGCGCACGGAGAAGGGGCACAGAACTGACTGCACGCCCGAAAAGGAGAGAATAGAAGCAGAAAAAGAGAGACTGAAATAAGTATGAGTGAATTCGTAAAAGGTGCCAGCAGCGGGCGGCCTTTTTTTAGCCGCCCGCGGTCGCCTTAGCAGAGTTCCAGGTGGACTTCATGCTGTTCGATGGTTTTCATCACGCTCGGAGGAGGCGCTTCGTCGGTAAACAGATAATCGATTAACCCCATATTACCGAGGTTCACCATCGCGTTACGCCCAAACTTTGAATGGTCGGCCACCAGCATCACGCAGCGGGAGTTCTCGATAATCGCCCGTTTGGTACGCACTTCGTGGTAGTCGAAATCCAGCAGAGAACCGTCCATATCGATGCCACTGATCCCCAGAATGCCATAATCAAGGCGAAACTGAGAGATGTAGTCGAGAGTGGCTTCCCCCATAATACCGCCGTCACGGGTGCGCACTTCGCCCCCCGCCAGGATCAGGCGAAAATCTGGCTTCGCCATCAGCAGCACCGCAACATTCAGATTATTGGTCACAATGCGCAGGTTACTGTGGTTCATCAGGGCGTGGGCGACCGCTTCCGGCGTGGTGCCGATATCAATAAACAGAGAGGCCCCGTCGGGGATCTGGCTGGCGACACGCTGCGCGATGCGCGCTTTCTCCGCCGACCACATCATTTTACGATCCTGCCAGGCGGTATTTTCTGAACTGGAAGGCAGCGCTGCACCGCCGTGGTGACGCTGAATTTTGTTCTGCTCGGCCAGATCGTTTAAGTCGCGGCGGATGGTCTGCGGACTGACGTCGAAATGCTCCACCAGCTCTTCGGTACTGACATATCCCTGACGACGCACCAAATCGATGATGGCGTCATGTCGTTGTGTCTGCTTCAAGATCTTCCCCTTTTACCGTTTTATCTGACGCGTATCGACAAAGGCCATCACCAGTCCGACCAG
The DNA here is from genome assembly GCF_055556675.1 of Erwinia sp. PME.40.26/001. Taxonomy (NCBI): domain Bacteria; kingdom Pseudomonadati; phylum Pseudomonadota; class Gammaproteobacteria; order Enterobacterales; family Erwiniaceae; genus Erwinia; species Erwinia sp. PME.40.26/001. Next base: position 98,173 of record NZ_JBVHNP010000003.1, read on the forward strand.
CAGGCCGGTAACGTGGGCCGCATTGGCAATCGACAGGCCGAACCAGCCGAAATAACCGACCAGCAGCCAGAGCACGGCGAAAACCATCAGCCCGCGCTGCAGGAAGATACCGCGTTCCGGCGCACGCTCACCGCATAACCACGAATACCCCATCAGGGCATACACTACACCGGAAAGCCCGCCGAACAGGACGCCGCTGAACTTGGCCTGCATCCAGCCGCTCAGCAGCGAGGAAATCACCATAATGACGAACAGCTTACCGCTACCGAGCCGCTTTTCCAGCGTGCCGCCCAGGAACCAAAACCACATCAGATTAAACAAAATGTGCAGCAATGAAAAATGCAGCAGTGCATGGCTGAACCAGCGCCACAGCTCAAAGTGCTGGTCAGCATCAGGCCAGGAAAGCAGGCTCATCACCGCCCGGTCCCCGAAGACCTGCATCAGGATAAACACCAGAATACAGGCAGCCATCACCAGCAGGGTTAATGGCCCGGCGCGATCGCGCACGTTGGCCATCAGGGAGGTGTGCTGATAGTGGATGCCACTGTCGGTGCTGCCCGACTGCCAGCTTGCGGCCTGGTAGCGGACGTGGTTGGGGTCGCGAATGAACTGGTTAAGTTCGTTTTCGACCACCGTGAGCTGCGTTTCATCATCCAGCCACAGGGTGTAACCATTGTCGTGCTCGACGCGCAACGTCACGCCGCGCGTGGCCATGTAGTCGACAAACGCCTGAGCCGGGCGCAGATGGGTAAAATGGGTGATGCGCATAATTGAAACGGCTTCCTTTCAATCTAACCAGACAAAGCGGGCAGTATACCGTCTTCCCCCTACCGAGAGCAGGGGAAAGCGCGCCAGCTGACCACAAGGTCAGCGTTATAGTGAGTTAACCTGCTGCGGGAAAGCATTACGCCAGGCGTCAAAACCGCCATCAATGCTGTAGGCCTGGGTAAAACCCTGATTCAACAGATACTGCGCGGCCCCCTTGCTGCTGTTGCCGTGATAGCACATCACCAGTACCGGAGTGGTCAGCGCCGCCTGAGCAATAAACGCAGGCAGGGAATCATTGGTCAGATGGAAAGCACCGCTGGCATGAGCCATAGCAAAACTCTGCGGATCGCGAATATCAACCAGCAACGCATTGTCTTCGGCGAGTTTCTGCTGCGCCTGCTCTACGTTAATGCACTCAAATTGTTCCATGGTGGGTTCTCATTAAAAGCCAAATAGTAACCAAATTGGCCCTATTGTAGCCTGAAGCGGGCGCACAATAACCCGGCGGTTAGCAGGGAGATAGCCTTTTTCTTGCAGCAAATATGTTACCTGCATCACGCATAAATGTTTTTATTAGGTTAACGCTGGCATCAATGTTGGTTTACGATTAGTATAATGCTCGAAAACGAACATTATTGAAAGATTCCGAACATCGGAGGAGATGACGTGGAAACCAAAGACCTGATCGTAATCGGCGGCGGTATTAACGGTGCGGGCATTGCGGCTGACGCTGCCGGGCGCGGTCTGTCAGTACTGATGCTGGAGGCGCAAGATCTCGCCTGCGCCACCTCTTCTGCCAGTTCAAAATTAATCCACGGTGGCCTGCGCTATCTGGAACACTACGAATTCCGTCTGGTCAGTGAAGCACTGGCCGAGCGCGAAGTGCTGCTGAAAATGGCCCCACACATCGCGTTCCCTATGCGTTTCCGCCTGCCGCACCGTCCGCATCTGCGTCCGGCGTGGATGATCCGTGTCGGGCTGTTTATGTACGATCACCTGGGTAAGCGTACCAGCCTGCCGGGCAGTAAAGGTTTGCGTTTTGGCTCAGATTCAGTGCTTAAGCCTGAGATCGTGCGCGGTTTCGAATATTCCGACTGCTGGGTAGACGATGCCCGCCTTGTGGTCCTGAACGCGCAGGAAGTGGAAAAACGCGGCGGTGAAGTACGCACCCGCACCCGGGTAACCCGTGCCTGGCGTGAAAACGGGCTGTGGACCGTGGAAGCGGAAGACGTCGACAGCGGTAAAACCTTTACGTGGCAGGCTAAAGGCCTCGTCAATGCCGCCGGCCCGTGGGTGAAACAGCTGTTTGATGACAGCCTGAAGCTGAAGTCGCCTTATGGCATCCGCCTGATCAAAGGCAGCCACATTGTGGTCCCGCGCGTACATACCCAGAAGCAGGCTTATATTCTGCAGAACGAAGACAACCGCATTGTGTTCGTTATTCCGTGGATGGACGAGTTCTCGATTATCGGTACCACCGATGTTGAGTACAAAGGCGATCCGCACAATGTAAAAATTGACGATAACGAAATCGACTATCTGCTGAAGGTGTTTAACGCTCACTTCAGGAAAGATCTGGCCCGTGACGATATTGTCTGGACTTACTCCGGCGTACGTCCGCTGTGCGATGACGAGTCTGATTCTCCGCAGGCCATCACCCGCGACTACACGCTGGACGTACATGATGACGCTGGCCAGGCTCCGCTGCTGTCCGTTTTTGGCGGCAAGCTGACGACCTATCGTAAGCTGGCAGAACATGCGATGGAGAAACTGAGCAAGTACTATCCGAACATCGGTGCAGCCTGGACGAAAAACTGTGTGCTGCCAGGCGGGAGTTTTGCCGGAACGCGTGAAGACTATGCCGCCACGCTGCGTCGCCGCTTCCCGTTCATTACCGAAGAGATGGCCCGCCACTATGCCCGTACCTACGGCAGTAATACGGAAGTGTTGCTGAAAGACGCCACCAGTCTTGACGATCTGGGTGAGCTGTTTGGCCACCACTTCTACGAAGCGGAGCTGCGTTACCTGGTCGACAATGAGTGGGTGCGCGTGACCGACGATGCCATCTGGCGCCGGACGAAAGAAGGGATGTGGCTGAACGACGAACAGCAGGCCCGCATCACGGCATGGCTGGCAGAACACGGTAAAAAACCAGCCTCGCTGTCGCTGGCATCATAAAAAAGGGGCGACCTTAACAGTAGGTCGCCCCCGATAGTGATGCTGAAAAAGGGTCGGCCTCGTTATGCGGTCGACCCTTTTGTCCGTTTATAACCTGATTGGTTTTATTCCCCAGATCTCATCCGCATACTCCTGAATGGTGCGATCCGACGAGAAATACCCCATATTGGCAATGTTGTGCACCGCACAGCGCGTCCACTCATCCTGATTACGATACAGCTTATCCACCTTGTCCTGCGTATCCACATAGCTGCGGTAGTCAGCCAGCAGCTGGTAGTGGTCGCCCAGGCTAACCAGAGAATCAAAGATGTTGCGGTAGCGTCCTGGCTCCTGCGGGCTGAACAGGCCGGTAGCAATTTGCGTCAGCACCTGATGCAGTTCAGCATCTTTTTCGTAAACATCACGCCCGTTATAGCCGTTGTTACGCAACTGCTCCACCTGCGGCGTGGTATTGCCGAAGATAAAGATATTCTCTTCCCCGACGTGCTCCTGCATCTCCACATTGGCCCCGTCCAGCGTACCAATGGTCAGCGCGCCGTTCAGAGCGAACTTCATATTACTGGTACCGGAGGCTTCCGTACCCGCCAGCGAGATCTGTTCAGAGAGATCGGCCGCCGGGATAATGATCTGCGCGAGGCTGACGCCGTAGTTTGGAATAAACACCACTTTCAGCTTGTTCTTCACCTGCGGATCGTTATTGATCACCTGCGCGACATCGTTAATCAAATGAATTATATGCTTCGCCATAAAGTAGGCTGACGCGGCTTTCCCGGCGAAAATATTCACGCGCGGCACCCAGTCGGCGGTCGGGTCGGCTTTGATACGGTTGTAGCGGGTGATCACGTGCAGCACGTTAAGGAGCTGACGTTTGTACTCGTGAATACGCTTAATCTGCACGTCAAACATGGCGCGCGGATCGATGACGATATCCATTTTCTGGCTTACCCATGCCGCGAGGCGCTTTTTATTCACCAGCTTGGCGCTGCTGATCTGCTGAATAAACTCCGGGTAATCAATATGCTGCTCAAGCTCGGCCAGCTGGCTCAGTTCGGTACGCCAGTTACGGCCAATCGCCTCGTCCAGCACGTTGGACAGCGCCGGGTTAGCCAGCGCCAGCCAGCGGCGAGGCGTCACGCCGTTGGTTTTATTGCAGAAACGACCGGGGAACAGTTTGGCGAAATCGGCAAACAACGACTGCACCATCAGATTGGAGTGCAGTTCTGATACGCCGTTGACCTTGTGGCTGACCACGACCGCCAGCCAGGCCATACGAATACGGCGGCCATTGTTCTCATCAATAATCGAGATACGTGACAGCAGCTCCCAGTCATCTGGGTAGTATTCCTGAATGGTTTTCAGGAAGTAGTCGTTGATATCGAAGATGATTTGCAGATGTCGCGGCAGAATTTTGCCGATCATATCTACCGGCCAGGTTTCCAGCGCTTCCTGCATCAGCGTGTGGTTAGTGTAGGAGAACACCTGACAGGTAATTTCAAACGCATCGTCCCAGGTAAACTTGTTCTCGTCGATCAGCACACGCATCAGCTCAGGGATCGCCAGTACCGGGTGCGTATCGTTGAGATGCAGCGCAATTTTATCGGCCAGGTTATCGAAGGTCTGATGCATGGCCCAGTGGCGATGGAGAATATCCTGAACCGTCGCCGACACGAGGAAATATTCCTGGCGCAGGCGCAACTCCCGCCCGGAGTAGGTTGAGTCATCAGGATAGAGTACCCGCGACACGTTTTCGGAGTGGTTTTTATCTTCCACCGCAGCAAAGTAGTCACCCTGGTTAAATTTCCCCAGATTGATCTCATTACTTGCCTGCGCTCCCCACAGCCTCAGCGTGTTGGTGGCATCCGTATCATAGCCCGGAATAATCTGGTCGTAGGCGGTGGCCAGCACCTCTTCGGTTTCTACCCAGCGGGCGCGGCTGCCCTCCTGCTGGATGCGGCCGCCAAAGCGCACCTTATAACGGGTGTTAAAGCGCTGAAACTCCCACGGGTTGCCGTATTCCAGCCAGTAATCCGGTGACTCGGCCTGACGCCCGTCCACGATATTCTGCTTAAACATCCCGTATTCGTAGCGGATCCCGTAACCACGACCGGGCAGGCCGAGCGTGGCGAGTGAATCAAGGAAACAGGCCGCCAGACGACCCAGGCCGCCATTCCCTAACCCCGGGTCGCTCTCCTCTTCAATCAGTTCTTCAAGATCAAACCCCATCTCTTCCAGCGCCGACCGGGCATCGTCGTAGATCCCCATGGCCAGCAGCGCATTCGAAAGGGTGCGGCCCACCAGAAACTCCATCGACAGGTAATAGACCTGGCGCACATCCTGCGACAGCTGGGCCCGGTTGGAGCGCAGCCAGCGCTCGACCATACGGTCACGCACGGCCAGCAGGGTGGCATTCAGCCACTCGTGCTTGTTGGCGATAGACGGATCTTTGCCGATGGTAAACATCAGCTTATAGGCTATCGAATGCTTAAGTGCGTCGACACTGAGCGTCGGTGAGGCATAGGAGAACGGTGCGTTCATATCAATTTCCCATTTTCTGGTTACAACAAACGTTGATAGAGATCGCGGTAGGCCACTGCAGCCACCTGCCAGCTAAAATCCATCCCCATTGCCTGGCGCTGAACATAGCGCCACAACGAAGGACGGGACCAGAGAACAAAAGCACGTCGAATCGCACGCAATAACGACCATGCGTTACTGTCTTCAAAGGCAAAACCACTGGCGATACCGTCCGCCAGGTTTTCCAGCGAGCTGTCATTGACCGTATCGGCCAGCCCCCCCGTTCGCCGCACTAACGGCAGCGTGCCATATTTCAATCCGTAAAGCTGCGTCAGACCGCAGGGTTCGAAGCGGCTCGGCACCATAATCACATCGGCCCCGCCGATAATGCGATGCGAGAACGCTTCGTGATAGCCAATCTGCACCCCCACCTGGCCCGGATACTCTGCTGCCGCCGCAAGGAACCCCTGCTGCAGTTCGGCATCCCCCGCGCCCAGCAGGACCAGCTGACCGCCCTGCTCCAGCAGCCCCGGCAGGGCTTCCAGCACCAGATCCAGCCCCTTCTGCTTGGTTAAACGGCTGACCACGGCAAAGACCGGCGCTTTATCATCCACGTTCAGCCCCATGGTGATCTGCAACTGCCGTTTGTTTTCCAGTTTGGCGTCCAGCACATCACGGTTATAACGCGCATTCAGCAGCAGATCGTGCTCCGGATCCCAGATGGCCGGATCGACACCGTTCAGGATCCCGGTCAACCGTCCCTCCAGCTGGCGCTGTTTCAGCAGATCTTCCATGCCATAGCCAAACTCCGGCAGGGTGATCTCCCGTGCGTAGGTTGGGCTGACAGCAGTGATATGATCGGCATAAAATAGCCCGGCTTTAAGGAAAGAAATCTGACCGTAGAATTCCAGGCCGTGCATGGTGAAGAATGACGATGGGATCTGCAACAGATCCAGGTGCCGGGCGTCAAACAGCCCCTGATACGCCAGGTTATGCACCGTAAACACCGATTTCGCCGGGCGTCCGCGTGCGGCCAGATAGGCACAGGCGAGACCGGCATGCCAGTCGTGCGCATGAACCACGTCGGGCCGCCACCAGTCGTCCAGGCCACAGGCCAGTTCACAGGCTATCCATCCCAGCAGTGCAAAGCGCACATGGTTGTCAGGATAGGCATACTGCGACTCATCGTGATACGGGCTGCCGGGTCGGTTGTACAGACCCGGTGCATCGATCAAGTAAATCCCCACGCCATCAAATTGACCAAAATGTAACTCGACATCGCCGGCAAACGTTTGCAGCTTCGCCACCACCTGAATATCGGTGATGCCTTTGGTCAGAGCCGGAAAGCCGGGTAACAGCACCCGGGTATCCGTCCCATCTGCAATTTGCGCCGCCGGTAATGCCCCAATAACATCAGCAAGTCCGCCGGTTTTCAGCAGCGGGAAAATTTCTGAACAGACGTGTAGCACCTGCATTATCGGCTCCTTTTCATATACCCTGAGCAACTCAAACTGCATCAGTTTTAGCTGCATCGCTCGGGTACAGTCATATTGACGTGTTATTGCGTCTGATTAACGCCAGCCAAGCTTCGCCAGCATTGTCCTTGTGACAAGAACGATCCCTTCTTCCGATCGGTGGAAGCGCCGGGCATCGTCATCCGGGTTTTCACCAATTACCGTTCCTTCTGGCAGTACGCAGGCACGATCTATCACACAACGTCTCAGGCGGCAGGAACGGCCCACCTCAACGTCTGGCAGTAAAACCGATGACTCAATATTGCAGAAGGAGTTAATTCGAACCCGGGAGAACAGCACCGAGTTCACCACCACGGAACCAGAGATAATGCAGCCCCCTGAAACCAGTGAATTCATTGTCATACCGTGGCTGCCCGAGCGATCCTGCACAAACTTGGCAGGGGGCAGCGGTTCCATATGGGTGCGGATAGGCCAGGTACTGTCATACATATCCAGTTCTGGCATCACCGAGGCGAGATCCAGGTTGGCTTTCCAGTATGCTTCCAGCGTACCGACATCGCGCCAGTAGGGTTCTGCGGTCTCATCATGCTGAACGCAGGAGAGGCTGAACGAGTGGGCCAGCGCTTCGCCACTGGCCACGATTTTGGGCAGCAGGTCTTTGCCAAAGTCATGGCTGGATTGCGGCAGCTCCTGATCCTCTTCCAGCAGGCCAAAAAGATATTCGGCATCAAAAACATAGATGCCCATACTGGCTAACGCCCGGCGGCTGTCCCCCGGCATTGCCGGCGGGTTCTCCGGTTTCTCCAGGAACTCCACCACTTTGTTATCTTCATCCACCTTCATCACGCCAAACGCGCTGGCCTCCTCCAGGGGGACCGGCAGACAGGCGATGGTGCAGCGCGCCCCGTTTTCTACGTGATCAATCAGCATGCGCGAGTAGTCCATCTTGTAGATGTGATCCCCGGCCAGAATGACGATGTACTGCGCCCGATAGCGGCGAATAATATCCAGGTTCTGAGTGACGGCATCCGCGGTGCCGCGATACCAGTGGTCAGTAGAGAGACGCTGCTGGGCAGGCAGCAGATCGACAAACTCATTCATCTCTTCGTTGAGGAAGGACCAGCCGCGCTGAATATGCTGCACCAGCGTATGCGACTGATACTGCGTGATGACCGCAATCCGCCGGATACCGGAATTCAGACAGTTCGACAGCGCAAAGTCGATAATACGAAACTTACCGCCAAAGTGGACGGCAGGTTTGGCGCGCTTGGCGGTGAGATCCTTCAGACGCGTACCGCGGCCACCCGCGAGGATCAGCGCCACCGTTTGTGTCGGTAATTGCCTTGCCAGCATTACAGGGTCGTTCTTATCTAATTTGGCCATGTCTGATTCCTATTATGATTGTTCGTGGAACACACACACTCCGTGTGCGGCCCCATGCCAGACAGTTGACAGGATCGGGTTATCATCCCCGGCGAAGGGGGGTATGGCGTGCCATTGCCCTTCAGGTAACACCAGGTCATACACGTCTTCGGTGGCGTTGATCGTTAACAACCAGTGCTGTGACAGCCTGATCTGCATACGATGTATCCCCTGCTCCCACTGCGCAGTCGTCAGCGGCTGTCCCTGGTCGTTCAGCCACTCAACATTGCCATCTCCCTCCTGCCACCAGCGATCGCTCTGCAGTGCCGGGATCCGGCGGCGCAGGTGGATCAGGGTGGCGGTGAAGGCAAACAGCCCGCGATCGTGCTGCTGCCAGTCGAACCACGTCAGCGGGTTATCCTGGCAGTACGCATTATTGTTCCCGTGCTGGCTGTGCCCGTGCTCGTCCCCGGCCAGCAACATCGGCGTGCCCTGCGCCAGCAGCAGCGTGGTCAGCAGGGCATGGACGCTGCGGCGGCGGTGTTCCACCACCAGCAGCGGCGCATTCAGTCCTTCAACGCCGTGGTTATGGCTGAAGTTATTGCTGCTGCCGTCACGGTTATCTTCGCCGTTGGCCTCATTGTGTTTACGTTCAAAACTCACCACATCGCGCAGCGTAAAGCCGTCGTGAGCGGTTACTAAATTGATGCTGGCGGACGGGCGACGACCGTTGCGGTCAAACACATCGGCCGACCCGGCAAAACGGCGTGCAAAATCACCGTTGGTCATCTCACCGTGCAGCCAGTAGCGCCGCGCAGTGTCGCGGAAATGGTCATTCCATTCCGCAAAGGGAGGCGGAAAGTTGCCAACCTGATAGCCGCCGGGGCCGATATCCCAGGGTTCGGCAATCAGCTTGCAGCCCGACAGCAGCGGATCGGCGGCAATGGCCTGGAACAACGGCGCGTTCTGCTGATAGTCCGGTGTACGCCCCAGCACGGTGGCCAGGTCAAAGCGAAAACCATCAACATGGCACTCCTCGACCCAGTAACGCAGGCAGTCCAGCATCCACCCCATGACCTGCGGATGGCTGAGATTCTGCGTGTTGCCACAGCCCGTCCAGTTCTGATAGTCACCCTGGCCGTCCAGCCAGTAGTAACTCTGGTTGTCGATACCACGCATTGACAGCGTGGGACCGCTCTCTTCCAGCTCGGCCGTGTGGTTGAACACCACGTCAAGGATCACCTCAATCCCGGCCTGATGCAGCGCTTTTACCGCCTGCTGAAACTCCTGACGCGGATTGTCTTCACAGGAAGCATAGCGTGCCTCCAGCGCATAACAGGCCAGCGGGTTATATCCCCAGTAGTTACTCAGGCCCATTCTGAGCAGCCGGGGTTCGCTGGCGAAGCAGGCGACGGGCAACAGTTCCAGGCTGGTGATCCCCAGACGCTGGAAGTAGTCGATCATCACCGGATGGCCGAGTGCCGCATAGGTGCCGCGCAGGGCTTCCGGGATGTCCGGATGCTGTTTTGTCAGGCCGCGCACGTGGGCCTCATAAATGACGGTACTGCCCCAGGGCACGCGGGGGGCAACATCGTTGCCCCAGTCAAAATCACCGGCCCGTACCACGCCCTTTGGTGCGAGGGGCCCGCTGTCAGTCGCGTCAGGCTGCTCCTCCCCGCACTGGAAGCACGGGTCGTCGCTCACTTCTCCCACCACATCCTGTGCACAGGGGTCGAGCAGCAGTTTGGCCGGATTAAAGCGCTGGCCCTGCTGCGGCCGCCAGGGGCCGTGGACGCGGTAGCCGTAACGCTGCCCCGGTTTACAGGCGGGAAGATAGCCGTGCCAGATATCACCGCTTCGTGCCGGAAGGTCCACGCGTGTTTCCACGCCGCTGGCATCAAACAGGCACAGCTCGACACGTTCCGCATGCTGGGAGAACAGCGTAAAATTCACGCCTTTGCCGTCGTAGCTGGCACCGCGTGGTGCCGGTTGCCCCTCCCGTAACGGTGTCATTCCGCCTCCCGCACCAGCCACAGCGTAGACAGGGCGGGCAGCGTCAGACTCAGAGAGTGGCTGCGGTTATGGCTGCCCCAGTCATCGGTACTGACCGTCCCGAGGTTGCCGTTGTTACCGCCGTGATAGTGACCCGAATCCGTGTTCAGCACTTCGCGCCAGCGTCCGGCACCGGACACGCCAAAGCGATAGTCATAGCGCGGCACCGGCGTAAAGTTACTGGCGACGATCAGCTCGTTACCGTCGCGGTCACGGCGGACAAAGACAAACACGGAGTTATCAAAATCATCCACGACCAGCCACTCAAACCCTGCCGGGTCGAAGTCCTGCTGGTAGAGCGGCGTATGCGCCCGGTAAGTGTGGTTCAGATCCCGCACCAGGCGCTGTACGCCGTTGTGCCAGTTGTCCTCCCCTTCCAGCAGATGCCAGTCGAGGCTGGTATCGTGGTTCCACTCTTTGCCCTGAGCGAATTCATTCCCCATAAACAGCAGCTTCTTACCGGGGAAACCAAACATCCAGCCGTAGTAAGCACGCAGGTTGGCAAACTTCTGCCAGGCATCCCCCGGCATCCGGTCAAGAATCGAACGTTTTCCGTGTACGACTTCATCGTGCGACAGCGGCAGGACGAAGTTTTCGGTGTAGTTGTAAAGCATGCCGAAGGTCATCAGATTGTGGTGATGACGGCGGTGAATCGGATCAAGCTTCATATAGTCGAGCGTGTCGTGCATCCAGCCGAGGTTCCATTTGAACCAGAAGCCCAGCCCGCCCATTTCCGGCGGCCGCGACACGCCATCAAAGTCAGTCGACTCTTCGGCCACGGTGATGGAGCCCGGGGCCGCATGGCCGAGGGTTCGGTTGGTGTAACGCAGGAAGGCGATCGCCTCCAGGTTCTCGCGCCCCCCCAGGTGATTAGGCACCCACTCGCCTTCGGCGCGGCTGTAGTCACGGTAAATCATCGAGGCAACCGCATCCACCCGCAGCCCGTCAATGCCAAAACGCTCGATCCAGTACAGCGCATTGCCGGCGAGATAGTTACTCACCTCACGACGGCCAAAGTTATAAATCAGCGTGTTCCAGTCCTGATGGAAGCCCTCGCGCGGATCCCCATGTTCGTACAGCTCCGTGCCGTCAAACTTCGCCAGACCAAAGTCATCGGAAGGGAAATGACCGGGAACCCAGTCCAGCAGCACATTAAGCCCGGCATTATGGGCAGCGGTGATAAAGGCGCGGAAATCATCACGGGTGCCGAAACGCCGCGTCGGGGCGTACATCCCCAGTGGCTGGTAGCCCCAGCTGCCGTCAAAGGGGTGCTCATTGATCGGCAGCAGCTCCAGATGGGTAAAGCCCATCTCTTTGGCGTAAGGCACCAGCTGCTCTGCCAGCTCTTTATAACTCAGCCAGAAGTGGTTATCGGTATGACGCCGCCAGGACCCGAGGTGAACCTCATAAATGGAAATCGGTGCATCAAAGCCATTGGCACGCTGGCGCTCCGGTGACAGGGTGGTTTTTTCCGGGATACCGCAAATCATTGATGCCGTCTGCGGACGCATCTGCGCCTCAAAGGCGTAAGGGTCAGCTTTTAATCTCAGCTGACCGTCTTTATCGATAATTTCAAATTTATACAGCTGACCGGGGCGGGCAGCCGGGATAAACAGCTCCCATACGCCCATTTCACGACGCAGGCGCATGGGATGCCGGCGGCCATCCCAGTAGTTAAATTCCCCGACCACGGACACGCGCTGCGCGTTGGGTGCCCAGACGGCAAAGCGCGTACCAATGACGCCGTCAATCACATCCGCATGGGCCCCCATGGTCTCATAGGGGCGCAGGTGGGTGCCCTCAGCCAGCAGCCAGCTGTCCATCTCCGGCAACAGCGGGCCAAAGCGGTATGCATCATCGATGAGATTCTGCTGCCCGTGCCAGGTAACAGCCAGCTGATAGCGAAACGGGTTCTTACGCTTCGGCATTACCCCATGGAAAAAGCCCCGGGAGTCCAGAGACTCCAGCTGCACACACTTGTTTCCGGTGCTGGTTTCGATCACCCAGACTTCGCTGGCGTCAGGTAACAGAGCACGCACCTCAAGACCTTTCGCGGTCTTGTGCATACCCAGGAGTGAAAAGGGGTCAGCAAAGTGACCCGAGACTAACGCGTTAATTGCATGACGATCCATAAGCTCTGACATGACTTTCTTCCCGTGATGAGTGGCAGGCGACTGGCGGTCTCCATTGAACGGTCATGGCCAGTGCGCTGCTCTTCATTGAGCTCAACGCACGCTGACCGGCAGGAAACCCTCCACTGGAAAAAAACCACCGCAGCGTGCAAGAAATAACGTATCGAAAACTAAAAATAACGTATCGAAAACTCAAAATGTTTTAGGGACAGTTACGTTTTAAGCATAGCCAGGGGAAAACAATAGCCATGGGCGAAAGCGTAAATATATTTCGTTTAGATCAAAGTTTGCTGCTGTAAAGGCATGAGGCAGGAGCATCAGAACCTTCTTAGGCCCGCTCGCAGCCAGGCCGCAGGGGGTAAAGAGGGGCTGAAATCTGGCGGGAAGGATCGCCAGTCAATAAAAAGGCAGGTACGGGTAATAATCGTGAAAAACAGTGATGCACACTGAAACAGGCTGACATGTCCCCCGCCGCTGGCGGGGGAACAGGAGGGAATTACCCTACCAGCAGGCGCAACATCCGGCGCAGCGGCTCTGCCGCGCCCCACAGTAGCTGGTCGCCCACGGTAAAGGCCGAAAGATAGTCCGGCCCCATATTCAGCTTGCGCAGACGCCCGACCGGGGTTTTCAGCGTGCCGGTGACGGCGGCCGGTGTCAGTTCACGCATGGAAATCTCGCGGTCGTTTGGCACCACGCTAACCCATTCGTTGTGCGCGGCCAGCAGTTGCTCAATGTCGGACAGCGGCACGTCTTTTTTCAGTTTCAGAGTGAAAGCCTGGCTGTGGCAGCGCAGCGCTCCGACGCGAACGCAGAGACCATCAACCGGGATCACGCTTGGGGTGCGCAGGATCTTGTTGGTTTCGGCCTGGCCTTTCCACTCTTCGCGCGTCTGGCCATTATCTAACTGCTTGTCGATCCACGGGATCAGACTTCCCGCCAGCGGGACGCCAAAGTTATCGGTTGGCAGCACGCCAGTGCGACTCAACTCCGTCACTTTTCGCTCGATGTCGAGGATGGCCGAAGCCGGATTCTGCAACTCTTTTGCCACGTGGTTATGCAGCATGCCCATCTGGGTCAACAGTTCACGCATATGACGTGCGCCGCCGCCGGAAGCCGCCTGGTACGTTGCTACCGACGCCCACTCCACCAGGTTGTTTTCAAACAGACCGCCCAGCGACATCAGCATCAGACTGACGGTACAGTTGCCGCCCACAAAGGTTTTGATGCCGTTGTTCAGACCATCATGGATCACCTTGTGGTTTACCGGGTCGAGGATGATGATGGCGTCATCTTTCATACGCAGGGTTGATGCGGCATCAATCCAGTACCCGTTCCAGCCCGCCGCACGCAGCTTAGGATAAATATCGCTGGTGTAGTCCCCGCCCTGGCAGGTAATGATAATATCCAGCGCTTTCAGCGCGTCGATATCAAAGGCATCCTGCAGCGTGCCAGCAGACTGGCCCGCGAAGGCCGGGGCCGCCTGACCGTGCTGAGATGTTGAGAAGAATACCGGACGGATCACATCAAAATCGCGCTCTTCACTCATGCGTTGCATCAGTACAGAGCCCACCATCCCACGCCAACCTACTAATCCAACCGTCTTCATCTTTACCTTTATCCCGGCTCCCCGTACCGGCCATTTTCACCCCCGGCAGTGCCCGTCATCCTCACGCACGTCTGTACGCTCCGGCTACGGTATGCTGGCGGTAAGCAAACTGGCTACGACAGTGACGCCTGACCTGTTAGAGTTAAAACCATATGATTGCTAAACCTTACAAGGTGCAGCAAAAGTGGCAAGTGAATTAAATCGATTAGATGGTTTTTTTTAGCAGCGCTGCTTATAACGTAGCGACATTGATTAATAACGAGAACAACAACGATGACTGAAATGATCTCCGCGACGATATTATTGTTGCTGATTATGGATCCGCTGGGCAATTTGCCGATTTTTATGTCGGTTTTAAAACATCTGGAGCCGAAACGTCGTCGGGTGGTGCTGATGCGCGAAATGTTGATCGCGCTGTTCATCATGCTGCTGTTTCTGTTCGCCGGGGAAAAAATTCTCGCCTTCCTCAATCTGCGAACGGAAACCGTGTCGATCTCCGGCGGCATTATCCTGTTCCTGATCGCCATTAAGATGATTTTCCCTTCACAGGAGAGCAGCAGTACCGGGTTGTCTGCGGGAGAAGAACCCTTCCTGGTACCGCTGGCGATCCCGCTGGTCGCCGGGCCCTCTCTGCTCGCCACGCTGATGCTGCTGTCACACCAGTATCCACACAATATGAGTCATCTGGTCGGTGCGCTGCTGATCGCCTGGGGACTGACTGTAGTGATCCTGCTGCTGTCGGGGCTGTTCTTAAGACTGCTGGGTGATAAAGGGGTCAGTGCGCTGGAACGGCTGATGGGGCTGATTCTGATTATGCTGGCGACGCAGATGTTTCTGGATGGGATACGGACGTATTTGAAACTCTGAGGGTAGCGGGCGGACCGAAAAAAGAAGGTCCGCCCGCGCTATCAATTACGATAATAACTCGAAGGCAATCATCCCGATAATCGCGCCGACGGTGCCGAGGATCGTTTCCATCAGCGTCCATGTCTTCAGCGTCTGTGCTTCGGTTGCCCCGGTAAAACGGCCAAACAGCCAGAAACCAGCGTCGTTAACGTGGCTGCAGATAATGGAGCCCCCGGCGATGCAAATCGACAGCGCAGCCATCTGTGCGCCGGAATAGTGCAGCGGCTCAATCACCGGCATAATCAGCCCGACGGCGGTCAGACAGGCGACCGTGGCCGAGCCCTGAATAATACGCACCGCCCCCGCCAGCACGAAGCAGGCCAGCGCCACCGGCAGACCGGCTCCGGTTAAGGCATTGCCCAGCGCCGGGCCAACGCCCGAATCCACCAGCACCTGTTTAAACACGCCTCCGGCACCAATCACCAACAGAATAATCCCCGCTGGCTGGAGCGCCGCGCCGCAGATCTCCATGACGCGCTCTTTATCCATACCCTGACGGTATGCCAGACCATAAATAGCGACCAGGCAGGCCAGCAGGATCGCGGTAAACGGATGGCCGATAAACTCCAGCCACTCGTACAGCGTCGAGCCCGGTGCGGTAAATCGCGCCCCGATGGTTTTCAGGCCGACCAGCAGCAGCGGGAAGAGGATCAACGACAGGCTGAAACCAAAGGAGGGTAGCTTGCTCTCATCGAATTCGGGATGATCACCCTCTGCCGGAACGCCAAAGGTTACGTGCTGGCTGATAAAACGGCCGAACAGCGGCCCGGCAATCAGCATGCCCGGGATCGCCGCACACAGCCCCAGCAGGATCATCCAGCCAAAATCAGCATGCATCTGCGACGCCAGCAGCATCGGTGCCGGCCCCGGCAGCAGAAAGGCCGCCGCTGCCGCAACGCCGGCAAACAGCGGGATCACCAGTTTCACCAGGTTATCGCCGGTGCGCCGCGCCACCGCAAAAGCAATGCTGATCAGCAGCACCACTGCCACTTCGAAAAACAGCGGCAGCGCACAAATCAGCCCGGCGATCCCCATCGCATAATGCGCGCGGCTTTCGCCAAAGGTTTTCAGCATGCGGATGGCAATCTGGTCGACCGCCCCGGTTTCATGCAGGATCTTGCCGAACATCGCGCCCAGCGCCACCACAATCGCAAGGAATCCGAGCGTACCGCCCATGCCCTTTTCCATCGTTGTGGCAATTTTATCCAGCGGCATCCCGGAGAACAGGCCGGCACCGATAGAGACTAACATCAGCGCCACAAAGGCGTGCATCCTTGCCTTCATCACTAAAAAAAGCAGCAGCAGAACCGATCCGGCTGCTGTTAACACCAGTGTTGCAGTACTCATAACACCCTACTTATTTTTTACTGGCCGCACCGTCAATGGTGGTCAGGGTTGCTGCGACAACCTTTTCAAGCGACTGATTAATATCGACAACCAGTACATCGTGCTCATCACTACCCGGTTCTTCCAGCGTGGCAAACTGAGTCACCAGCATCTGGGGCTTAAAGAAGTGCCCTTTGCGCGCGCGCAGGCGCGACTCAATGGTATCGAAGTCACCTTTCAGATAAACGAAAGAGAGGTTGCTGTTACCCTTGCGCAAAATATCGCGATAACTTTTTTTCAGCGCCGAACAGACGATCAGTGAAACATCATTGGTGCGCTGCATGGCAAACGCGGCATCATTAATCGATTCCAGCCACGGGCGGCGGTCATCATCGTTCAGCGGATGGCCCGCCGACATTTTTTCAATGTTGGCACGCGGATGCAGGAAGTCGCCATCGAGGAAGGCTGCGTTAAGCTGATGTGCAACGGCATTGGCAACGGCAGACTTGCCGCTTCCGGATACACCCATCAGTACAAAGACATGATTAGGCGATGAATGAGTGGTCATTATTGTGGCTCCGGCAGAGGGGTAGCAGATGAATCAGTCATTTTGTTATCGGTAACATTGTCTGGATGTGCATTGATTATGGCAACAGCCACGGCGGAAAAAGCTGGTAAATGTGAGGTGCTTCAAAAAATCAGCAGATTCAGACAGGAGGTGGCACAAAGCGACAAGTCAGACGCGGGCAACAGCGTGCCCGCCGGTGATCAGATACTGCCGCCGGACAGGATGGTAAAACCAACGTCCACCGGGGACGGATCGGTGACCTCACCACGAATACGCGCCAGCAGCAGCCTGGCGGATGCCTGTCCCATCTCCTCGCGGGGCGTCTGTACCGTGGCCAGCGGCGGATTCACCACATGAGCAATATCATGGCCGTGGAAACCAGCGATGGCCATCTGCTGCGGTACCTGTAGCCCCTGACGCTGACACTCGAACATCGCGCCGACCGCCAGGTCATCGTTGGTACAGAACAGGCTGTCGGTCTGCGGATAGTTTTTCTGCGCCTCGCACATCAGCATCGCCCCGGCGGAAAACGACGACGCCGCTTCCATCATCACGCTGCGCGGCTCCAGCCCGGCTTCCGTCATCGCCAGGCGATAGCCCTGCTCTTTTTGCAGGGTACGCTCATCCAGGCGTGCGCCAAGATACACGGTATGGCGATGGCCTTTTTGCAGAATGGCATGGGTCATCTGCCGGGCCGCCTCAACGTTATCAAAGCCGACCGCCATATCCAGGCAGGGCGAGACAGAGTCCATCATCTCTATCACCGGGATACCGGCCGTTTCGATCATTCGCAGGCTGGCCGCCGTGTGGGTGCGTTCGGTGAGGATCAGCCCGTCAATATTCCAGCCCAGCAGAGAGCGCAGCTGTAGTTCTTCTTTTTCGGCACTGTAGCCAAAGTGGCCCACCAGCGTCTGATAACCCGCCGCATCGGTAACCGTTTCAATCCCGCGTAGCACATCAGCAAAGACCTGATTGGTCAGGGAAGGCAGCAGCACGCCGATCGCCCGGCTGGTAGCGTTGGAGAGCATGTCAGGTGCGCGATTAGGGATATAACCCAGCTCATCTAACGCAGCCGCAATCTTGCCCTGCAGCGCGGCAGAGACCTGATCGGGGTGGCGCAGATAGCGGCTGACGGTCATTTTGGTGATACCGACGCGATCGGCAACATCCTGTAGTACCGGTCTTTTTTTCTTCATCAGACTTCAGCTAGTGGGGACAGAATTACGCTGAGTGTAACAAAACTGGAGGGAAAAACGACAAAGGGGCGATCGTCTCGCCCCTTAAAGTGTGACACGGGTTGTCTTTAAACCGGTGGCAGGTCGAACAGCAGGATCTCAGCGTCGCTGCTGGCGGCGACTGACAGCGATTTTTCATCCCAAATGGCAAAGGCGTCAGAGGTGGTCGCCGCCTCGCCGTTGACGGTGACATCCCCCTTCACCACCTGGATCCAGATGCGGCGACCGTCTGCAATATCCACGCTCCCCTGCTCGTCCGCTTTCAGCGCCCAGCGCGACAACGTCATATCCTGGAACACCTTCAACGATCCGTCGCGGGCATCCGGTGACAGCACCAGCTGGCGGCCCTGCACATCGTCAAAACGGCGCTGCGCGTAACGCGGTTCAATGCCGGTTTTTTCCGGGATAATCCAGATCTGGTACAGATGCAGCGGAACGTCTTTACTGGCGTTGTACTCAGAGTGACGCACGCCGGTTCCGGCGCTCATAATCTGGAACTCACCCGCCGGGATCTGCTCTTTGTTACCCATGCTGTCCTGGTGCTCAACGGTACCGGACAGGACATAGGTCAGAATTTCCATATCTTTATGGGGATGCGTACCAAACCCCTGACCGCCGTCGATCACATCTTCGTTAATCACCCGCAGTGCCGAGAAGCCCATAAAGTTGGCGTCGTAGTAATCGGCAAAAGAAAAGGTGTGGTAGCTGTCCAGCCAGCCATGATTAGCATGACCGCGATCTTGTGCTTTGCGTAAGTAAATCATATTCAATTCTCCTCAACGTTTTGACACAGTCTGGACCTCTGACGCTGCGGATGATAGCGGAGAAAATTGTCTCCTCTGTTCAAAAATTTCGATGTAAAAGCGAGGGAATAAACAGAGGTATTGCAGAATCGGTATCTTGCAGGCAAAAAAAAAGCCAGCACCCGTGCTGGCTAAGAAATACTGAAGCAATGTGAGCAATGTCGTGCTTTCCCAGTCGGTACCGGAGGTACTCCTGAAAACGCATGACAATAATAATCATTATCATTCGCACTTGTAAAGTCATTTCCTGATTATTTTTTGCTTGATTTATCGCCGAAAAACCCTGATTTTCAAAGGGAATCCAACCCTCAGGGAGAGTGACTATGAGTGAGATTATCGTACGACATGTGGTACCCGACGACGCGGTAGCCCTGCATCAGCTTTACAGCCAGCCGGAAACCTTTGCCGATACGCTACAGCTCCCTCACCCCTCGCTGAAAAAGTGGCAGGAACGTCTCGCTTCCGTGCCGGACGGAATGCACATGCTGGTCGCCTGTATCGACAACATGGTGGCAGGCCAGGCCACGCTGGAAGTGAACTCCCGCGCCCGCCGCCGGCATACCGCGACTTTTGGCCTGGGCGTGGACGCACGCTATCGCGGCAAGGGAGTGGCAAAGGCCCTGATGAGCAACCTGATCGACCTGTGTGATAACTGGTTAAACGTGGAACGCATGGAGCTGACGGTCTTTGCCGACAATCAGGCAGCTATCGGGCTTTACCAGCTGTGCGGTTTTGAAACGGAAGGTCTCGCCCGCCGCTATGCAGTACGTCACGGTAAGCAGGTCGATGCCCTCTATATGGCGCGCTTCCGGCCGTAACCCGCAGGGGAGCGCTTCTGCCCTCCCCGCTTCACGTCAGATGTGGATGGTTTTGACTTTACCACGGCGCTCTATTTTCAGCGTCAGCTGCCCGCCCGGTGTATCAGCCAGCGCGCGGCGGAGCGCATAAATCTCTTCAGGCCGTACCGGACGACCGTTGACCCTGAGCAGCACGTCACCGTTTTGCAGGCCAAAGGGGTGTAACGCGGCGGGCGGATTGGAATACAGCTCAACCCGTCTGGCGTGGAAGCGCACGGCCAGCACCCGCAGCGGCGCGGGCTCATCCCGGGTAAAATGCTGCTCCCGATAGCAAAACTGCATTTTGTCGGGCATAAACAGGTAGCGGTCGAAACGCGCCAGAAAGTTCATCCCCAGCCCCAGCGCCCCCTGCTTATTTTCACGCACCAGCATTTTACCCAGTGGTATCTGGTTAAAGCGCAGGCCACCAAGCAGATAGCCATCGCTCACGCTTTCGCCGTCTAACCCCAGCACGGGCTGATTAATGCCGGTCAGAACGGCACTTTCCGGACGTTCGCGACTGACATTAATCATTTCCGCCCCGATATAGCTGTAGTCGGTCCCGGTATTGATTGTCATATGCACCGGCCGCTGGTGGTAGTCCAGCACCAGCTGCGGTCCGGCGGCATCGCCGTCGCGGTAGGGCACGCAGGCGGGATAATCCAGCTCCCCCGGTGTCTGCTGCCACACGGTGAGGAGCTGCTTCAGGTTATCGACCTGCCAGGTAAACTGGCGAAACACATCCATGCCAAGAATACCGTCGATATTGACCCCGGTTGCCTGCGTCAACGCACTGAGATCTGCACCCAGCCAGGGGGTGCTCGCAGGTAGCACCGCATCGCCAATGCCCATCGCCAGCGGCCGCCAGACCTGAAGCCCCTGCTGATCCAGGGTCCCCCCTGCGCTGCGGATACCGGCGGCAAGAATTTGCTGGTACAGCAGCGGGATCTGCTCAGCGGGCTCTCTCTGCGTCAGCTCACTTGCCAGCAGATTATCCACCACCAGCGTATTAATTCCGGTATCCAGCAGAAAGTGGTACAGCCTGCCACGGATAGTGACCGGAATGATTAACGCATCGGCGCGAACGGGGACCGTTAACAGGGGAAGCGATGGCGGAACAGGCGCGTGGGCAGGGTCAGCCAGAGCCGGTGATGCCGCAATAAATAATGCCGCGACAGCGGTAAAGACCAACGCAGAGTACTTCATAACATTCCTTGTAATACGACATCCTCAGTTCCCATGGCGCGGACGACATGGCGTGTTGTGCCGCCACAATGTACGGGAAAAGGGAGATAAAATGAGGGATAAACGTGCTGATAACGGTCATCAGCGGCGATGTGCCGTAAAAATGCAAAAAGCTGCATTGTCTCTACCGACTTCAGGTGCGCTGGAAAAGGTTTTTTTGAGGTTTTTATGAGGTTATCGCTGCGTATTGTTAACGAAATGTTGGTGATAAGGTGTTCCTGACGTCTTTTCAGCCTGATGACATCGGCAAACTTAACAATAAAGGCATAACAATCATGAGCTTAAAAATCGAAAACTCGTTTCACGGTAAGGTTTATGTGGTCACCGGCAGCACGCAGGGCCTGGGTGCTGCCGTTGCCCGCTTACTGGCAGAGCGCGGTGCTCGTGGGCTGATACTCTGTGGCCGCAATCAGCAGGCAGGGGCGGCCCAGGTCAGGTCTCTGCAGTCACTGGGGTGTGAAGCCCGGTTTGTCACCGCCGATATCAGCGAACCCGAGGCCTGCGAGCGCGTCATTGCAGAAGCCGCCACGCACTTCGGGACGCTGCATGGTCTGGTTAACTGCGCGGGCATGTCCGACCGTGGCACCATTATCGACACCTCCCCCGCGCTGTTCGACGCGATCTTTGCCGTCAACGTTCGGGCCCCCTTCTTCCTGATGCAGGCAGCAATCAAGCTGATGATTGCCAGCGATGTTGAAGGCAGCATCGTCAATATCATTACCATGACCTCCCACGGCGGACAGAGTTTCCTCACGCCTTATGCGGCCTCGAAAGGGGCACTGGTGACCCTGACCAAAAATGTCGCTTTCAGCGCGATGCGCAATCGCATCCGCGTCAACGGGCTGAACATAGGCTGGATGGATACGCCGCATGAGGATGATATTCAGAAACAGTACCATCAGGCCGGTGATGACTGGCTGGAAAAAGCCGAGCGTGCGCAGCCGTTTGGTCGCCTGCTGAAACCCCGGGAAGTGGCGCGCGGCGTGGCTTTTTTACTCTCAGAAGAGTCGGGAATGATGACCGGCGCGATCATCGACTTCGATCAAAACGTGGTGGGCTGCGGTGATGACGGCGCGCTGCAACCTCAGCATAAACTGGCCCTGTAAGGAGCGGAAAATGAACACACTTTATCTGTCTGAAAAACAGCTGTCGGTGGATGAGTTTGCCACCGTCTGTGAGCAGACCACGCAGTTGAGAGATTTCCCGCTGGCGCATAAAGCCGAGCTGGACGTGCTGATTTACCAGAGTGGGGAACTGGTAAACGCCGCCGCCGGCGATCGCCAGTCGGTCCTCAGCGAACTGCACCGTGCGCTCTCCTCCGGCCCCGGCGTCTTCGTGGTTAAAGGGTTGTTCAGCGATATCGCAGCGGTAGATCGCAGCAGCATGCTGTTTGAACAGATCCTGCTGAGTGAGTCGGAAAACAGTGCCGGCGGCGACCATTTTGCCGCGGCGGGGCATAACGGGCGCATCTGGAATGCGCTACAGAAAGTGGCGGAGCGCGATGCCGATGCCTTTATTGATTATTACTGTAACCCGCTGCTGGCGCTGATCTGCGAGAGCTGGGTCGGCCCGGGTTATACTCTTACCGCCCAGGTCAATCAGGTCCGCCCCGGCGGTAAAGCGCAGCAGCCGCACCGCGATTATCATCTTGGTTTTCAGAGTAATGAACAGGTGGCGCGTTTCCCCCTGCCGCTGCAGATCCTGTCACAGTATCTGACGCTACAGGGTGCCGTGGCGCACAGCGATATGCCGGTGGAGTCCGGTCCGACCCAGCTGCTGCCGTGGTCGCATCAGTACCAGGGGGGGTATCTGGCGTGGCGGGATGAAAGGTTTATCGAGTACTTCCGGCGTAACGCCATCCAGCTACCGCTGGAAAAAGGGGACGGGCTGTTCTTTAACCCGGCGCTGTTCCATGCGGCAGGCAGTAACCACACCCATGACCATATCCGCACCGCCAACCTGCTGCAGGTGTCGTCCGCGTTCGGTAAAACGATGGAAAAGGTTAATCATTGTAAGGTACTGCAACATCTCTACCCGGCGCTGCGCCTGCGCAGAATGTCAGAGGAAAAAATCAGCGCGGTGATAGCAGCAGCGGCGGAAGGCTACTCCTTTCCGACCAATCTGGATAGCGACCCGCCGGTTGGTGGCCTGGTGCCCCAGACCCAGCAGTCGCTGCTGGCGCAGGCGCTGCGGGAAAGCTGGACACCGACGCAGTTTAATCAGCGGCTTGAGGCGCATCAGCAGAAAAGACAGGCATGAGGGGGTAACGGGGCGACCGGATAAAAGGGTCGCCCTCATCGCATCAATACCCTGCGGTTAAATCATCAATGGTGCGCGGGTCGGACGCGCCATAACGCGTTCCGTCCGGCCCCAGCATTATGCTCTGGGTGCTGCCCATCGCCGACATCACTTTTACGTTCTGCCCTTTCTCACTCAGCAGCTTCAGCGTATCCGGGCTGAAGCCTTTCTCTACACGCAGCTGATCCGGCAGCCACTGGTGGTGAAAGCGCGGTGCACTGGTCGCTTCAGCGACGTTCATCCCGAAATCGATGCTGTTAACTACCATCTGCAGCACGGTGGTGATAATACGACTGCCGCCCGGGCTGCCGGTCACCAGCCAGGTTTTTCCGTCTTTGGCGATAATCGTTGGAGACATGGAAGAGAGCGGGCGCTTGTAAGGCTGGATTGCATTGGCTTCACCGCCCACCAGACCGAAGAAGTTTGGCGTGCCCGGCCTGGCCGAGAAGTCATCCATCTCGTTATTCATCAGAATGCCGCTGTTGCCCGCCATGACTCCGCTGCCGAAGGTAGTGTTCAGCGTGTAAGTCACTGCCACTGCATTCCCGTCTTTATCCACCACCGAGAAATGCGTGGTCTGGTTGCTTTCATAGGGCGCAAGCTTGCCGGGTTTGATCTCTGCGGAAGGTCGCGCTTTCGCCAGGTCGATCTGCTTTGCCAGGGAAGACGCATAGGCTTTGCTGGTCAGGGCCTGCCACGGTACCTTAACAAACGCCGGGTCGCCCAGGTATTCGGAGCGGTCGGCATAGGCATATTTTTCTGCTTCTGCCATCACCTGAATGGCATCGGCGCTGCCAGAGCCCATTTTTGCCAGGTCAAAGTTTTCCAGAATATTGAGGATCTGCACAATGTGGATCCCGCCGGAAGACGGTGGTGGCATGGAGAAGACCTGATAGCCGCGATAGGTTCCGCTGATCGGCTTACGCTCGATCGCCTGATAGTTTGCCAGGTCAGCCTTGCCGATCAGGCCGCCGTGCTGCTGCATTTCCCCCGCGATCTCATCGGCAATTTTTCCCTTGTAAAAAGCATCCGGCCCCTGCTGCGCAATCAGTTCGAGGCTGCGCGCCAGGTTGCGCTGCACCAGTTTCTCCCCTTTCCGGTACGGCGTACCGTCGGCTTTAAAGAAGATCGCTTTGCTGTTCGGGTGTGCCAGCAGCACCTCTTTGCCATACACATTCAGGTCATCGGCCAGCGCTTCATTCACCACAATGCCCTTGCGCGCCAGCGTCAGCGCCGGCTGGATCAAGGTACTGAGCGGCAGGGTGCCGTATTTCTGGCTCGCCAGCGAAAAGCCCGCGACGGTCCCCGGCACGCCGGAGGCCAGATGCGAGGTCAGGGATTTTTTGCTGTCCGCATTTCCGGCGCTATCCAGGAACATGTCGCGGCTGGCCCGCACCGGGGCCATTTCACGGAAATCAATGGACGTAGTGTTACCGGAGGCGGTACGCAGCAGCATAAAACCGCCGCCGCCGAGGTTACCCGCCTGCGGATGCGTGACCGCCAGCGCATAGCCGACGGCAATGGCCGCATCGACCGCGTTACCGCCCTGCTTAAGGATTTGCACCCCCACTTCCGTCGCAGTGGCATCCACCGAGGCCACCATACCGTGCTGTGCCTTGACCGGATGGAAAGTATCTGCCCCGACGCCGTAGGAAACGGGTGGCACCGCTGGCGCGGCTCCCGCCCCCTGCCACACCAGTAAACCGGCGAACAGCGACCACGACAGGCGTTTCCGCATAGCTTGTGTCATCATTGTTACATCCTTTAATTATATTTACGTTATGTTTGCCATTGATAAATAGACACAAAACGGGATGAATTGCTAATGCTAACGCAAATCAGGAGCACTCCTGGAGTGGAGGATGTAGAGCTGGCTTACACTTAAGGGAGTAACACGGAGGACGTAAAATGAAAATGAAATGGTTAGTGATTATGGTCGCAGCACTGCCGTTAACCGGCATGGCCAACATGTTGAATAACAACAGCAACACGAATAATGATCCCCAGCAGCAGGGGTATAACCCGAGCACTCAGCGTCTGAAACAGGATATGCAGAATCAGCAATCACAGCAGAAGCTCAAGCTGCAGCAGGATCAGCAGCGCCAGCAGCAGGATTTGCAGCGTAAAATGCAGGAGCAGCGCGACAGCGCCGCCCAGCGCACCAGCAATGGACAAGTGAAGCCGTTGCAGCAGAATTGATTCTGACAGCGATCACCACAGGGGCAGCGGGAAAAAAAGCAGTCCTCTGAGGACGACCGGAATAGACTCTCTCCCGGGGCGGGCCGAAGCGCTGGCCCGCCCTTTTCGTTAACGAAAATCCGGCCCGATGATATCAATACGATCGGTGCAGATGGCGTCCACGCCCCACTGCAACAGTTCACGCGCCCGCGCGGGCCTGTTGACGGTATAAACCAGAATCCGCAACCCGGCCTCTTTCAGCACGGCGACGCGCGCCTCATCCAGCAGTTTATGATTGAGATGGATCGACGTACAGTCCAGCGCCTGCGTCATCGCCAGCCAGTTCTCGTCCCAGCTGTCGAGCAGTAAACCGCGCGGTAGCTCGGGTGCCGCCTGCTGCGCGGCCTCCAGCGCCCGGTATGAAAACGAAGAGAGCAGCGGGGCCTCCTGATTTTCCCACATCACGCGGGCGGCCTGCGCCACCCGCCGGCCGGTGTCCACGTCCAGCCCTGGGGTCGGTTTAATTTCGATATTCGCCATCATCTGATGCTGCCTGCAGCGCGCGGCCACGTCCGCCAGCAGCGGCAGGCGTTCGTCACTGAACGCATGACTGAACCAGCCGCCGGCATCAAGCTGCACCAGCTTATCCCATGGCTGTTCGCCCGCCAGACCCCAGCCGTTACTGGTGCGGTCGAGGGTATCGTCATGCAGCAGGAAGATCGCGTCGTCCTGCGACAGTTTGACGTCAAACTCAATCATCCGGTGCCCCAGCTGCGCACCGATATCGATAGCCGCCAGCGTATTTTCCGGCGCCAGTTTCCCACCGCCGCGATGGGCGACAATCGCCGGGTATGGCCAGGTTTTATTCATTATTCGATCCGTTGTCCATTATGATCAAAGAAGTGTAACGCCTGCGGAGGAACCTGTAACCACAGCGTGCTGCCCCGCTCAGGGCGCACCGAGTGCGGCAGACGTACCACCATTTTATTCTTACCCCAGCGGCCGTGGGCGAGGTTGTCCGCACCGAGCATCTCCAGTAACTCCACCACCAGCGGAATGCCGCCGTCATGCTGTGTAGAGAGCTCAATATGCTCCGGGCGGATCCCCATCGTCAACGGGCGGTCCGCCCATTTTGCTTTCGGCACTGTCAGCGGCAGCGCCATGCTGTCACTCAGCGTAAAGCGTGTACCGTCAGCATTCATCTGCCCTTCCAGCAGATTCATCGCCGGGGAACCGATAAAACTGGCAACGAAGCGCGTGGCCGGACGCTCATAAATTTCAACCGGTGTTCCCAGCTGCTCCAGTACGCCCTTATTCATCACCATCACGCGCTGTGCCAGGGTCATCGCCTCCACCTGGTCGTGGGTGACGTAAAGACTGGTCGTGTTCAGGCGGCGGTGCAGCTGCTGCAGCTCAAGACGCATCTGCACGCGCAGACGCGCATCAAGGTTCGACAGCGGCTCATCAAACAGAAACACCGCTGGCTCCCGCACGATAGCGCGTCCCATTGCCACGCGCTGGCGCTGGCCGCCGGAGAGTTCACGCGGGCGGCGTTTCAGCAGCGCTTCCAGCTCCAGGCTGCGTGCTGCCTCCAGCACGCGCTGGCGGATCTGTTCTTTGCCCATGCCACGGATTTTCAGGCCCCAGGCCATATTCTCTTCCACGCTCATATGCGGATAAAGCGCGTAATTCTGGAACACCATAGCGATACCGCGATCTTTTGGCTCCTCTTCGGTCACCCGCCGCGTGTCGATGTAAATATCGCCGCTGGTGACGCGCTCCAGCCCGGCGACCATACGCAGCAGCGTGGATTTCCCACAGCCGCTGGGCCCGACCATCACCATAAACTCACCGTCGCGGATCGAGACATCGAGCGGCTGGATGATCGGCGTGACGCCATCGTAGGATTTAGTTACTGCCTGAAGTCTTACACCTGCCATCGTTATTTCTCACTCTCAACCAGACCGCGAACAAAGGCGCGCTGCATCACTAAAACAATCACTACCGGTGGGATCAGCGTGAGGATCATTGCTGCCATCACCAGGTTCCATTGGGTTGCCGCATCGCCGGAGGCAATCATGCTGCGGATGCCCGCGACAGCCGTGCCCAGTTTGCTGTCGCTGACAATCAGCAGCGGCCACATGTACTGGTTCCAGCCATAGATAAAGGTGATCACGAACAGCGCCGCCAGATTGGTTTTTGACAGCGGCAGCACGATGTCCCAGAAGAAGCGCATCGGGCTGGCACCATCAATACGCGCCGCCTCCATCAGTTCATCCGGCAACGTCATAAAGAACTGGCGAAACAGGAACGTCGCCGTTGCAGACGCCATCAGCGGCAGGGTTAAGCCACTGTAGCTGTCGAGCATATTGAGGTCGGCAATCACATCCACCGTCGGAAAAATACGCACTTCAACCGGCAGCATCAGCGTGATAAAGATCATCCAGAAGAACAGGTTGCGCAGGGGGAAGCGGAACCACACCAGCGCAAATGCTGACAGCATGGAAACGGTGATTTTGCCGGTGGTGATCGCCAGCGCCATAAACAGGCTGTTCATCAGCAACGTGCTGAAAGGCGCACTGTTTTGTCCGACACCGTGGGTCCAGATGCTGGCAATATTTTCCCACAGATGGGTACCGGGGATCAGCGGCATCGGCACCTGAAACACCTGCTCCGTACTAAGGGTAGCGGCAATAAACGCCACATACAGCGGGAACAGCACGGTGAGGATACCGAGGCCCAGCAGGGTATGGCTGAAAATATCCAGCCCGCGTCGGTTTTCGATCATTGGTAGCGCACCTTTTTCTCGACATAGCGGAACTGGATCACCGTCAGAATAATCACCAGCACCATCAGTACCACGGACTGCGCCGATGACGAGGAGAGATCCAGACCGGCAAAGCCTTCGCGGTAAATTTTATAAATCAGCGTGGTGGTGGCCTGCACCGGCCCGCCGCCCGTAGCGGCATCGATCACCGGGAAGGTATCAAAGAAGGCATACACCAGGTTAACCACCACCAGGAAGAACCCGACGGGGGCGATCAGCGGCAGCGACAGGCTGAAGAAACGTCGCACCGGCCCTGCCCCGTCAATGGCTGCAGCTTCGACCAGAGATTTGGGGATCGACTGCAAAGCGGCAAAGAAGAACAGGAAGTTGTAGCTCATCTGTTGCCAGATGGACGCCAGCACCACCAGAAACATCGCCTGGCCGCTGTTTTGCGCGTGGTTCCAGCTGTACCCCATCAGCCCCAGGAAATGGGTGATCAAACCGAGGCCCGGACTGAACAGAAACATCCACAGCACCGCCGCCACCGCCGGAGCCACCGCATAAGGCAGCAGCATCAGCGTCTGGTAAAAGCGTTTGAGGCGCAGCACATAGTCGACCATCGCGGCAAACAGCAGGGAGACCACCAGCCCAATCACGGTAACCAGGCTACTGAAGACGATGGTGGTCCAGAACGAGTCCAGGTAATAAGCATCGCTGAACAGGCGGGTAAAATTTTCCAAGCCAACAAAGGTGCTGGAAATGCCAAACGGATCGACATTCTGTACCGAGTACCACAGCGCTTCCCCGGCGGGCCAGAGGAAAAAAACGATGGTGATGATCAGCTGAGGCAGTACCAGCAGGTAGGGCAGCGCTTTCGCGCGAAAGACGGGACGGGGTTGGGACATAGCGGTTTATCTCGTGCGAAAAACGTTGCAGGGGCCAGCCGTTGTTCTGGCCGGCCCTGGCGGGCGGGTCAATGACCCGCCCGACACATCCTATCGGGTTTGCTGTTCAAAACGGCGCAGCAGCAGATTGCCACGCTCAACGGCGCTGTCCAGAGCCGCCTGCGGGGTTTTCTTACCGGTCCAGACGCTTTCCAGCTCCTCATCCACTACGGTACGGATTTGAGGCATATTGCCCAGGCGCATCCCTTTGGTGAACGGCAGTGGATCTTTATTCAGCATCTGACGGGTGGCAATGTCAGCGCCGGGGTTCTTGTCGTAGAAGCCCTGCTGTTTGGTCAGCTCATACGCGGCGGTGGTAATCGGCAGATAGCCGGTTTTCTGGTGCCATTCCGCGGCAATTTCTGGTTTGGCCAGGAACTGCATGAATTTAGCCACGCCTTTATAAGTGTCGGCATCTTTGTTCTTCATGACCCACAGGCTGGCACCGCCGATAATAGCGTTCTGAGGGGCATTCGGCACGGTGGCATCGTACGGCATCATACCAACACCGTAGTTAAATTTGGCATGGCTGCGGATATCGGCCAGTGAGCCGGAAGACGCGGTGGTGATGCCGCAGTCGCCGTTATAAAACTTGGCGGTGGACTCGTCTTTACGACCAAAGTAGGTGAAATCACCCTTCTTATTCATCTCTTCCAGCAGGGCAATATGGCGCACCTGCACCGGCTTATTGAATTCCAGCACCGCATCAGTGCCGTCGAAGCCGTTGTTTTTCGTGGCGACCGGCAGACCGTGCCAGGCGCTGAAGTTTTCAATCTGGATCCAGCCCTGCCAGCCGCTGGCGTAACCGCAGGTCATGCCTGCTTTACGCAGGGCTGCAGAGTATTTCGCCAGATCCTGCCAGGTTTTTGGCGGCTGCTCAGGGTCAAGACCGGCTTTTTTGAAAGCGTCTTTGTTGTAGTACAGCACCGGGGTGGAGCTGTTGAACGGCTGGGAGATCAGTTGACCGTTGGCGTCACTGTAGTAGCCTGCCACTGCCGGAACAAACTGCTTAGGATCCATCGGGATCCCCGCGTTTTTAAACACTTCGTTGACCGGGACAATCGCCTTCGAGGACATCATGGTCGCCGTACCCACTTCGTACACCTGTAAAATCGCGGGTGCTTTACCCGAGCGGATCGCCGCAATACCGGCAGACATGCTCTGCTCGTAGTTACCTTTATAGGTCGGGACGATTTTATAGTCAGGGTTTTCAGCATTAAAGCGGGTGGCCAGCGAGTTAACTTCCTCGCCCAGCGCGCCTTCCATTGAGTGCCAGAACGGGATCTCAGTGGCGGCCAGTGCGCTGGCGCTGAAGGTCAGACCCAGTACCACGCTAATTGCGGTGTGACGAAATGCGAATGATGACATGTCGGTTTCCTGTACCCGGTATTGTAAAGCGCGATATCGCGCATTCTGTTATTCGGGAGGTAACATGACACGCGAAAATGACAGAAAAATAACGGGTTTATGACAGAAGGGTGACAGCAAGGTGACGGCGGAGGGAGGTGAGTTCGTGGCAGGCGTTGATACAGGTGTGGCTAAAAAATAACCAGAGTGAAGGGCCAGCCAGAAAAAGGGGCGGCCCGGGTCAGGTTGTTGCAGGGGCGGCCCCTCTTTTGCGGGCCGCCCACACGATTAACCGCCTAAATACGCGCTGCGTACCGCTTCATTGGCTAACAGCGCGGCACCGGTATCCTCCAGCACCACATGACCGTTTTCGAGCACGTAGCCCCGGTCGGCCAGCTTCAGCGCCTGGTTGGCATTCTGCTCGACGAGGAAAATCGTCATGCCTTCCTTACGCAGCTGCTCAATGGTGTCGAAGATCTGCTGGATAATGATCGGTGCCAGCCCCAGCGACGGCTCGTCCAGCAGCAGCAGGCGCGGCTGGCTCATCAGCGCACGACCAATGGCCAGCATCTGCTGCTCACCGCCCGACATCGTGCCTGCACGCTGCACCCGGCGCTCATAGAGGCGCGGGAACAGCTCGTAGACACGTTTGATACGCTGCTGGTACTGCTGGCGTTCGGCAAAGAAGCCGCCCATCGCCAGGTTCTCATCCACCGTCATACGTGAGAAGACGCGGCGGCCTTCCGGCACAATCGCTATCGCCTCGCGCATAATGCGTGCCGTCTGCCAGTCGGTGATGTCTTTACCGTCGAAGGTAATCGATCCCTCCGTGGCGCGCGGCTCTCCGCACAGGGTGCCGAGAATGGTGGTTTTACCCGCGCCGTTTGCCCCGATCAGGGTCACAATTTCCCCCTGATTGATATGCAGACTGACGTTGTGCAGCGCCTGGATTTTGCCGTAGTGCGTGCTGATATTATTCAGGGAAAGCATTGCCTGACTCATATTATGCTTCTCCCAGGTAAGCGCGGATCACGTCCGGGTTGTTACGGATCTCGTCCGGCGTGCCGTTAGCCAGCGGCGTTCCCTGGTTAACCACGTAAATACGATCGGAAATACCCATGACCAGTTTCATATCATGTTCAATCAGCAGGACCGAGACGTTGTGCTGGTTGCGCAGTTCGGCAATCAGTTCATCCAGCTCGTGCGTTTCTTTCGGGTTCAGGCCCGCCGCCGGTTCATCCAGCATCAGGATCTCCGGCCGCGTCACCATACAGCGGGCGATCTCCAGGCGGCGTTGCTGACCGTAGGCGAGGTTTCCGGCCTGACGGTTGGCCAGCGCCAGCAGTCCAACGCGATCCAACCAGGTGGCGGCCCTGTCCAGCGCTTCGCTTTCTGCCTTACGGAAGGCCGGGGTTTTTAACAGGCCAGAAAACACGCCGCTTTTCAGGTGCTGATGCTGGGCGACCAGCAGATTTTCAATGACCGTCATTTCACGGAACAGGCGCACGTGCTGAAAGGTTCGCACAATGCCCATGCGGGCAATTTTCTGGCCCGGCAGCCCCGCCAGCTGCTTATCACCCAGCTGAATGGAGCCGCCAGTCGGGCGATAGAACCCCGTCAGGCAATTAAACACCGTGGTCTTTCCGGCCCCGTTGGGGCCGATAAGCGAAACAATTTCCTGCGGGCGCAGTTCCAGTTCCACGTTGTTGACGGCCAGCAGGCCGCCAAAACGCATCATCAGGCCATTGACGGCTAACAGAGGCTGAGTCATGCCTGCTCTCCTTTTTCCGCACTTTTTAACTTCAGATGCGGGCGTTTCATCGGCAGCAGACCCTGCGGACGCCAGATCATCATCAACACCATAAGACCGCCGAGCACCAGCATGCTGTATTCGTTAAGATCGCGCATCAGCTCGCGCGACACCACCAGCAGGATAGCCGCGAGGATAACCGCGAACTGCGATCCCATCCCGCCCAGCACGACGATCGCCAGCACAAAGGCTGATTCGGCAAAGGTGAAGGATTCCGGGCTGACAAAGCCCTGGCGTGCAGCGAACAGGCAACCGGCGAAACCGGCGAAGGCGGCACTGATGGTAAACGCCGTCAGCTTGATGCGCGTCGGGCTGAGTCCCAGCGAACGGCAGGCAATCTCATCCTCACGCAGCGCTTCCCACGCACGGCCCAGCGGCATCCGCAACAGCCGGTTAATCACAAACAGCGTGATCACCACCAGCAGCAGCGCCACCAGATACAGGAAGATAATACGGTCGCTGGGATCGTACTTGAGTCCAAAGAAGTTATGGAAGGTATCCCAGCCGCCATCGCGTGCGCTGCGGTTAAATTCCAGACCAAAGAGTGAAGGTTTCGGGATCTGGCTGATACCGTTTGGCCCACCGGTGATCTCGGTGTTATTAAGCAGCAGGATACGCACGATCTCACCGAAGCCGAGGGTCACAATCGCCAGGTAGTCACCGCGCAGGCGCAGCACCGGGAAACCCAGCAGCAGACCAAACGCGGCCGCCACCATGCCGGCCAGCGGCAGGCTCTGCCAGAAACCGAGGCCGTAGTAGTGATTCAGCAGGGCAAAGGTGTAAGCGCCGATGGCATAAAAACCGCCGTAGCCGAGTACCAGTAGGCCGGACAGGCCGACCACCACGTTCAGGCCCAGGCCCAGCATCACGTAGATCAAGGTCAGGGTGGCGATATCCACCGTGCCACGGGATACCAGAAACGGCCAAACCGCCGCCGCCACAATCAGCGCCAGCAGGAACAGTTTCTGTTTCGGTGTCGAGCCGTCAATCCCTGGCAGAACCAGCGACGGGCCGGAGACTTTTTTCAGGCTGCTCTGCACCAGCGGGCGCAGCAGCTGGAACAGAAATACCACGCCGCATCCCAGTGCAATCCAGTTCCAGCGCACCTCACCGGCGTTATTCACCACCAGTTTTGTGCCGTCAAGATCCAGACGCATCCCCATAAAGAATGCGGCCAGGATCAGCAGCATCAGCGACGAGATCACCGCATTCAGCAGGTTGAGCTTTTTCATACTTTCTCAACCTCCGGGCGACCGAGAATACCGGTAGGCATCACCAGCAGCACCACAATCAGCAGGGCAAATGACACCACATCTTTGTATTCCGTGCTGAGATAGGCAGAGGTCAGGGCCTCGGCAATCCCGAGAATCAAACCGCCGATCATCGCGCCTGGAATACTGCCAATCCCCCCCAGCACCGCGGCGGTAAAGGCTTTCATTCCGGCCATAAAGCCAATATAAGGGCTGATCACGCCGTAGAACTGGCCGAGCAGCACACCGGCCACCGCCGCCATCGCCGCACCGATTACAAAGGTCAGGGAGATCACCCGGTCAGTGTTAATGCCCAACAGGCTGGCCATCTTTAAATCTTCCGCACAGGCACGACAGGCACGGCCCATACGTGAATAGCGGATGAATATCGTCAGCGCCAGCATGGCAAGGAAGGTCACGCCCCAGATCACCATCTGCATGGTGGAAATGGTGGCGGCGAAGCCATTGCTTTCACCCAGCGTCCACTGCCCGGTCACCAGGCTTGGCAGCGCAAGGTCGCGCGAGCCCTGGGTCAGGCTGACGTAGTTTTGCAGGAAAATTGACATCCCGATCGCGGAGATCAGGGCAATCAGACGTTTGGAAGAGCGTACCGGCCTGTAGGCCACGCGCTCAATGCTCCAGCCGTAGCAGGAAGCGATTACCACAGCGACCACAAAGCCGCTGCCGATCAACAGCCAGCTGGCATCAATCCCCATCATCATCAGCGCAGCAATCACGATAAACGAGACATAGCTGCCGATCATATACACTTCGCCGTGGGCGAAGTTAATCATACCGATAATGCCGTAGACCATGGTGTAACCAATGGCGATCAGCGCATAGGTGCTGCCCAACGTCACACCGTTGAACATTTGCTGCAGAAAATAGAGAAACTGCTCGGACATACCTGAATACCTTACGAATACACCCACACTGAAAACATCAACGCCTGGCAAAGATCACCAGGCGTTAATGTCCAAAACTCGCCTGGTTTATTTAACAGCAGTGGAAGAACCGTCTGCGTGCCATTTAAATACGCCAAACTCGAAGCCTTTCAGATCGCCCTTCTGATCCCAGCTCAGGTCGCCCATCACGGTTGGCACTGCTGCGCCTTCCTTCAGGTTTTTCACAATCTCTTCCGGCTCTGCACTTTTGCTGCGCTCCATACCGGTAGCCAGTGACTGCAGGGCGGCGTAGGTGGTCCAGACAAACGGGCCGGTCGCATCTTCTTTTTTGGCTTTCAGCGCATCAACGATGGCTTTGTTGGCTGGAACCTGGTCATAGCGTTTTGGCAGGGTAACCAGCATCCCTTCGGAGGCGGCACCGGCGATATTAGATAGAGAAGCGTTACCCACGCCTTCCGGCCCCATAAACTGGGTCTTCAGACCGGCTGCCCGCGCCTGACGCAGGATCTGACCCATTTCCGGGTGATACCCGCCAAAATAGACGAAGTCGACGTTATCTTTCTTCAGACGCGCTACCAGCGTGGAGAAGTCTTTATCGCCGGCGGTGACGCCTTCAAACAGCACAACGTTGCCGCCGCTTTTTTTCAGGCTTTCCTGAACGGAGCGTGCCAGACCTTCGCCGTACTGCTGCTTGTCATGAACCACGGCAATACGCTGCGGTTTCACTTCATTAAGGATATATTTTGCCGCCGTTGGGCCCTGGTCAGAGTCCAGGCCGGTGGTGCGCATAATCAGCTTGTAGCCGCGAGACGTCAGATCGGGTGCGGTAGCAGCCGGGGTGATCATCAGCACGCCTTCATCTTCATAGATATCTGAAGCGGGCTGGGTTGAAGAGGAGCACAGGTGGCCGATGACATAACGGATGCCGTCATTAATCACTTTGTTGGCAACGGCGACGGCCTGTTTCGGATCGCAGACATCGTCATATTTCACCGCGACCAGTTTGTCGCCGTTGACGCCGCCTTTAGCATTGATATCAGCAATCGCCTGCTGCGCGCCGGTCCACTGCATGTCGCCATACTGCGCCACCGGGCCCGACATGGCACCAACAATGGCTACCTTGATATCTTTCGCCATTGCTGTGTGGCTCATCGCCAGGGCTACGCAGCCCGCCAGAAACGCACTTCCTTTACTCATTTTCATCCGAACTACCCCATCTGTTGTGGTTGCTACTTATTATTTGCCGTGGAATCAGCGATAAACGCTTAACTAAGAACGAGTTAGAATGATTACCGGCATTTTTTTTGAATAAGGCTTTAAATTTCAGGTTATTAAACAGGAATATTCTGCTGTAAATCAACTGACATATTCAGTAAATAGCGGGGCAGACAGGACAAACAACTAACATGAACGGTGCCAAAATAGCCAGATTTCCAGGAGTTTGTGCTGGATTAATGATACATCGACTATGGATTACTCGGCATACCGTTCACTCCCCCCACACATCGCCTCGTTTTTTCACAGGAAAACTAACACGTCATAGTATGGTCAACTTCGCTACAATATGCCTTTCTCATGACCGGGTTATTCCGATGAAACTGACTATCATCCGCCTGCAACAGTTGTCACAGCAGGATCGCAGCGATATAAAAAAAATCTGGCCGCAGGCTGATGTTGAGGTTCTTGCCGCGCAGCTGGATGCGCAGCACCGGCTGTACGCGGCGCGCTTTAACGACCGGCTGCTGGCGGCGGTCCAGGTCGGGATCACCGCTCAGAAGGGACGGTTGTCACAGCTGGAAGTCCGCGAGGTGACCCGCAGGCGCGGGGTGGGCCTGTATCTGCTGGAAGAAACGCTGGCACAAAACCCGGAGGTCACACAGTGGTCGATGGATAATGACGGCAGTGCGCAACCGGAAGTAATCGCTGCATTTATGCAATCGGCAGGATTCACCCGGCAGAAAGGCGAATGGCGAAAATAAAAAAGGGCCCTGAAAGGGCCCAAAGCACATCAACACCAGGGAAATACGAGGGTTTATTCCCGGTCAGGCGTTTCCGCCTGTTTTTCAGACACAAACTCTTTATCTGCTGACACCTGTGGCGGGTGCAGTTCAGCAAATCGACGAAGATCCTCCGCGGCCATTTCTGCCCAGAGTGGGTAGTGCAAGCGTTGTGTATTCATTAATTAAGCCGGTACGCCAGATTTTCGGTTTTAACCGCGTCCATGGCGCTCAGCTGGCTAAATACATAACGCAGCGCATGCTGAATGCCCCAGATGTCGATATAGTCATTTTTACCCTCAGCCTCCAGCTTAAGCCGGTGTTTCTCTCGTAGTCGGGCGTAGTCATACCACTGGCGTACGCTGCCGAAACGGTGATGCCAGTCATGACAGACCAGCGAACCCTGAACGATAAGCATCCGGCATGGCAGATGGAAAAACAGATGTATCAACGCCCAGCGCACCCACTCAGCGCTACAGCGCAGGGAGAGTTCTGGCGGGCAGGCGCTGCCGCAAAATCGTCCCAGACAATTTTTAATGTGACTGTCACGTACGCTTTCACCCTGCTGGCGTAAGCACCAGGTATGCTCGGTCAGAAGGTGCAGTAATGAGGCCATCTGATAAACCACGACAAAGGGAATCAATACGTTCAGCAGAAAGAACGCGGCCCCCAATTTCACCGCCAGACAGACGAGCACGCCCCACCAGCACAGTGACATTGCCTGCCGCCAGAGTGGCAGATCAATCAGGTTGGACTTCATCCTGCCCAACAGAAACTTCAGGTGAAATACCGGACTGAACAGCGTGAGTAACAGATTAAGATAGAGCTGTCTGACGGTTTTTCCCGGTTTAAACCCCAGCTGATAAATCGCTGCCAGGTCGCGATCCTCAAACGTCGAGAAGGCGGATCCGTGATGTTCATAAACATGAAACTGACGGTAAGATTCGTAGGGCTGAACGATGAAGATCGTTGATAAGATTTCGCAGAGGATCTTATTCGCACGCTGGCTTTTAAACAGATGTCCATGTACACCATGATGGATAATGGTGGCCACCACATACCGGGCCCCGGAAGCAGCAAATAAGACTCCAGTCAGATAAAGACCCAGCCTGAGCGGCAGCGACATGCTGCCAAACCAGGCCAGTGATGTCATTAAGCAGCCGACGAGTACCCAGGCCAGCGACCAGCAGACCATTTCCAGCGAATGGGAGTGCCACAGCGGCTGGCGTCCCTCCAGCTCCTTACCCGTCAGCCAGGTCCAGATGCCCTGGAAAGGCAGGATAAGGTAGGTGTCGCGCAGGTTTTCCGCAGGGACAGGCTGAGTTAAATTCCGTTTTTTTGGTTTCATTTAGCGATCCAGCAAAATAAGTAAAAGACTGTCATACACAGCAAAACCGACAGCACCATCTGTCGAACAAAAAACGCAATAACAACGCCCGCGACAGCCCCATATAAATAAGGATTCGAGGTCAATTCACGTAACTCATCATGATCCAGCAGAATAATGGGCCCACATATTGCTGTGAGCAGGCAGGGAGCAGAATATTTTAATGCCTCACGGATCAGCGAGGGCAAGCGGACCGGAACAGCGGGCTCAAGAAAGAGATAGCGATTAAAAAACACCACGGCAGCCAGCGTCAGTAACAGTATCCAGGACATCAGGCTGCCCTCGTTAAGCGGGAAACGACCACGGATAAAAACATCCCGCTCAGTCCGGCAATGACCGTTGCCCCCTCGATGTGGAACAGACTGAGTACCATCGACAGCAGCAGGGAAGCCACAACACCGCACAACACGCTGAGGTTTTTAATCATCGGCACCACAATGGTGATAAAGGTGGCCACGATTGAAAAGTCCAGATGATAGGACTGCAAATCAGGCACCGCAGAGGCCATAAAAATGCCCATCAGGCTGAAGAGATTCCAGCTGAGATAAAAGGTCAGCCCGGCACCGATTAAGTATCCTGGCGTGGCAGCCCTCTTCTCCTTGTTCGCGCTACTCAGGGCAAACAGCTCGTCAGTCAATAAAAAGCCAATGGGCAGACGATAGCGAGCCTGTAACACGGAGACGGTTTCGCGCAGCGTCAGACCATAAAGGAAGTGCTGGGAGGTAATAAAGAATACGGAAATGATCATCGCAGGAATGCTGGCACCCGACAGCAGTAAACCCAGCGTGACCAGCTGCGCTGCACCGGCAAAGAGAATGGCCGACATCCCGATACTTTGCGGCAGGGTCAGTCCCGCCTGCACCGCCATCGATCCCGCCAGTATTCCCCAGGGAACGACGGAAAGGCACAGCGGTAGCATGTTAACGACGCCGGTAAAAAAACCCATCCCGGACTGTGCATTCGCCTCAGCAAATGGCACGCCTGTCGACTTCTCCATATTCCGCACTCAGCCCCCTGCAAACCTGTGCAGGCAGAATAGGGGCTGTCTGAGTAGAAATATTGCACAAAATTGCTGGGGGGATCCCGCTCACATCAGCAGGCGGAACGTAATGAACGGATAAATTCGCCGGGCGTGACCCCCATCGAATTTTTGAAATGACGCGTGAAATGACTCTGATCGGAAAAGCCGCAGCGGGCAGCAACAGCGATGATTGTCACACCCTGCAGCAACATTTCACGGGCCTTTCGCAGCCTGGCCTGCACCAGCCAGGCGTGCGGTGTCATCCCCACCGTCTGTTTAAACTGACGTAGAAAATGCCACGGACTGAGCTGTACCACATCAGAAAGCTGTTTCAGCGACCAGTTTTTTTCCGGGTAGCTCATCATCAGGTCCCTGACCTGAAGGATCATCGACCTCGAGCAGGGCAGCGCGGCGGGCGTAATGGGCGTGCGGCTATAGCGTATGATCAGCCAGGAGATAGCCGTGAGTAGGAGGGACTCTTTTAGCAGGCTGTTGCCCTCAACGGGCAACATGTTAAACACCAGCTGTAGCTGAGCGGACAAACCGGGATCGTGAACCACCGCCTGGGGAAACCACGGGATGATGCCATTCTCATGCTTCAGGTCACGGGTCAGCTGGCGCAGCAGTTCAGGGGCGGGATAAATGGCCCGGTATGCCCAGCCATTCTCAACTTCGGCACATCCCGTATGCACTTCATCGGCATTCACCAGAATAATATCGCCCGCAGGCGCGACGTGTTCCCCGCCGCTGCGCCAGAACCGTTGTGCGCCCTCTTCGATGACACCAATGCAAAAGGTTTCATGCACATGCCGGGGAAAACGCTGACGGTAATATCTGGCTTCAAGCATATCCAGACCGTCAAATTCATCCAGATGGTGCATGGTCGCCTGCTCTTTTGGCATTTTCTCGCCGTCCATACGCGACTACTCCCTTAACGCCGGAACCATATCCCTCAGCCAGCCTGGAACAAAATTGCTGACAGATGAAAATTATTTATGTTTTTTTATTCTACGTAGCGCCGTTATATAAAGCCAGCATGACGGGAGAGGGCACAAATAAAAACACCGCCCGGAGGGGCGGTGTTTTTAACATTCTGCACGGGTTAGTGC
The DNA here is from genome assembly GCF_055556675.1 of Erwinia sp. PME.40.26/001. Lineage (NCBI taxonomy): Bacteria > Pseudomonadati > Pseudomonadota > Gammaproteobacteria > Enterobacterales > Erwiniaceae > Erwinia > Erwinia sp. PME.40.26/001. The sequence goes on from NZ_JBVHNP010000003.1 coordinate 138,192, forward strand.
AGAGAAGGGGCGGTTCAGGCTTCGATAGCCAGACGCAGTTTTTTCATCGCGTTCTTTTCAAGCTGGCGCACACGCTCTGCGGACACGCCATACTGATCGGCCAGTTCCTGCAGGGTGGTTTTGTTGTCGTCATCCAGCCAGCGGGCACGGATGATATGCTGGCTACGCTCGTCAAGACCCTGCATCGCATCACTCAGCTTCTCAGCAGCGTGATCGTCCCAGTTATCTTCCTCAATGCCGTTAGCAAAGTCAGAAGATTTATCCTGCAGATAGAGCATCGGGGCCATGGAACGGCCTTCGCCTTCGTCGTCCGGCGTCGGATCAAAAGTCATATCCTGCGCTGCCATACGCGATTCCATTTCCAGCACGTCTTTGCTGCTGACCCCTAACTCGCGGGCCACCATTTCGACCTCATCCTGATTAAACCAGCCTAAACGCTGCTTGGTTTTACGCAGGTTAAAGAACAGCTTACGCTGAGCTTTCGTGGTGGCGACTTTCACAATACGCCAGTTACGCAGGACGTATTCATGAATTTCCGCTTTGATCCAGTGGACGGCAAAGGAGACCAGACGCACGCCCACTTCCGGATTAAAACGACGCACGGCTTTCATCAGGCCGATGTTACCTTCCTGGATCAGGTCCGCCTGCGGCAGCCCATAGCCGGAGTAGTTACGAGCGACATGAACGACAAAGCGCAGGTGAGACAGGATCAGCGTTTTAGCTGCTTCCAGATCGCCCTGGTAATGCAGCTGTTCAGCCAACGCTTTTTCCTCTTCTGCCGTCAGCATAGGCCAGGCATTAGCTGCCCGGATATATGCGTCCAGGTTGCCTAAAGGAGCAATAGCTAAAGTTTGCATTTCTTTGGTCATTCAAACCCTCTCTGTTTAATCATCGCAACAGCGCCAGTCCCTGACGCGCCGACTACACTACGCGAATTGTTCGCAAAAATCGAAAGCAATCTGTGCGAAGCGTTATGCCCGTCTCTGCTGACTCAGACCATAAAGTTATCCACAAGTTCAACTCAGGCAGTGGATATTTTGCACACAGTGTGCGTGGCAGGAACCAGCGTCGCAGGGGGAAGTGACAGAATGATGAACTTCCTCTGCGGCAAACTTTCACGCAGCAGAGGAAGATTATATCAAAAAAACGTGTAAAGGGGTTACTGAGGCGTAAAACGACGTAAATGTTGAACGGTCGCCAGCCAGGCGGCAATCCAGCCAATCATCGCGGCAATCAGCAGCAGCAGCAGGCTTTCATCCCACGCCAGGCCATGCAGCCCAAAGGTCGTACCGAACACCGATGCCACCTGGGTGACCACCGATTCAAGTCGCATGACCAGCACTTCTGACAGCACCAGCGACAGCAGTGCGCCGCTAAAGCCTAACAGCGCCCCGCCGTATAAAAACGGCCGCAGGATAAAGCCGTCGGTCGCGCCAATCAGCTTCTGCACGTTGATGGTGTCACGACGGGCGAAAATGCTCAGGCGCACGCTGTTACCAATCACCAGGAACACCGCCACTATCATCAGAATGCCGATCATCGCCGCCACCTGGCCGACCAGTCCGGTCAGCGCCGCGAGGCGGGCAAACCAGCTGTCATCCATCTTCACTTCATCAATCCCCTGCACTTTCGATACACGATCGCGCAGGCTATCCATGGTGCCGGAATTCTGGAAATTGAGCTTGGGCGTGATGATCGCCACAGCAGGCAGCGGGTTCTGCTCCAGCATATCCATTGCGCCGCCGAAGCCAGACCAGTTACGGAACTCGCCCAGCGCCTCTTCACGCGTCAGATAGTTAACTTTGTCGACGCCCTCTTCTTTTTTCAGCTGGGCCACGACATTTTCAGCGGCATCATCATCCAGCGTTTTACTGAGGTAGACGGTCAACTGCGGAGCCGGATACCACTGATCTGCCGCCTGACTGACGTTTTTCCACACCATATAACATACGCTTGGCAGGGTCAGAGAGATGGCAATCACCATCACTGTCAGCAGCGTCGCCAGCGGCTGACGCCACATCTCGGACAGCGAACCATGCATGGCATAACGCCACTGCTCCTGCCAGCCGCCCTTCAGCGCTTTACGCTTTGACGGCTGCTTCTGTTTCACCGTTTTTGCCGCCGCTGCCGGGCGTGAATTACGTTTATTGACCACGATGACCTCCGTGCAAACGTCCCTGGCTCAGCGTCATCAGTCGGTAATTGCGACTGCCGATCAACCCCATATCATGCGTTGCCATCAGCACGGTCACGCCGACGCGGTTGAACTCTTCAAACAGACGCAAAATGTCTGCCGACAGCGCTTCGTCCAGGTTCCCGGTGGGCTCATCCGCCAGCAGCACCGCCGGTTTATTTACCACGGCACGGGCAATACCCACGCGCTGCTGTTCACCGCCCGAAAGCTGAATAGGAAAATTTTTCGCTTTGTCGAGCAGGCCAACCTTGTCCAGGGCCGCCGACACGCGACGGCGAATATCTTCCCCGCTGGCCCCGGCGATGATCAGCGGGATCGCCACATTGTCGTACACGGTGCGATCCATCAGCAGGTGGTGATCCTGAAAGATCATACCAATCTGACGGCGCAGAAACGGGACTTCACGGCTTTTCAGACGGCTAATATCGTGCCCGCCAAACCAGATCTGCCCGGCGCTCGGGCGCTCAATGCCACAGATCAGCTTCAGCAAAGTACTTTTCCCCGCCCCGGAATGTCCGGTCAGAAACGCCATTTCGCCGGGTTGCAGATGAAAATCAACCCCCTGCAGCGCTTGCCGACCGCCGAGATAAGCCTTACTGACTTCTTCAAAGCGAATCATCCTAATTAGTCCTCTCGGGCAAAAAGTGCCTCTATAAAATCGTCAGCCTTAAACGATCGTAAATCTTCAATGCCTTCGCCAACGCCGATATAGCGAATAGGAATGTTGAACTGATCCGCTACCGAGAAGATCACCCCCCCTTTTGCCGTGCCATCCAGCTTGGTCAGGGTGATCCCGGTCAGGCCAACGGCCTCATGAAACAGTTTAGTCTGGCTGATCGCATTCTGGCCGGTGCTGGCATCAATGGTCAGCATCACCTCATGCGGCGCCTGGTCGTCGAGCTTTTTCATCACGCGCGTGATTTTTTTCAGCTCTTCCATCAGGTGCGATTTGTTCTGCAGGCGTCCGGCCGTATCCGCAATTAACACGTCAACGTGGCGCGCTTTCGCGGCCTGGATGGCGTCAAAGATCACCGAGGCAGAATCCGCACCGGTATGCTGCGCCACTACAGGAATGTTGTTGCGTTCACCCCACACCTGAAGCTGCTCAACGGCGGCGGCACGGAAGGTATCACCCGCCGCCAGCATCACGGACTTCCCTTCCGCCTGGAACTGGCGGGCCAGCTTACCAATGGTGGTGGTTTTCCCCACGCCATTGACGCCGACCATCAGGATAACAAAGGGGGTTTTACCGCTGACATCCAGAGGCGCTTCCACGGTAGCCAGAATACCGGCCATCTCCGTTTTCAGCATGCCGTAAAGCGCTTCGGCGTCGCGCAGTTCCTTGCGGCTGGCCTGTGCGGTGAGGCTGGCGATAATCCGGCGCGTAGTCTCCACCCCGACGTCCGCAATCAGCAGCTGTTCTTCCAGCTCTTCAAACAGATCGTCATCAATTTTCTTGCCGCGGAACAGGCCGATAAATCCGGAACCGAGATTCTGACGGGTTTTGACCAGACTGCGCTTCAGGCGGGCAAAGAAACCTTCTTTCGTCGGGCGCTCCTGCTCTGCTACCTGCTGCGGCACTTCCGCTTCCGCGCGGGCGGCGGCTTCGGCTTCAGCACGGGCAGCGGCTTCAGCTTCCGCGCGGGCAGCGGCTTCAGCTTCCGCGCGGGCAGCGGCTTCCGCCTCTGCACGGACAGCGGCTTCGGCTTCGGCGCGGGCGGCGGCTTCAGCCTCTGCACGGACAGCGGCTTCGGCTTCCGCGCGGGCAGCGGCTTCAGCTTCGGCGCGGGCGGCGGCTTCAGCTTCAGCACGGGCAACGGCTTCAGCCTCTGCACGGACAGCGGCTTCGGCTTCGGCTTCGGCTTCGGCGCGGGCGGTGGCTTCAGCTTCCGCACGGGCAGCGGCTTCAGCTTCCGCACGGGCAGCGGCTTCAGCTTCGGCGCGGGCGGCGGCTTCAGCTTCCGCGCGAGCAGCGGCTTCAGCTTCGGCGCGGGCGGCGGCTTCAGCTTCAGCACGGGCAACGGCTTCAGCTTCCGCGCGGGCAGCGGCTTCGGCCTCTGCACGGTCAACGGCGTCCGCCTCCGCTGGGGCGGCAGGAGGTGCCTCTGCCGGCGAATCGACAGCAGGCTGTGGTGGTAACGTTTCTTTTACCTCTTCCTGTGGTGTCTGTTCTTCACGCCCCAGACCAAGCCAGGAAAAAAAGCCACGTTTTTTGTTCTTTGCCATGGTGCAACCACACTCCTCGCGGGAAAAACCGTTACGGTTCCGGTACGAAAATTAATCTGTTAATTAATCTCTTAGTCTAACACTTTCTGCAGAGCGCATCACAGCACCCTTTTTACGTTTCCTCCGCCCGGTTAGCCCGTTAAACTATGCAACAAATTATTAAGAGTTCAGCAAGATGAATAAGAAACCCCGCAGCGGCGCAGCCGGGCAAATACGTATTATTGGCGGTCAGTGGCGTGGACGTAAACTGCCGGTTCCGGACAGCGCGGGCCTGCGCCCGACCACCGATCGCGTACGCGAAACGTTATTTAACTGGCTGGCCGCGGATATACAGCAGGCAAAATGCCTCGACTGTTACGCCGGCAGTGGCGCACTCGGTCTGGAAGCCCTGTCCCGTCACGCGGGCAGCGCCACCCTGCTTGAGCTGGAGCGCCCGGTGGCGCAGCAACTTGAGAAAAACCTCGCCACCCTCGGGGCAAAGAGCGGACGCGTGGTGAACACCAACACGCTGCAGTTTCTGGCACAGAAGGGCGATGAACATCAGCTGGTCTTTATCGACCCGCCGTTCCGTAAAGGGCTGCTGGAGCAGACCGTAGAGCTGCTTGAGCATAACGGCTGGCTGAGTGACGGTGCGTTGGTGTATGTTGAAAGCGAAGTCGAGCACGGCCTGCCGCCCGTCCCGGTCAACTGGCAGCTCCATCGCGAAAAGATTGCCGGACAGGTGGCCTATCGACTCTACGTCCGTCACCGCCATACCAGGGAGATTTCCGATGCTGATTAATGCAGGCCGCGTGCTGATGCTGTTTGTCTGGGCCTTTTTACTGCTTAACGTTGTTCACCCGTTCCCGAAACCCCTGACCTATTTCGTCAACGTTGCGCTGTTTTTCATGGTGATCATGCACGGGCTGCAGCTGGTGCTGATGCGCACCACCCAGCCGAAAGGTGCAGAGAAACTCAGCGGTGTGATGCAGGCAAAGGTATTTTTCTTCGGCGTGTTTGAACTGCTGGCCTGGCAAAAAAAGAATTTTCCTAAGCAATAAGCGGACATCCTGGTCTGGGTGGCAACAAGACGATACGGACCGGGAAAGCAGAGCATACAGAGGGACACAACGCCCTTTCTGGCGATCTTTTCCCACCGTATCAACAGGACGCAGTGGGACTGGCCGCAAATGAGATAAAGCGGGTCCCTTTCACCTTCAGTTCACCTTTACTCCCCTTATCCATCTGGTGGTAGTCTCCGGCATTCAGCACCAGCTTAAAATCGCCCGCACCGTTTAACGGACGAAACCAGGCCTCGTAGCGCATCTCTTCCACCGGGATGTGTTCACGCTGGCGTGAACGGCGGTTCGGGGCCGGATATTCGCGTTTCGATTTCACCTCCACGGCCAGGGTGCGCAGCGGTGAGGCATCATTAACCGCTGCCTCGCGTCGCTGCCGGATAAACTGGCGGGTAGCCAGAACAGCAATGATGGCCAGTACGATAAAAAAGATCTGAGGGGGCTGCATTTCTTCTCCCTGCGGAAATAAAAACGGACAGTGTGCATCGTGTGCGCATCAGGATACAACCGGAGCCCTCTCATTGTCACATCCACCGTGCTTCACCTAAACTGATTGGGAGTTGCGGAGTTTTTAATCTAAGGATAACAATATGATTTGGTCTTTCCTTGCGGTTCTTTTTTCAGGCTGGCTGTATGTTGATGCCTCCTATCGCGGCCCACAGTGGCAGCGCTGGGTCTTTAAACCCGTCACCATGCTGCTGCTGCTGGCCTGGGCCTGGCAGGCTCCGGTGCTGAAAACCACGGACTATCTGATCCTGCTTGGCGTGCTGGCCACACTGGTCGGGGATGCCCTCACCCTGCTGCCCACCAAACGTATGCTGTACGCCATTGGGGCATTCTTCCTTTCCCACCTGCTGTACACGCTCTATTTCGCCAGCCAGATGACGCTGAGCTTCTTCTGGCCCATTCCGCTGGCGCTGCTGATTATTGGTGGACTGGTGGCAGCGACCGTCTGGAGCCGACTGGAAGAGCTACGCTGGCCGATCTGCACCTTTTTCGGCGTTACGCTGCTGATGGTCTGGCTGGGTATGGAACAGTATTTCATGCTACCTACCGACGATACCTTTACCCTGATGGCCGGGTCCGTCCTGCTGCTGCTGGGAAATATTGTCTGGCTGGTCAGCCATTATCGCCGCCGTTTCAGCGCCGACCGCGCCGTGATCGCCGCCTGCTACTTTGCCGGCCACTTTATGATCGTGCGCTCCTTATGGTTATAAGCTGAACTGACGCTTGACTCTGGAGTCCACTCCAGAGTGTAAGATAGGTATCGACGGGCAGTGTTGCCCGCCGATACCGGTCAGGAGGCGTTATGCAACAGCACTCTTCATGTGGTTGTGGTCACCACCACGCCAGCACTCAGCACGGATGCAGCACCCGCCCGCGTCCAGTGATCCAGAAAATCACCCCCGCCAGCCCAACTGGCACCGCATCACCCTGCTGTGAAGATACGGCCTGCCATTCGGGAGACGACCCCGATGATGAGGGCGACAGGCCCTCGGGCGATGTTCGATTTACCTGGCAGGTGAAGGGAATGGACTGCCCGGCCTGCGCGCGCAAGGTCGAAACCGCAATAAAACAGCTGCCGGAAATCGTTCAGGCCCGCGTGGCATTCGCCAGCGAAAAACTGCTGGTCGATGCCCGCAGCGATGTTCGTGATGCCGTTGAACAGGCCGTGTCGCAGGCCGGGTTCAAGCTACAGCGCAGTGATGTCGCCGCACCGCCGGCCGTTGAAAAAAGCCTCTGGCAGGAAAACCTCAGCCTGATCGTACTCACACTGATGATGGCAGTGAGCTGGCTGCTGGAAAGTATTGATCATCCGGCGGGCCAGATCGCTTTTATCGCCACCACGCTATTTGGCGTCTGGCCGATTGGCCGCAGCGCCCTGCGCCTGATGCGCAGCGGGTCGCCGTTCAGCATTGAAACCCTGATGACCGTAGCTGCGGTCGGTGCCCTGTTTATCGGTGCCACTGCCGAGGCGGCAATGGTGCTGCTGCTGTTTATGCTCGGGGAGCGGCTGGAATCGTTTGCCGCCGGTCGCGCGCGCAAAGGGGTGACGGCGCTGATGGCGCTGAAACCCGATACTGCTGTTCGCCTGCGGGCGGGGCAGCGGGAAAATGTCGCGGTCAGCGATTTACGCCCCGGCGACGTGATTGAAGTGGCCGCCGGTGCCCGCCTGCCAGCGGATGCGAAGCTGCTGAGCCGCTTCGCCAGCTTTGATGAAAGTGCGCTGACCGGGGAATCGGTGCCGGTGGAACGCCAGCAGAATGAAACCATCGCCGCCGGCTGTCTGAGCGTTGACCGCCTGGTCCAGTTGGAGGTGATGTCAGAGCCGGGTAAAAGTGCCATCGATCGTATTCTGCACCTGATTGAAGAAGCCGAAGAGCGGCGTGCGCCCATTGAACGCTTCCTTGACCGTTTCAGCCGCATCTACACACCGATAATTATCGTGCTGGCGCTGGGGGTGGTACTGGTGCCACCGCTGCTGCTGGGGGCCGCATGGCAGCCCTGGATCTATAAGGGATTAACGCTGCTGCTGATTGGCTGCCCGTGTGCGCTGGTTATTTCCACCCCGGCGGCGATCACCTCCGGACTGGCCGCGGCGGCACGCCGTGGTGCGCTGATCAAAGGCGGCGCGGCGCTGGAAAGTTTGGGCAGCGTACGCACGATGGCCTTTGATAAAACCGGTACGCTGACCGAGGGGAAACCGCAGGTCACCGCTATCCTGCCGCTGGCCACCCTGGACGAAAATCAGCTGCTGGCTACCGCCGCCGCCATTGAACAGGGATCGTCCCATCCGCTGGCGCAGGCTATCACGGCGGCCGCAGCGCAGCGTCAGCTGACGCTGCCGCAGGCGACTGCCCTGCGTGCCCTGGCGGGAAGCGGGGTTGAAGCGGAAGTCAGTGGACGCTTACTGACCATCAGCTCACCGGCCAGACTGCCGGACGGGATGCTGACCGCAGAGCGGGGCCGCACAGAGGCGCTGGAAAACGCGGGCAATACGGTGGTGGTGTTACACGACGGCCAGCAGATGCTGGGGCTTATCGCCCTGCGTGATACGCTGCGTGCCGATGCCAGGGCGGCGCTGGATGAAATCAGGGCACTGGGTATTCATGCGGTGATGCTGACCGGAGACAACCCGCGAGCGGCGGCAGCGATTGCCGGTGAGCTGGATATCGATTACCGCGCGGGCCTGCTACCAGAGGACAAAGTCACGGCCATCAGCCTGCTTAATCAGCAGCAGCCGGTGGCGATGGTCGGGGATGGCATTAACGATGCGCCCGCTATGAAGGCCGCCACCGTCGGTATTGCGATGGGCAGCGGCAGCGATGTCGCTCTGGAAACCGCCGATGCCGCGCTGACGCACAACCGGCTCAATGGTCTGGCCGCGATGATCCGCCTGTCACGCGCCACCCACGCGAATATTCGCCAGAACGTCGCGCTGGCGCTGGGGCTGAAGGGTATCTTCCTGGTCACCACGCTGATGGGCATCACCGGGCTCTGGCTGGCAGTGCTGGCGGATTCGGGCGCAACGGCGTTAGTGACAGCGAACGCCCTGCGGTTACTGCGTAAGAAATAGCAGGATGTCCTTTTCACCCTACTGCACGGGCTGACCTCCTTTTTGGGTCAGCCCGCCATGGGATGACCGGACATGTGTCGCCCGCTACACCCCTTTCTTCAGCAAGAACTGATAGGGCAGGGCGTCAGTATGTTGGGCCACCAGCGTATGTTCCATAAAACGGCAAAAACCGGGGATATCACGCGTCGTCGCCGGGTCATCGGCGATAATCAACAGGGTTTCTCCCTCCTGCATATGGCGCACGGTTTTGCGCACCATCATCACGGGTTCAGGACACCGCAGGCCTAGCGCATCAAGGGTCCGGTCGGGATTCGCGAAGAGATCGCTCATGAGATTCTCAATTATTCGATAAAGGTCAGCGCCTATTTTAACGCCGGCCATGGTGCGTGCAAGGATTGCGTTTCACGATAACGTTTGCGTTAAAATTAACCATTGCAATAGCAGGGCAACGCGGTAATATGCCGCGAATTCGCCTGCGCGAAACACAGATACATGTTCATGGGTTCCCTCACCCCAATCTAAAAAGGCTTACAACGATGATTGCTTTTTCAACGCGTCAGCGCACCCATGCGCTGGTCTGGCTGTCCCTGTTCCATCTGCTGGTGATCACCTCCAGTAATTATCTGGTGCAGCTGCCCGTGGCTATTTTTGGCCTGCACACCACCTGGGGTGCCTTCAGCTTCCCGTTTATCTTCCTGGCCACTGACCTGACGGTACGTATTTTTGGCGCTCCGCTGGCCCGGCGTATTATTCTCGCGGTGATGGTCCCGGCCCTGTTTATCTCCTATGCCATCTCGGCCCTGTTTTATCAGGGTGAATGGCAGGGATTTGCGGCGCTGGAAGAGATGAACCTGTTTGTCGCCCGCATCGCCTGCGCCAGCTTTATGGCCTACGCGCTCGGTCAGATCCTCGACATTCACGTTTTTAACCGCCTGCGTCAGAAAGCCGCGTGGTGGATGGCTCCGGCAGCCGCCATGTTTCTCGGTAATATCAGCGATACGCTGGCCTTCTTCTTTATCGCCTTCTACAAGAGCCCGGACCTGTTTATGGCCACCCACTGGGTCGAGATTGCGATGGTAGACTACTGCTTCAAAGTGCTTATCTGCATGGTGTTCTTCCTGCCTGCCTATGGCGTCCTGCTGAATGCCGCCCTGAAGCGCCTGGCAGAAAAATCGCACGGCGTGAAAGTCAACTTCGGTTAGTGTGCTATCGGTAACCGTTGTTAAGTTGCTTTTAGGCGCTGAATACGATTGTATTGAAGGCCTGAATTCTACGCGACCAATGTGAAAAGGGACCCTGATGCGTAACTTACTGAAATATGCCGGAATCGCTGTACTGGTAGCCGGCCTGGCTGCCTGTGATGGTAAGAAAGATGAAAAGGCCGCAGCCGATGACAATGGCGTCAGCAGCAGCCAGTCAAATCAGAATGTCACCCTGATGGATGGCAAGCTGAGTTTTACCCTGCCGGCAGGCATGTCTGATAAGAGCGGTAAGCTTGGTACCCAGGCGAACAATATGCACGTCTATGCCGATGAATCAGGCCAGAAGGCGATCATCGTGATTGACGGCGAAAGTACTGACGAAGGTCTGGACGTCCTGGCCGGTCGCCTGGAAGCCCAACAGCGCAACCGTGACCCACAGCTGCAGGTCGTGACCAACAAATCCATTACGGTGAAGGGCAAGCAGCTCCAGCAGCTGGATACCGTGATCTCAGCCAACAACCAGTCATCCTGGTCTTCCGTGGTGCTGGGTAAAAGTGACGGTAAACTTCTGACGCTGCAAATCACTCTGCCTGCGGACAATCAGCAGCAGGCGCAGACCGAAGCCGAAAGCATTATCAGCACCATCGAACTCAAATAACACTATCGCCTGACGTGACACGGGCCGATCGATAAACCGATCGGCCCGTGCGTAAAGGCAAACCTCTGTTGATGTCCGCCCTGGCGGTTACAGACCGGCGTGTTCGCGAATGTACTTGCGTGCTTTTACTGCATATTCAAACGGGTTCGCCAGCGCCGGGTCCTGCTCTGCTTCCACCACCATCCAACCTTTATAGCCGAAGTCGTCGAGGATTTTGAACACCGGATCGAAATCAATCACGCCGTCACCCGGTACGGTAAAGGTGCCCTTTTTCACGCCATCCAGGAAGGACAGTTTCTGGCTCTTCACCTGTGCCACTACCTCATCGCGCACGTCTTTCAGATGCACGTGGTTGATACGCGGCAGATACTTCGTCAGGATGGCCAGCATGGCTTCCTGCGTCCCTTCAGAATAGTAAGCGTGGCCGGTATCAAACAGCAGGTAGACATCTTCATTGGTTTCGGCCATAAAACGATCCACCTCGGCGGTGGTTTGAATGCCCGTGCCCATATGGTGATGCAGACCGACGGTCATGCCCTTCTCCGCCGCCAGTTTCGCCAGCTCGTTGTACCCTTCTGCGGTCAGACGCCACTGTTCATCAGTAAAGTGTGGCTTCTCTTCCAGTACGGCTTTGGTCGTCCCCTGGATGCTCAGGCTCTGCTCTGAACAGCCAATCACTTTCGCCCCCATCGCGTGCAGGAAATCACGATGGTTAATGAATTCATCAATGGTTTTGGCTTTATCGCCGTTGGCAAAGAAGGTGCTGAACCAGGCATTGACGATTTCAATGCCCCGGATATCGAGCATCGGCTTCAGGATCGCCGGGTCGCGCGGGTACTTGCTGCCTACTTCACTGCCGGTAAAACCCGCCAGCGCCATTTCACTGACGATCTGCTGGAAGGTATTCTCTTTGCCAAGTTCCGGCATGTCATCGTTGGTCCAGCCAATCGGCGCAATCGCCAGTCTGACGTTATCTTTGTTCATGGTGTTGCCTCAGGGGTTCACCGGGCGGCACTCGCCGCCCTGCATTATTTTCTCAGCAGTTCACGTTCGATCAGTTCGCGCGTTTCGACTGCCTGACGGTTCATTTTTTCCGGGTAGCCAAACAGTGACGAGGCAATAATCGACTCGCCGCCAACTTTGAAGGTGCGGTTAGCAAAGTCCATATCGCGCAGCGTCTGGAACAGCGTCTGAAAATCGACCTCTCCTTCGCCCACGCCTACATGCTGGTGGATCGTCGCATCCACGCCCGGCGGGTTGACAATATAGCGGCAGTGTTTGGTGTGGTTCATGGTGTCGGCAATCAGGACGTGCGACAGATCGATGCCGGAATACTCCAGCATGCTTTTCACATCCCCCTTTCCTTTGTCGTAAAAGAAGGTATGCGGCACGCTGTAAAGATACTTGACGTTCTCGCTGCGGAACGATTTCACCATGTCGGCGGTTTCGTTGCTCTCTTCGCAGAAATCCCACGGATGGGACTGGATTTCGATGCGGATGCCTTCGCGTTCAACGATCGGCAGCAGTTCTTCCATCGACCGGTAGAACATCTCTTCACAGATTTCAGGCTCGTTCGGATTACCGGAAAGCTCGGTATTGATCACCTGTACGCCGGTTTCCACGGCGATCTCAATCATTCGTTTCCAGTTTCTGACAGCGGCCTGACGGCGCGCTTCATCCGGACCGGACCAGCGGTACACCACGATAAATGAGGAGATCTCCAGCCCGGTCTCACGCAGCGCGTTTTTGTACTCGGTAATGATCTCGCGACTGGCTTTAGGATGCTTATAGAACGGGTTGATCTGTGGATGCGGGGACTGTTCGATATATTTGTAGCCCCAGTCAGCCACCTGGTGAACCATTTTTGTGATGCCCATATCCCGGATGACATCAACATCAAAGGCAATTTTCATCAGACTCTCCGTGAATAAATCAGTACGCTGTTTTGCGGTGATCCCCCGCCGTGATGACGGGGGGTTGAGCGCGCCCGCTGCAGACGCCCAAAAATTTATTTAGCGTAGAAGGCGGGACGCTCTGGCAGTTCCACCGGCTCAATCGCACCGCTCTCCTGCGCTTTCAGACAGGCATCGGCAGCCACAGAGGCAGCATAGCCGTCCCAGGCGGATGGCCCGGTCAGTGTGCCAGCGGTGGCATCGTTGATAAACGCCTGCAGTTCCACGTCGTAGGCATCGATGAAGCGATCTTTCCAGTCGGTCAGGATTGACGTCGACAGCTTGGCGTCTTTACGCATCTGCACGGCTGAAGGCTCTGGCAGTTTAGCGATGCCCTCTTCACCCACCACTTCACACTGAATGTCGTAACCGTAGGCACAGTTAACGAAGATCTCAACGTCGATGCGGATGCCCTTACGGGTTTCAAACAGCACCACCTGCGGGTCGCGCAGTTTGCTGTGCGTTTTCGAGGTAGAGCGTGGGAACACCACCTGCACCGATTTGTAATCATCTTCGGTCAGCCAGCGCAGCACATCCAGTTCGTGGATCAGTGTGTTGGTGATGGCCATATCGGTAGTGTAGCTCTCTGGTACCGTCGGGTTACGGTGCGCACAGTGCAGCATCAGCGGCTCGCCGATTTCCCCTTTGGTGATCACGTCTTTCAGCGCACGATAGCCGCTGTCGTACGGGCGCATAAAGCCTACCTGCACCAGACGCTTGCCGAATTTGATTTCGGCATCCACCACGCGGCGGCAGCCTTCCGCGCTCATCGCCAGCGGTTTTTCACAGAAAACCGGCTTGCCTGCGGCGATGGCCGCCAGGGTGAACTCTTCGTGCGTCGGATCCCAGGAGGTGACCAGCACGGCGTCCACGTTCGGTGACGTCACCACATCGTGGCCGTTAGCAAACACCTCGGCGTCAATACCGATACGCGCCAGTGCAGCTTTGGCACCGTCCACGTTGATATCAGAGACGGCAACCACCTGCGCACCCTGCAGCACTTTGCTGCAACGACGAATATGTTCCTGGCCGATGGCGCCCGTTCCGATTACACCTAATTTTAAAGTCATAACAGGTCCTTACATGTAGGGGGATAAGAGCGGGCGAAATAAAAATGCCCGTTAAATAAACAACAAATGTTTATACCCAAAATAATTCTCGCTGCAGGAAGGCGGCAAGCCTGCGAATCCCCAGGAGCATAGATAACTATGTGACTGGGGTGAACAGGCGCAGCCAACGCACCTGCAGCGTGAAGAATGAAGGGTATGATTAATATTCACGCGCCTGGTCGATATGTTCGTTCAGCATCCGGGCCACGGCGTCTACGCGCTCTGATTGGGACACCTGGGCACCACCTACGCGCCACCAGCTGAAGTACTTGTGAATCATGGTTTTTGGCAGAACTTTAATATCGATAAGCGTTGATACGGTCTGTTTCTGCGCATCGGTCAACGCCGCCTCCAGCTGCTCAAGCGTGGTGACACGATAGGTTTTGCAACCGTAACCTGCGGCAATCGCCGCAAAGTCGACCGGCACAAAACCGCCGTTCAGCTTGCCGCCGTTGGCATTACGGAAGCGGAACTCGGTGGTGAAACTGTCCATACCGTGTTCCATCTGCAAGTTGTTAATGCAGCCATTGGTCATGTTATCCAGCAGGATGACGTTGATCTTCGCCCCCTCCTGGATTGAGGTCACCAGCTCGGAGTGCAGCATCATAAAGGAGCCATCCCCCACCAGGGTGTAAACCTCACGCTGCGGTTCCGCGAGCTTAACGCCCAGGGAAGCGTTGACTTCGTAACCCATGCAGGAGTAGCCATACTCGACGTGATAGCTGTTGTAATCTTTGGTGCGCCACATGCGTTGCAGGTCGCCCGGCAGGCTGCCCGCGGCCGCCACAATCACTGCATCCTTTGGGAGATGTTCATTGAGCGTACCCAGAACGCTGCACTGGGTCAGGAACGAGTCGGTCAGGCGATTAAACTCGGCCCACACCGCGTCGCGATCCATATGGTCATCTATTTCCGGCACGTAATCAGTTCCGCTGTAGACCGAGCTGTAAACGCGCTGCGTTTCTTTCAGTAGCTTGCTTTGCGCCTGCCCCACTTTTTCTCCCCAGCCGTGGCTGAAGCCGGTTTCCGCCAGGCGGCTGTCAATCGCGGTCAGGGCTTCCTGCGCATCCGCAACGACCTGCACGGCATCAAGCTTGTAGGCATCAAAGTTACTGACGTTGATGTTGATGTAGCTGACCTCAGGATTCTGGAAGATCCACTTGGAGGCGGTGGTAAAGTCGGTGTAACGCGTGCCGATACCGATCACCAGGTCCGCCTCTTTAGCCAGCAGGTTGGCGGCCAGACAGCCCGTCTCACCGACGCCCCCCACATTCAGTGGATGGTCAGAAACAATGGTACCTTTACCCGCCTGGGTTTCCGCAAACGGGATATTGTAGCGTTCCGCAAAAGCGCGCAGCGCATCGCCTGCACCGGAGTATTTCACCCCGCCGCCGCAGATAATCATCGGTTTTTTCTTACCGGCAATCAGCGCCAGCGCATCGGCCAGCTGGCCTTCGGTTGGCAGACGGCGTTCCAGACGGTGTACGCGTTTCTGGAAGAAGTAGTCCGGGAAGTCATAGGCTTCACCCTGCACATCCTGCGGAAGCGAGATTGTGACGGCACCGGTATCTGCCGGGTCGGTCAGTACGCGCATGGCATTGATACAGGCGGTCATCAACTGTTCCGGGCGGCTGACGCGGTCCCAGTATTTGCTGACGGCGCGGAAGGCATCATTGGTGCTGATGCTGAGATCGTGACTCTGTTCAATCTGCTGTAAAACCGGGTCGGGCTGGCGAGTGGCAAAGACATCGCCCGGCAGCAGCAGTAAAGGAATACGGTTCGCCGTGGCGGTGGCAGCCGCGGTGACCATGTTGGCGGCACCCGGCCCGACGGAGGAGGTACAGGCAATGATCTCTCGGCGAAGTTTCTGCTTGGCAAAACCGATAGCCGCATGCGCCATACCCTGCTCATTTCGCCCCTGATACACCACCATATCGCCGCTGTCCTGCTCCAGCGCCTGGCCTAAGCCGAGCACGTTGCCGTGACCGAAGATGGCAAAGATCCCTTTAACAAATTTGGTTTCAACGCCATCTACCGACAGATACTGGTTATCCAGGAATCTGACCAGAGCCTGTGCTGTGGTTAATCTGATCTTGCCCATTTGCTCTTCCTTTCGGTATCAGTGGCCACATCATCAGGTCCACCGGAGTTCGCATTTGTGGTCGCCAGAGAAACAAAACGGCGACAGCTATAAGTGAAACGTGAGCCGATTATAAACAAATATTTTTTTCACTAAACAGAATTACAGAAGAAACATTTCATTTTGCGAGAGAGATCAAATTCTGCAGTAAAACCCGCCACCACAGCGGCAGTAACAAGCCATAAATGAAACGATAACAATGCGGTGACGTCTGAAAGAGAAAAATCGTTTCACTTCAATATGTTCGCCAATATGGTCTAAGAAAGTTGAGAGACTGCTCACATCTCTTGAATGGCCTGAAACACCGGCCATTTACCGAGGGGCTAAATCCGCATTACAAGAGTTTTAACCCCCTCACACTTTTGGGGTAATAATTTCATTTCATATTGAATTTGGAATTTTTATTCCTCATACTTTGCGACATGTTAGATCCGGATTCGATCGGGCTTATTGCTCCGACCTGCCGGGAAGGCTCAACAGCATCGGCACTGCCCACTACCACTGACGTTGTCGTTAAACGACCAGCAGGCAGGGTACAAACAGAGGAAACAACAGGTATGAGTACACAACAGAAGCGCCTTGATGTGATTTGTATCGGGCGCATCGCCGTCGACCTTTATGGCCAGCAGATTGGCGCGCGCCTGGAAGATGAAACCACCTTCGCGAAATACCTGGGTGGCTCCTCAGGAAATGTAGCGTACGGCACTGCAATCCAGGGTCTGAAATCCGCCATGCTTGCCCGCGTTGGCGATGAACATATGGGCCGCTTCCTGCGTGAAGAGCTACAACGCGTTGGCTGTGATACTCAGAGCCTGATCACCGACAAAACCCGTCTGACGGGTCTGGTGATCCTCGGCATCAAGGATCAGGAAACCTTCCCGCTGGTGTTCTATCGCGATAACTGTGCCGATATGGGCCTGGTACCGGACGATATTCAGGAAGAGTATATTGCCTCTGCCCGGGCCGTGGCGGTCACCGGAACGCATCTGTCACACCCGGACACCCGTGCTGCGGTGCTGAAAGCGCTGGAGATTGCCCGTCGTCACGGCCTGCGTACCGCGCTGGATATCGACTACCGCCCGGTACTGTGGGGCCTGACCTCACTGGGTGATGGCGAAACGCGCTTTGTGGAGTCAGAGCGCGTAACGCAGCAGCTGCAGGAAGTGCTGCACTATTTCGACCTGGTGGTGGGAACGGAAGAAGAGTTCCATATCGCCGGGGGCAGCACCGACAGCCTGACGGCACTGAAAAACGTGCGTAAAGCCACCCAGGCCACCCTGGTGTGCAAACGCGGCCCGCTGGGCTGTGTAGTGTTTGAAGGCGAGATCCCGGACAGCTGGGATCAGACCACGCTGCAAACAGGCGTGCGTGTGGAAGTGCTGAACGTACTGGGTGCAGGCGACGCCTTTATGTCCGGTCTGCTGCGCGGCTGGCTGAACGATGAGAGCTGGGAACAGGCCTGCCGTTATGCCAACGCCTGCGGTGCGCTGGTGGTGTCACGTCACGGCTGTGCGCCTGCGATGCCAACCAAAGAAGAACTGGACGACTTCCTCGGCCGCGATAATGATGTGAAACGGCCGGATCTTGACAGTCGTCTCAACCATCTGCATCGCGTCACGACCCGCAAGCAGCAGTGGCACGAACTGAATATTTTTGCTTTTGACCACCGCAAACAGCTGGCTGATATGGCGGCAGAAGCGGGCGTTGACGCGTCACGTATCCCTGACCTGAAGCTACTGTTGCTGCAGGGGGCCGAGGCGGCGGCGAAGGAAGCCGGTCTGGACGACGGTCGCTGCGGCATCCTCGCCGATACCACTTACGGTCAGCCGGCGCTGAATGCCATCACCGGTAAAGGCTGGTGGATCGGTCGCCCGATCGAGCTGCCGAGCTCGCGGCCGCTGCGTCTGGAACACGGTAATATTGGTTCCCAGCTGATCGACTGGCCGCAGGAGCACGTGGTCAAATGTCTGACCTTCTATCATCCGAAAGACAGCGCGGAACTGCGCAAAGAGCAGGACGATCTGATCCTCGACGTGTGGAACGGCTGTAACAAGTCCGGTCACGAGTTGCTGCTGGAAGTGATCCTGCCGGAAAGCCATCCGGATAAGGATGAGAAATACTATCTGGAGATCCTCACTCACTTCTACAGCCTGGGCATTCAGCCTGACTGGTGGAAACTGCCGCCGCTGTCCCACGCCAGCTGGGAAGCGATCAGTGCGCTGATTGAACAGCACGATCCACACTGCCGGGGCATCCTGCTGCTGGGTCTGGATGCGCCGGAAGAGGAGTTGAAAGCAGGCTTCGCCGCCGCCGCAAAATCCCCGTGGGTCAAGGGCTTTGCTGTCGGGCGGACCATCTTCGGCCAGCCATCACGCCAGTGGCTGCAGGGTGAGCTGGACGATGCCGGACTGATCGAAAAGGTGAAGAACAACTATCTGACGCTGATCGGCTACTGGCGCGAGGCGCGCCCGGCGCAGTAATCCCCTCTCTTTTTCAGAGGCCACAAAAAAGGGTAACCCGGTACAGGGTTACCCTTTTTTTATGAAACGAATGAATTATTTTATCTGCTGAGGGCAGAAGGTTACGATTTTGTGAACTGATTCCCAACCCTGATGAAATACGGCCTGCCGCTTTCTTCATCAAGTGAAATTTTTTGTTCATCTGGTAGAATAACGCACAGAAGAACACTATTTTCCTTTTTGCGAGCCGTGTAATGACTAATAATCCGACCCAACTTTCTCTGTTGCAGGACGATATCCGTCGCCGCTACGACACTCTCAGTAAACGCCTGAAGCAGGTGGCTCGCTATATTCTTGATAACAGCAACAGCATCGCCTTTGATACCGTCGCCTCTATCGCCCAGCAGGCCGATGTCCCGCCCTCGACGCTGATCCGCTTCTCGAATGCCTTCGGGTTCAGCGGCTTCAATGAAATGAAGCAGGTCTTCCGTCAGCACCTGATGGAAGAGACGGTCAACTATACGGAGCGGGCGCGTCTGTTCCGCCAGACCGCCACCGATGAAAGCGCCAGCGCACCCGAAAGCCCGGCAGAAATTCTCAATGTATTCACCATGGTGAACTCGCAGGCGCTGCAGCAGCTGGCGATGCAGGTGAATCCTGAACAGCTGGAAAAAGCGGTGAAGATGCTGGATGAAGCCGATAACATTTACGTCATTGGTTTACGCCGTTCGTTCAGCGTTGCCTCCTACCTGACCTATGCCCTGCGCCATCTGGAGCGCCGCGCCTTCCTGATCGACGGGCTGGGCGGGATGTTTGCCGAACAGTTAAGCATGGTCAACCCGAAAGATGTGGTGATTGCGATCAGCTATTCACCTTACGCGCGCGAAGCGGTGGAACTGGTGGAGCTGGGAGCAAAACGCGGTGCGCATCAGATCGCGATCACCGACAGCCAGGTCAGCCCGCTGGCCGCCTTCAGCGATGTCTGCTTTGTGGTGCGTGAGGCGCAGGTCGATGGTTTCCGCTCTCAGGTAGCGTCCCTGTGCCTGGCCCAGACGCTGGCGGTTTCGCTGGCGCTGACCAACGTTAAAAACTAAAGAAAAACGGGCCGCCCGCAAGGACTGCCCGTTTTATCGCTGGTTTCAACATCCCATCTGACGGGGCTGGTTGCTCACGTCAACATCGGCCGAGGCCTGCCTCCCCCCTGCAGCATTATCCCTTACGCGGATACTCATCACTGTTCACCCAGGCGTGATCTTTCTCCCAGGTAAATTTCCACAGGCGTACCGGCCCGGCCATCACATTCAGATAATAGTTGTCATAGCCGGCAACGGTCGACATCGGGTGATAGCCACGCGGCACGGTCACCACGTCCTGATTGTAGGGTGCCATACAGACATCCAGCGAGCGATCGTCGGTATAGACGCGCTGCATGGCAAAACCACGCTCTGGATTAAAACGGTGGTAGTACGTCTCTTCCAGGTAGGTTTCATCCGGAGAGTCTTCCTGGTCGTGCTTATGGCTGGGGTAGGAGCTGGTATTACCCTCATCGGTATACACTTCGACCACCAGCAGGCTGTCTGCCGGCTTGTCGTCAGGCAGAATATTATGCACCAGACGCTTATTATTACCTTTGCCGCGCTGCTCAACGCCGACATCGGCGGGTGCGATCAGCCGTGCGGGCAGTTTGCCCCCGGTCGCCGGCGCACTACACACCGCCAGCTCAAGGTCAGACTCTGCTACCACCTCGACCTGCTCGTTACCCGGGACATACACCGAATAAGGAGGCGTCCGTTCAAACGGTGACATACGTTTGCCGATATGCGGGAATTCAGCCAGGCGGGTTTTCACCGACGCCAGGCCGGCAACCAGCACCAGGCACAGCTCTTTGCTGCCGCTTTCCAGCCGCAGCGTCTGACCTTTTTTCAACTGATAAGCGTCGAAACCGACATAGCGCCAGCCTGCACTTTCCGGGGTAACATGCTGGATACGACCCTGCGCATCCGGCTCTTTTACTTTGGATAGTAATGACATACAGCCTCTCTGTCCGTCAGGGCGAGGATGACCTCGCCCTGCTGAGATTTAACCTAACGTTGGCATACTGAATTCTGACACGGTTTTCTGACCGCTTGGCCAGCGCACGGTGGCGGTTTTCATGCGGGTGTAGAAGCGCACGCCGTCCGGGCCGTGTACATTCAGCGCACCGAACACGGAACGTTTCCAGCCGCCGAAGCTGTGGAAGGCCATCGGCACTGGAACCGGAACGTTCACCCCAACCATGCCCGCCTGCACTTCACGGACGAAGTCGCGCCCGGTGTGGCCGTTGCTGGTGAAGATGGCGCTGCCGTTACCGAACTCGTGGCTGTTGACCAGGTCCAGCGCAGTTTTGTAATCAGGGGCACGAACGATGCTCAGTACCGGCCCGAAGATCTCTTCGCGCCAGATCACCATATCAGTGGTGACGTTATCAAACAGCGTGCCGCCAACGTAGTAGCCCTCAGGATGGCCTTCCACCTGGATGCCGCGACCGTCAACCACCAGCTTCGCGCCTTCAGCCTCACCTTTATCGATGTAGCCCAGCACTTTCTTCTGGTGCGCGGCAGAAACAACCGGCCCCATTTCGTTTTCGTCTTTACCTTTGTGGATGCCAGGACCGACGCGCAGGGCTTTGACCAGCGGGGTCAGTGCAGCAATCAGTTTGTCAGCGGTGTCATCACCCACGGCCACCACCACCGGCAGTGCCATGCAGCGCTCACCGGCAGAGCCAAACGCGCCCCCCATAATGGCATTCACGGTCGCATCCAGGTCAGCGTCTGGCATCACGATCGCGTGGTTCTTCGCTGCGCCGAATGCCTGTACGCGCTTACCGTGGGCGCTGGCCGTGGTGTAAATATGCTCTGCCACGCCGGAAGAACCGACGAAGCTCACCGCCTGTACGCGCGGATCTTTATACAGCTGCTCGGCATTGTCGTTCGAACTGTGAATCACGTTGAACACACCGTCCGGCAAACCGGCTTCGGTTAGCAGTTCGGCCATACGCACCGCCGCTGACGGATCAAGGGCTGGCGGCTTCAGTACGAAGGTGTTCCCGCATGCCAGAGCAATCGGGAACATCCACAGAGGCACCATCGCCGGGAAGTTGAACGGGGTAATCCCGGCCACCACGCCCAGCGGCTGCATTAATGAATAGCTGTCCACGCCAGTACCGACATCGGCAGAGTTTTCACCCTTGATCAGGTGCGGAATACCGCAGGCAAACTCGACCACTTCCAGACCCCGGGTCAGTTCACCCAGCGCATCGGACCACACTTTTCCGTGCTCGCTGACAATCAGTCCGGCCAGCTCGTCGCGGTGCTCTTCCATCAGGGCTTTAAAGTTAAACAGAATACGGGCGCGGCGCAGCGGCGACGTGCGGGACCAGCTATCGAAGGCTTCATGCGCAACGGCGATGGCATGGGCCACTTCATCGCTGGTGCTCTGCGTCAGTTCACGCACCGGCTGACCGGTTGCCGGATCGTAAATTGGAATGGTTTCGTTGCTGGCGCTCAGAGAGGTTTTACCGCCAATAAAGTTTCCTACGATAGTCATGTGCTGGCCTCTGTATTAGTAATGAATTCCCTTGCAGGCAGTCTGACGTCATACCGCTGCCACGCCGGGTAAAACCGTGATTCGTGTTGAGACAGTATAATATTGAAATAAATTTTTCAAATATTTCACTTTAGAAAATTCATTTTTAGCGGGCTGGATCGCATTTTTCAGGTCACGGGGGTCGGGGATTTCCTCCCCATGCTGACGGCAGAAGAAAAAAGCCCCCAACGCAGGCGGTACGCGGAGCAGTCGTTTCAGTCACCCCCTCCCGTCACACCGACTTTCGCCCTGTTAAAACCCCAGGATTACTCTGTATTCTGGGCCCTTTTATGAGGCCCAGAGTGAAATTTTGCGAGACGGATCTAAAAATTTAAATTTCATTATTCACCAAACATGAAATAAATGTTTTCCTGTAGTCTGTGAAACCCCCTGACCGGCCTGTAATCAACAATAAATGGCTGGCGGTCACGCTTAATGAACCTTTTACCTTCCTACCCTACTCAACAGGAACCCTACGATGGCTATCGATCCAACCCGTTTTTGTGTTAACCGTAAAATCGCACCGGCCCTGAGCATTGACGCTTTTTTCCAGCTGGTGCATAAACTGGGTCTGCATAAAGTCGAACTGCGTAACGATATGAAAGGCGGCAGCGTCACGGATAACCTGAGTCATCAGCAGGTACGTGAGCTGGCGGAAAAGTATGGTCTGGAAATTGTCACCATCAACGCCCTGTATCCGTTCAACCAGATCAGTGATGACCTGCTGGCCCGCGCTGAAAGCCTGCTGAAAGATGCTCAGGGAATTGGCGCTAAAGCACTGGTGATGTGCCCGCTCAACGACGGGACAAAGATCTCCGCCGAAGACACCCAGCAGGCCCTGACTACGCTGGCCCCGCTGTTTGCACGCTATGGTGTTGAAGGTCTCGTTGAGCCACTGGGCTTCCCGGTCAGCTCACTGCGTTCTGCCGCGCAGGCGCAGCAGCTGATCACGCAGGCCAACGTGCCCTTTAAGATCGTGCTGGATACCTTCCATCACCACCTGTATGAAGGCGCAGAGCAGGACTTTGCCGACGGTATCGATATCGATCAGATTGGCCTGGTGCACCTGTCCGGCGTCATCGACGGTCGCCCGGTCAGCGAACTGACCGACGAAGAGCGTCTGATGTTAAGCAGTGATGACCTGCTGAAAAGCGTCTGGCAGGTCCAGCGTCTGGAAGCATTGGGCTACACCGGCGTGTATGCCTTCGAACCGTTTGCCTCAGTGATGGATAGCTGGAGTGCGGCGGATATCGAGCGCGAAATCCGCCAGAGCATCGCATTGCTTCAGGAGTAATCCTTTCACCTGGGTCGCTGGCAGGAACTCACCCGGGACTGACCTGACATCAATACCCTCAGCAGGGGCCGTTCAGCAATGATCGCCCCTGGAACGGTAACCGACTTATCTGTGTCATTTGACAACGGTCCCACTAAGCCGGGACCGCTTTTTTCAGATGCACCGTTACGGCCATCGCCAGACAGGCCAGTAAACCGCTGAGAAGATAGACCGACGGTACCCCCATAGCACTCATTATCAGCCCCGCCAGCGGCCCGGTAATACCCAGCGCCAGATCCATAAACGCAGTATAAGTTGCCAGCGCACTGCCCTGATTCTGCGGCGGTACGGCACTGACCGCCACCACGCCAATGGCCGGAAAAACCAGCGAGAACCCGGCCCCGGTCAGCAGCGCCCCGCCGCGTGCCAGCCACGGATCCCCTGCCCCCCAGACCATAAACAGCCCAAGGGCTTCCACCGCAAAACACACCAGCGCCACGTTCAACCCACCGTGACGGGCAATCGCCTGCGGGAACAGCAGCCGCGTACCGACAAAAGCCACGCTGAACAGCGTCAGCGCAAAGGCTGCACCATCCCAACCTTTATCCTGGTAAAACAGGGTGATAAAGGTGGCAATTGCGCCAAACCCGGCCGATCCCATCGCCAGCAGCAGGCCGAAACGCCAGATACGGCCCAGTACGGCGCGAAACGGCAGCGGCCGGCCCGCGCTGCTTTTGACCTGCGCCCGGGGCAGCGCCAGCAGGATGCCCAGCAGCGCAATCGCCGTAATGATCCCCGCCAGCAGCAGCAGTCCGCCCTGGTCATAGATCGCCACGCCGAGCGGCGCACCTATCGCCATCGCGCCATAGGTGAAAATACCGTTCCAGGAGATCACCCGACCAATATGCAGCGACCCGACCACGCCGACGCCCCACAGCGTGGAGCCGGTTCCGGCGAAGCTCTGCCCGACGCCCAGTATCAGCCTGCCCGCGCACAGCAGCAGCAGACTGAGCACGGGCAGGGAGCTGCTGATCGCCGCCAGCGCATAGCACAAGCCGCTGATAAAGCAGCCGCACAGCCCGACGACCACAACTTTTTTTGGCCCCCACAGATCGGCATAACGCCCGGCATGCGGGCGGCTGATCAGAGTGGTGAGATATTGCAGGCTGATCACCAGCCCTGCCCAGAATGCGCTGTAGCCCATCACATCGTGGACATAGCCAGGCAGCACCGCCAGCGGTAAGCCGATAGTCATATAGCTGGCAAAGTTAAACATCACGACGGAGAAAATACGCAGATTTAAACGGAAGCCACTTAGCGCGGTGGCACCGGCGGGCTGCTCAGACATGAAAATCCTGCTCGCAGGGTCAAAAGAAGTGACGATCACTATACCCGAAATCCTGCAACCGTTAACAATCGCAGGCGTCTTTCTTCCGCCATAAATCCGTCATACACCCTCCCTATACTCCCCCGTAACTCCCCATTTCCGGGGGGAAAAGTCCCAAAGAGGATAACAATATGGTCCGTTCTCCCACTTCCGTGACGCTGAAGGGCATTCACTATGCTTTCGGCACGCAGACGGTGCTCAACCATCTCGATCTCGACATCGGGGCGGGCAGCATTGTCGCACTGCTTGGCCCCTCGGGCTGTGGCAAAAGCACCCTTCTGAAAATACTCGCCGGGCTGCTGCAACCCCGGCAGGGCACGCTGCATTTTGGCGACCGGCTGATGGCCAGCGCCGCCGTCTGCACCCCTCCTGAACAGCGCGATATCGGCATGGTCTTTCAGGACTATGCCCTGTGGCCACATATGAGCGTGGCGCAGAACGTCGCCTTTCCACTGCTGATGCGCCGGGTACCGGCACGCGAACGCGACGAGCGGGTCATGATGGCTCTGCAGCGCGTAGGTCTGGCTGACTTCGCACAGCGTAAGCCTTCCGATCTCTCCGGCGGCCAGCAGCAGCGCGTGGCGCTGGCGCGGGCGATTATCGCTGAACCTGCGATCCTGCTGTTCGATGAACCGCTGTCGAATCTTGACCGCGACCTGCGTGAATCCCTCTGCCGTGAGATGGCAGGCCTGCTGCGCCAGCTCGGCACCACCGCCGTCTATGTCACCCACGATCGCAGCGAAGCGGAAATGCTGGCCGATCGTATCGTCTGGCTGTCGGCCGGATCGGTTGCCGCCCGTCAAACCGTTACATCACTCTCCGGGGAACTTGCATGAACGTATTGAATTCGATGAAAACAGGAGCTCTGTTAACGATGCTGCTATCTTCCGGCATGATGATCGCTGACGCACAGGCGCTGACGGTGTATACCGCCGGGCCGGGTTCACTGGCGAAAAGCCTGGCCACAGGCTACGAAAAGCAGACGGGCGTGAAAGTGAATATATTTCAGGCCACGACCGGAAAAGTGATGGCGAGGCTGGAGGCCGAACAGGCCAACCCGCAGGCCGATGTACTGATTTCTGCCTCCTGGGATACGGCCGAAGAGCTGGAGCAGCGCGGCTGGCTGCTGCCGTATCAGAGCCCCAACGCAAAACAGGTGCCGGCCGCCTTTAAAACCGACGCTTACGTTGCCCAGGGCATCTCCGCGCTGGGGATCGTCTGGAATACCGGGAGCGGCACCCCGGAGCCCAGAGAGTGGAACGATCTGACCCGCCCCGAGTTTAAAGGTCGGGTGACCACCCCCGACCCGTCACTGTCCGGTGCATCTCTCGACCTGCTGATCGGCCTGCAGAACAGTATGGGCGACGACGCATGGGCGCTGTTCAGCAGGCTGAAAATGAACGGTATGGTCATTGCCGGGCCCAATGCCCAGGCGCTGACACCGGTGCTGCAGGGTGCGAAAGCTGCCGTTTTTGGTGCAGTGGATTACGTTTCGTATAGCAGCATTCAGGACGGTGAGGCGATTAAAGTGATCTTCCCCGCCAGCGGCACCGTCGTGGCACCGCGTCCGATGATGATCCTGAAAAGCAGCCAGCACGCGGCGGACGCCAGAGCATTTGTTGACTATGTGCTGTCAGAAGAGGGGCAGCAGAAAGTGGCCGACGCGTGGTTAATGCCCGCGCGCTCCGACGTCGGCGGCAAGCGTCCCCTGCTTCGCGATCTCAAGCTTCTGCCCGCACAGAGCGGCGGCAGCGCTGACCGCAGCGCCGTCCTGCAACGCTTTGGCACGCTGTTCAGCCACCCTTAATCTTGCCTGGGGTGGCGCACCTGCCACCCCCCTCAGGAACCTGCGATGACCTCTCGTTTACTGCCGCTGCTAACCGTGGCGCTGCTGCTGATCCTGGTGGCGCTGCCGCTGCTGTTTATCCTGCTGCAGGCGCTGTTTCCGGCGCTGGCACAGGGCTCGCTGGCCGGAGCGTTCACCCCTGTCACCCGGCTGCTGGCAGACCCGCAGCTGCCCGCACTGTTGCGGGGCACCCTGACAACCGGCCTGAGCGTGGCGCTGCTCAGTGCGCTGATCGGTATCCCGCTCGGCACACTGCGCGGGCTGTTTCATCTGCCACTGGCGCGTCTCTGGGACCTGCTGCTGCTGATCCCGTTTCTGACTCCGCCCTATATTTCTGCCCTCAGCTGGATGCTGGCGCTGCAGCACAACGGCTATCTGTACCAGGCGATCGGCGTCGATCTCAACGATCTGCTGTTCAGCCAGAGCGGCATTACGCTGGTGATGACGCTGAATATTTTTCCGGTGGTCTACTTTGCCGTATCACGCAGCCTGCTGGCGAGCGGACAGCAGCTGGCTATCGTGGCGCGGGTACACGGTGCCAGCGCCTGGCGCGCCTTCTGGCATGTCACCCTGCCCATGTTGCTGCCCGCGCTGGCAGCAGGCGTGCTGCTGGCCTTTACCCTGGCGATTGAAGAGTATGGCGTTCCCGCCGCGCTGGGCTCCCGTGCCGGGGTGGTGATGCTGACGGTCGGTATCGAAGAGCGTCTGGCCGACTGGCCCATTGATCTGCCAGGCGCGTCGCTGCTGTCAGTACTGCTGGTCATGGTGGCCCTGGCCGCGTTTGCCTTACAGAAACGGTGGGTGGGCCATAAAGATGTCACCAGCATTAACGGCAAACCAGCGCAAAACAGCGGCAGCCCCCTCGGACCGTGGCGCTGGCCAGTGCTGCTGCTATTTGCTGCGGTAGCGACCGTGATGGTGGCGATCCCGATGAGTTCCATGCTGCTGACGGCGCTACTTTCCACGCTGTCCGGTGGAATACATCTCAGCAACCTGACGCTGCGCCACTTTGCTGCCCTGTTTGCCCTGCAGGGGGATGCCGTGACAGCCCTTTCCACCAGCGTTGGTCTGGCACTGGGCACGTCGCTGGTGACCGGATTGCTGGGATTCCTGGCTGCCTGGCTGGTGGTGGTTCGCCGCATTCGCGGGGCCGCGCTGATCGATGCACTCTCCCTGCTGCCGGCGGCGCTGCCGGGTGTGGTGGTGGGCGTCGGGCTGATTCTGCTGTGGAACCAGCCCTTCTGGCCTGTGACGCCTTATAACAGCTGGCCGATCCTGCTGCTCTCTTACTGCTGTCTGCTGCTGCCGTGGCCGGTGCGCTATGTCAGCAGTGCGCTGAAGCAGCTCGGCAGCAATCTGGAACCCGCCGCCCGGGTTCACGGTGCCAGCGCCCTGGCGGCACTGCGCCATATCGTCATCCCGCTGGTGTTCCCCAGCCTGCTGGCGGCCATGCTGATGGTTTTTGCCATCGCCTCGCGCGAACTGGTGACCTCGCTATTGCTGGCCCCGGCGGGAACGCAGACGGTGTCCGTGTTTATCTGGCGTCAGTTTGAGCAGGGTTCCGTGGGTCAGGGCATGGCGATGGCCAGCATCGCGATGGCGACCGGTCTGGCACTGATGCTCACCGCGCTGGCTATCCTGCAGCGGCGTGAACGCAGATAGCGGTGATGGACTAAAATCCGATCATTCCTAAAGTGAGCGGCGGCGTGTAAACAGCCGCTACACTTGCTGCGCAGAGTTCTTAAACGGAGGCGCGATGAACCCATTGCCGCAGGAGAAGATCGGGCAAAATATTTTACTGAAACTGGCGACGCTGGTGGTGATCCTCGGGGGGATCAAACTGTCGGCTGAGATTATGGTGCCTTTTCTGATGGCACTGTTTTTCGCCATCGTGCTGAACCCGCTGGTCACCTGGCTGATGCGGCGCGGCATCCGTCGCGGCCTCGCCATCAGTCTGGTGATCCTGGTGGTGCTGATTGGGCTGGCGCTGATGATTGCAATGATTGCCGGTTCACTGCAGGAGTTCAGCGAGGTGTATCCGCAGCTTCAGGCGCAGGCAGAGCAGAAACTCGCCATCATCCAGCACTTTGCCGCACGATTTCACATCATGATTTCACCTGAATCGCTGGCACAGCGGCTGGATCCTAATGCGGTGATGGATGTCGCCACCACCATGCTCGGCCAGTTCTCCGGGGCCATGACGCAGATCGTTCTGGTGATGATGACGGTGATCTTTATGCTGTTTGAAGTCCACCATCTGCCGTACAAGTTGCGCTATGCCCTGGTCAATCCGCAGATCCGCATTGCCGGGCTGCACAGAGCGCTGAAAGGCGTGACGCACTATCTGGCACTGAAAACGCTGATCAGCCTGGCGACCGGTATTCTGGTATGGCTGGCGCTGATGGCGCTGGGGGTAAAGTTTGCGCTGCTGTGGGGCCTGGTGGCCTTTGTGCTGAATTTTGTTCCCAATATCGGGCCGGTGATCGCCGGCATTCCCCCGGTTTTACAGGCGCTGCTGCTGAACACGCCGCTGGAAGCCGGGCTGGTAGGGGCGCTGTTTATCGCTATTCATATGCTACTGGGCAACCTGCTGGAACCCCGGGTGATGGGACGCGGATTGGGCCTGTCGAGCCTGGTGGTGTTTCTGTCGCTGATTTTCTGGGGCTGGCTGCTCGGCCCGGTGGGCATGCTGCTGTCGGTTCCGCTCACCAGCGTGTGTAAAATTCTGATGGAGACCACCCCCGGCGGCAGCAAGCTGGCGATCCTGTTAGGCAACGGCCGCAAATCGCTGTAACACGATGACAGGCGTCGGGTCGGGGCGGACCTTTTTTCGCTCCACCCGCCCTGCCCGCCGCATTACTCAATAAACAAGCGATCGTAGACATGCTGTAAATGGCGCTCCATACAGGCACGGGCCTGTACCGCATCGCGGGCAATGATTGCCCGGGCAATATCCTCATGGTCCTGATTCATCTCACGCGGAAAATCACTCTCCGCGTAGTGGCTTTCCAGCCGCACGAAGCGTGAGCTCTTTCGCTTATTCCACAGGTATTCCATCATGTCGCGCAGCACCTCGTTGCCCGTCATCTCGGCAATCAGCAGGTGGAAGCGCTTATCTTCCCGCAGAAACTTGTCGTCATTGACGTGTAACTGGATGAGATCCTGGGTGATCTCCTGCAGCTCTGCACGCTGATCGTCACTGCCGTTGCGTGCGGCCAGCTCTGCCGTCATCGCTTCATACACCTGACGCGCCTGAATCAGCGCCTTCAGGCTGAACTCCTCCTCCGCCGGGGCGGCCTCGGTCTGCGGCAGCGGGTCCATCACGTACACGCCGTTACCGGTGCGGATTTCAACCCAGCCGGTGATCTCCAGCGCGATCAGCGCCTCACGAATCGATGAACGGCTGACGCCCAGCTGTTTGGCTAACTCACGCTCCGGCGGCAGGATCGCCCCGGCGGGAAACTGTCCCTTTTTAATGCAGCCAATCAGCAGGTTAGAAATCTGCCGGTAAAGGCGCTCAACTTTCAGTGTCGGTAATTCCATACCCATTCCACGCGGACGATGTGATGAGCAGAGCTTATCACAGCGCTTCGGTCGCGTGTAAATGGCCCGCGATCCGCATGCTGCGATCGCCATCACGGTATTGAACAGCCTTTCACGTTTATTCTCTGGTCCAGCGGCCTGACCACTGGGCCAGACACTTTCCCCTGTGACGCTCTGACATAAAAACGGCCGTTGAGCCGTACAAGGAACGCCGATGACGGTTTCAGCCTTTGAATCACCTCTCCAAAAATCCAGCCGGCTCAAGCGGATACAGACGGTGTCGCTCACCCTGCTGTTTCTCGCCGGGATTATCAATTTCCTCGATCGCGGCTCCCTGTCGATCGCCAATGCGGCGATCCGCAGCGATCTCGGCCTGTCTGCCACGGAATTTGGCGTGCTGCTCTCGGCGTTTTCCCTCTCTTACGGTATCTCCCAGCTACCCAGCGGACTGCTGCTGGACCGCTTCGGCCCGCGTATCGTGCTTGGCGGCGGCCTGCTGTTCTGGTCGGTGATGCAGGCAATGGCCGGTGCGGTGAACAGCTTCAGCCACTTTATTATGCTGCGTATCGGGCTGGGCATCGGTGAAGCACCGTTTATGCCCAGCGGCGTCAAGGTGGTGAATGACTGGTTTAATGCCCGCGAGCGCGGCCTGCCGATGGGCATTTTCAACTCCTCCACCACCTTCGGCCAGGCCTTCGCACCGCCGATCCTTGTGGCACTGATGCTGGCCTTCGGCTGGCGCATGATGTTTGTGATTATCGGCGTAGCCGGGGTTGCCATCGCCCTCTGCTGGTATGCCTGGTATCGTAACCGCGACCGTTTTGCGCTGACCCCGGAAGAAGAACAGTACCTCAACCAGGGATCCACACCGTCGCAGAAAACCCGCGTGTCCCTGAAAGAGTGGGGCGCGCTGTTTAAAAAACGCACCGTGTGGGGGATGATCCTCGGCTTCAGTGGCGTGAATTACACCGGCTGGCTGTATCTCTCCTGGCTGCCGGGTTACCTCCAGGCCGAACGCGGCCTGAGCCTGGCCAGTACCGGCTGGGTCGCCGCCATTCCGTTCCTGTTTGGCTCAATAGGGATGCTGGTGAACGGTACCGTGGCCGACCGCCTCGCCCGCCGTGGCTATGGGCTGGCAAAAACCCGTAAAGCCCTGATCTGTTTTGGCCTGGTCTGTTCGGCGGCCTTTACCCTGCTGGTAGTGCAGTCCACCTCGACCGCCATGGCCGTCGGCTTTATCAGTCTGGCGCTGTTCTTTGTCCATTTCGCCGGTACCTCAGCATGGGGTCTGGTGCAGGTCATGGCCCCGTCACGCATGGTGGCGTCGGTCAGCAGTATTCAGAACTTCGGCAGCTTTATCTGTGCCTCCTTCGCGCCGATTGTCACCGGCTGGGTAGTCGATACCACCGGTTCGTTCAATATGGCGCTGGTGATCTGCTCCTGCGTTACCTTCGCGGGCGCACTGGCCTACTTCTTTATCGTCAAAGACCCGATTGCGGATTAATTAACCGAACCATTCATTATCCGGGGCGATCTCAGCAGAGAGCCCCGCAAGGAGATCACATGGAACACACATGGCGCTGGTACGGCCCTAAAGACCCGGTATCACTGGACGACGCCCGCCAGGCGGGGGCCACCGGTATTGTCACCGCCCTGCACCACATCCCTAACGGCGACGTCTGGCCGGTGGCGGAGATAAAAGCACGCCAGGCCCTGCTGGCAGAAAAAGGCCTGGTGTGGTCGGTGGTGGAAAGCGTGCCAATCCACGAATCGATTAAAACGCAGCGCGGTGATTACCAAAAATACATCGCCAACTATCAGCAGTCGCTGCGCAACCTCGGTGCCTGCGGTATCGACACCGTATGCTACAACTTTATGCCGGTGCTGGACTGGACGCGCACCGACCTCGGCTGGACGCTGCCGGATGGTGCCAAAGCGCTGCGCTTCGACCATATCGCCTTTGCGGCATTCGAGCTGCATATCCTGCAACGCCCTAATGCAGAGCAGGATTACAGCGCAGATGAGCAGCAACAGGCCGCCGCCTGTTTTGCCGCCATGAGTCAGGAGGAAATCGACACCCTGACGCGCAATATTATCGCCGGGCTGCCGGGGGCCGAAGAGGGCTACACGCTGGAACAGTTTCAGGCACAGCTGTCGCAGTATGACGGCATCGACCACGCGAAGCTGCGCGAACATATGGCAGAATTTTTGCGCGCCGTCGTCCCGGTGGCCCAGGAAGCAGGTATCGTACTGGCGGTACACCCGGACGATCCACCGCGTCCGATCCTCGGCCTGCCGCGCATCGTGTCGACGATCGACGATATGCAGTGGCTGAAAGAGACCGTCGACAGCGTACACAACGGTTTCACCTTCTGTACCGGATCCTACGGCGTGCGCGCGGATAATGACCTGGTGAAAATGGCCGAAACCTTTGCTGACCGCATTCACTTTGCCCATCTGCGCTCAACACAGCGCGAAGCGAACCCGAACAGCTTCCACGAAGCCGCGCATCTGGCGGGGGATGTGGATATGGTCGGCGTAATTAAGGTGATCCTCGCCGAAGAGCAGAAGCGCCGCCGCGCAGGCAACCTGCGGGCGATTCCGCTGCGTCCGGATCACGGCCATCAGATGCTGGATGACCTGCATAAAAAAACCAATCCCGGCTATTCAGCGATTGGACGTCTGAAGGGGCTGGCGGAAATTCGTGGCGTGGAGCTGGCGTTAAAACAGACCTTTTTTAACGCTGGCTGATGTCGGAAACAGCAGGTGTCGCCAGCGCACCTGCTGTTTGCAGGACAGGCGTCAGTCGACAATAAAAAGCTGTGCACCGTTCTCCGTCCAGGAACGGTGTGCTTCTGCGTTATCCGCCGCCTGGTAACTCATGCCCGCCGTCAGAGTAAATACCCGCCCATCCTCCAGCTCAGTGTGTAACTCACCGGAAAGGCACAGCAGAATGTGTCCTTTGCTGCACCAGTGATCGGCCAGATACCCTGCGGTATAGTCCACCATCCTGACGCGTATCTCGCCGAACTGCCGGGTGCGCCACCAGGCCGTACCCGTTTCTCCCGGGTGTTCCGTTGCTTCCAGCGCCGACCAGGCCGTGGTGCCGAAAGGAATGTCGCTGATGTTCATTGTCTGGCTTCCATAAGGGGTGACAAAAAAATACACTACGTCAGCACGTTAACGGCGGCAAGTACAGGATGTCGCCCCTGCCCCGGAAAATCACACTGCGTTGCCGGCTTCCCTGACGCACGGGGTGAGGCATCCGCTGTGCGTCGCCCCCTGTGACAAAAAGATTTCATGGTGAGAGATAGCGCATTAAACAATAATTGGCATAATACTAACGCTCTCCGGTGCGGGAATCATTCAGGGACAGCACAGGACAATAATTGGTCGTACACCGCCGCTGCGATCTATTTATGCCGTTAACAGGGGAAGCGCTTGCAAGCACTCGTAAAGCCTAAGCATGAGAAAATCTGGTTAATCCTTGCCGGGCTGTTACCGCTGGTACTCTGCCTGATATTCACATTTATTGAAGCGCGTAAAAGCGTGGTTAATCAGCAAAAGCTCACCGCGTCTATGATGCTTGAGCAGGCCGCTCATATCAGCCAGCTGGCGTGGTCAATGACCGACCACCTTGATACGTTCAGGGACAAGGACTGCCCGGCGATCCGCTCAATGCTTCAGCAGTACGGCACGATCTACCCTTACTTTCGGTCTGTGGGCGTGGCGAAAGGCGATCAGGTCTATTGTTCCTCAGCCTTCGGGGCGATCAGTGGCAGCGTAAAAAGTATGATTCTGGTGCCACCGCCTGAACACCGCGCAGCATCATGGATGCTCTCCGTAGCCGGGACCTACAGCATGAAAGATCGCCCTGCGGTGATCTTTATGCGCGAAGATAGTCATGGTTTTGGTCGCTATGCGCTGGTGGAGGGGCAGTACCTGATCGACTTTATGACCGCAGCCGGTATCAAGCATGGCTACCATATCACCATGCAGTTTGGCGGCGGCTACCGTATTTCCAGCGGCAGACCGCTGTATATCTACCAGGGCATCCTTGGCACCACCCGTTATACCCGCTCCGACAACCGCTATCCGATAACGGTGACCATTACCTCGCCGCGTGCCGAGGCGCTGCAAAGCTGGCGACAGACCCTGTTCACTTTCCTGCCCATGGCGATCATCCTGTCCCTGCTGTTCATCATGATCACGCTTAACTGGCTGAAGCGCAGAAGCTCATTCCACGATGAAATTGGCCGGGGTATCGCCCGTGGCGAATTCACCGTCAACTATCAGCCGGTGTGTAATCTGGCGACCGGCGAGTTATCCGGGGCCGAAGCGCTGTTGCGCTGGCAACGCCCGGACGGAAGCTGGGTGCGCCCGGATGTGTTCATTGCCGCGGCCGAAGATGAAGGAATGATTATTCCCCTCACCCGGCATTTGCTGGCGCTGGTGGCAAAAGACTGCGCCAGCTGGCAGGTTCCCGCTGATTTTAAAATTGGTATTAATCTGGCGGCCGATCACCTGCAACATGATGAATTTGTTAGTGATATGCGCCAGTTTTCCCATGATATTGCCCATCTTAATGCCTGTATTACGCTGGAACTGACGGAACGCAGCCTGATCCGCGACGGCGAAGAAGTGGGAGACAAACTGGCAGAGCTGCGGCTCGCAGGTATGAAAGTCGCCATTGATGATTTCGGTACCGGCCACTGCTCACTGTCCTATCTGCAAACCTTCCCGATCGACTATCTGAAGATTGATAAAGGCTTTGTCAACGCCATCGAGACGCTGGAAGGCACGACGCCGGTGCTGGATGCCATTATCCTGCTGGCACAGAAGCTGGCGCTGAATATTGTGGCAGAAGGTGTGGAAACGACACTGCAGCGGGACTATTTGAAAAATCGGGGCGTGGAGTACATTCAGGGTTACTACTATGCCCGTCCGATGGACAACGCGGCGCTGATGCAGTGGATTGCGCAGCAGCGCACACCTTCGGCTGGCCCGGTGTAGATCAGCGGTGGTTTCCATGCCGTTTTTTCCCTCTGGAGTAAGAAGTTTCCGACTGGAATTATGTCCAAGTGCGAAGTGTCTATATACTGTATAGCTGGCGGAATGCGCTGCCGTGCCGTTCTGGCCCCTGGCCATAACTGGCGATAGCGTATTGTGCTGCAGGTTTTTCACCCGTGACAGGTCAGGCAGACAACACGGGCCTGACCTGAACAGTGTGAATATTGAGTTGGAAAACAGATAATTACAGGGTGTTCTTTATGAAGCTACGTAGGAAGCGTGTTAAGCCTATTGGGATAAAAGACGTCACCATTATTGATGACACCAGATTACGTAAAGCCATTACCGCTGCCTCGCTGGGCAATGCGATGGAATGGTTCGATTTCGGCGTATATGGGTTTGTCGCCTATGCACTGGGGCAGGTTTTCTTCCCCGGCGCTGATCCAGGTACACAAATGATTGCCGCACTGGCAACTTTCTCCGTTCCTTTCTTAATTCGCCCGTTAGGTGGCCTGTTCTTTGGTGCCCTGGGTGACAAATATGGTCGCCAGAAAATCCTGTCGATTACCATCATTATTATGTCGATCAGTACCTTCTGTATTGGCTTAATTCCCTCCTATGCCTCGATTGGCATCTGGGCACCGATCCTGCTGCTGCTGTGTAAAATGGCGCAGGGCTTCTCGGTTGGTGGCGAATACACCGGCGCATCCATCTTTGTTGCCGAGTATTCCCCGGACCGTAAGCGTGGCTTTATGGGTAGCTGGCTGGACTTCGGCTCCATTGCCGGGTTCGTGCTCGGTGCCGGCCTGGTCGTGCTGATCTCTGCGGTGATCGGCGAAGCCCGCTTCCTTGAGTGGGGCTGGCGTGTTCCGTTCTTCGTAGCGCTGCCGTTGGGTATCATCGGGCTTTATCTGCGCCATGCGCTGGAAGAAACCCCGGCCTTCCAGCAGCATGTCGACAAGCTGGAACAGGGTGATCGTGAAGGCCTGGCAGAAGGCCCGAAAGTCTCGTTTAAAGAGATTGCCACCAAACACTGGAAAAGCCTGCTCTCCTGCGTGGGTCTGGTGATTGCTACTAACGTTACCTACTACATGTTGCTCACCTACATGCCGAGCTACCTGTCGCATAACCTGCACTACTCGGAAGATCATGGCGTGATGATTATCATCGCTATTATGCTGGGTATGCTGTTTGTGCAGCCGGTCATGGGTCTGATGAGCGATAAGTTTGGTCGTCGTCCGTTCGTGATTATCGGCAGCATCGCGCTGCTGGTGCTGTCTATTCCGGCGTTTATGCTGATCAACAGCGGCGTGATGGGGCTGATTTTTGCCGGCCTGCTGCTGCTGGCGGTGATTCTGAACAGCTTTACCGGTGTGATGGCCTCCTCTCTGCCAGCGATGTTCCCGACCCACATCCGCTACAGTGCGCTGGCCAGTGCCTTTAACATCTCGGTACTGGTGGCAGGTCTGACCCCGACCATCGCGGCATGGCTGGTCGAAACGACCAGCAATCTCTATATGCCGGCTTACTATCTGATGGTGGTCGCTGTGATTGGTCTGATCACCGGTCTGACCATGAAAGAAACCGCCAACATGCCGCTGCGCGGTGCCACGCCAGCAGCGTCAGACATGGCGGAAGCCAAAGAGATCCTGCAAGAGCATCACGATAACATCGAGCAGAAAATCGAAGATATCAGCGAGCAGATCAGTGAGCTGGAAGCGAAACGCTCCCGCCTGATCGATCAGCATCCGCGTATCAACGAATAAACATCCGGGCGGCCAGAACAGGGCCGCCCTTCTTTTTGTCCATTTTCTCCGCAGTCAGTCCTTCAGATAAACCTTACGTGCGGCAAAAAGCCACATTGTTTCCCTGAACAGCTAAACTCTCCCCCCTGACCGTAAACCGAATCTGAGGTATGAAATGAAAATTAAAAGCTACGCGGCCATGCAAGCAGGACAGGCTCTTGAACTGTATGAATACGACGCAGGCGAACTGAGCACAGAGGAAGTGGAAGTCGAGGTTGAATACTGTGGCGTCTGCCACTCTGACCTGTCGATGATCGACAACGAATGGGGTATCTCTCAGTATCCGACCATTGCCGGCCACGAAGTGATCGGGCGCGTTTCCGCCCTGGGTGAGGCGGCAAAAAATAAAGGCCTGTCCATCGGCCAGCGCGTGGGGATTGGCTGGACGGCAAAAAGCTGTCAGCACTGTGATGCCTGTATCAACGGCGAGCAGGTGAACTGCGAAAAAGGCACCACCCCGACCATCCTGAACAACGGTGGGTTTGCTGAGAAACTGCGCGCTGACTGGCAGTGGGTGATCCCGCTACCGGAAAGCCTGGATGCAGCCGCAGCCGGTCCGCTGCTGTGCGGCGGCATTACCGTGTTTAAACCGCTGCTGATGAGCAATATCACGGCCACCAGCCGCGTGGGCGTCATCGGCATCGGCGGTTTGGGCCATATCGCAATTAAGATCCTGCGGGCGATGGGAGCCGAAGTGGTGGCTTTCAGCTCCACAGCCAATAAAAAGCAGTCCATCCTGGATATGGGTGCCGATGAAGTCATCAACAGCCGTGACCCGGAAGCGCTGAAAGCGCAGGCCGGACGCTTTGACCTGATCCTCAGCACCGTCGCCGTGGATCTCGACTGGAAACCGTACTTCGATGCGCTGGCACCGCAGGGCAAATTCCACACCGTCGGGGCCGTGATGAAGCCGTTCCAGGTCAGCGCCTTCGACCTGATTATGGGCGATAAAGCGATTACCGGTTCCTCCACCGGCTCTCCGGGCCAGCTGCGTTCGCTGCTGAAGCTGGCGGCACGCCGTGATATTGCACCGCACGTCGAGTTCTTCCCGATGTCAAAAATCAACGATGCACTGGACCATGTGCGCGCCGGGAAAGCCAATTTCCGCGTAGTGCTGAAAGCGGATTTTTAATGCGTTAATAGCGGGACGATCGTAAAAGGTCGTCCCGCCAGCCTCTAAGGCTCATCCTCAGGCATTTTCCGGTGTTATCAGCCGGAAATCTACTTTTCCGTCCTCATACAGCGTCGGTTGGTATCCCTCTTCCAGATGGCGCAGCAAAATATCCGTCGCCAGCTGCGCATGCATACGCGCATTTTGATCCAGCGTCATTGCCAGTAAATCATCTGCCATCAGGCCCCGGGTAATGCTATACAACTCATGTGTGATATACACACAGCACCCCAGTAGTTGATGTCGATTCAGTGCGGCGCTTACTTCGGTATTCCCTGACCCGGTGTTATACAGGCCGATCACGTCATGCGCATGGCTAAGGCACTCCTCCAGCAAACGGCTGATGACGTCGCGCTGATCCTGCCCGGCAAGCACTTCGCGCAGCCGCAGCTGGGGGAACTTCTGCTCCAGTACCGCACGAAACCCGGCAATGCGCTGGCGGTGTGCGCTGTAATCACAGCGGCCGCTGACCATCACCACTTCGCCAGCCCCCTTCACCATACGTCCCATCATCAGCCCGGCGGTGCGCCCGGCCTGCATCTGATTAATTCCCACATGACATAAGCGTTCGGCATCGGGCAGATCGGTCACGATAGTGATCACCGGCACCCCGCGCGCCTTACACACCTCCAGCGCCTCGTACAGCGCCGGAGAATGGTGAGCGACCACAATGATCCCGTCACGCTTTGTACTGCTGTCGATGATCAGACGCGCCAGTTTCTCCGGCTGAGTTTCAACGGTAAAGGTCCTCAATAATGTCATGCGCTGATAACCAAGATGATTCGCTATTTCACCAAAATCTCGCGCAAGCTGCTTAAAGAAAAACGAGCCGTTTCCACTCAGAAAAACTTCAATTTGCCAGGGTTGCTGATAAGCCACAGGCAATATTCTGTTTAATCCGATTTCCTGCGCAGCCAGTAATACTTTACGCGTTGTTTCGGGTGAAACACCGCCACGTTCATTTAACACCCTGTCAACAGTTGCCACGCCGACACCTGCTTTTTTTGCCAGCATATCAAGCGTATGCTTTTTCATTATTGCTCCAACACTCTCATTTTCTGATGTTATCAGGCAGATGATGCTCGTCACACATCCGTTTTGAAGACACCATAAAAAACCACGAGAAACGCGCAGATAGTATGGAAAAGCTGCGGCCACAGGCAAGATGACAATTGTTGCCAAAAAAAACAGACGTCTTTTTTTGATCATTATCCATACAAAAAAAAGTCACTCTGATGGAAAACCATCAAGCCAAAAGTACCCATCATCGGGTAAAGATTTTATGATACCCCCAATGTTACTAAGTTATTAATTATTTTAAATTCATGTAACTCATAAAAATAATACATCTGGAAAACCCAACGTAAAATTGACCTTAAACGTTGTGACTTCACCACGACCCAATACGTTTTTTATTTATAAACAGACGCGGCGAAGCCATTTTTTCAAACAGACATTCATCGTCAGGCAATTAAATTATTTAAGAAGCAGGGAAATGTCATGAAACGCAGAGAGTTCCTCACGTCAGTCGCCGCCCTCGGCCTGGCTTCTACACTGCCCGTGGCTGATGCCAGGGAAGTGAACGGAGGCCAACCCTGGGAAACCGGTCAAATCAATACCCCCCCACCACCGCCACGTACTGGCGGATTGCAGTATCTCACACGCCATGAATTCGACACCGTAGCAGCCATTGCTGACCGTTTTATTCCTGCTGATGAGATGAGTCTTGGTGGAAAGGAGGCTGGCTGCGCTGTGTTTATTGACCGTCAGCTGGCCGGTGATTATGGCAATGCCGTGGCACTTTATCGTCTGGGACGTTTCGTCAAAGGCACCCCAGAGCAGGGACCACAATCGCCGCTGACGCCCGCACAGCGTTATCGCCAGGGACTGACCGCTCTGGATGCCGCCACCCGTGCGCAGTATGGCCAAACATTTCTCAGCCTCAACGATGACCAGCAGGATCAGGTGCTGCACGCGATGGAAGCTAACCGACTAAACATGGGTGCGGAAGTGGAAACCAAGGTGTTTTTTGAGCTGCTATTGCAGAACGTCCGCGAAGGTTTTCTCGCCGATCCGATCTATGGCGGCAATAAAGAGATGACCAGCTGGAAGATGCTGGGCTTCCCCGGTGCCCGTTACGACTTCCGCGATCTGCTGAGCAAAAAAGGGCAGAAGCTGAATATTATCCCCACCAGCCTGATCGACAACACCCTGTAATCCGGCTGCTTATGCCATTGAGTAATAGAGTCCCGAAATGAAAAATGTCCGTCCAAACGCTGATGTCGTCATTGTGGGTCTGGGCTGGTGCGGCTCTCTGATCGCCGAAGAGCTAACCCGCGCAGGCCTGAATGTCGTTGCCATTGAACGTGGCCCGTGGTTCGAAACCGCCACCGATTTTCCACCGTCAATTGATACCGATGAACTGCGCTGGGATACGCGCCGCAGTATGCTGCTTCCACCCGCCGTTGAAACCACCACGTTCCGCAATAACATCACTCAGAAAGCCCTGCCATCGCGCGACTGGAACCTGAATGAACTGGGCTACAACGTAGGGGGATCTGGCACCCACTGGGCCGGTATGGCCTGGCGCTTCACGCCGTGGGATCTGGAACCTTACAGTCAGACCGTAGCACGCTATGGCAAAGAGAAAATCGACAAGGGACTGATTTTACAGGACTGGGGAGTGACCTATGACGAGCTGGAGCCGTTCTACGACCGCTTTGAGAAGATCGCCGGGGTGTCCGGTAAAGCTGGCAAACTCAATGGGGAGATCGTTGAGGGCGGCAACCCGTTCGAAGGCAACCGCAGCAACGAATATCCGCTGCCACCGCTGGAAAGTATGCGTCTGACAGACCTGTTCCGTGATGCAGCAAAATCCCTCGGCCAGCATCCGTTTATGGTGCCGGCAGGCCAGACATCACGCGCCTATGTCAACCCGCTCGGCGTGCGAATGGGCCCTTGCACCTACTGCGGTTACTGCCTCTATTACGGCTGTGGCAACTTCTCCAAATCCAGCCCCAATGCCTGTGTGATCCCGGCGCTGATGCAGCGTGAGAATTTTACGGTGCTGACCGATTCCGCTGTAGTGCGGGTCAACAAAGCCGCCGATGGCAAGACCGTCACAGGCGTCACCTATCTCGACAAAAATAAGAAAGAGTGGGAGCAACCAGCCGGGATCGTGGTGCTGTCTGCTTTCCAGATGCAGAATGTGCGCCTGCTGCTGCTGTCGAAAATCGGCCAGCCGTACGATCCAGTGACTAAAACGGGCGTGGTCGGCCGTGCTTACAGTTTCCAGACCGTCTCCGGGGCCAGCCTGTTCTTCAAAGATGAGAACCTCAACCAGTACATTGGTGCCGGGGCGCTGTCGCAGCAGGTGGATGATTTCAACGGCGATAACTTCGATCACAGCGATCTCAATTTTATTGGTGGTGCCGGGATTCTGGTAGTGGCACGCGGCGCGCGCCCTATCGGCAATGCCGATGCACTGCCCCCTGGCACACCACGCTGGGGCAAGGCGTGGAAAAAGGCTTACACCCACGCGTTCCAGAACGGCACCTTTATTTTTGGCCAGGGTACCAGCTTCTCGCACGAGGACTACTACCTCGATCTGGATCCGGAATATAACGATGACAACGGCAATCCCTTGCTGCGCGTGACCTTCGACTACAACGAGAACGACCGTCGCTCAGCGAAGTTTATCGAAGAAAAAAGCGTGGAGATTGGCAAGGCGATGGGGGCTGAAATTGTCCTTGGTACCAACTCCGCCGCAGGCAACTACTCGCCATACAATTTTGCCAGCGATCACACCATCGGGGGAGCGGTGATGGGAACTGACCCGAAAACCAGCGTGCTGAACCGTTATCAGCAGAGCTGGGACGCGCACAACCTGTTTGTGCTTGGAGCCTCCTCCTTCCCGAATAACGCCGGATATAACCCGACCGGCACTATTGGTGCACTCAGTCTGTGGACAGCGAAAGCCATCATTGAGCAGTACCTGAAAACCCCCGGCCCGCTGGTGAAGGTGTGATATGAATAAAATCAAATTAGCCGTGGGTACTCTCGCCATTGCAGCAGCATTGGCGGGTGTTCTGCTATATCAAAACGGCAATACGCGTGCCGACAATGTGGCAGATGACCAGATTCTGATGAAACATCCGCTCACCGCCGATGATGCAGCAGCCGTTGAGCGGGGTCATTACGTGGCGCTGGCGGGTGACTGTGTGGCGTGCCATACCGCACCGGAAAGCAAACAGGCCTACGCCGGAGGCTACGCGATCAGTACGCCGTTTGGCGGCATTTTTGCCAGTAATATTACTCCGGACGCTGATACCGGCATTGGTAACTGGACCGAACGTGATTTCTATCGTGCCGTGCGCCACGGCAAGGGGAAAGAGGGGCAAAATCTCTATCCAGCCATGCCGTACAACGCCTATGTTAATGTCAGTGACGAGGATATGCACGACCTGTGGATGTACATGCGTTCGGTAAAACCGGTGAATAAAAAGGTGACGGAAACCAGCCTGCCGTTCCCGTATAACATCCGTCTGGCAATGATGGGATGGAATCTGTTGTTCTTTAAAAACGCACCGTTTGCGCCCGACAGTACTCAGTCAGCACAATGGAATCGTGGGGCCTATCTGGTGCAGGGGCTGGAACACTGTGCCGCATGCCATACACCAAAAAATATTATTGGCGGTGATACCAGCGAGTATTTGCAGGGCAGCAATCTTGGCGAATGGTACGCACCAGAGATCACCAGTAACCGTTACACCGGTATTGGCGGCTGGAGCGACGAGCAGGTGGTGCAGTATCTGAAACTGGGTAGCAACCATGTGGCGGTGGCATCCGGGCCAATGGCCGAAGCGGTCACCAACTCCACCCAGCATCTCAGCGACGACGACCTGAAAGCCATCGCGGTTTACATCAAGTCACAGCCGGGCTCTGATCGCCAGAAACCCGCGCCGCTCTCCGCTGACAGTGATCAGATGCGCATGGGGGCGAATGTCTATTCTGCCAACTGTACCGCCTGCCACAACAGCGACGGCAAAGGCATTCCTCATCTGGCGGCCAGCCTGGCGGATAATCCGGCACTGATGGCACCGGATGCCTCTTCGCTGATCACCACCGTATTGCAGGGAGGACGCGGCGCGGTGACACACGGTAACCCGACCAGTGGGGCGATGCCGCCGTTTGCCTGGAAACTGTCAGACAAGCAGGTGGCCGCCACCATGACCTATATTCGCAACAGCTGGGGCAATGCGGCTCCCGCCGTAACGGAGCAGGACGTGGCAGAGAAACGTGCGCTGCTGAAACAGCCAGAACAGTTCCCGGCCAATCCGTAAACAGCAGTCTCAACAGGGGACAATCGGATAAAGGATTGCCCCCTGAATAAAGAGAGAACATGGTACGTTTCCGCACAGGTTTCTCGCCCCCAATTTAGTTCCCTTCACGATGAATAAATATTTACATCTCACAATCAAATAATTATAGTTCTCATTTGCTTTATCATTACAGGCGCTAATCTGCCTGATTGCCGTATCAGTGAACCTCGCCGCTACTTCATGGATCAGTCAGAGTACTCATACCGCCTAAGGATAATCGGTAGATATTTTCGTGCCCGGTGCAGGTATTGACTCAACATCAGCAACTTATTCCAGGAATGATCGTGCCAATGTCTCGCTCTAAATCCCGTAAGCAGCCTCACTCAGCGCCATTATCTGCCTCACGTATTCTCACCCCGTCGCTTGCCGCACTGTTGGTAATGTCTGCATTGCAGCCCGCCGTTGCCGCCGACAGCGCCAAAACCGATACGCTGACCGTGGAGGCGAATACGGATACGGCAGCAGCCCAGGCCGCCACGGATTACAGCGTTCCGGTCACCAGCGCAGGTACCAAAATGCCGCTGACCGTGCGTGATATTCCGCAGTCTGTTTCTATTGTCAGTCAACAACGGATGCAGGACCAGGGACTGCAGAGCGTGGGCGATGTTCTGAACAACACGGTGGGCGTGTCGGCCTCTAATATCGATTCCGACCGATCAAACTATTATTCCCGCGGCTTCCTGATTAATAACTACCTTTTCGACGGCGTGCCCACCGTGGTGACCGATGTCTGGGACCTGGGCGATACCCGTTCGGACACCGCCATTTACGATCGTATCGAAGTGATTCGCGGTGCGAACAGCCTGGCCCTGGGTTCCGGTAACCCGTCAGCCTCCGTCAATATGGTGCGAAAACATGCCGACAGC
This sequence comes from Erwinia sp. PME.40.26/001, assembly GCF_055556675.1. Classification (NCBI taxonomy): domain Bacteria; kingdom Pseudomonadati; phylum Pseudomonadota; class Gammaproteobacteria; order Enterobacterales; family Erwiniaceae; genus Erwinia; species Erwinia sp. PME.40.26/001. The sequence continues at coordinate 182,673 of NZ_JBVHNP010000003.1, forward strand.
AAAGTGGTCACCGGTAAGCTGTCTGCAGAAACCGGCAGCTGGGATAAACAGCGCTACGTCGGGGACGTCACCGTGCCGTTAAATGAATCTGGCACCCTACGCGGCCGCGCCATCGGGGGTTATCAGGAAAATGACAGCTGGCTTGATCGCTACCATGCCCGAAAGAAATTTCTTTCTACGGTGCTGGATGCCGATTTAACCGATTCCACCACGCTGTCACTGGGCTGGGATTACCAGGACAGCAGCTCCGAAGACCCAAGCTGGGGCGGCATCCCGACGTTCTACAGTAACGGCGAACGTACCCACTTTGACCGTAGTTTCAACTCCGGTGCGGACTGGGCCTATAGTGACAAAGAATCCAACAAGATCTTTGCCACGCTGATGCAAAAATTCGACAGCGGCTGGCAGGCACAGGTCAGCGGCAGCCACACCAGAACGACTTTCGATACACGTCTGATGTACTCTGATGGTTACCCGGATAAAGTCACCGGCACCGGTAATACGTTGTACAGCGGCTGGAACAAAGGCCGCCGTACTACGGACAGCGTCGATCTGTATGCCAACGGCCCTTTCGAGTTGCTGGGACGCTCTCACGAGTTGATGGTCGGCGGCAGCTACAGCAAACAGGAAAATACCTTCTATAACAGCTTCTCAGACCTGTCAGGGGTAGATACCGGTAACTATCACGACTGGAACGGCAGCGTCACCGAAGGGACCTGGTCACCGTGGACAAATTCACTGGCTGATACTATCCGCCAGAAATCGGTTTACACCGCCGCACGCTTCTCACTGGCTGACCCACTGTCGTTGTTAGTGGGTGCCCGCTATACTGACTGGAGCGCCAACGGTACATCAGGCTCAAACACCAGTGATAAAGTCGCCCCTTATGCGGGTCTGACTTTCGATCTTAATGACACCTACTCGCTGTACGCGAGTTACACCCGTATCTTCCAGCCACAAACCACACGCAGCAGCAGCGCGAAATATCTCGCCCCCGTGACGGGAAAAAGCTACGAAACGGGTATTAAAGGCGACTGGATGAACAGTCGCCTGACTGCATCGCTGTCGTTATTCCGTACCGAGCAAAACGGCCTGGGGGTAAACAGCTACGTCTATATTCCGAACACCACAGAATATGCGTACGATTCGGTTGATGCGGTAAGCCGGGGCGTAGAATTTGAAGTGAACGGCGCGCTGACCGACAACTGGCAGATGACCTTCGGTGCATCACGCTACATTGCCGAACAGCGTAACGGCACTGCCGTGATGCCTGAAATCCCGCGGACTACCGCGAAGCTGTTCACCAGCTACCGTCTGCCGATGCTGCAGGATCTGACCGTTGGCGGCGGCGTAAACTGGCAGAACAAAACCTGGGCCAACGTTGCCAGTGCCCCGGCGGATTATATTGACCAGTCGCCGGTGACCCTGGTGAATCTGTTCAGCCGCTACCAGGTCACGAAGCAGGTTTCCGTTCAGGCGAATATTAACAACCTGTTCGATAAAGAGTATTACGATTACCTCGGGACTTATGTGGTGTATGGCGCACCGCGAAACGTCACGGTATCGGCTAACTACTCGTTTTAATGAGATAATTTTTACCAGGAACTATGCCGGTTGCGCAGACTGGCCGGCATTGTTCTTCCCACCCGATAAAATAACGAACAGGCTACTTTTTTTCCGATACACTGCAGCATTGATCGGCTCAATGTCGCGTATTCATGCACTATTACTCTCCTGACGACACACAGTTAAAACAGCGCTCTGTACGCTTTATTCGTCGCATGTTCGCCATGCGGCAACTGGGCACCTTTTTATGTTTTTTCCCGTTTCTTTCTGTACTGTCCGAACTGGACCGGGGGCTGTGGCTGGCCATTCTGCTGGGCATTAATGCTTTCGTCTGGCCGGTGATTGCGTGGATACTGGCTCACTCATCATGGGATCCGACGGCAACGGAACGGCGTAATCTGACGATCGATGCCGCCTTCGGCGGTATCTGGGTCGCCCTGATGGGCATCAGCCCGGTGCCCTCCTTTATCATTATGGCGGTGCTGGCCTCAGACCGCTATGCGGCCGGTGGCTGGCCGCAGCTCAAACCGGCGATTGCCGCTTTCCTGCTGGCGTTTATTCCCGCGTGGAGCGTGGCCGGAATGCCGCTGGTGACCACGTTCAGCACGCGCACGGTCTGGCTGACGCTGCCGCTTGCCACCTGCTATATGCTGGTGCTGAGCGCCGTCTCCTACCAGCTGACCCTGACCCTGCGCCGAAAGAATCGCGAACTGGAACGCATTTCGCTGATGGACCCCAGCCTGAAAATCCCCAACCGTCGCCTGTTCGACCGCCGTCTGGAAAGCGAATATCTGCGCACCCAGCGCGGGGAGGGTCATGCCTGGCTGATGCTGCTGGATGTGGATAACTTCAAGCAGGTCAACGACCGCTTCGGCCATGAGGCCGGAGATTATCTGCTGGCTGAAATCTCCATGCTGCTGCGCACGGAAGTAGGTATCCGGGATATTCCCGCCCGCTTCGGTGGGGATGAGCTGGGGGTGATTGTCCGTGATGCAGACAGCAACACCATTGTGATGCTGGCTGCCGCACTGAAGGAAAAAATTGCGCAGATACGTTTACCGGCCTCCCCGCACTTTCAGTGCTCGGTCAGCATCGGCATTGCCCCGGCGGGCAGCGCCGACTCCATTCATCAGTGGCTGCGCCATGCAGATCAGGCACTGTACAACGTGAAGCGCACCGGCCGCGACGGCATCCACCTCTGGAACCCGTAACGTTCGCTGACCTGCAGAGGGCTTCCGGTACGGGCGACCGGAAGCCTGTGGGTAAACACGTCGGTTATTTATCCCGGCGATGGCGTACCGGGGCACCGTTGGCGACATAGTACGGCACGTCACTTCGCGCTAGCGGTGGACGTCCACGGATCATATCGGCGATTTTCTCGGCGATCATAATCGTCGGGGCGTTAAGATTGCCGGTGGTGATCCGCGGCATAATGGACGCATCGACAATGCGCAGGTTTTCCATGCCGTGGACTTTACCCTCGTTACCGACCACGGCCATGTCATGATAGCCCATCGCATTTGAGCATGACGGATGGTAGGCCGTTTCCGCATGTTCGCGTACAAAGCGATCCAGATCATCATCACTTTGGTAGCCTGCCCCCGGCGAGATTTCCTTGCCACGGTAGGGATCGAGCGCGCGCTGCTGCATGATCTCCCGGGTGATGCGAATGGCCGCCCGAAACTCACGCCAGTCCTGCTCCTGTGACATATAGTTAAACAGGATGCTGGGATGGTCATGCGGGTTTTTCGAGACGATCTGCACGCGTCCACGGCTGGGTGAACGCATCGAGCCGACGTGCGCCTGGAAACTGTGGGTCTTAATCGGGTTAGAACCGTTATAGTTAATTGCCACCGGCAGGAAATGATATTGAATATTCGGCCAGTCAAACTCCTCATGGCTACGAATAAACCCGCCTGCCTCAAAGTGATTACTGGCCCCAATACCGGTTCCCATTGCCAGCCATTCAGCACCAATCAACGGCTGATTATGTAACTTCAGTGCTGGGGACAGCGACACCGGCTGCTTGCACTCGTACTGCAGATACATTTCAAGATGATCCTGCAAATTCGCCCCAACGCCGGGCAGATCGTGAATCAGCGGAATATCCAGACTTTTTAGCAAGCAGGCAGGCCCTACTCCTGAGCGCTGCAGGATTTGTGGGGAAGCAATCGCCCCCGCGCAGAGTAAGACTTCACGCCGGGCATGGGCCGTATGCTGCGTCTCTTTTTGCAGCCAGCTCACGCCGGTGGCCCGCTTATCCTTAAAGAGGATCCGGTCGGTAACGGCGTGGATCTCAATCGTCAGATTAGGACGCCTGCGCGCCTGATCCAGATAGCCCCGGGCGGTACTGGCGCGGCGGCCCCGGGGCGTAACGGTGCGGTCCATCGGACCAAACCCCTCCTGCTGATAACCATTTAAATCGTCTGTGCGCGGATACCCGGCCTGAACCCCGGCCTCGACCATTGCGTGAAACAGCACGTTGTTATCCTGTCTGGGCGTGGTGACGCTCACCGGCCCGCAGTCACCGTGGTAGTCATTGCCCCCGATGTCACGACGCTCCGCAATTTTGAAATAAGGCAGGCAGTCGAGATAGCTCCAGTTCTCCAGCCCTTCCAGTCTGGCCCATCCGTCGTAGTCCAGGGGATTGCCACGGATATAGCACATGCCGTTGATGAGCGAAGATCCCCCCAGCCCTTTACCCCGCCCACACTCCATACGCCGGTTACCCATAAAGGGCTCTGGATCGGTCACATAGGCCCAGTTATAGCGGCGGCCCTGAAGGGGATAAGCCAGCGCAGCAGGCATCTGTGTGCGAAAATCCTGGCGGTAATCTGGCCCCCCGGCTTCCAGTAACAGCACACTCACGTCGGCGTCTTCTGTCAGGCGCGTAGCCAGCACATTTCCCGCTGAACCCGCCCCAATAATAATGTAATCATATTCCCTGATAGTCGTCATATTTACCTCCACATCCTTGTTAGAAAACAGATTGATAACGTTCCAGCTCAACCTGAATGGATTTGATACGCGTGTACTGGGTGAGCGCAGCGATGCCGTTCTCACGTCCGACACCGGACTGCTTATAACCGCCCACCGGCATTTGCGCTGGCGATTCCCCCCAGCAGTTGATCCAGCAGATACCCGCTTCTAACTGATGGATGGTGCGGTGAGCTTTTGCCAGGTCGCGGCTGATCACGCCCGCTGCCAGCCCGAAGTGGGTGTTGTTCGCCCGCTCAATGGCCTCCTGCTCATCGTCCCACGTCAGAATGCTCATGACCGGCCCAAAGATCTCCTCTTTGACGATTGTATGGTGGTCTTCACAATCGGTGAAAATGGTCGGCTGAACGTAGGCGCCTTGTGCAAAATGCCCCGACTGTTCACGCTCGCCGCCGCAGAGTAACCGCGCGCCCTCAGCTTTACCGGTTTCAATATAGCAAAGCACCTTTTCCATGTGAGCAAAGCTGGTCAGCGGGCCGAAATTGGTGTCGGGATCCATCGGGTCGCCGGCCCGGATACGCTTGACACGCGTCTGCAGAGCTTTCTCCAGCGCGCTTTTCTGTGAGCGATGCACAAAGACCCGGGTACCGTTGGTACAGACCTGGCCTGAACTGTAGAAATTCGCCATCATGGCAACATCCGCCGCCAGCTCGATGTCAGCATCGGCAAGGATCAGCAGGGGCGATTTTCCCCCTAACTCCATGGTGACATCTTTGAGCGATGAAGCAGCCGCGCTGGCCATGACTTTCTTGCCCGTTTCGATACCGCCAGTAAAGGAAATTTTCTCGATGCGCGGATGCCGGGTCAGCCACTCACCGACCTCGCGGCCTGCGCCCTGAAGCACGTTAAATACGCCATCTGGCAGGCCCGCCTGCGTATAAATTTCAGCCAGTTTAAGCGCTGTCAGCGGGGTCACTTCGCTGGGTTTAAAAATCATCGCGTTACCGGCGGCGAGCGCAGGTGCTGATTTCCACAGCGCAATTTGAATCGGATAGTTCCAGGCACCAATCCCCGCCGTGACGCCCAGCGGTTCCCGGCGGGTATAGAAGAAGCTGCTCTCACGCAGAGGATACTGCTCACCTTCTATCGCCGATGCCAGACCGGCGTAATACTCCAGAACATCAGCGCCGGTCACGATATCAACGACGGAGGTTTCGGAAAAAGGTTTGCCGGTATCCAGCGTCTCCAGATAAGCCAGTTCATCGTTGCGTTCACGCAGGATTTCAACGGCGCGCAGTAAAATACGCGAACGTTCAGTGCCGGTCATGGCCGCCCAGATTTTCTGACCACGTTCTGCACTGGCCACGGCTCGCTCAACATCCTCCTGGGTAGCGCGCTGCACGACAGCCAGCACCTCACCGTTTGCCGGATTGATCGTCTCAAAGGTGTCTGCGCCACCAGCGTGCGTCAGTTGTCCATCAATATAGAGTTGTTGCAGGGGAAACTTAGCCATCATTACGGTTCCTTTTGTGTGTTGGCTTCGGGATTCAGGTCCAGTTTTTCAACTTACTTTCCACATAATCGAAAGCAATTTCACTGGCCTTTCGGGCATTAAAATCAAGACCGGTCAGGCTACCGCGTAGCCACAACCCGTCTATCATTGCGGCCAGGCCGCGAGCGGCCTTACGCGCTTCATCACGTGATAATTCACGGCGAAACTGGCAGCAAATATTGGAAAAAAGGCGGTGATCGTTGACCCGTTGTAATCGACGCAGTTCGGGCCGGTGCAGGCTGGCTGCCCAGAAATCAAGCCAGGTCCGCATCGATGTCCCGCTGGTCTGACTGGCGTGAAAGTTGCCTTCAATAATGGCGAACAGCTGGGCCTGAGGAGAGGGTGCCGCCGCCGCCCTCTGCGCCGCCACCGCATCGTGCAGGTCGCGCAAAATGCGACGCATCGTCGCGTTTAACAACCCGTCTTTGTCACCAAAATAGTGACTGACAATCCCGGTAGACATACCGGCCTGGCTGGCCACCTGGGACAGCGTGACGCCCGCCAGCCCCACATCACCGATGGTCTCGAATGCTGCTGTGATCAACTGCTCCCGGCGCTGCCCGGGAATGGCTTTACGGGTCATCTCTTCTCCACCTTTCTGCTCAGCCAGCCTGAACAGCACAACAAAATTCATTGATTGAACGTTCAACCAATCTACATTATGCTGCGGAAATGTCAAAATTATGATTATTAGTTGTTAACAAAAGGTTTCATGAGATGGACTTTCAATTTTGCATCAAGGAGTTGCTGAAATGACTAAGATCGCATCAACATCGGCGGGTCACGAACCGGTCAGGCTGAATGCTCCCGTTTTTTTTAGTTCCGCCGTTGTTATTCTGCTGTTGGGTCTGCTGGTGGTGGTGTTTCCAGCAGGCAGCCACCTGTGGCTGAACAGGGCACAAACCTGGATGACCGAGGTATTTGGCTGGTACTACATGCTGCTAATGGTCGCCTGCATGTGTTTTGTCTTCTGGCTGGCGCTGTCCCGCTTTGGAAAGATCCGGCTGGGTCAGGAAGGAGAGGCACCGCAGTTTAGCTATCCCTCATGGATTGCCATGCTGTTTTCGGCGGGTATCGGCATCGCGCTGGTTTATTACGGTGCTTATGAGCCGCTGGATCACTTCCTGCAACCGCCTGAAGGCCCGGGTGGAACGCCAGAAGCCGCCCGCCAGGCCATGGCGATTACCTTCCTGCACTGGGGCCTGCACGGCTGGGCGCTGTATGCACTGATCGCCACGGTTCTGGCCTATTTTGCCTATTGCCGTGGGTTGCCCCTGGCGCTACGTTCACCGCTTTATCCCCTGTTAGGAGAGCGGATCCACGGCTGGTACGGACATGTCGTCGACAGCTTTGGCATTCTGGTCACCGTGATCTCGATGGTGACCAATCTGGGGATTGGTGCGCTGCTGGTCAACTCTGGCCTGCACTATTTGTTGGGAGTCCCTCAAACCTCCCATGTGCTGCTGATATTGATTGTTCTGATGATGGTGGTGGCGACACTTGCCGCCGTGACGGGCGTAGAGAAAGGTATCGCCATGCTGTCCAACATTAACGTGGGCTTCCTGTGCCTGCTGTTACTGTTCGTCTTTGTGACCGGCCCGACGCTCAATCTGATCAACGGGATGCTACAGAACACCGGTGATTATTTAACCTCGATTATTGGTAAAAGTTTTGACGTGTATCTGTATGGCAAAGCGCGCGTATGGCAAGGGGCATGGACGCTCTTCTACTGGGCATGGTGGGTGGCCTGGGCCCCCTTCGTCGGCTTATTTATTGCCCGCATATCGAAGGGAAGAACGATTCGTGAGCTGATTTTCGGTGTGATGCTGATCCCGCTGGGCTTCACCCTCGCCTGGCTCTCTATTTTTGGCAATACCGCCATCAGCCTCGTACTTGAGCATGCCGATCATATCCTGGGCCAGGTTGCACTGAGCGATCCGCCCATGGCCGTATTCAAACTGTTTGAATACCTGCCGTTCACTAAAATCACGGCCGGTTTCACGATTATTATCAGCTTCGTGCTGTTTCTGACCCCGGTAGACTCCGGTACGCTCATGATCGCCAATCTCTCCAGCAAGGGAGGGACCAATGACGATGATGCGCCAGCCTGGCTACGCATATTCTGGGCATCAGTCACCACGCTGGTCTGCGCGGGCCTGCTGTATGCGGGCAGCTTCAGTGCAATGCAGACCGCCGTGGTTATTTGTGGTCTGCCCTTCTCAGCCGTGATCGTGCTTTACATGGCCAGTCTGTATCGCGATTTGCACGCCTTTACCGACAGGCCTCAGGGGCTACCACACCGCGAACAGAATGAGGCGAAAGCTAAGGGATAAAGAAACGGGGAGCGCCGGACGGCCACCACCTCGTTGAGCCGCGCAACGCGTTCCCCTGCAGGTGTGGTGTAAACCCGCGCTCATTCAGCAGCAGAGTTAATAAAAAAACGGCTTTTCCGCCAGAGGCTGGCCCTATCAGTGCAAATGGAAAAAGTAATTAACAGGGAATGCCGCCCCGCCAGGGCTTATGCGCTGCGGCATTCCCTTTTCATCCTCCCACTTTGAAAAAAATATTATCGTCTGACGAAAGAAATATTTAATCAACTTCCCCTTCTCTTTTTCCCGATTAATGCCACAATCATATACACAAACATAATGCGCTATTAAATAGCGTGCTATTTAAAGTAGTGCAGGCTTTATTTTTAGTAGTCACTCGTAACACCAGGGAAAACTTATGCAGCAACTAAAAAAAACAGATACAGGAATCGCCTATGCCAAACTCACCTCTCCCGCACTTTGTACCGGTGAAAACCAACGTACGTGAACTTCGCCTCGCCGCCGGGCTCTCACAGGAGCGCGCTGCCGAGCGGTTTGGCCTCAGCCTGCGCGTCTGGCAGACCAAAGAAGCGGCCAGCAACCCGGGCCAGCTCGGCCAGGCGGAATATGAATTCCTGCTGCTGCTGGCGGGCCTTCATCCCCATTTTTCTCTGGCACCATCGCCGATGCGGTAACCGGTCAGGCAGACAGCAGCCCCTTCAAGATGCTAAAAAACCAGCCCACAGGCTGGCTTTATCATTCACTTCAGGTGCGACCGCAGCTCTGACGAGGCCTGGCGCAGGGCAGTTTTCACCGTCGGCTCATTGCTCAGGGCGTTTAACAGGCCGTAATCGTGGATCATACCGTTATAGCGCGTGACCGTGACCGGGACGCCTGCCTCGTCCAGCTTACGACCAAATGCCTCGCCCTCATCGCGCAGCACGTCCAGCTCTGCGGTCTGGATCAGCGTTGGTGGTAAGCCCTGAAGCTGCTCACGGCTGGCACGCAGCGGCGAGGCAAGGATATTGTTGCGGTCTTTTTCTGAGGGGGCGTAGCTGTTCCAGAACCATTTCATCATATTTCTGGTCAGGAAATACCCTTCCGCAAACTGATGATAAGACGCATCGTCTGTACGCGCATCGGTCACCGGCCAGAGCATGACGCTGTAGCGGATTGCCGGCGTGTGGAACTGTTTCGCCTGCAAGGCGACGGCCGCGACCATATTCCCCCCCACGCTGTTACCGACCAGCGCCAGCCGCGAACCATCCACGCCAATCTCAGCACCGTGCAGGGCTACCCACTTCGTCGCCTCGTAGGCCTGGGTGATCGCCACCGGATAGTGGGACTCAGGTGAAGGGGCGTAGTTAACAAAGACCGCCGCCGCCCCCGACTCATTCACCAGGTCGCGAACCAGACGCTCATGCGTCGGAAAATCCCCCAGTACCCAGCCGCCGCCGTGGAAGAACATAAATACCGGCAGTATCCCGCCAGCCTGGGCCGGTTTAACCACCGTCAGCGTCAGCGGTTTTCCTGACACCGTGATCACTTTTTCTGACACCTCTGCGGGTGGCAGAACGGCCCCCTGCTGGGCACCCGTCAGCACCGCACGCGCTGCCTGCGGCGAAAGCTGTTCAATAGGCTTACCCCCGCCGCTGTTTAATGCTTTCAAAAAGGTCGCAACGCCAGCCGTCGGAGCAGGCGTGCTTTCTTCAGGTGCGGCGAAGGCGCTCATGGCATGGCTGGCCAGTAACAAAGCGGAGGCAGTGAGTTTCAGTTTCATGGGAGGCTCCTGTATTGCTTGCTATTAAGTAGCGCGCTATTTAGTTTGCCGAGAATGACACAGGGAAAGAGAGTTGTAAACGATTAGATCGCGCGCTATTTAATTCAGCCTTATCACCCCTGTCGCCAGGGGATCAGATGAGTACAGGTTGAAAGAGGCTATAGCGCCTGCGCGCAGGCCCAGGCGGAACTCCACGCCCACTGGAAGTTATAGCCTCCCAGCCAGCCGGTCACGTCCACCACTTCACCGATAAAATAGAGGCCAGGCACGTCGCGCACCTCCATCGTTTTTGACGACAGCTGGCTGGTATCCACCCCGCCGAGCGTCACTTCCGCCGTGCGGTAACCTTCAGTACCGTTGGGCTGCACGCGCCACTGATGCAGTGCGGCGGCCAGATCGGCCTGCTGGCGGCTGTTCAGCTGCTTCAGCGTACACTCCGGCACAGTACCCAGCAGCTGCAGGCACTCGACCAGCCGTTTCGGCAGCAGCTTCGCCAGGGTATTTTTCAGGCTCTGATTCGGATGGCTTTGCCGCTCATCGTTAATCAGCGCATCAATGTCCTGGCCCGGCGACAGGTTAACCGTGACAAACTCCCCCGGCAGCCAGTAGCTGGACAGCTGCAACACCGCCGGTCCGGACAGGCCACGGTGGGTGAACAGCAGTGCCTCTTTAAACACCGTGCCATCTTCGGCGGTCAGCACCGCCGGCACCGACACGCCGGACAGCGTCTGAAGCTGTTCAAGCAGCGGTTTATGCAGGGTAAACGGCACCAGCCCCGCGCGGGTCGGGAACACCTTCAGGCCAAACTGCTCCGCTATTTTATAGCCGAACGGCGACGCCCCCAGCCCCGGCATTGACAGCCCGCCGCTGGCGATCACCAGCTTTTCTGCCTGCACGTCCGCGCCGTTCAGCTGCAGCGTATAGCCGCTGTCATCACGGCTGACGGAGAGGACCTCACTGCGCAGGCGCAGCGTCACCTTCCCGTTCTCACACTCCTTCAGCAGCAGGTCGACCACCTGCTGCGCGGAGTCGTCACAGAACAGCTGACCCAGGGTTTTTTCGTGCCAGGCAATGCCGTGACGGGTGACCAGATCGATAAAATCCCACTGGGTATAACGCGCCAGGGCCGACTTACAGAAATGCGGGTTATGTGACAGATAGGCTGCCGGTTCGGTATAGAGGTTGGTGAAGTTACAGCGGCCGCCGCCTGACATGAGAATTTTACGCCCGGCTTTTTTGCCATTATCAATCAACAGCACGCGCCGCCCTTTCTGCCCCGCCTGGGCTGCGCAAAACAGGCCAGCCGCACCCGCGCCAATTACGATAACGTCAAACTTTTCCACCACACACCCCGTGCCGACCTGCAAAAAAGCTGATTGTAGTGAGTCGGTGGCAGGGATACCAGCTTCACAGGATCATGGAGGCGAAACATTTTGTAACTTTATGATTTTTTGATACTTTCACCTCAGTCCGCCACCGTTATGACACATTAGTGTCAAAAAAAGTCTATATTTCCCTTTCCCCGGGTGCGGTTTGTCGCTGATAATGCGCCGCGTTCATGTCCTCCAAAATGGCGTAACGCTTATGCTGCATCTGTTTGCTGGTCTTGATTTACATACCGGCCTGTTCCTGGTTCTTGCTCTGCTGTTCGTTTTAATTTACGAAGCAATCAACGGCTTCCACGATACGGCCAACGCGGTAGCAACCGTGATCTATACCCGTGCAATGCGCTCGCAGTTAGCGGTTGTCATGGCCGGGGTATTCAACTTCTTTGGTGTACTCCTGGGCGGCTTAAGCGTGGCTTACGCTATCGTCCATCTGCTACCCACCGATCTGCTGTTAAATGTTGGATCGGCTCACGGGCTGGCCATGGTCTTTTCCATGCTGCTTGCCGCTATTATCTGGAATCTTGGTACCTGGTATTTCGGGTTACCGGCCTCCAGTTCGCATACCCTGATCGGTGCCATTATCGGTATTGGCCTCACCAACGCGTTGCTGACCGGCACCTCGGTGGTGGATGCGCTGAACATTCCTAAAATGATTGGCATCTTTATGTCGTTGATTATTTCACCGATTGTTGGCCTGGTGGTCGCCGGTGGCCTGGTATTTATTCTGCGTCGTTACTGGAGCGGCAGTAAAAAACGCCAGCGTATCCATATGACGCCGGCCGAACGTGAAAAGATCGATGGCAAGAAAAAGCCCCCGTTCTGGACGCGGACCGCGCTGATTGTCTCGGCGATTGGCGTCAGCTATTCGCACGGGGCCAACGACGGTCAGAAAGGCATTGGCCTGATCATGCTGGTCCTGATCGGCGTGGCACCGGCAGGCTTTGTGGTCAATATGAACTCCAGCGGTTATGACATCACTCGCACCCGCGATGCCGTCAACCATCTGGAACAGTATTACCAGCAGCATGCCAGTTCACTGACGCATATCATCCAGATGTCACCGCCTGCGCTACCAACGCCGGAAGAGGTGCCTTCAGGGCCGCATGAGTTCCACTGTGATGCGGCACGCGCCCTGCCTGCTATCCACCGGGCGCAGGGGCTGCTGAATAACCTCAGCAGCTACGACGCGCTTAACGTGGAGCAGCGCAGCCAGCTGCGCCGTCTGCTGATGTGTATTTCTGATACCGCAGAAAAAGCAGCCAAGCTGCCGGAGACCAAGTCTGACGACAAACGTTTCCTCAGCAAGCTGAAAGGCGATCTGTTGAATACCATCGAGTATGCTCCAGTATGGATCATTCTGGCCGTGGCATTAGCGCTGTCGCTGGGAACGATGATTGGCTGGCGTCGTGTTGCCACCACCATCGGTGAGAAAATCGGTAAAAAAGGCATGACCTATGCGCAGGGCATGTCGGCACAGATGACAGCAGCGGTGTCGATTGGCGTGGCGAGTTATACCGGTATGCCGGTTTCAACCACTCATGTCCTGTCGTCTTCCGTTGCCGGTACGATGCTGGTTGACGGCGGTGGCGTTCAGGGTCGCACCATTAAGAACATCCTGCTGGCGTGGGTATTTACTCTGCCGGTGTCGATTGTGCTTTCCGGTGTGCTGTACTGGCTGGCGCTGAAGCTGATTTAACTATCCGCTGAGGTCGACCGGTCTTCGCAATCGACCTGAAGGGCGGCGCAAAAAAGCCGTTCTGCACCGATGTAGAGGGTGACCCTTTTTGGGGTCGCCCTTTTTTAATGCCAGATAGCCAGCCCAATCAGGCTGATAAACACCAGTCCGCACAGGGCACTGGTGAGGACAAACTGCCCACGAAGCCGCTGACAGCGGCGAATAAACTCATCATCATGATGGTCGAGATAGCGCTGATACCAGATGTAGCCAATCAGCCTGACCTGCTTACTCGGCTGTCCGTGAGACGTAAAAAACCCGCCGCCATCCACATACTGATAGAGCAACGGATCGCAGCCCCGCAGTACCACCAACAGCGCCCGCAGCGATGAAAAATAGCGCGCCATATTCACCACACAAACGACACAAAGAGCCCAGAAAAGCGCAATGGTGCTGATCATGATCCCCTCCCGGACTTTCATCAGGAAATGCGATACGCGGCAAAACCGGGTATATTCCCGATGGTTCGCCAGCCTTTATTTATTGAGATGATTTCTGCAAGCAGGACGGCAAAACAAGGGACGTTTGCTACCGTCTTTTATCAGTGTAGGAGATATGCTTCATTTTTTTCCAGCGATGTTTGCGGCTTAAGGGATCCAGGGTGCAAAATTCATGTTGATCGCCCTCGCAAACGCCATCCCGTGGCACAACACCTGGAAACAATTTTCGCTATACTCAGTCTTAACACTTACGTGAAAAGGAGTTTTCAAAATGTCTTATAAACACATCCTGATTGCCGTCGATCTGTCGCCGGAAAGTAAGCTACTGGTCGACAAGGCCGTATCCATGGCGCGCCCTTATGACGCGAAGGTCTCGCTGATCCACGTCGATGTGAACTATTCAGATCTCTACACCGGTCTGATTGACGTTAACCTCGGTGATATGCAGAAACGCATTTCTGAAGAGACCCATACCGCCCTGACGGACCTGTCCAACAGCGCTGGGTATCCGATTGCAGAAACCTTAAGCGGCAGCGGCGATCTCGGCCAGGTGCTGGTCGATGCCATTAAACAGTATCAGGTGGATCTGGTGGTGTGCGGCCACCATCAGGACTTCTGGAGCAAGCTGATGTCTTCCGCGCGCCAGCTGATCAACACCGTTCATATCGATATGCTGATCGTACCGCTGCGCGATGACGAAGACGATTAAGGATCCACTGGCTGGCGGCAAAAAGGTCTGCCATCAGATGGGTTCGGAATGACTGGCTGACCCGAAAAGAAGGTCAGCCACGACGGGGTATTCGTAACGACGTGCTGGCCGGGAACGACTCCTCAGGCCAGCGGCGCATAAATATCAAAACGGTGGCTCTTGGTGGTCACGGCATTCGGCGTCGCGATGTCGGCTAACGGGGGCGCATAATCAGGGCGCTTCACCACCACCCTTTTCTTCGCCAGCTGCCGCGCAGGCAGCAGCAGTCCGTCGGCATCAATATCCGGCCCGACCAGCGACTGAAAGACCCGCATCTCTTTCTTCACCAGCGCACTTTTCTGCTTATGCGGGTACATCGGGTCGAGGTAGACCACATCCGGCGGCGGGCTGATATCGGTCAGCGCATTCAGACTGGAGGCATGCAGCAGCGTCAGGCGTTCGCGCAGCCAGGGACCAATCTCCGGATCGGCATAGCCGCGACGTAATCCGTCGTCGAGCAGCGCCGCCACCACCGGATTTCGCTCCAGCATACGTACCCGGCAGCCAATGGATGCCAGGACAAACGCATCGCGCCCCAGCCCCGCCGTGGCGTCCACCACGTCTGGCAGATAGCCGCTTTTGACGCCAGCAGCCTTCGCCACCGCTTCGCCACGACCGCCACCAAACTTTCTGCGGTGCAGCATCGCTCCGGAGACAAAATCCACATAGATGCCGCCGAGCTTTGGCTCATCACGCTTGCGCAGTTCCAAGTGTTCCGGGGTCAGCACCAGCGCCATCAGCGCGTTGTCATCCTGCACCAGTTGCCAGCGGCCCGCCAGTATAGATAAGGCGCCGTCTCCGGCGCCCGTTTCATCTAACAAACAGATGTTCACTGAGAGCTTAACCCTTAATGCCGTAGTGTTTCAGCATCGCGTCCAGCTGTGGCTCACGGCCCCGGAAGCGTTTAAACAGTTCCATGGGCTCTTCGGACCCACCGCGCGTCAGGATATTGTCGAGGAACGACTGCCCGGTTTCACGGTTGAAGATCCCCTCCTGCTCAAAGCGGGAATAGGCATCCGCCGCCAGCACATCAGCCCACAGATAGCTGTAATATCCCGCCGCGTAACCGCCGGCAAAGATGTGGCTGAAGGCATGCGGGAAACGGCCCCAAGACGGCCCCGGCACCACGGCAACCTGATCTTTGATCTCCTTCAGTATCTCCAGGATACGCGCGCCTTTCGCCGGGTCATATTCGGCGTGCAGGCGGAAGTCAAACAGGCCGAACTCCAGCTGACGCAGGATAAACAGTGCCGCCTGGTAGTTCTTCGCTGCCAGCATTTTATCCAGCAGATCTTTTGGCAGCGGCTCACCGGTCTCATAGTGGCCAGAGATAAACGCCAGGGCTTCCGGCTCCCAGCACCAGTTTTCCATAAACTGGCTTGGCAGTTCGACAGCATCCCACGGTACCCCGCTGATACCCGATACGCCCGGCGTTTCAATCCGGGTCAGCATGTGGTGCAGACCGTGACCAAACTCGTGGAACAGGGTAGTGACTTCGTTGTGGGTAAACAGCGCTGGCTTGCCGCTGACCGGACGGTTGAAGTTACAGGTCAGGTAGGCGACCGGCTTCTGCAGGGTGCCGTCGGCGCGGCGCATCTGGCCCACGCAGTCATCCATCCATGCCCCGCCGCGCTTGTTATCACGCGCGTACAGATCAAGATAGAAGCTGCCGCGCAGCTCGCCGCTGTCGTCGAACAGGTCAAAGAAGCGCACGTCAGGGTGGTAAACATCCACGTCGTGACGTTCGCTGGCCGTAATGCCATAGATGCGTTTTACGACTTCAAACAGGCCGTCCAGCGCACGCTGGGCCGGGAAGTAAGGGCGCAGCTGTTCGTCGCTGATGGTATAGAGATGCTGTTTCTGCTTTTCACCGTAATAGGTCATATCCCACGGCTGCAGGTCATCCACGCCGAAGGTTTTCTGAGCAAAGGCGCGCAGCTGGGCCACTTCCTGCTCGGCCTGCGGGCGGGCACGTCTGGCAAGGTCGGTCAGGAAGTCCGTGACCTGGGTCGGGTTCTCCGCCATTTTGGTGGCCAGCGATTTCTCCGCGTAAGAGTTAAAGCCCAGCAGCTGTGCCAGCTCGTGGCGCAGCGCCAGTTCTTCTGCCATCACCTCGCTGTTATCCCACTGCCCGGCGTTCGGGCCCTGATCGGAGGCGCGGGTAGAGTAAGCACGGTAAAGCTCTTCGCGCAGGGCCTGATTGTCGCAGTACATCATCACCGGCAGATAGCTTGGAATATCCAGCGTCAGCAGCCAGCCTTCCTGCTCCCGGGCTTCGGCCTGGGCTTTGGCGGCAGCCAGTGCGCTCTCCGGCATTCCGGACAGCTCGCTTTCATCAGTAACCAGTTTGCTCCAGCCCATCGTGGCATCGAGCACGTTGTTGCTGTAGGTCGACCCCAGCTCTGACAGGCGGGCGGAAATTTCGCCATAGCGCTGCTGCTTCTCTTTCGACAGGCCAATCCCGGACAACTCAAAATCGCGCAGCGCGTTATCGACCGCTTTTTTCTGTGCGAGATCCAGGCCAGCAAAGTGTTCACCCTCTTTCAGGTTGCGATAGGCCTGATAAAGCCCCTCGTGCTGTCCCACCCAGGTGCTGTATTCGGACAGCAGCGGCAGCGTCTGCTCGTAGGCCTGACGCAGCTCCGGGCTGTTTTTCACCGCATTCAGATGGCTGACCGGTGAAAACAGGCGGCTTAAACGGTCATCCACTTCCGCCAGCGGCTGTACCAGGTTATCCCAGCGGTACGGCGCCCCCTGTGCGACCGCCTTTTCAACCGCCGCGCGGCAGTCCGCCAGCGCCTGAGTCACGGCCGGAACCACATGTTCAGGATGAATGGCGGAGAAAGGGGGAAGCGTGAAATCGGAGAGTAACGGATTGGTCATAGCGCAGTCCTTTAATCGTTGGTATGGGGCGCACAGATGCGCGCAATCTTTTTAAGATGGGGTTTAGTGGCGTGAAAATCAATGGGCCTGCGCCCGGGCGGGGGCATTCCCGGCGTGCGAAGCCCGATTTTCACCGCACTTTACGCATTGCCACACCAGGGTGCGCGTTGCATACTCCTTTCCGCTTAAATACATCGTATTACTCCGTTACAAACAGGGAGTTTTTTTATGTGGTATACGCTGGCGGCCTCGTTGCTGTTTCTACCTTTTTACCTTCGCAGTTCGCTTATCCTGCTCGCTATTGCACTCGGGCTGGCGGTCTTTGACCAGACGCTGCTCCCGCCAGGGATAGTGGCGCTGGCGATTATCGGCACGGTCGCCCTCTACTGCGGTAATCAGAAGCAACCCAATGCCTTCTCCCTGCCCGGTGAAATCGTGCTGGTAGTCAGCGCGATCGCCCTGATGCTGCATACCATCCCGGGCTTTAATAATCTGATTATTGTTTCCGGCGAACGTGTCGGGCCACAGAGCGCGCCTTTTACTTTTTATTACAACATCGACAAGGCGCTGATCCCATTCCTGTTACTGGCCTGCCTGCCCACCCTGCTGAAGCGCCCGGCAAAGCCCCCGGCTAACGCGCTCTGGTGGCTGGTGCTGGTGATGTCACTTCCGCTGCTGTTGCTACTGGCCACGCTGGCCGGAGGGCTGAGAGTAGAACCCCACCTGCCGGACTGGCTGGGTGCCTTTATGCTGGCCAATCTGTTCTTTGTCAGCCTGGCGGAAGAGGCACTGTTTCGCGGCTATATCCAGCAGCGTCTGAGCCAGTTACTGGGGGATAAACGGGCGCTGTTCATTGCCGCCCTGCTGTTTGGCTTTGCCCATTTTTCCGGCGGCCTGCTGCTGGTGCTGTTTGCCACGCTCGCCGGGCTGATTTACGGGCTGGCCTGGCTGTGGAGCGGCCGGCTCTGGGTCTCTACGCTAGTGCATTTTGCCTTTAATATGCTGCACCTGCTGTTCTTTACTTACCCGATGTGGCAGCGAATCCCGACCTGAACGCGCTTTTTTAAGCCGTTTTCGCTATAATACCCCCAACCTGTGCCGCCCGACGGCGGCACGCTCGCTTTTACCATCCGGATTATCCCAATACATGCTCAGTTATCGCCACAGCTTCCATGCCGGCAACCATGCCGACGTTCTCAAACATACCGTGCAGAGCCTGATTATCAGCGCGTTAAATGAGAAGGAAAAACCCTACCTCTACCTTGATACCCATGCGGGCGCCGGGCGTTACCTGTTAAGCGGTGAACATGCGGAGCGCACCGGAGAGTACCTGGAAGGCATTGCGCGTATCTGGCAGCAGGATGATTTACCGGAAGAGCTGGCCCCGTATATCAGCGTAGTGAAGAACTACAACCCCGGCGGCAAACTGCGTTACTATCCGGGTTCGCCGCTGATTGCCCGCCACCTGCTGCGCGAGTATGACCAGCTTCAGCTGACCGAACTGCACTCCAGCGACTTCCCGATGCTGCGCAGCGAGTTTCAGAAAGACGACCGCGCACGCCTGGCCCGTGCCGACGGCTATCAGCAGCTCAAGTCCAAACTGCCGCCGCTGTCACGCCGGGGTCTGATCCTGATCGACCCGCCGTACGAGATGAAAAGTGATTATCAGGCCGTGGTGCAGGGTATTCAGGAAGGGTATAAACGCTTTGGTACCGGCGTGTTTGCGCTGTGGTATCCGGTGGTGCTGCGTCAGCAGATCAAGCGCATGTTCAACGAACTGCAGGCCACCGGCATCCGCCGTATCCTGCAGATTGAGCTGGGCGTGCGCCCGGACAGCGACCGCTTTGGTATGACCGCCTCGGGGATGATTGTGATTAACCCGCCGTGGAAGCTGGAGCAGCAGATGAAAAACGTGCTGCCGTGGCTGGAGAAAGTGCTGGTGCCGTCCGGTACCGGTTACTCTAAAGTCAGCTGGATTGTGCCGGAATAATCCCCGGCAGGGGCGGCCGCGTAAACGGCCCCCCGCTACAGCGTAAAGATCGCAAAATCGTGCGCCATTTCGGTGTGCGGAAACACCGCCCGACACTCCTCCAGCAGTCGTTCACAGTCAGCCCGCAGATAACGCGTACTGAGGTGCGTCACGATCAGACGTTTTGCTCCGCTTTCCAGCGCCACCCTGGCCGCCTGAGCGGTAGTGGAATGCCCGCGGCTGTTGGCTTTCTCTTCCATCGCTACTTCCAGCGTCGCCTCATGCACCATCAGATCCACCCCCGCCGCCAGCTCGTTCGCCGCCGCCGTCGGGGCGGTGTCGCCAAAAATCGCCAGGCTGCGGCCTTTGATTTTCTCTCCGACATAATCCCAGCCGTTAATTGTCCTGCCATCGGGCAGCGTTACGCTGCGCCCGTGCTTCAGGTCGTAAAACCAGGGCCCGGCAGGCACCCCGTCGGCAGCCAGCTTCGCCGCATCCAGCGCGCCAGGTTTATCATGTTCATCAATGCGATAGCCATAACACTCCACCGGATGCGTCATCGGCCAGGCCGTCACGCGGAAGTGCTCATCGCAGCACACCTCACCGGCCCGGACTTCCACAATCTCCAGCGGAAAGGTCAGCCACGAGCCACTCAGCGCGATCGCCGTCTCCACGAAGGTTTTCAGCCCGACCGGGCCGTAAATCGTCATGGCATCAGTCGCGCCGTTCATTGACCGGCTGGTGAGCAGCCCCGGCAGGCCAAAAATATGATCGCCGTGCAGGTGAGTAATAAAGATCTTCTCGATCTTACCCGGCTTGATCGGGGTGCGCAGGATCTGATGCTGCGTCGCCTCCCCGCAGTCAAAGAGCCAGGTCGCGTTGCGCACGCCCTGCAGATCCAGCGCGATGCTGGTGACGTTACGCTCGCGGCCGGGGGTGCCGGCCCCGGTGCCTAAAAACTGCAGTTGCATAATCCACTGACTCCTTCCGTTATTGTCCGGGTGCTCCACCCGACTTGATGCTGTCCCAGTCTAACGCAAAACGCGCCAGATATTTACGCAGCCGATCGGCATCGTTGGGCTGTTTCTTCTGCTGGCGCGATACGGCAAACAGCGTGCGTCCGGCCTCCGACAGCGAAGAGGACCCACGGCACACTCTCAGCACCGTCTCCAGCTGGCTGTGGTCAAACAGATCCAGCGCGTCCGGCAATGCCAGTGCGGGTTCCCCCTGCCAGCTTGCGCGCAGGCGCGCAATCTCTTCTTCCACCTGAGCCAGTTCAATGCGGCCGTTATCAGCGAGGGTCGCCATTCGGGTGACCGACGCGCTCAGCTCACGGAAATTACCGCGCCACAGGGCAGCCGGTGCGCAGGCAAACTGCAGATAGCGCTGACGCGCCTGCGGCTCAAAACGCACCTGCGACTGCGCATCACTGGCAAAACGCAGCAGTTCGAAGTCCAGATTCGGTTCAATATCTTCGCGCCGCGCTGCCAGCCCCGGCAGGGTAAAGCTCCACATATTGATGCGCGCATACAGATCCTCACGAAAGCGTCCTTCAGCCACCCACTGGCGCATATCGCGATGGGTGCCGGCGATGAGCTGGAAATCGCTGCTCACCTCTTTATCTGCGCCGAAAGGCAGAAAGCGCTTTTCCTCAATCGCTTTCAGCAGCATGGCCTGCTCATCCAGCCCCAGCTCGGCGATCTCATCAAGGAATAACATGCCGCCGTCCGCTTCCCGCAGCAGGCCGTTACGCGGCTGCAACGCGCCGGTGAACGCCCCTTTAACATGACCAAACAGCGTAGACATGGCGTTATCCCCGCGCAGCGTGGCGCAGTTGACCGCGACCAGCCTGCCGCTGACCCGGTGACGCGACTGGCGCAGCTGGTAGATGCGTTCCGCCAGAAAGGATTTTCCTGCTCCTGTCGGGCCGGTCAACAGCAGCGGCGCATCGGACCGCAGCGCCACCCGCTCAATCTGATCGATAAGCTGATTAAACGTCGCATTACGCGTGGAAATGCCCCCCTTCAGCAGTGAGACCGACTCCTGACGTTCGCGCATAAAGCGGCTGGTCAGTGTGGCATAACGGCTGAGATCGAGATCAATCAGGGTATATACCCCTTCCGTTCTGGCACTCTCCTGGTCCCGCGGGGCGGGTGCCGTTTGCAGCAGCCCGGCGGGCAGGTAGCGCGCCTCGGTCAGCAGGAACCAGCAGATCTGCACTACGTGGGTACCGGTGGTGATATGCACCAGATACTCTTCATTCTCTGTATCAAAGGGATAGTGGCGGGCAAAATCGAGCAGGACGGTATACACCTCCTCAAAATCCCACGGATCATTCAGCGTAATTGGATTCAGCCTCACTTCGGTATCCGGCGAGACCAGCACCACATCTTCCGACATTTGCTGTGCCATTGTCTGGCGGTCAGGCTGATGCAGCAGTTCCAGGCGGTCCACGGGCAAGTCAGGCTGCATACACAGCCCCAGCGTAGGCCGCCATTTATTCCAGCGGTTCTCCCGTTTACCACGTTTATCCAGGGTGGTCCCCAGCATACCTATCACCACTCTGCGCTTCATGCCTTATCCTTTCATCGCAATATTTATCCCACAGGATAAATTCACCCTTTCATGCGCAGCAACACCTTTCTGTTGCCATAAAATAAAAATGTTAATTATCAGTAAATTAAAAATAATTTCAGCATTTTTTCTTTTCTGGCACGCTTCTGGCAATAGTTATCCCGTCGACAGGCTGAATGATGCCCGGGTTATGAACCCAGCCGGCGCACCGGGAACGGATGACCGTTTTCCCGCAGGCGTTCCGTCAGCACGAAGACATTTTGCGAAGGCACAGGGCCAGAACGGGTTCGACTCCCGGTTTCGCACCTCTCTCCAAAGAGCCTGATAGCAGTACCCCGGCTGTGCAGTCAGCAGCCCACCCGGAGCACCGGCTGATGCGTCGGGTCTGGGGCATCATCGTCGCGCCGCCGCTGTACCGGGTGCCGCTCCGGTGCTCCCCCAGGCTTCACGCTGACGCCCGTGCTCCGTGGTGCACCCTAAATGAAGGAGAAAAAGATGTTCAGACATATCACCATACGGAAAGGTCAAATCGCGTTGCTGTCAAAGAACGACGAATACCAACAGATTCTGCCGGCCGGGGAGCACCGACTCCGCGACTGGCGACGCCAGCTCAAGGTCGCGACCTTTGAGCTTCATCAGCCGCTGGACAGCATGCTGGCCGACTACCTGCAGCAGTATCACCCCGAGTGGGTGAGCGCGTTCTGCCAGACGGTCGCCGTGCCAGAAACTCACGTCGGGCTGCACTATAAAAACGATCAACTGGTGGAGATCCTGCCGCCGGGTACGCGCCGCCTGTGGTGGCTGAACGGCAGCCCGCAGCGTATCGATTTGCTGTCGACCGATACGGTAGAAATTCCGTCGTCCCTCGTCGCCAGCCTGATGCAGCCCCAGCTCCGTCAGCACGTGGTCACCGGCAATGCCGGCGTCCTGCTGGTGCAGGTACCGGCCTGGCATGTGGGTATCCTGAAGGTCGACGGTATGCCGCAGGCACTGCTGCCGCCCGGGGCCAGCGGCTACTGGCGCTTTAACCATCAGGTCGACGTGGAGGTGGTGGATACCCGCGTACAGGCGCTGGAAGTCAGCGGCCAGGAGATCCTGACGCGTGATAAAGTCAGCCTGCGCATCAACCTGGCGGCTAACTGGCGGTACAGCGATGTGATGAGCGCGTATGCGCAGCTGACCAAACCGCTGGAATACCTCTACCGTGAGCTGCAGTTTGCGCTGCGTGAGGCCGTGGGCACGCGCAGCCTGGATGAACTGCTGGAAAACAAGCAGGCGATTGATGAGCTGGTGAGCACGCAGATCCGGCAGAATGTCGCGGCGTACGGCATGGAAGTGGCCTCCCTCGGGGTGAAAGACATCATCCTGCCGGGTGAGATGAAGACCATTCTTACCCGCCTGGTGGAGGCGGAAAAGTCCGCCCAGGCTAACGTGATCCGCCGGCGTGAAGAGACCGCCGCCACCCGATCGCTGCTGAACACGGCCAAAGTGATGGAAAACAACCCGGTCGCACTGCGCCTGAAAGAGCTGGAAACCCTGGAAAGGGTGGCAGAACGCATTGATAAGATTTCCGTTTTCGGCGGCCTGGATCAGGTGCTGAACGGACTGGTACAGATAAAAGGACAGTGACTATGAGCATGCAACAGCTGACCGCGCCAGGCGCGGCCGTCATAAAAATGTGGACCGAAGGCGTGCCGGTGGACGTGAAAGCCCAGCAGCAGCTGCTGAATACGGCACGGATGCCGTTTATCTATAAACATCTGGCGGTGATGCCGGACGTACACGTTGGCAAAGGTTCGACCATCGGCAGCGTGATCCCGACGAAAGGGGCGATTATCCCGGCGGCGGTGGGGGTGGATATTGGCTGCGGCATGATCGCGGTGCGCACCTCGCTGCTGGCCAGCGATCTGCCGGATAACCTGCTGGGTATCCGCACGGCGATTGAACGCGCGGTGCCACACGGTCGCAGTACGGGCCGCGCCCGTCACGATCGGGGGGCGTGGCAGTCGCCGCCGCAGACGGTAGACAGCCACTGGCAGGTGCTGGCTGCGGGGTTTAAACGGATCACCGACAAATACCCGGCGCTGCTGAAAACCAACCACTATCACCACCTCGGCACGCTGGGCACCGGTAACCACTTTATTGAGCTGTGTCTGGATGAAGCCCAGCGGGTGTGGGTGATGCTGCACAGTGGTTCTCGTGGGGTCGGCAATGCCATCGGCAACCTGTTTATTACCCTTGCCCGTGAGGACATGCGCCAGCACATCGCCAATCTGCCGGATCGCGATCTGGCCTATTTCAGCGAAGGCAGCCAGCACTTTGCCGACTACCTGGAGGCGGTGGAATGGGCGCAGGAATTTGCCCGACATAACCGCCAGGTGATGATGCAACAGACGCTGACGGCACTGGCTCAGGTCCTGCCGAAGGCGTTTATCGCTGAAGAGCAGGCGGTTAACTGCCACCACAACTATGTGCAGCGCGAACAGCACTTTGGTGAAGAGGTGCTGATCACCCGCAAAGGCGCGGTGTCGGCACGGAAAGGCGAAATGGGGATTATTCCCGGCTCAATGGGTGCCAAAAGCTTTATCGTGCGCGGGCTGGGCAATGAAGAGAGTTTCTGTTCGTGCAGCCACGGAGCCGGGCGGGTGATGAGCCGCACCGAAGCCAAAAACCGCTTCACGGTCGCCGACCAGCAGCGCGCCACGGCACACGTTGAGTGCCGTAAAGACAGCAACGTCATCGATGAAATCCCGATGGCCTATAAAGATATTGATGCGGTGATGGCTGCCCAGGCGTCACTGGTGGAAATAGTGCATACGCTGCGTCAGGTGGTGTGTGTGAAAGGATAAGGAACAGGAAATGAGAACGGAAGAAGCCGTCAGCCCGGCGATGCGGGAACGGGTACTGGCAGCGTTAGAGGAGATTGAAGCCCGCCACAATGTGCGCGTGCTGTATGCCTGCGAATCCGGCAGCCGGGGCTGGGGATTTGCCTCCCCCGACAGTGACTACGATGTGCGCTTTATCTATGTGCATCAACCCGAATGGTATCTGCGCGTCGAGCCACCGCGCGATGTGATCGAACTGCCGATCGACACTGAGCTGGACGTCTGCGGCTGGGAGCTGCGTAAAACGCTGGGGCTGCTGAAAGCGGCCAACCCGACGCTGATGGAGTGGCTGGATTCGCCGCTGGTCTACCGCCAGCATCCGGATACGGTGCAGGCATTACGCAGTCTGGTGCCGGACTTCTTCAGCGATCTGCGGGCCCGCTATCACTACCTGTCGATGGCGAAGAAGAACTTTCGCGGTTATTTGCAGGGCGAACAGGTACGGCTGAAAAAGTATTTCTACGTGCTGCGTCCGCTGCTGGCAGTACTGTGGATTGAAGCCGGGAGAGGCGCTCCGCCGATGCGTTTTGATCGGCTGATGGCAGAAACAGTCAGTGACCCGCTGCTGCGAGCGGAGATTGACGCTCTGCTGGTGAGTAAGCGCCAGGCGGGCGAAGCGGAGATCGGCCCGCGCCGCGAGCGCATCCATGCTTTTATTGAATATCAGCTGGCCCGGCAGGATCGGCCGCCGCTGGAGGACGCGTCGCGTCGCGATGCCTGCGCCCTGAACCGCCTGCTAATGCAGTCGGTGCTGACCCCGGCGTAAAAACAGGCACAGCGTTCACTCTGTGCCTCCCCCTATCACAATCATAGACGCAACCTTTGCGGCTTTTCCCCTTGTGGCGTTACACTCTACGCCAGCTGATTTAACTCAATCAGGGTCTGTCCAGACCGGCGTCATCGTTGCAGCCAGTTTGGACAGGCTCTCACTTAAACGGAAGACTCCATGACCAGACATTATGACTACCTTGCTATCGGCGGCGGCAGCGGCGGAATCGCCTCCATTAACCGTGCAGCCATGCACGGACAGAAATGTGCGCTGATCGAAGCGAAAGAACTGGGCGGCACCTGCGTTAACGTTGGTTGCGTGCCGAAGAAAGTGATGTGGCATGCGGCCCAGATTGCTGAAGCGATCCATAACTACGGCCCGGATTACGGCTTCGATACCACCGTTAACCAGTTCAACTGGGACGTTCTGCTGAAAAACCGCAGCGCCTACATTGACCGTATCCACACCTCGTACGATAACGTCCTGGGTAAAAATAACGTCGATGTCATCAAAGGCTATGCCCGTTTTGTCGACGCGCACACCGTTGAAGTCAACGGCGAGAAAATTACCGCCGACCATATTCTGATTGCCACCGGCGGTCGCCCAACCCAGCCGACCATTCCGGGTGCGGAGCATGGCATCAACTCCGATGGCTTCTTTGAACTGCAGGCCCTGCCAAAACGTACGGCGGTCGTCGGTGCCGGTTATATTGCCGTGGAGATTGCCGGCGTACTGAATGCGCTGGGTTCTGAAACCCACCTTTACGTGCGTAAACATGCCCCGCTGCGCAGCTTCGATCCGCTGATCGTCGACACGCTGGTGGAAGTAATGAACACCGAAGGCCCGACGCTGCACACCGAATCGATCCCAAAAGCGGTAGTGAAAAATGCCGATGGCAGTCTGACCTTACAGCTGGAAAACGGCAAAGAGCAGACGGTAGACTGCCTGGTATGGGCGATTGGCCGTGAGCCGATGACCGACAACCTGAACCTGGACGTGACCGGCGTTAAACTGAATGAAAAGGGCTACATCAGCGTCGATAAATACCAGAACACCAGCGTTAAAGGTATTTACGCCGTCGGTGATAACACCGGTGCCGTTGAGCTGACCCCGGTGGCTGTCGCCGCAGGCCGTCGCCTGTCCGAGCGCCTGTTTAACAACAAGCCGGACGAGCATCTGGATTACAGCAACGTCCCCACCGTGGTCTTCAGCCATCCGCCGATCGGTACGGTAGGTCTGAGCGAGCCGGAAGCGCGTGAGAAGTTTGGTGATGACCAGGTGAAAGTCTACAAATCGTCATTCACCGCCATGTACACCGCCGTCACACAGCATCGCCAGCCGTGCCGCATGAAGCTGGTGTGCGTGGGTGCCGATGAGAAAATCGTCGGGATCCATGGTATCGGCTACGGCATGGACGAGATGCTGCAGGGCTTTGCCGTGGCACTGAAAATGGGCGCGACCAAGAAAGACTTCGACAACACCGTGGCGATTCACCCGACCGGTTCGGAAGAATTTGTCACCATGCGTTAATAAACGCTGGCAGAGAACGTTAGCCCGCACCACGATAAAAGAGCCCCTTCCAGGCCGGATAGCAAACTATCCGGCCTTTTTTCGTTCATTCATCAGACAGTATAAAAAATGGAAGATAACAAAAAACTATCAATTAATAACAAAAGTCTAGTTTTAGATTGTTTTTTTCTGTTTAACGAAGCAATGAACGCCCCCGAAGAATATTCATTAAAAGACTTTTTATCATGCACAGAAGCAAATCAATTTTAGTCATGATGAAATAGACAGGCGAGTGTAACGGAATTAGAGCACGTCTTTCACTGAGTGAGCCAGCAGTAGCAAGAAAAATTGGCTGAGGTTAAGTAAGCGCAGGCAAAATTCACAATAATTCATGCAATCTTTTCCTCGCATCCCTTAAGCACATCTAAGTTATTGTTTTTAATTAATTTTAATTTATTGACGTAATTAATAAGTTGTTATTATTTATCAATTAAGGAAAATTGATTTTTTTTAGAGCGCTGTTATGACTATTCTTCCCTCACTGAATTAAAGCGTCAGGGGGGACCAGCACGTTTAAAAAAAAGCATCAAAAACCACATTATATAGAAATAAAAATTATTAGTGTTTTATACTGATCTTTTTGCTACGGAAACAGCAAAAAAAGATAAAAGGAGAAGGCGGAATGAAAAGGATTTTGATAATCACCGAGTACTTTTACACTTATATTTATCTTAGACATGTTTTAGATAAGCACTTACCCGATTATAAGCTAAAAAAAATCAATGTCGCAACAAGCATAAAAATCACTGAACATACCGTAGTAATAACCATTAATATCAATGCGTTAATTCTGGGATTTTTGATTCTAAATAGCCATGCCAACATACCGGTATCCAACATAATTATTATTGGCGATAATCACCCTCTTCAACAGAGAAATACCGCATGGTATCCCTAAGGGAGATTGAGATCATAGGGTTGCTATCCCAAGGTTACAGCCTGCGATGGTCGACAAAAAAAACGACAAGAGCATGACAACAATAAGCCACTATAAATTCAGCTTCTTTAAGAAACAAGGCATCAAAAAATCCTAAAGTATTATTTCGGCTCACTGGCGGATAGTGACTGACAATGGAAAAAAACCGCTTAGGATACCATTTAACGGGGGAATTAATGCTCTACAAATCAATAAGTTGATTTTTGGCCATCTCCCTCCCGGGGGGTTAGTCACAGGCAGAAAAACGCCCTGCTCCCTTAAAAACCATCAATATAAGAATGATTTTTTCCAATTCCTCTCGGATATTAACAGAAACATCCGGCATGCTATTAAAAATCTTGCAAAAACAGACTAATAGCGTACAGAAAATAAAATTTTTAGCAATTTTATTCATAAGATGCTGTGTTCACTCATGAAATATGAACATCAGCAACCGGCATCACATCTCCGGGAGTAAAAACAGAAAATAGCTTATAACGTAAAACAACAATAAAGACTGTTATTCCTGGCTTTGCGCTACGTTAAGTAGTGACATAAAAAGGATGGATCTTATTATTTACCTCCAAGAACTCGAACTGAAATAAAAGATATAATTATTAACACTCTTAAATACTGTAGAGGTAATAACATGCACAATCATTACATCATAAATAACTGGATAGAGTTCCATCCTGCTAAAAGCATTCTACGTCGCTTAGATGCGCCTGAAAATGTTGTGATTCTCAACTCCCCCGCCAGTCGTTGTTTCTTACTACTGATAAAAAAAGTCGGAATTATTGTTAGTCAGCAAGAATTCATGGATGAAGTTTGGGTTAAAAATGGAGTACATGTTTCACCGAACACTTTCTATCAAAATATCTCTATCCTCAGAAAAGGGTTAAAAAAAATAGGCTTTGAAGAAGAGCTCATCGTCACCATTCCACGGATAGGCATTACTCTGTCAAATGAGTGTCACATTACTAAGCTGGTGACAGAACAACTCATTGATATCAATCAACATAATGTAGAAGTCATCACAGAAAGACATATCTCTACAGAGGATGAGATCGATATTAAAAATGAACTCGAATCAACAACACCGTCATCTGATAGTCGCACATCGTTCATATCTGCAAAGTCCCTGAGTAATAACAACACTACAGAGCAGTCTGGTTACGGCATTTTTTATCAGCGATATTTACCTCTTTTTATCCTTATCTCAGGATTAGGAATACTTTTAATGATGTCCTATATGATAGTCAAAAAAATGACACCTATAGAGTATCTGCAAGAGTACATTCCTGTTTCCGGCCCACCGGCGTGTAATGTTTATGTCTCACCGGATGTCGTTTTTGGACAAATTCAGGATAAAACACTACGTTATGCAGAACCTTTTTACAGTGCTTGTAATAGCTATCCGTGGATCTATATTGATTCTCTTCCTCAGTTGCCAAGAGTTTCAGTGCTGCGCTGCTCAAGAAAAAATGGTAATCACAGCCTGTGTATTTCAGATTACTTTATTTTGGATAATTAAAATATGTATAAAATATTATTAACAATGAGCATAGCTTTTATTATCACATTAACTTCGATAACTTCATTTTTACTTCTGAAGGGAATACGCAGTCCGACAACATTCACCTGTTTAATAAACCTCGTGCAACATAATTCAGCATCCACGTCAAACTTATTGATAAATTACACATTTGAAAAAAAGGAAGGTTATATCGGTATGGACGGAAATATTAAAATGAATGATGGTCGTGAACAGCAAATCTCGCGCAGAATATTTTTCACTTTCAATAATAATGGGAAAAGTTACTTTCTTCACTCTATAAAGAACATTAAATCCCCTACAGATAACACTGATAAAAACGATGTTAATAAACTCTTTCCTCTTTTTTTTCTTGAATCCAATAAAGAAATCTATCTAAAAATAAAAAAACAGAATAATGGACAGTATCTTTTTTTCATCGATCCTATCACCACTTACATTTGTAAGGAAAACTGAAAAGTAACAAAAAATCGGATGCAAGGCAGAATAAACCTGTATGATCTGGATAGTTTTTCTCCTTGCTATCCCTTAAAAAATTTATCTCATATGGAAATCCATATATCGATGAAAATGACTAGAAGGAAAGAAAACGTTGGCGCACGCGCTCCAACGGAGCCAGTAGTAAGACAGCAAGAGGGCGTTTATCAAGAACAATATCCGCATTTAGCGTCATTCCCCCCAGCAGCATTCTTTTACGCTTTCCCGAGTCAGTGAAAAAAGGAGGTAATTGAACCCTTGCAAGATAATATGTTTTACCTTGTGGTAATGGAACAAGCAATGACCGCGTATCAATGGCGATCGGAATGAAATCTTCCAGTGTCGTAGTGACGGTTCCGTACTTATCAACAGGCCAGGCATCGAAACGAATTTTCACTTTATCGCCGGCTTTGATCCGTCCCGCGCCATCAGATGGTATATAAATATATCCTTCCAGCGGGCTGCTGGTATCATGGCGGATCACCACCACAACTTCCGTATCCTGTGTGACGGCCTTACCCGGTGGGAAGTTAATCGCCACCACATATCCATCGGTCGGGGCCAGCATCGTGAGCGACTTACTTCCCTGAGTCGCAAGGGTACGTTCAATCTCACTGTTACGATTATCGAGGTAGAGTGACTGCGTTTTAAGATCATCTATCTGATACTGCGTGTTATCACGAATCGAACTTTTATTACTTTGCAGCTGTAAAATATTTGACTCTTCAAGCTTGAGATTAAGTTGGGCATTCAGCACATCGTTCTTACGCATATTCAAATCATTTTTAGAAACATAGCCCTTTTTCTCAATCAATGTGTATGAGTCCAGTGTTTTCTGCGTATTCGAAACCAGCTCTTTCGCCTTATTTATTTTAATGGCTGATGCGATAATCTGATCGTCAATAATAGCCAGCTGCCGGGTTAAGTTCCGCTTAAGGTTGTCGATTGAGCTGGTCATATTACGCATTCGGTCATTATTCCGTTTTATTTCTGAGAGGTAATGCGTAGCTTCATATTCAATCACAGATCCATCTTTTCCCCCGTAGTCGCGTGAAAGGCTGAAAAGTATCTGATTGGCTTTCACATATTGCCCTTCTTTAATCGGAATACTCATAATGGTTCCGGAGGCCTTCGCACGTACCTGCACGTCACCTTTGGCATTGATCACCACTCCCTGGGCCAACGTGGTTTCAGAGTATTCAACGATACAACAATAGATAATCAGGCACAAAAAGAATAAAGCAAACATCATCAGGGCCAGCTTCAAACCCGGCAGGCTGATATTATAAACCCGTGCATACTGCCGTTTTGCCACTTTAGCTGCAGGGTTGGTACGTCGCTTAATAAATAACATGGGCTTACCCGTGTAAAAGAACAGAAATATCGTCCCACTGCCCCCAGTACGTAGGGAAGTGGCATAACTGGTGGAAATTGGTTGCGACAGCCTCTTCCCATTCATCGGGTGCATAGCGCTGCCCGATGACCTGGAAAGAAGTGGTGTCAGGCATGCCGACAGGAATTAACGTTTGAATCCCCATATGCAGGCGAGTGAGTGTATGAGGGAACACTGCCGTGACCCGCAGGCGGTTGCCATTTAACAGATAAGGCATTAATGGAGCCTCAGGCAAACGCTCATCAATAAAAACGAATACGGCCAGCGGGCGGCGAGACAGTAAACAGTTATCCCTACAGCGACGAAGCGTCGCTAAACGCTGATAGACAGGATCCTGAGAAATAAATAAAAAATCCATTTCCTCTGGCGCTGATTGTATAAGCGAGGCCAGTACCAACGGCAGGCCATTCCATCTCAACAGCGGCACTACGTTACGCTGTTGGTAGAGGTTTTCTGTGGCCCACTTATTGATCTCAGCACGCGCCACCGGACTCATAACACGTGGCCAGCTTTGTGGTGACAAACTCCGCAGGGTAACTACCAGCCGAAGACGCTGCTGAAGATTTTGTATAAAAATCTCTTCATCAAACGCCTCCTCTGCATGGCGAGTAAGCTGCAAATAGTTTTGCTCGAAGCGTTCTGCAATGTGATGCTTACACGCTCTTTTGGCCATCCAGTGGCACATAAAATGCGGGATCATGATGTCTGCCCCTCACGGTTAGCCAGAATGATGCCGTTTTCCAACTCAACCAGCTGCCCACTCTGATATACAACTTCCGGAGAATGAGTGACAAAAACCAGACCGATACCCAGTTCTCTAAGGCTGGCCAGAACCTTACTGGCAGTCTGTTTATCCAGATTAGCCGTCACCTCATCGCACAATAGCCAGTCAGGGCGAGCATACAATGCGCGTGCCAGCACCAGACGTTGAACTTCACCGGCGGAAAAGAGTGGGTTACCCGGAATAAAATTCGTCTCATAACCATGTGGAAGAGCAGCGATCACACTGTGAATCTGCGCCAGTTTGCACGCATCGATAACCTCTTTCAGGTTTACCTCAAGAGAGAAACCTGAAATATTCTCAATTAAGCTACCGGTAAAAAGCTGGTCATCGGCGTGGATAATACGGATATGCTGGCGCAGTTCAGCCAAATCATAAGATGTGAGGGGGTACTGGTTAAGTCTAATTTCTCCGCTGCCAGGCTGCAAAATTCCGGACAGCAGGCGCAGCAGCGTCGTTTTTCCTGACCCGCTTTGGCCGACAATGACCGTTTCTTGCGAGGTGCTCAATGTCAGGCTAATATTTTTCAAAATCGCGGCTTTACCGGGCCAGGAAAAAGTAACGTTATCCAGCGTCAGAACGCGCGGAACTTCAATTTTCCGGTCGCCAAAATCATCCTCATCAGCCTGGTAGCTCACGAGATCTGCAATACGTTCCAGAGGCCCCTTAAGTGCATTTTTTTCAAGATACTTATGGGCGAGCTGCACCATTGCATCAGAAAAATAACGCTTATAGCTCAGGTAGGCCACAAGCATCCCGATAGACATCTGGCCCTGTAAAATCGCCCATGCCCCCATGCAGACCACAATCAGCTGCTCTGCATTAATGACAAACACCGAAGCGGTATCAAAGCGGGCTAACAGACGTTCCTGATGCATCAGTCCGTTGATGTGGTTGCGCATGGCCCTGTCAATGACGCTATTCATATTATTAAGCATATTGTTAGCTTTTAGCGTGACGATCCCTTTCTGGGTTTCTACCAGCAGAGACTCGTATTCAGCAGTTTTGGTGATAGCATTGTCCACCGCACGCTGATAGGGCCTAATCAGCACAAAACGGATAACCAGGAAAACAGTCATGGAAAGTAACGTGACCAGCGCAATTTTAACGCTGTAAAACATCATAAAAATCAGACTGAAGATGCTTATCAGGAAAGAGTAGGCCATTGCCACATAGCCGTTGCTGATAAATTCTGCGCAACTATGCAGTGATTTCTCAATGGCGAGAATGACGCCTACCGGACGTGTACGAAACCAGCTGGTATGCGCTCGCAGTAAATAACCACGGATTGACTGACTCAGCTCATCATAGGCAAAGTTACGCAAGCAAATCTCTAATATCTGCTTTAAGAAACGGTTTACTACATCAAATATATAGACAATAGCAAAAATGCAAGTCAGAAGAATAACCAGGTCATAATCGCTGCGCGATATCGCTTCATCCAGTACTAACTGAAAATAGGATGGAGATACCAGCATAATCAATAATGCAAACAAGGAAAAAATAAACAGCGTGATCTGGCGCTTCATCAGCTGAGTGATGTTACTGGCTAACTGATTAAGAGAAAAAGAGGCATCCGGTGACTGCCGGGTGAAGCTGGCTGCAGGCCGCAGCTCAAGAACATAACCGGAGAAAAGAACTTCGGCTTCTTTATACTTATAGCGACGGATCCCGCTTGCAGGATCGTGGATTGTAATTCCTCGATCGTTCGCGCCTACCACCACGACAAAATGATTACCACGCCAGAAAGCAATAGCGGGAAGATTTACCTGCTTCAGCTCAGTGACTTTTCCCTGAAGTAATCGCCCTTCTAACCCCTTTTCTCTGGACCACTTTAATAATGAGGACAGTGAGGTCCCTGAATCTTCAGATACCTCATACTCGCGCCGGAGCTGGCTTATTGATGTATTATAGCCATAATGCCCTAAAACCATTGCCAGGCAGGCAAGACCGCATTCAGTATATTCATGCTGCCGAATGACCGGAGTTTTCGCGGTAGTGTGAAAACGGAATAAAGATGACATGTCACCCCAGTGATTGGTTAAGAAAAAATGGCCCACATCCGGGGCCATTTTTTATTTCAATAATAACTTTAAGC
Source organism: Erwinia sp. PME.40.26/001 (assembly GCF_055556675.1). Classification (NCBI taxonomy): domain Bacteria; kingdom Pseudomonadati; phylum Pseudomonadota; class Gammaproteobacteria; order Enterobacterales; family Erwiniaceae; genus Erwinia; species Erwinia sp. PME.40.26/001. The sequence continues at coordinate 216,997 of NZ_JBVHNP010000003.1, forward strand.
AGACAGCGCGCCGGTAATAAATCCGCCAATTAATCCTAACGCCCCACCGACGATACCTCCCAGTGGACCCAGCAGGCTGTCACCCGCAGCTTTACCGGTCTGCGCTCCAGCAATGGCCTGTCCAGCAGGATCCCAACCACCAACGATCTCATCTGCAACTTTCATTTCAACAGTGTTCATTTTAACTCCTGATAAATTCTATACACCGTGAGCAAGATAATAAATGCAACGGTTAAATAGGGAAACGATGATTTATGTTATTTAACAGTACCGATAAATCCGCCGACGAAACCGAGCGCACCACCGGTAACCGCTCCGACTAAGCCGCCCAGCAGCCCCATGATATTGGCCCCTGCGTTATAACCAGTTGTCGTACCTTTTACCATTGCTTCAATTGGGTTAAGTGCCCCACCGACGATTTCACTTGCTGCAGTTAGACTGATAGATTTCATGTTAACTTCCTTATTTTTTACTTCAGTTATATCTTCACCTTACGATCAATGAAGACACGGTACCCTCGGAGATATCCCCAAGGCAATTCACGTTAAAGGTGACAACGAGACAGGGTTATGATTTTATTTTTATATAAAATAACGCGATTTTCGACTGTCATTTCATCACTCAGGGAAAGATGCTCACCCGGCGCAATGAATTTAGAATGTGAATACTTTTTTTCGCAATTTTTAGATGACATATATTTAAAAAAAGTATTACCTGAATTAATCAACTCACCACGGCTCATCTGATAGCTAAATCTCTCGTTTGCTGGACGGACAACCATAATCGCTTCCACCGCGACCCGGTAATCATAAAGTAATGTATTTCGATTAGTGGATAGTGTATCAACTCCCACCGGAGTTTCAATTACCTTAATCCTGAAATATCGTTCTTTAGCATCTAAAGCCCCTTTATAATAAAACTTAAAGCCACTTTTATCTTGTGAATTAAGAACTAATTTTTGTGGTGAATACAGTAAATCACCATCACTTATCACCGTTTCTTTACTGTTCTCTTTAGGGAGGCTAACTTGAACCATACTGATAGTATAGACTTTCTTCCCGGGAGTCTGATTGATGATCTCTTCATAATGAACCCCTTTTTTGGGTTCTAATTCCATGTTCAGATTTTTAATGAATAAAGCTGAAGCGGTATGTGAAGTGAGTAACAAACCGATAATCAGAATTTTGCACAGGTCCCTCAGTTCCATGACGCTGATACTTCAATCGATCCCTGCGCACTCACTACACCATCCCAGTATCCACCGGCATAGGTTTTTGCAGACACAGGATTGTTCATAGGGAACTGTAATATCAGCGGTGTTTTCCAGACGTAAAGATCGGCAGAAAGCGGGCTCATCAACCTTATCCATTCTCCCGGGCTGGTTGAAGGTGCAGGGATATCGAAGCTCGTACCAGTACAGTTGTGGTTGTAACGGGTGCGGGATAATCCAATAAGGACATCGCCAGGTACGGGAACTTCAAGTCCGGAGACACCACCTACGCCACTAAAAAGACAGTAATCCTGACCATTTAACGGTTTACCCGGGCCCGTAATACGTCCCGTGACAGCAATGGCAGGGTCTTTAGAGGTCGTATAAACGGAGTAAGGAATGGTAATAGGCTCACTGCTACCAATCTTGCCTTTCCCTGTCCCACCATATCCTGTTGGATCCAGTGCGTAGTCTGGATTATCAGGCTTGATCTCGATACTCGGTTCCACTGGGATAACAGATATGCCCTTACCCGGATAAAAACAAAAATCGGCACCAATCGATGCCAGAGGTTTATTCAGGCACAGGGTGACAATATCGGTTAAGTTACTGGCTTCGCCCTTAAGCGCGACAGCTTTAATAAAGTCTGTGGGGAAAAACATCTTCAGGCTGGCTTGCCCCCCCTCTTTCGAGGGCTGCTGAAGGAAGGTGTCGGCAAACGTCGCCGGAGTGCCGATCGATCCGTTAGATAAGTCGTACCACGTCTTTTCATCAAAGGTTAACGATACCGTCAGGCCTTTCCCCTGAAACCCGTCTAATAAAGGATTCAATTTAGAAACGGAAAGCGACAGTGAGCCACTGTAGGCAGCCACCGAGCTTCCCTGATAGCTGTACTTCATCACATCGCAGAGCAATCCTCTCAGCGCAATGTGCTGATAGGGGGTGCATCTCTGGCCTGTGATGCCACTTTTAATGTTTATTTCACCGGTAATGGGGTCAATAGAAAATTCAAGATGTGCTGAGTTGTCCAGATTATAATTACCCAACTTTTGCAGAACGTTATTCTGCGTCGAAGCCAGTACTGTCCCCCCTTTTGTGTAGGCTGATGTCGTCACCGTCTCTGATTGCCCTGCCCCCATTGCCAGCAAATAATCGATTAAAGAGGCACTCATCGTTAAACCAACGAATCCAAAGGACCCCGAGGTGGGATTATAAGGAAGTGTCATTTCACTATTGCTGACACTGATGGGATCTTTATACCCCGTACTGCAAGTGGGACAGAACATCCCTTTAAATGCAGTATTATTAAAACCTGAGAATTTATACTTCCAGGTGACGTCATCGGTCGAACTTCCCAGCCCGGACTGAGAGGGTGTGACAGGGACATAGGTTGCCACAGTTCGGTTACCGTTATCACTCAGAGAGGGGTACTCATAAGAACCCATTGCCAGTTCCGCACCACTGCTGTTGATGCTGAATACAGCGCCTGTATTAGCGCCGCCAAACGAGTTATCGTTGTGGAAAGTGATAAAAGGAAGAGTGACATCAGCATGGGCGGCGGCACTGAATATCAGGGCACTAAGAGCCAGTCGTTTCATGATTTTTCGCTCCTTGACGAGATGACTGTTGCCAGACATAGTTATTCCGATCGCATTTCACATCGCCGATCCACACGGCTCCGTCACTCTGCGTAATATTAAGTTGCAGAGAGCAGAGGCTGTCGTCCTTTGTCGCAATACTCAGTTGCGGATTATTGAGGTCGACATCAATGACAAAGCGTCCATCGTTCCCCGTCCGTGCAATACCTATTTTATTTTTCAACTGACGGTTGACGGCGACAGTTCCATCACTATTGATTAACCGGCCGAATACGGTGACCACTCTTTTAACTTTGGGCTGGAGATAAATCACATTGCCGGGATAAACAGAAATCGTTCGGCGCGCGCCTTCACTGATTTCATAACTTTCCATCGTATTAGCATTATTCATCAACTCCATACGGTAGCGGGCATAAGGAGGTAAAGAAATATAGTTACGATTTCCTTGTAAGAGCTGTTTTTTACCATCAATATCCAGGGTGAGCTTCTCTCCCCTTTGAAGTCCGGTATCAATTAATACACCTGCGCTCTCGCGCCCTTTACCCGCCCCGATATGCATCCCTGACCAGGCTACCGATCCCTGACTGGTTAATGTATTACTCCAGCCCCCGTCGTTATCCGTCTGATAACTCAACGCATTAGAGTTAAATGGTGTATCAAAGTCTACACTTGCCCCCCCTGTCATTTTGCGATCGACATCTCCGCTGAAGGAGCGGGAAACATTAGCAGAGACTGACTTCAGATAATCCCCATCGAAATCGTGGGTGGCATCAATATTCATCGCTGTCCCACTCTCTCTGGAGTGAGAAACCCCCAGAGAAATAGCATTACCAAAGGGAATTGAGAAATCTAACATGGCATAAGTTTCCCGGTTACTCGATTTATTTAAGCCGTCATTATTATCGTAATAACCGATGCCAGTCCGTAACCGAATCGACCCATAGCGCCCGGCGTAAATACCTTGTGAATAATCGAGGCGACGTCGGTTATACCCGTAGATGGTATCTTTGTCCTGGGTCCAGGTTATAACACCACCACTTGCCGGCCCTATAGAAGGTACATTTACAGATACGCCCCAGTTACTGCCGCGATTTTCATAAAGCGAGATAAATTCACCACTGTGAAGCCGATTGTAGTTGTACCAAATGCTCCCTATACCGTAGGGGAGCCTTAGGGTGCTACCGAAATTTGTTCGCCAGGTCCCATCCGTGGCACTCATCGCCTGGGTGTTAATCGATAACCACTTTGTCAGCCTCGACGAAGCCCAAAGCTCTGCCAGAGCATGTTCACGCATCATATAGCTGGACATACTCCAGTCATAATTGCCTGAATTTTTTCCCGCTGAAAATCCCACCAGCGACATCATTTCCCGGTCATGTTCACCCCGCTTATCAATGTCGTGAGTGGTTCTGATATTGTATCGATGCTTATTACTGTAGATTTTGTTTCGATCGTAGGCCCCGCCCCAAAATTGCCAACGCAGGCTGTCACCCATACTTGAGGTAAAGGGTTTATTAATCTGGTAGGTACCGCTGGAAATGGTTCTGCTGCCGCTGATCACGTCGACCTGAATGCTATAAATGCCGAAGGGTAGCATCGACGTATCGATTTCATGGCTGCCGACAGAAAATCGTTGAATACTTAACAGGTTACCGTCTCTGCGTATTTGTGCTTCCCCCGCCGTTGGAAAGAAAGCAACCACTGGCGTCAATGAAAGGCTGCCATTTCGCTTACGGGAATTTGCCGCATTACCAATAGAAAAACCATACACTTCCCCCCCGGTAAGGGCACTGACAGAACCCACAGACTGCATATTCCAGCTGTCGAGCATGCCGGCGGCTGTTCTCAGGCCTTTGAAATCGCGTTCCCACAAGGCGGCATTAATCCGTCCACTGCTATCTTTGGAGAGACTGTTCCCGGTATAGAGTGAACCATCAAATTTCAGATGATCCACGCCCAGAGAAGTCGTCGAATTAAAGTTCAGATAACCGGAGTTGTTAGTACCACTGTGTGAACTTCGATTATTATAGCCCCCGAAGTCATAATTTATTGTTCCACTGGGTTTTTTACTCGTGGGATCGTCCAGATTGAATAGTCTTGGTGCGATTAACGTACCATATCCCTTTTCGCTCAAATTAAGAATAAGGCGCATTTGCTTTCCATCCAGAGTAAAATACCCTTCGTCTGAGACAGGCGCATGCAGTTTCTCATCAAAATTCTCTTCACTCATTTTGTTTATTTTTGCGATTAGCTCATCAGAGAGTTGAACTTTACTCTCATCTTCATTGTTGATAATCACATTACGCAGCACAAGCTTTGCATCCACAACATATAACGTAGCAATACCTATCTGAATATACTTTTCTTCTAATGAAATATTTTCTTTATTGGGTTGTATATTCTCAATCAATACAGGTAAATTCAGCCCGCTTTGCAACATACTATAAAGTGCTGAAGGAAAGCGATAACCCGCTATCACATAAGACTCTTGTTTCAGCCCCTCGGCGAACACAAAAGAGAAGGGTATCGTCCACATAAGGAGACCAGAAAACACCAGTTTATTATTCACAGAATAACCTTTTTAAACCCAGAACCCCTTCATTTAAGAGCAACGTAGTTTTCAACATCCCACAGACTTAAATGCGTTCCCTTTGCATTTAAATTGACCTTATGTAAACGGTATATGTTCCCTGGGAGAACGTAAAAAACTTCACGGCAATCCTTCTTGCCATCAATGCACTCTCCTATTGCGCTAACTCTGAATGAGGTATTTCCTTTATTAAAAACCCCATCATCGGTCAGGCTGTAGTCAAGGTTTTTATTACGTGGCTGCACCACTAATATTGTACTGATGATCGCCTTAGCCTGTGCCAGCACAGATTTCCCCCCATTCACCGCGCTGTCGTCAGTGATAGGCTCATCGGTAAAAGTGATTCTGTAATATCTTTCCTGATTATCTTCTTTGCCCTGATACCAGAACTTAATGATATTTTTAGATGATCCTGGCATCATCAACTGTGAGGGCGATAAAAGTATTTCATCTTTTTTATCAAAGGCAATGACTTTTCCATCCGTTAATGGCGAGTCAATTCGCTCGATTTTAACGCTGATAACCCTTGCCATTGGAGATTCATTTTTTATCTCTTTTGCTACTAATTGTTTATCCGCAGGAATAATCGTCGTCACTCTTCCCACATTAATGGCTGAAGCGGTGAAAGGCAGTACCAACGTCATTAAAGAAATAATAATAGATTTTTTTAACATGATTTTCCCTTCACGTTAACGTGCAGCAGCCGGGGGAGCCCCGGCTGCATTGACCTTATTTGTTCCAGGTTGCACGGAAAGCAACGGCAACTTCACCCGTCCACAAACCATCAGACAGCTCAGCAAAGGTCGTAGGTTTAGTGCCATCGCTTGTCGCTTTTTTCACGATAAATGTAAATTTATCGCGGGCACTATATTTATCCTCGAGTTTACCTTTTGCAGACGCAGTCAGTGCCCACAGCGAGCTACCGTTCTCATCCGTAGAATCTACCAGCGTGGTCCAGTTAGCATTTTTGCCAACACCGGTCGATCCCCCCAGCGTAGAACCGAGCTCGTTACTGCCGAAGAGAGCGCCCACCGCCAGCGTACTTTCCCCCCCCACCTGGCGCAGCAAGTTATTGCCATCATCGACGCGGGCTTCAAGTTTGAACGCATTTGCTTCTGGGCGACCACCGCGAATAGCAACATCAAACGTGCCCGTATCCTCATTAAAGGATTTACTATTTTCTGAATACTTAAATTGCAATGTGCGAATCGGGGTTACCACCAAACTCGATTCGCTCTGCTTCCTTGCTTCCGCCTGCCAAACAGCACTTGCAGTAACCGTTTCATCAGCAGCAGCAATCGCTGATGAAGCAGATGCCATGAGACTCAAACTGGCTACAGTAAGTAACAACTTTTTCATTATATATTCCCTTTCATATTTCATTAGTTGATTTGTTTGACAATCATTATTCTTTTGGATAATGCACTCCGTTGCCACAGCAATAAAATACAAAATACGTTCCAAAAGGTTGCCACCAGCTATTTAAAAAAGCAGAAAGATTTTAACCAGGAAATGACAAAGAACAAAATGAAAACGTTCTGATTTATTGATTCAGATATTCTGATTTAACATCACTGTTTTTGTTAAAATAAATAAGATAAGAGAATGGAAATTTTTAAGACTCTTTACGAATCAAGAAATCTGAACACCACAGAAGGGAAACATATAAAAATGTGTAATTTTTACGATGTAAATCAACACGTTAAATAAAAAAGACAACGGTTTACACTACAGCATGATCTGATTTAACCTTAAGGCCATCTGTGTTTCGTTGATTATCTTTTATATTAGCTTAAGGGGTACACCTGCGAACAGAGAGTAAGACTTTTTGTATAATCTTTATGGCGCATATTATTCATATTTACACCTTTACTGAATTAATATTCAGATTAGATCATTTTATAGCGCATACTTCCATACTGCTAAATGATGACATAACTCAGACAATATCTTTTTTCAAAGACATCACGCCGCTGGCCAGCACGCTGTTCCGACAAAGATAAAATTATCTCTGCCGGAATGAGGTCGCAAATGGATAAAAGCAGCACACGCTGTCAGCTGCGGCTGGCGCAGCCGCATTGAGACATTTCGCCGTGCTCTTCCCGGCTCAGGTGCGAATGGCGGATTTTCAGTTCGCCCTTGCGCCATGCGCCCTGTTCGTCAGTGCGCTGGTCAAGCAGGCGGTTGAGCGCCTCGGTAATCTGCAGATCGCTACGCTGTGCCCAGGTGGTCAGGCTCCACATCGAGGAGTGGGCTTCACTGACATCATCAAAGCCCACGACACCGATATGCGCGCCTTCACCAAAATCACGAATCGCCTGCATCGCCCCAAAGGCCAGCACGTCATTTTCGCAGAACAGCCCTTCAATACGTTCAGAGGCCCAGGTAGTTTTCAGGTAGGCCATCATCGCTTTGTAACCCATCTCCCGGTCTGAGTGCCCCGCCACCAGCACGCTGTTCAGGGTTTTCCCCGCCTCCTGCAAACTGGCAGCGTAGCCGTCCATCCGCAGCGGGGCGGCGGAAGCAACCTCCTGACCCTGCAGATAACCGAAACGCTGATACCCCTGCGACAGCAGCAGGCGGCCGATCTGCTCCCCGGCCGCATAATCATCCACGCCGATCGCCTCTTCCCCTTCTCCTGCCGCGCTGCGGCAGAGATGGATGGCGGGCATCGGATAGTGCGCCTCAATGTCAGCAAGCTGTTCCGCGCTGAGGGGGTGGGTAAGATACAGCAGCGCATCTAACGGTAACTGCCCGGCCGTGCGTAAAACCGCCTGACAGCTGGCATCGTCGTCCACGTTTAACAGCACGGCGCTGGCACCGCGCTGGTGAAGCTGGCGCGTCACGTCATTCAGCAGAGTCAGGGTATACGGGTTACTAAACTCCCCGGCGACAATGCCAATCGCACGGTGCTTTTGCTGCCGGGTACTGCCTGCGGCATGCTGAGTCTGTTTTTCTGTCAGGGTCGTCTTCATCATGAATTAGGCGCGGAGGCTCCGGTTGCAGAAAGAGTGACCAACAGAATAGAGAGAGGGTAAAGAAAAGGCCAGCAGTCGCTGGCCTGGGTTGTGATGACGATCAGAAGCTGAGTTTAATACCGACCGCAGCGCTGCTGTCTTTGTAGCCGCTGCCGCCCACCTGCTGACCCAGCGATCCCCACAGGTTGAGGTTTGGCTTCAGCTGGCTGTCAACGCCGATGCGAACTTCACCAATGTTTTTCGCGCCCTGGCTGGCCTGGCTGACGCCGTTCAGCGTGCTGCCAAAGTCCCTGCTGTTACCTATCCAGTTCGCTTCCACCCACGGCGTCAGCTGGGGTTGACTGCCGCCTGCCGCGCTGTCCATCGACGCCCGCACGCCAACCCGTGACTGTATGTTGCCGTTGCCCTTGCTGCTGACGCGGGTGCCGTTACTTTCGGTCAGGTCTTTCGCCTTAACGTTCATGCTGACGATTTGCGCATTTGGCTCGATAAAGTAGCGGTTCTTCGCACCGTCCTCGCCCAGTTTGAAACGGTAGCCGCCTTCCACAGAAGCGGTGATCCCCTGCGACCTGTAGCTTTCGCTCTGCATCATCTCGCCGCTGACGCTGTTGTTAAACCAGCCGTACTGCACCCAGCTGTCAACATACGCGCCGCTGCGGGCTTCCGGCTGCTGATTCCAGCTGGCGTAAAGGCCGACGCTGTAGCCGTTAACCTGCCCTTTCGAGCGGAATCCGGTCAGTTTCGAGTCGGTTTTGCTCTGCGCATTACCGTAGCCCGCCATCGCCCCGATATGCAGGCGGTCATTTCCGTTACTGCTCAGCTGCGCCAGGTCGCCCCCCAGCTGCATCACATAACGGTTAGTTTCCGTTTTCAACTGGCCGCTGGCGTCACCGATCTGCTGGTGGCCTCCGACGCTGCGCAGCCACATGCTGGTCGTTTTCTGTTCCCCGGTCAGCGCGTCGATATACTGCGTTTCCCCACCGCGATCGTGCATACGCAGGGTAAACAGGGTGTTGGCCGCCTGTATGTTGGCGTTGTAGCTGCCCACTTCCGGGCGCACCACCATCGGGGCCGCCGCAACCGGGCTGACGACCGGCTGGACTATCGGGTTAGCCGCATCATCTGGTGACGCGGGCTGCGTCACTTCCGGCTGTGTTACTCCCGGCTGTGTTACTCCCGGCTGTGTTACTCCCGGCTGAGTCACGACCGGCAGTGTCACGACGGGCTGCGGCGGCTGCACCGGCGTCAGGCTGCTGCTCAGGAACCAGTTTTTATCGGCGCTGCCCGTCCCGCGCTGCAGGAAGTAGTCGTAAGCCCCCGCGACAATACGGCCCTGCTGTGTAAACTCACCGCCGGAATCGCCGGCCACCGAAATCAGCTCAATACCCTGTAACGTGGCTGCACCGCTGCCGCCCGCGTTATTCACCACCACGCGGGTGGTACCGCTGGTGTTGCCGTTAACGATCAGGCGGTCATGCGCCGAGTCGTCACCGTCAAGAATGCTGTTCATCACCAGCGTGCCGTTATCACCGGTGAAATCCCCGTCAACGGTCAATGTTTTAAAGCTGCCATCAGCGTGGTCGAAGCCGATCTGGCTGTCGTTCAGCGCCACCGTACCCACATCAGAATCTGCGGTCATCGTCCACTGGCTGCCGCTGGACAGTGCCAGCTGGTGCAGACCACTGGCGGCTCCCTGCCACGCCGAGGCGTTAGCCAGGGAGATACGGCTTTTTTGGGTGTAAGTCCGGTTGATATCCGCCGTCCCGATCAGTGATGAACCGTTAGTCGCATCAATCTCCAGATTACGCACGCTTTCACCGCTGCCGGTGCCCCCCTGCATCAGGGTTTTACCGCTGATGGTTGAACCATCCGCCGTCACCAGTAGTGCCGAGGTCTGTGTCGCTTTGAGCGCCACGTTGTCACTCAACACCAGTGAATCAATCAGGTTCAATCTGTGGTTGACGGTGGTTTTTGAGTAGATGCCATACGCCGAGGCTCCTTCAACCACCACGCTGGAGTCCTTTAGCGTGGCAAGGTTATTTCCTCCTCCATTACTGAACACAATGCCGGAAAGGCTGCTGTTTTCAGTATTTTTCATCCGGATGTTGAGGTGACTGGCGTTCACCACCCCATTGTAACGTATGGCCAGACCTAATCCGCTCTTCTCACCGGTGATGGTGACATTGTCAAAATTACCGGTACCGCCATCAATGTAGATCCCCTGTAGCACAACGCTGCTGTCACCGCTAATCAGGCTATTACGGAGATTCACGGTCGAACCAAATGCCCAGAGCGCGGGGCCAGTATTGGCACGCGTCTGGCGCAGCTCAACGTTGTTGCCATTGAAGATGCTGTTCGTCATGGTGATGGCATTACCCGCCGAGCTCAGTTTGACGGAGTCCGCATTGACCGTTGACCCCGTTTCGATCATCAGGGCGGATGCGCCGGTGTTGTTGGCAGGCATACCGACTGCGGTGGTCGTAATATCCATATTACTGACGTTGACCGTCGCGCCCTTAGTGGCATAAATACCGTGCGCCATGGTACCGGCGGTATTAATACTGCCGCCGTTCAGCGTGACGTTAGCTGCGCTGGTGGTCGCGAACACGCCGCGTGCTGTTTTACCGCCGGTGGTGATATTGATATTGCTCAGGTTGGTGGTGCCGCCGCTGGTGCTGACGCCATCGGCCTGCTCGCCGCGGGTGGTCAGGGTAACGTTGTCCGCTTTGAAGTTGCTGTTACCAAAGGTGTTAATCGCATGGCCCGCTTTACCCGTAGTGGCTACCGTCAGATTGCTGACATCGAAAGTCGAGGTGTTATTTTTTATCCCCACGCCCGCACTGTTCACCGTCAGTCCGCTGCCCTGTACCTGAGCACCGGTGTTGATATACAGCGCAATACTGTTACCGATCGCCGTCACCTGGGTATTAAGCAGATTCAGGAACGAGTTGCCCGTAGCCGACAGAGCCAGTGTTGCATCGCGCAGTGACAGCACGCTGGTGTTGTCCAGACTCAGCGTAGAGCCATTCTGTACGCCAGCAGCCGTGGAACCCGCACCGCTGGAGGTGATCATCCCGTCGGTCCAGCTTGCCTCACCGCCGTTATTCACCAACAGACCGGGATTATTATCTCCGGCGGAGGTCAGTTGCCCGCTGCCCTGATAGGTAGTGCCATCCACCAGCTGAGTTGCCGCATGGCTGACGGGTGCCAGGCTGAGCAGCAGCGCGGCAGAAAGCGCGCTCAACAGCGGAACACGCGTTACCGCAGCTGAAACGAGAGTGGTCCGGCTTTTTCCCTTGCCGGTGGCCAGCTCGGAAGCGACCACAAAACACCCTAAAGTGCGGTTCCAGATAATACGGTAAATCGTGTTCATATCGGCCTCTCAACAAAACATAACCCGGTCTTTTCAGTGTGAAAAATGCTCAGGTTTTCGTTGAGGCCACTATATTGAGAATTGTCTTAAGCCAACATCAGAGCGCCGTCCGACATTTGTAGTCCATTTCTGATCTTTGTTATCAGTATGTTATACCTCCCGCGCCTTTACCTGCCGATGGCGGCCTGCGCTGAACAATGCTTTAATAACCGATTACCGTTTTTCACCGCGCGTACAGCGTATTCTGACGGGCCTGCCGGTGCGCCTGGCCCGATAAAGGGACTCAATGAAATTCACTTCATTTTCTGCTCTGGTGCTTTCTGGTCTGTTTGCCTGCGGTGCGGCGTCAGCGGCCAAAACATTTGACGACTTCAACCATGGTCCCACCGCCTATGACAGCATGGGCGAACTCGCGACAGAACCGCATTTAGTGGCGGAATTTAAAGACAAAAAGTTCGTTTGTCGCAGCGAGGAAGCCGCCACGCCGCAGGAGAGCCCGGCGGCAGCGGCCGCTTTTCGCCAGCTGGTTGACTATGCGGCGATTGGCGATGCGAAAGATCATTTCTGGCAGGATGCCGGGAACAAAAAAAAGCGTGAAGATCTGCTGGCGGCGGCCGTCAAAGCCGGAAGCTGGAAGGCCGTCTGGCTGGATACTGTCTGGACACTGCGTTACCCGGCCAGCCCGGAAGCCACGACGCAGGCCAATGCCACCCTGCAAAAAATGATTGATCAGGGTGTCCCGATCGCCACCTATACCTGGGCGTCTTCTCTGTATGGCCGAGACTACAAGACCATGTACAGCCTGCTGTCGACCGCCGTCGATCGCGGCAGTCCGCAGGCGATGACGCTGATCGGAGGAACCCTTGTTCCCCAGGCCAGGGCGATGCATCCGCTAGCGAAAACCCTGCTGGAATGCGCCGTTAAGCAGGGGTACGCCCCGGCGTATGCCAGCCTCGGCAAACTGGCCTGGATTGAAGGACACCGGACAGACGCCTACCGACTGTGGGCAAAAGGGCTAAACCAGGGATGTGATGCCTGCAGCCAACCCCTTGAGTCGCTGGCCCGCGTGCGTGCCGGCTATCGCCCCACGGATCCGATGCTGGATCTGATGCCGGAGCTGGCGGCGATTAACGCCTTTTACGACAGCAACTTTTTCTATTCGCTGAGCGGACTGCGCGACTTTGAACGCCCCCTGCCCGAAAAACTGGCGTTTCACCTCAACGATAAAGAGCTGTTAGCCCTGCTGAAAGCAGAGCAGGACGGATGAGCCTTAGGGAAATTTAACGATGAAATCGTTACTGCTGTGTATCATCGCACTGCTCTCAGGCTGTGATAACCCCAGTGCACCGGTCACCCGCACCGTTAAAGTGTGGCTGGGTGATGCCACAGACGGCATGCAGTCTGCGCTGGGCGACGATCTGACCCGCGACTGTGACGACACGATGTGCTGGTATAATTTCACTAAGCCCTCGCAAAGCGGCAATACCCTCAATCTGGTGCTGGGCGGCGATCGCCCTTTCACCATCGACGGTGTGTTCTCTTTTACCGCTCCGGTCTACCAAGAGAACCACAATCGTTTTGATGAGATCAACATTTACCCCCTCGGCCTGCCGGAAGACAGCCTGCTGGCGGATAGCCGCAGGTGGTTCTATCAGCTGGTAGAGCGCCTTCAGGCCGCCGGATGGCAGCGTTTTATTATGCAGGATGATCCGCGCTTGCCGGGGTCAGAAGTGGCTAACGCCGCGCGGATTGAACAGGTGATGACCACGTCCAGCCTCACGACGCCGTTTAACGACCCGTCATCGCCGCTCAATAACGCGCAGTGGCGAACGCTGCCATTTTTAGCCGACTGGTATTTTTACCGTGGTAATGAATACCTGACCCTGCGCGTACAGCGTCAGAACAGCGACACCGCCCCTGAGGAACGCGGGACTTACCTGTACACCCTGGTGTTCCGCAGTGAGCAACAGACGTATCAGGACTATTTCCCGTATGAGGATCGTCACCGCTGGAAAACGCTGTTACCTGCGCTGTTGAAAACCATGGCGAAACAGCGGGCGGAACAGGAAGCGCGACTGCGCGCGGCAGGCATCAGGATTGATGAGAACTATCACGACCCGGCGATCGGTGCGCTGAGCGGGCCTGACTAGCCCAGCGCGGGTTGATCCAAAATCTGTAAACGGCTCAGGCGCTGGGGTTGCCGGGGGAAGGCAGGTCTGACCCTCAATCAGAACGCGAAGCAGGAACAGCCCAGCGCGCCCCAGAAGGCATTATCATCCGACACCGGCACGCTGGAGCGGCGCGCGACATCGTGCGAGTGGCTGTGCACACCGCACGGGCCGCTGCACTGGTGCGGCTGTGAGGCAAAAGCCACGCGCCCATTCGCCAGCGGCGGTGCGCTGCGGTAATGCCCTGGGGTGGTCACCACCGGCGACCATTCCGGCAACACCGGCACCGGCGGCGGCGACAGCGGGCTGAAGCGACCTGCCGCATACACCACCTCGCCATTCACCACGGTCAGCACCGATTCAATGCCTTTAATCGCCTCTTCGCTGACGCTGAAATAGTCCTGCGACAAAATCGCCAGGTCAGCCAGCTGCCCCACTTTAATCTGCCCTTTTTTCCCCTGCTCGCTGGAGAACCAGGCGCTGCCCTGGGTCCACAGCATCAGCGCGGTTTCACGGTCCAGACGGGCACTGACGTCATACATCGCCATGCCGCCAACGGTGCGGCCGGACACCAGCCAGTAAAGCGCCGTCCACGGGTTATAGCTGGCTACGCGGGTGGCGTCGGTGCCCAGCCCCACCGGGACCCCGGCTTCCAGCATTTTCGCTACCGGTGGCGTCTGCTTCACCGCCTCATGACCGTAGCGCTCGGCAAAATATTCCCCCTGAAACGCCATACGGTGCTGTACCGCAATCCCGCCGCCCAGCGCTTTTACCCGCTCAATATTGGCTTCGGTGATGGTTTCGGCATGGTCGAAAATCCAGTGCAGGCCGTTGAACGGGATCTCACGGTTCACTTTCTCAAAGACGTTCAGCATGCGGCTGATCGACTCGTTATAGGTGGCGTGCAGGCGGAACGGCCAGCGGTGCTCGACCAGGTGACGCACCACGCGCTCCAGCTCATCTTCCATACCGGGGGCCAGGTCAGGGCGCGGCTCAAGGAAGTCCTCGAAGTCGGCAGCAGAGAACACCAGCATCTCGCCTGCGCCGTTATGACGGTAAAAATCCGTGCCCTGACCCGGTTTCAGCATGTCGGTCCAGCGCTCAAAATCTTCCAGCTCATGGCCGGGACGCTGGGTAAACAGGTTATAGGCGATGCGCACCGTCAGCTGTTTTTTCTCGTGCAGTTCGCCGATCACCGCGTAATCATCCGGGTAGTTCTGAAAACCGCCGCCCGCATCGATAGCGCTGGTCAGCCCCAGTCGGTTCAGCTCACGCATAAACTGACGGGTGGAGTTCACCTGCTGTTCAAGCGGCAGCTTCGGCCCTTTTGCCAGCGTGGAGTACAGCAGCATCGCGTTCGGACGGGCGATCAGCATGCCGGTCGGGTTGCCGTTACCGTCGCGCTGGATCTCGCCCCCCGGCGGGTTTGGCGTGTCTTTGGTATAGCCCACCACGCGCAGGGCGGCGCGGTTAAGCAGCGCACGATCGTAAAGGTGCAGAATAAACACCGGCGTATCCGGGGCCGCTTCGTTGATCTCATCCAGCGTTGGCATACGGCGCTCGGCAAACTGGAATTCGTTCCAGCCGCCGACCACGCGTACCCACTGCGGATTAGGCGTACGCAGCGCCTGCTCTTTCAGCATCCGCAGGGCATCAGCCAGCGACGGCACCCCCTCCCAGCGCAGTTCCAGGTTGTAGTTCAGCCCGCCACGGATCAGATGCAGGTGCGAGTCGTTCAGGCCCGGGATCCCGGTATGGCCCTTCAGATCCACCACCCGGGTGTCGTCCCCGGCAAACTGCATCACTTCCGCTTCACTGCCTACCGCGAGGAATTTACCGTCTTTTATCGCCACCGCCGTTGCCAGCGGGTTTTCACGGTCAACGGTGTGGAACTTACCGTTGGTCAGAATCAATGAGGCATTATTCATCATTACTCTCCGGGCTGATTTTCCCGCGCGGGGACAGCCAGTTTTTTAAAAGACGCGTTATCGCCGGCATCCACAGATACACCACCAGGCCGACCACGCAGGCATCGTTGAGAAAATGTCCCCACAGCGTACCTTTGCTGACGGGCAACACCGCCCCCCAGAACCAGGGAACCAGATTGGTGGAGGGGAAAATCACCGCCAGGGTGACCAGAAACTGCTTCCACTGCCTGGGGGCCACCCGCGCCGGGTCGGCCGGGGTAAACCAGAACGCCGCGCCGGGGCGCATCTCAATGTGCTCATTCCCCGCCAGCAACCCGCCCAGCTCCGCCACATGTGCCGCACGCTGCGTTGAGTTCAGCCACTGGTAAAGATTATCCAGATTGTCGAATCTGACCAGTATGGTCCAGGTCATTTCACCGTGTACCGGGCGCAGGACGTTGACACCCAGATGTCCGGGGAACAGCGCGGCCTGCGGCATAATGGCTTCCAGCCAGCGTTGATAGTCGTCCTGCTTGCCGGGCAAAAGGCGGTGCGTAATAACCAGAGTGATATGTTCAGGCTGGTGGGGATAGTCCACGATGTTCTCCTTTATGCCCCCCGCAGGGGCCGGGTCATCAGGCTTTACGGGCCGGGGCTTTATGGACCAGGGTGTAGGCATAGTCCACGCCCATGCCGTACGCGCCGCTGTGCTCGCGCACCAGGTCCATCACGTCGTCATATGTCTCTTTACGTGCCCAGTCGCGCTGGTACTCCAGCAGCACCTGCTGCCAGGTCACCGGCACCGCCCCCGCCTGCACCATCCGGTCGACAGCACGTTCGTGCGCATCCACGCTGGTGCCCCCGGAGGTGTCGGTCACTACGTACACCTCAAACCCCTCTTTCATCGCCATCAGCGCCGGGAAGGTCAGACACACTTCGGTCCACAAGGCGGAGATAATCAGCTTCTTACGGCCCGTCGCTTTCACCGCCTTCACAAAGGCCTCATCTTCCCATGAGTTCATTGAGGTGCGCTCAATCGGCTGCACCTCCGGATGCACCGCCAGCAGCTCCGGCCAGATGTAGCCGCTGAAGCTTTCCGTTTCTACCGAGGTGTAAATCGTCGGCACGTTAAAAATCTTTCCTGCTTTTGCTAAAGCAACGGTGTTATTTTTAAGCTGCTGACGATCGATGTTAGCCACACCGAACGACATCTGCGGCTGATGGTCGATGAAAATCAGGGCGGAGTTCTGTGGGTCCAGCAGGTCGAATTTAGACATTTTTTTATTCCTTTTACGTTTCAGGTTTCGGGTTTGTCTTGCGTGTTGACACAATACGAAATGGCCGCCCCGGTTGATAACGGAAAGAATTCAGGAAGTTGTTAAACAAATTTTGGGTTTGGGGAACACCATGCGATTAAACCTTGAAGCGCTGCTGATTCTGGATGCACTGGACCGTCACGGTACCTTTGCCGCAGCGGCGGCCAGGCTGTTTAAAACTGCTTCGGCACTGAGTTATACGGTGCAGAAGATGGAAAGCGATTTGAATATCACGCTGCTGGATCGCTCCGGTCACCGTGCCACATTTACCCCCACCGGACGCCTGATGCTGGAGAAAGGACGCATTCTGCTGCGCGCCGTGGGCGAACTGGAACAGCAGGCGCAGTACGTGGAAAGCGGCTGGGAAAGTCAGCTTACCCTCAGCCTGGATGCCTCCGTGCCGTTTGCCCTGCTGTCCGGGCTGATCGATGAGTTCTATCAGGCGCATCATCACACCCGCCTGCTGTTCCGTCAGGACGTGCTGGCAGGCTGCTGGGAAGCGCTGAGTTATGGCCTGGCCGATATTGTCTTTGGGGCCGTACAGGAGCCGGTGCGCCACAGCGGCGTGAGCTGCGTGCCGGTGGGCTGGCTGGAATATACCTTTGCGATTGCACCACATCACCCGCTGGCGGCGCTGCCCGCCCCGCTGCTGCGTGAGCAAATCCGCCAGTACCGGGCCGTGGTAGTACACGACACCTCGCGCCACGCCGAAGGCACCGACCTGCGCGTGCTCGACGAACAGCCGATCCTCAGCGTACACAGCTTCAGTGACAAGGTTCAGGCGCAGGTTGACGGGCTGGGCTGCGGCTACCTGCCGCGCTATCTGGCGGCCCCGCATCTGGCAAACGGCACGCTGGTAGAACGCCAGCTGGACAGCGAAACCCGCCGTGATCAGGCGTTCCTGGCCTGGAATGACAGCGCGACCGGCAATGCCGCGATGTGGTGGCGTGAACGCCTGCAGAGCTTTGAGGGGATCCGCAGCGTGTACGCCGCAGAATAAACGGTGACGCCCGGCAGCACCGGGCATCCGCAATCAGAGAGTGCCCCTGCCTTAACGGCCGCGCGACATTTTCCACTGCACGGCAAACACGCTGGCCAGCACGACGACCAGCCCGGCCAGCGCCGTACCGGTTATCGACTGCCCCAGCAGTACCCAGCCCAGGCCCACGGCGCAAAGCGGGCTCAGTAAGCCCAGCGAGGCCACGGCTACCGTGGGCAGCCGCGCCACGCCGCGAAACCAGAGCGTATAGGCCAGCAGCGCCCCGGCCAGGCTCAGATACCCATAGGCCGCCCACTGCGGCAGGGTCAGCACAGGCAACGCGGCCTCCATCTGCCAGGCCACAGGGGCCAGCATCAGCCCACCGATCGCCAGCTGCCAGCCGGTCAGCGACAGGACGGGAAGGTCGATCTTCCAGCGGCGCGTCAGCCAGACGCCGGTCGCCATACAGCCCGCCCCGACGATGGCCGCCGTGATACCCACCGGTTCAAAGACCGTCTGCGGTGACAGCAGCAGCATCGCCATCCCAATCACCCCCGCTACCGATGCCCACAGGGTGGTTTGCGCCGGTGAGCGGCGGTCGACCGTCCAGGTCAGCACCATCACCAGCAGCGGCTGGATGGCCCCCAGCACCGCCGCCAGCCCGCCGGGCAGCCGGTAGGCAGCGACAAACAGCAGCGCCTGAAACACGCCGATATTTAATGCACTGAGCACCAGCAGTCGCCAGACATCTTTCCGCAAGGGCAGCCGCCGGGTAAACAGCAGCAGCAGCAGGCCCGCAGGCAGCACGCGGATCAGCGCGGCGGTGAACGGCCGGTCCGGCGGCAGCAGTTGTGAGGTGACGATATAGGTTGATCCCCAGATAGCGGGGGCCAGGGCGGTCAGCATAATGTCGCGCAGATAGGATCCTGTGTTCATGACTTTACCTTCAATTCAAGATATCATGATTGTGTTGATCACTTACCTTGAAGTCAAGATAAAATGAAGCCTTCTTCTCACCGGCCGCCGCGCGATGCGGTCGACACCATCCTCGAACAGTGGCAGCGCGAACGTCCCGACCTGGATGCCAGCCCGATGGGGCCGATTGGCCGCCTTAAGCGCTGTACCGTCCTGCTGGAACAGCAGCTGGAAGCCTGGTTTTCGCGCTTTGATTTGGCCAGCTGGGAGTTTGATATGCTGGCGACGCTGCGCCGTGCGGGTGCGCCTCACTGCCTCAGCCCCACCGCCCTGTTCTCCGCGCTGATGGTGACGTCAGGCACCATGACCCACCGCCTGAAACGTCTGGAAACCCGGGGACTGGTGGCGCGCGTCGCCAGCGCAGAGGACGCGCGCAGCACGCTGGTACAGCTGACGCCTGAAGGGCTGGCGCTGATTAATCGTCTGGTCGGGCCGCATATTGAAAACGAACGGCAGATCCTGTCGGCGCTGCCTGCCGGTGCGCTGGCGCAGCTTGATGCCTCACTGTCGACGCTGCTGCTGGCGTTAGAGGCCGGAAACCGGGACAGCAACCCGCCCGAATAAGCACGGCGCAGGGGGCGACCGGACAAAAGATCGCCCCCTGACAGGGATTATTCCAGCGAGATAA
This sequence comes from Erwinia sp. PME.40.26/001, assembly GCF_055556675.1. Lineage (NCBI taxonomy): Bacteria > Pseudomonadati > Pseudomonadota > Gammaproteobacteria > Enterobacterales > Erwiniaceae > Erwinia > Erwinia sp. PME.40.26/001. Next base: position 236,719 of record NZ_JBVHNP010000003.1, read on the forward strand.
AGTGATGCACTTTAGGTTTCTCCTCCCCCTGATGGAAGCGCGTCACGCTCTCCTGTAAGTCTGCATCCGCATGGGAAACACGCTGGTGCTGGCGCAGGTGCTCATGCCAGGATTCGACCAGGAACCACTCGATCAGCGTGGTCGCCTCCTGGCTGTGCCCGGCGATGCCCCAGGCGTAGGCCCCATCGCGGCGGCGGATCAGCGACAGCTTTTTCATCTCCGCCAGGAAGGCCGGGCGATCTTCTGCCTTTACCTGGTATTCAATCTGAATCATGACCGGGCCCCGGTCTGCCGTGACGTCTGTCTCCAGCGCCGGTTCATCCCAGTGGCCGGAAGGCTGCAGATCAGCGTCGCCCGTCGGCAGCGTCAGACGCAGGCACAGCAGCGCGGTGAGCGTCAGCACCACGGCGGCGATCAGCAGGGTATTCACCAGCCCGGTTTCCTGCGCCACCAGCCCCCAGAACAGACTGCCAGCGGCCATGGCACCGTTAAAAATCATCAGATACACCGCCAGGCCACGGCCGCGCACCCAGTCCGGCAGAACGGCCTGGGCCACCCCGTTCAGCGAGGTCAGGGCGATAATCCAGCTGACACCCAGCAGGACCATCAGCGGCAGGGCCAGGGCTTTAACCGGCAGCAGGGCAATCACCACCATCACCAGCGCGGACAGCCCCGCCGACAGCAGCATTAATCCGTCAACCTTCATCCGCTGACGCAGCACGGGCAGCAGCAGCGCACCGACAATCGCCCCCACGCCCACCGCACCCAGCATCGTGCCGTAAAACCCGGCGCTGCCCTGCAGAAGATTGCGCGCCACCAGCGGCAGCAGTGCCCAGATAGCGCTGGCAAAGAAGAAGTAAATCGCGGCGCGAACCAGCACCCGGTGCAGTTCCCGGCTGGCTTTGACGTAGCGGATACCCGCCCGGAACGCGCCGAGGAAGTGTTCAGACAGCTCGGTTTTCGCTTTGTGCGGGCGCTTCCACCAGATCAGTGCGGTGATGACAAACACGTAGCTCAGGACATCGGCACCGTAGGCCGCCCAGGCCCCGAGCGCCGCCAGCAGCAGCCCGCCGGTCGCCGGGCCGACGGCACGGGCGATATTGATGCCCAGTGAGTTCAGCGCCACCGCATTCTTCAGCTGTGGGCGCGGCACCAGCTCCGGCACAATCGCCTGCCAGGCCGGGCCCATCAGCGCCGCGCCGATGCCGCCGATAAAGGTCAGCGCCACCAGGTATTCCACCGTCAGCAGGTTGTGATGGGAGAGAAACAGCAGCGTGCCGCTGACGCTGGCCAGCAGCAGCTGGACAAAAATCAGCAGGCGGCGGCGGTCGAGAATATCGGACAGCACCCCGGCAGGGATCGCCAGCAGAAAAATGGGCAGCGTGGCGGCGGTCTGCATCAGCGCCACCGCCGCCGGGTTGGACGACAGCCCGGTGACCAGCCAGGAGCTGGCCACGTCGCGCATAAAACTGCCGGTATTGCCGAGAATGGTTGCCGCCCAGATCACCGCGAACAGCCCCTGCTTCAGAGGCGCAAACGCCCCACCTGCGTTATTCTGACTCATTTTGCCGCCCTCCTGTCATTCCATGCCACGTACACCAGCGCACCCGCCAGGCCAAGATGTTCAAAAAAGCCATTCATCACGCCGCCGCGCTCCGTCACCGGCACCTGCCAGAAGCGGTTCGCCATAAAGGTCGCGGCAACGGTAAACAGCGCCAGCGCCAGCGCGCCCAGCCAGCGTCCCCGACCGCTGAGGATCATCAGTGATGCGACCAGTTCCAGAACGATCACCGCCGCCGCCATCGGCGCGGCCGGCGACAGGCCGAAATGCTGCATCTCGGCGATGGCGCCTGGAAAATCCAGCAGCTTGACCAGCCCGCCCTGAAGGTAGGCAGAGCAGAGGGCTAACAGCGCCAGCCAGCGGACGGTGACCGATCCGGACGCGCCGGAGGACAGAGCAGAAAGGGAAGCGTTACGCATGGTTCTCTCCTGCCGGGGCGACGCGTGGTCAGCCCCGGCATCAGTGGGTTATCAGGCTTTGCGGGCCGGGGCTTTATGGACCAGGGTGTAGGCATAATCCACGCCCATGCCGTACGCGCCGCTGTGCTCGCGCACCAGGTCCATCACGTCGTCATATGTCTCTTTACGCGACCAGTCGCGCTGGTACTCCAGCAGCACCTGCTGCCAGGTCACCGGCACCGCCCCCGCCTGCACCATCCGGTCGACAGAACGTTCGTGCGCATCCACGCTGGTGCCCCCGGAGGTGTCGGTCACTACGTACACCTCAAACCCCTCTTTCATCGCCATCAGCGCCGGGAAGGTCAGGCACACTTCGGTCCACAGGGCGGAGATAATCAGCTTCTTACGGCCCGTCGCTTTCACCGCCTTCACAAAGGCTTCATCTTCCCATGAGTTCATCGAGGTGCGCTCAATCGGCTGCACCTCCGGATGCACCGCCAGCAGCTCCGGCCAGATGTAGCCGCTGAAGCTTTCCGTTTCTACCGAGGTGTAAATCGTCGGCACGTTAAAAATTTTGCCCGCTTTCGCCAGGGCTACCGTATTATTTTTAAGCTGCTGACGATCGATGTTAGCCACACCGAACGACATCTGCGGCTGGTGGTCGATGAAAATCAGGGCGGAGTTCTGTGGGTCCAGCAGGTCGAATTTAGACATTTTTTTATTCCTCTTCGTTATCCGTCAGCGATGGTGTGAGTGAGTGTTGTGCTGCTGGAAACAAGATTACGTCCGGCGGGGCAAGGCGGATAGCGGAAAGAATTTGGCAACTCGTTCAGATTTTTTTGACAGGCGTTTTGCCAGTAAACAGAAAGGAATGAATAACTAAATCATACAGATATCTTGATAAGGATTTTCGGACAAGTTGTCAAAATTAATGCCTTATCTTTCTTTTAACCGGGGAGTTAACGTAAGCCACAACATCACGTCATCCACCTTAGAGGTTACAGATATGAGCACATTCACCACCACTGACGGCACGCAAATTTATTTCAAAGACTGGGGTACCGGTAAACCGGTTCTGTTCAGCCACGGCTGGCCGCTGGATGCCGATATGTGGGACAGCCAGATGAATTTCCTTGCCGAACGTGGCTATCGGGCTATTGCCTTTGACCGCCGTGGCTTTGGCCGTTCTGACCAGCCGTGGGACGGCTATAACTACGATACCTTTGCCTCCGACATCAACGACCTGATTGAGCATCTTGACCTGAAAGAGATCACCCTGGTGGGCTTTTCAATGGGCGGCGGGGACGTGACGCGCTATATCGGCCGCTACGGTAGCGACCGCGTCAGTGCGCTGGTGCTGCTGGGGGCGGTAACGCCAATTTTCGGCAAGACAGACGACCATCCTGAAGGCGTGGAAAAAGCAGTATTTGACGGCATTCGTAACGGATTACGCAAAGATCGCGCACAGTTTCTTAAAGACTTTGCCACACCGTTTTACGGGATCAACGCCGGACAAACTCTTTCAGACGGCGTCCTGATCCAGACGCAGAATATCGCGCTGCTGGCCTCACTGAAGGGCACCATTGACTGTGTCACCGCCTTTGAAACCACGGATTTCCGTGAAGATATCGCGAAGGTGACCGTACCCACGCTGGTGATCCACGGCAGCAACGACCAGATTGTGCCATTTGAAGCCACCGGCAAGCTGGCCGCCGCGATGATCCCGGGCTCAGAACTGAAAGTGTACGACGATGCGCCTCACGGCTTTGCGGTAACCCATCAGGATCGCTTAAATCAGGATCTGCTGGCGTTCCTGCAACAGCAGTAACACCTCCCACAGGCCGACCGAAACAGAAGGTCGGCCGCTAGGTTCTGGCCGCCAGCCACACCGCATAGGCCTCATCCCAGATGGCGGCTGGCGTACCGGCCTTGCCGAGGCCAAAGCCGTGACCCCCCTGCGAAATACGGATCATCTGAACCGAGACCCCTGCCTTACGACAGGTATCGTGCATGATCACGCTGTTTTCCGGGTCAGAGGTGTGGTCATCTTCTGCCTGCGCCAGAAACAGCGGGGGATAGGCGCGGGTCACGTAGTTTTGTACCGACCAGTTTGCTTCCTCCGCCGGGGAGGGGTGATTGCCCACCAGCGACAGGTGCGTATTGGTGTGGGTATACGGCGGTTCGAGGGTGATCACCGGATAGATCAGCCCGACGCTGTCCGCTTTTGGCACGATCTGGTCGATCGTATCCTGCGGGGCATAGGAGGCATAATCCGGGCGCGCCGCCGCAAGACCAAACATATGCCCGCCGGCGGAAAAGCCGAGCAGGTGCACGTTATTTTCCATTGACCGCACCAGCCGTATGGCACGCTGGGCATCCTGAAACGCCACGCGATTGCCATCCTGCCAGTGTTCTCCCGGCAGGCGATAACTCAGCACATAGGCGGTATAGCCCTTGCTGTTGAGCCAGCGCGCCACCGGCCAGCCTTCGCGCCCCATCCCAATCCAGCGATAGCCGCCTCCCGCAGCAATCAGCACCGCGCGGCCGTTAGGGTTTTCAGGAACAAAGCGCTGAATACCGGGGCTGACAATGTTGGACCATGAGCCGTTGGCCGAAATGCGTAACGCCCCGCTCGGCCCGCCGCCGCCGGGAGGTTCATCGGGCCAGAGCGGGAAAAAATCCTGACGGGCAAATAGCTTATCGGTGCTCATGGCAAGCATAAACGCACCGGTACCCATGATGAACCGGCGGCGACTAATCAAGATACATGTCCAGCGTTCTCAGCAAAAAACAGGGGGTGAGTATTGAGCAACAGCCGGGGCTGGCTCAGCGGCGAAATAGTATGCATATCACGCATAAAATGCCACTGAGATCACACTTTTTTCGGCGCAAATGGGAAAATAGTCGGGGAGATGGCTGCCGGGCCCTGCGGTCAGGGCCCGGTGGGGATTACTTCAGGTTTTTACTGGCAAACGCCTCATAGTTCTCTTTGGTGATCACCTGGTAGGGGATCCACATAAATTTGTCGCCCGCTTTACCTTCGATGACCTGTTTTGCCATCGTGACTGCGCCTTTCCCCTGGCCGGCGGCATCCTGGAAAACGGTTAAGGTCAGCTTGCCGTTTTTGATGAACTGCAGCGCATCCGGCGTACCGTCAATGCCCGCCACCAGAATATCTTTTCTGCCGCTCTGGTTCAGCGCCATGATCGCCCCAATCGCCATCTCATCATTATTAGCGGCTATCGCATCAATCTTATCGCCGGACAGCAGCCAGCCGGAGGTCACATCGACGGCTTCGTTACGCATCCACTTTGCAGACTGCTTCTCAACCACCTTCATCTCTTTATATTTGGCGATGACCTCTTCAGTGGCTTTGGTCCGCTGGCGGGCTTCTTCCGCTGACAGGGCCCCCATCAGAATGGCCACATTACCTTTGTAATTCATTTTTTTCGCCAGGGCTTCCATCTCCATCCGCCCGCCCAGCAGCGAGTCGGAACCGACATACGCCATCTTCCCGCTCAGTTCGAGTTCCGGCTTGCGGTTAACGAAAATCAGCGGAATATTGGCGCGCTTCGCCGCCTCCATCATCGGCTTCACGCCCTGGGTATCCACCGGGTTGAGGATAATGGCGTCCACGCCCTGGTTAACAAAGTTCTCCACCTGCTGTACCTGTACCGCAACATCGCCTTTGGCATCTTCGAACTGCCCCTGGATCTGCTCTTTTTCCATCTCCTTCGCCATCTGCGTTCGCAGAATAGAGACGAAATTCAGGTCGAAATTCGCCAGTGCAACGCCAATACGCAAATCTTTTGCGTGGGAAGCGGGCGCGAGTGCCAGCGCCCCAATCAACAGTGCAATTTTATTCACGTTCATAAAGAGATTCCTGTAGGTGTCGGTAAGTTATTATTTTTGGCGGGTCAGCAAAGCGAACAATGCCGATCCTGAGCAAAACAGCGGCCAGGGCTGGCCGCACAACGGCCTGACATTATTCAAAATGCGCTTTGAAACTGGCCAGGGCCGCCTCACTGTCCCCTGACGCCCAGCCTTCCAGCGCAATGACCCCGCGGTAGTTTATGGCCCGCAGCGCGCTGGCCACCGCCCGGTAGTTAATCTCGCCGGTGCCCGGCTCACAGCGCCCCGGCACATCAGCCACCTGGATCTCTCCAATGGCGTGACCGCAGCGCCTGACCAGTTCAATCAGATTGCCCTCCCCGATCTGCGCGTGGTACAGGTCGAGGTTCATCTTCAGATACGGGCTGTTCACCGCTTCCACCAGCGCCAGCGTATCCGCCGCCCGGGCAAACGGCGTACCCGGATGGTCAACGGCCAGGTTGAGGTTTTCCAGAGTAAACACCCGCCCTGCTTTCTCCCCCAGCGCGGCCAGTTTTTCCAGCGTGCGCACGGCTTTCACCCACATCTCGCCGGTGACGATCGCCACCGGTTTCACCGGCAGGCCCTGGTTATCCAGCCCGGTGCCGTGCAGGTTCAGACACGGACAGTTGAGCCGTTCCGCCACCGCCAGCGACTCTGCGGCGCTGCTCAACAGATTCTCTGTCTCGTCATCGTCCGTCAGGTTACCCGTCAGATAGCCTGTCATTGAGGTAAAGCGGGCCCCGGTCGCCGCCAGCGCGTCAATGTCTTTATTGTTCCAGTGCCAAATCTCCACGCCGAAACCCAGCTGATGAATACGCTTCACCCGTTCAATAAAGGGTAAATCCAGAAAAACCATTTCGGCTGACACCGAAAGACGATAGTCCGACATCGCTGTTATCCTCGTAGTTGAATCGGTTTGCCCTGGCGGACAGATGCGATACAGGCCAGGGCGATTTCCAACGCGTTACGCGCATCTTCACCGGTGGCGCGTGGGGTTTCCCCGCTGGCCGCACAGCGCACAAACTCACTCAGTTCGGCCACATAGGCCTCTGCCAGCAGGTCCGTATCCTGGCGGGAGGTCTCAATCGCAATCCCGCCCGCGCCGTAGCGCACGCAGTTATTGACGTTAATATTGCCCATCTGGAACATGCCGTTACTGCCGAACACTTCTGCCCGCACGTCGTAGCCGTAGACGGCTTCAAAGCTGGCATCGGCCACCGCTATCGCCCCGTTATCAAAACGAATCGTCACCACTGAGGTATCCAGAAGCCCCTTGTCTTTAAAGTCCGGGCGCACCAGCGCATCCGCAATCGCATACACCTCCACCGGTTTCGCACCGGGATTGCAATGCAGCAGCGTGTCAAAGTCGTGGATCAGCGTTTCCAGATAAATAGTCCAGGGCGGGATACCGCTCGGGTCACGCAGCGGCGACGGATCGCGGGTCAGGGAGCGGATCAGCTGCGGGGTGCCGATCTCCCCCGCCGCGATGGCGGCCAGCGCGGCGGCAAAGCCACGGGCAAAGCGACGGTTAAAGCCCACCTGTAACACCACTCCCGCGCTGCGGGCGGCGGCAATGGCGTGGTCGGCTTCTTCCAGGGTAATGGCCATCGGTTTCTCACAGAACACGTGCTTGCCGGCGCGGGCGGCAGCGGCCACCAGCTCCGCGTGGGTGCGTGCCGGGGTGGCGATCAGTACCGCATCAATCTCCGGATCGTCCAGCATCGCCTGCGGTTCACTGTAAAACTTCCCTGCGCCGAGCTGCTCTGCCAGGCGCTGTGCCGCCCCCGGCACCGGGTCGGCAACGGCGGCCAGCACCGCCCCCGGCACTTTTTGCGCCAGCGACGTGGCATGGAAGCTCCCCATGCGCCCTGCGCCGATTAATCCCACACGTACGCGATTGTTTATGACTGACATTGTGTTCCCCTTAAGGTGGCTGGCTGACGTTTTCCTGACTCAACAGACATAAGCAAACCCTATGCCAGGGTGCTTAAGCCCGTCTGACGCGGCGCGCGCTGCTCGTGGCGATCACAAAATGGACACAAATAAAACATGTCAACTTAACATGTCGATAAAATGGACATTCCATGAGAGGGGAGTAACTGATGAACCAGCCACATCTATCCGCCGCGATCCGCGCAGAGCGTGACGGGCAGCCGCAGCTGCCTGCGGGACGTGAAGCCAGCCACTGGGACAGCCTGCTGGAGCAGGCAAGACGCGACTTCGATGCCGGGCGGGAGCCGGCATTTGTGCGTCCGGAGGTGCTCAGTTCGTGGCAGCGCAGTCGCGACGCCAGCATTGATCCGTCGCACTTTGCCTATACTTCCCCGCCGGAGGAGGAAGTCAGGCAGATTCTGGCCGACAACGCTGAACTGATTGGCGTCGCGGGCAGCATTATGGAAAACCTGCTGGCCTACAACCCGGACGGGCATATCAATCTGACCAGCGCGCAGGGTATTACCCTCTCCTGCTGCGGGCGCGACCTTACGCCCGTCGGCAGTATTCTCACCGAGTCTGAAATGGGCACCAACTGCACGGCCTGCTGCCTGAAGCAGCAGCGGCTGGTGTATATCCTTAACGGTGAAAACTGGAAGCTTGCCCTGCGCCAGCGCCACCTGCAGTGTGCGGCGGCCCCGATCCGCGATGCCGGGGGACAGATGATCGGCGTGCTGACCCTCACCGCCAGCCAGGATAATTTTCACTATCACACGCTCGGTACGGTGCAGGCCGCCGCCGAGGCCATCCGCCAGCAGCTGATCCTGCAGGCCCTGCTGGCCGAACAGACGTCGATCCTGGAAACGCTGAATGAGGGGGTGATCGTGCTCGATCGCGCTGGGACGATCAAAACCATTAACCGCTATGCCCGGCAGATCTTCCAGATCGCAGTGCGGGCTGGCCAGCAGGTGGATGATCGGCTTAACCCGGAAAATATTCACCTGACCACCACGACATTCTGTAACGACCGCGAAATCACTTTCACCCCCGCAGAGGGTCAGCGCATCTCCTGTCTGGTGTCGGTGATGCCCGCCCCGGGCGGCGGCAGGGTAGTCACCCTGCGTGAAAATCAGCGCATCCGCGCTATCACCCGCCGGGTGATGGGTGCCCGCGCCAGCTACACCTTTGATATGCTGTGCGGCAGCGCGACAGCACTGCAGGAGGCCCTGGATAAAGCGCGCAGCAGCAGCCGCAGCGACAGCACGGTGCTGCTGACCGGCGAGAGCGGCACCGGCAAGGAACTGTTTGCCCAGGCGATCCATAACGGCAGCCTGCGCAGCGGCGAACCCTTTATTGCCGTCAACTGCGGCGCGCTGCCGCGTGACCTGGTGCAGAGCGAACTGTTTGGCTACGTGGACGGCGCGTTTACCGGATCCCGTCGCGGCGGTGCGGCAGGCAAGTTTGAACTGGCCGAAGGGGGAACGCTGTTTCTGGATGAGATCGGTGATATGCCGCTGGAGGCACAGACCAGCCTGCTGCGCGTCCTGCAGGAGAGTGAGGTGGTGCGCATCGGTGCCTCACAGCCGGTGAAAGTCAACGTACGCATCATTGCCGCCACCAACTGCAACCTGATCCGGGCGGTGGAGACCGGCGCTTTTCGTCGCGATCTCTACTACCGTCTTAACGTCATTTCCATTCCGATCCCGGCCCTGCGCGAGCGCAGCAGCGATATTCCGGCGCTGACCGAGTGGTTCCGCGAGAAAGTCTGTACCCAGCTGAAGAAGATCAACGTGCAGTTCACCCCCCGCGCCCTGGACGCCCTGAGCCAGTATCCGTGGCCGGGCAACGTCCGCGAACTGGAAAACATCGTCGAGCGGACGATCAACATGACCAGCGGCCTGTTTATCGATGTGCAGGATCTGCCGGATGAGGTGATGCAGGGCAGCCTGTTCGCCCCTGCGGACCCCCGCCCTGCGCCACGGCAGGCAGCACGCCTTGACAGCCAGGAGCGTGCGCATATCATTAGCACGCTCGACGCGCTTAACGGCAACCTGCGTCAGGCCGCTCAGGTCATGGGGCTGTCACGCGCCGGGCTCTATAATAAACTGAAAAAATACCAGATCAGCGCCAACGACTTTCGCCGCTGATGTCAACGGGTCACCCCGTGGCCCTTCTCCTCTGCGTTAACTGAGTGCTTATGTGGTTCGAACATCTTGATTTCGCCGTTATCCTGCTGCAAATCGTGGCGATTGATCTGCTACTGGGGGGCGATAATGCCGTGGTGATCGCCCTCGCCTGCCGCAAACTCCCGCCGAACATACAGAAAAAAGCCATTATTCTCGGCACGCTTGGGGCCATTGTCGCCCGGGTGGTGCTGCTGATCATCGCCGTGCAGCTACTGGCACTGCCGTGGCTGAAGGTGGCCGGTGGCCTGCTGCTGCTGTGGATTGGTTTTAAGCTGGTCAGCAATGACGAGGAAGAGGCCAGCATCGGCAGCGATACCCGCCTGTGGAAAACGGTCCTGACGATCACCCTGGCCGACGTGGTGATGTCGCTTGATAACGTACTGGCCGTGGCGGCCGCCGGGAAAGGTAACGTCTGGCTGGTGTCCCTGGGCGTGCTGATCAGCATTCCGGTGATTGTGATGGGCAGCAAACTGGTGCTGAAAGTGCTGTCGCGCTTTCCGTTTATCGTCACGCTGGGCGGCGGGCTGATCGGCTGGATTGCGGGCAGTATGCTGGTGACAGACCCGGCGCTGCTGCGTTTTACCGGCCATCTGACGTCTCTGCACTGGATTGCCGGCACCGTCGGCGCGCTGCTGGTGATGGGGTATGGCGTAGGGAGAAGTGTACTGGCAAAGCCCTGATGCACTAAACTCCAGGTTTCCTGCCGTAAAAGTGAGCCTGCGTTATGCTGTATCGCCGTTTTGAAAGGATGATCAATATCTTCAGGGATGCCCCGGCCGACACGCCGCCCGCTAACGTCTGGGCATTCTATCTGTTCTATCTGCGTCAGGTATGGCCCTGCTTCGCGCTGTTGCTGGTGATTGGGCTGGTGGCGTCGCTGATCGAAGTGGCGCTGTTTCGCTACCTCAGCCGGATAATCGATCTGGTCAATACCAGCCCCGCCGCCACCTTTTTTAGTGACCACGGCGGAGAATTGCTGTGGATGGTCGCCGTCGCGCTGCTCTTCAGGCCCCTGTTTATTGGCCTGCATGACCTGCTGGTGCATCAGACCATCAACCCCGGCATGACCAGTATGATCCGCTGGCAGCATCATAACTACGTGCTGCGCCAGAGCCTGAACTTCTTCCAGAATGATTTCGCCGGACGTATCGCCCAGCGCATTATGCAGACCGGTAGCGCCCTGCGCGACTCGGCGGTGCAGGCGGTGGATGCCCTGTGGCACGTGCTGATTTATGCCATCACCACGCTGGTGCTGTTTGCCGAAGCCGACTGGCGGCTGACCGTTCCGCTACTGATCTGGATAGTCGGCTACGTGCTGTGCATGCGCTACTTTGTGCCGCGCGTGAAGGCCCGTTCGGTCGCCTCCAGCGATTCGCGTTCGCGGCTGATGGGCTGCATTGTCGACGGTTACACCAATATCACCACGTTAAAACTGTTCGCTCACAGTGACCTGGAGCAGCAGTATGCGCGCGAAGCAATCAGCGACCAGACGGTGAAAACCCGCCGTCAGGGACGGATGGTGACCAGCATGGACGTGGTGGTCACCACGCTGAACGGCCTGCTGATTATCAGCACCACCGGTCTGGCCCTGTGGCTGTGGACGCAGTCGCTGATCAGCGTCGGGGCCATTGCCCTCGCCACCGGCCTGGTGATCCGCATCGTCAATATGTCGGGCTGGATTATGTGGGTGGTGAACGGCATCTTCGAAAATATTGGCATGGTGCAGGACGGCCTGCAAACTATCGCCCAGCCGGTGAAGGTCAGCGATAAACCCCACGCCCCCGCGCTGCAGGTTAAGCAGGGTGAAATCCACTTTGACGCCATCCGCTTTAACTACGGTGGCGAACGCCAGGTGATCGACGATTTACAGCTGACGATCCGTCCCGGTGAAAAAATTGGTCTGATCGGCCCGTCCGGGGCCGGGAAGTCGACGCTGGTCAATCTGCTGCTGCGGCTGTACGACCTGAACGGCGGGCGCATTGTGATTGACGGCCAGAACATTGCAGAGGTCAGCCAGGAGAGCCTGCGGGCGCAGATTGGCATGATCACTCAGGATACGTCACTGCTGCACCGGTCGATTCGCGACAACCTGCTGTATGGCCGCCCGGATGCCACAGAGGACGAACTGATGCAGGCCGTGCATCAGGCGAAGGCCGACGAGTTTATCCCGCAGCTGTCTGACTCGCTGGGGCGCACCGGGCTGGATGCCCACGTGGGCGAACGCGGCGTGAAGCTCTCCGGGGGCCAGCGTCAGCGTATTGCCATTGCCCGCGTGCTGCTGAAGGATGCGCCGATCCTGATTATGGACGAAGCGACCTCGGCGCTGGACTCCGAAGTGGAAGCGGCCATCCAGGAGAGCCTGGAAACGCTGATGGGCGGTAAAACGGTGATTGCCATCGCGCACCGGCTGTCGACCATTGCCCGCATGGATCGGCTGGTGGTGCTCGAACAGGGGCGTATCGTCGAGATCGGCAGCCACGGCGAACTGCTGGCAAAAGGCGGCCTGTATGCGCGCCTGTGGCAGCACCAGACCGGCGGTTTTGTCGGCGAATCGTGACGGGGGTGACGCGGGTCGGGCATGCCCGACCCGTGAATGATTACCGGCGATCAGCCCTTATACGGCTTCAGCTCAATACCGTAAGCTGTGCCGTTAACGTACACCTTCAGATGTTTGGTTGAGGCGTTAAACTGGTCGTTGTTCAACACCTTACCGCGCATCAACAGCTCATTGTCATTGTTAAAGCCAAAGCCGACGGCAGGTCGCCCCTGCCAGTGCTGGTGAAAAGCCGTGTCGGGCGCGGCATCCAGTACGGCGATCTCTTCCGCGCTGGCAGCGCGGTAGGCTTTATCAAACATAAAGTGGATCCCGGCGCTGTAACGGTCGAGGGAGTTGGTTTCCAGCAGGGCACTACAGAACCCGGTGTATTTGGCAATTTTAACGTACAGCCTGGTTTTTTCCCCCGCGCTGCCCGGCTGCAACAGGACGCGCGTCACCGGGCAGGACCCCTGTCCGGACCAGGTGGCGATATAGCTTTTATCCCCGGTTTTCTGCAGGAAGATATCGGCGGCCCCTTCGGCGGTACGTTCCGTGGCGTCAGTCTGGGTGGTGGGCATACTGCTGTAAAACGCCGAGCCGATAATGCGAATGCGTGCCTGGGTGGTGTTATGCGAAAAGAACAGCTCGCCAACGTAGAACCACTTCTCTTTATCGCTGCGGTTATCCATGCGCTCCGTGCCGGGGGTGGTGAGATACTCGTAGTTCAGTGAGCCGTTAATTTTGATACCGTGGTTTTCAATGCTGACGTTGCCCTGCTCGTAGATCGACAGTTCCGGCCAATCCTCAATGCCGCTGCCGTCAACAAAATCCAACCCCTTGCCGTTCTGCACGTTGAACTGCTGATTGACGATGCGCGCGCGGTAACAGCGCATCGGGTTGGCACAGGTTTCCATATTGAACGCTTCAATCGACCACTGGCCAAAGGCGATATTGCCGGGATATTCGCTGTGTTCGATCCAGCCGTTGTAGATGGCAGACTGCCCGGCGCGCTGCAGGTCGATGGCGGGGTTGGGGCCGGTACTGCGCTGAATGTTGAAATTGCACAGCTCAATGGCGGTGATATGGTCCCATTTGCCCTGCACCTGACCGGACCAGGTGCCGTAAACCACGGTGCCGGTACAGTCGCGGGCGTACCACTGGTCAATTTTGCAGTCGAGAGTGTCCACCAGGTCCAGCGAGCGGCCGCCCATATTGTAAAACATCACGCTGGTGACGCGCACAAACTGCCCGCCGGGAATAATGTTTTTAAAGAAGCCTTTGGTATTTCTCGCCCCTTCTTTACTTTCACCGTCAACAATCAGACTGGAGACTTCCATGTAGCGTGCTTTCACGCTGAACATCACATTACTGGCTTTATCGGAGACCAGCTGCGTGGAAGGGTAATAGCCAAAGTTAACGTGCTCACCCGCCACGCGGAATTTAGCCACTTCTTCGCCGGAAATATCAAACTTCGACAGCATAAATTTCCCGGCAGGGAATTTGATACCGAGGGTAGGATTAACCCGTTTCGACCAGGTCCACATGCGGTTAACCGCTTCAATACAGTCGGTCTTGCCGTCTGCCAGCGCGCCAAAATGGACCACGGTGACTTCGTTATAATCGGTCAGCGCGCGCTTCCAGCGTTTACCGCCCGGCGTCACGCAGTTGACGCCGTGATCGTGCGGTGTGGTGGTGTCATTAACGTCGAAGACAAATAAGCCGCCGCCCATTTTATAATCTTTGCGGTACTCCAGCACCATCGCCACTTCACCCATGCCGCTGGGTTCGGTCAGGCGCAGATCTTCAAATGTCTTCACGGTGATAACGCTGGTAGGCATGCTGGCGTTCGGGCTGTTAGAGCTGGACGTAGTCGCTGACATAAGTTACCCCGGCAAAATATAAGGTGAAATGGTGAAATCCATTAAAGTATATTCGGGGATAGTGTCGGCGTGACGTCAGGGCCAGCCTTAACCGGGTGATTAAGCTGATGAATTTTGCTTATGTCAGGAAATAAGACTGCTGTCTGACGCTATTTCATCAGCGGATAAAGATATTTACCAGATTATCCTTAGTACGATTCTTCTTACTCCAGGGACTGACGCCACGGCAGGGCCGAACGCGCCTCTGCTGCCCATGCCTGCACCCCGTCGCGCTCCTGCTGCAGGAAATCAGCAACGGCTGCGTGTAAGCCCGGATGGCGCAGCCGGTGCCAGGATTCGGTCAGCACCGGCTCAAATCCGCGGATCAGCTTATGCTCGCCCTGCGCCCCGGCGTCAAAGCGCTTCAGCCCGTGTGCAATAGCGTACTCCATGCCCTGATAAAAACAGGTTTCAAAATGCAGGCGGTTGAACTCCTCCAGACAGCCCCAGTAGCGGCCGTAGAAGGTGTCACCATCGACCAGGCTGAAGGCCATTGCTACCGGCTCCCCACGCTGGCTGGCGATCGTCACGCGGATCGCCTGCGGCATCCGTTCTGCCAGCAGGCTGAAGAAAGTGCGCGGCAGATAAGGCTGGCGGCCGCGAATCAGGTAAGTATTGGCGTAACAGGCATAGACAAAATCCCACTGCGCTTCATTCAGCTCCGCGCCCTGATACCAGACAAACTCCACGCCCTGGCTGGCGACCAGCTCGCGCTCTTTACGCAGCTGTTTGCGTTTGCGTGAGGTCAGGAGATCGAGGAAATCCTGAAAGTCGCGAAAACCCCGGTTGTGCCAGTGGTACTGGCAGCCCAGGCGCGGCAGCCACAGCGGATCCTGCTGCAGCGCCTGCCTGACGCGGTCATCGCTGAAATTAATATGACCGCTGTACAGCTGTTGCTGTTCGAGGAACGTCGGCACTGCCTGCAACAGCTGCGCGGCCGCCTGCTCATCGCCCAGCAGCCGTGCGCCGCTGACCGGACTGAACGGCACCCCCGACAGCCATTTAGGATAGTAAGGGATGCCTGCCCGTTCGCTGGCTTCGGCCCAGGCATGATCGAAGACGTATTCACCCATGGAGTGCTGTTTGGCATAGCCCGGCATCGCGGCCCGTGGCATCCCGTCCTCCAGCCACAGCAGATGCTGCGGCTGCCAGCCGCTGGCGCGGCTGACCGCGCCGCTCTCCTCCAGCGCCGAAAGAAACGCATGACGTAAAAAAGGCTGATCGTTGGGGGTCAGGGCATCCCACTGACTGGCGGGAATATCGGCCAGCTGTGTCAGGACCATCAGGGACATCGGCGTGCTCCGCAGTTACCACAGGGAAAGGCCTACGTTGACCGCTTTTCGTGCCGGGATCAATCCGTTATTACGGCGGCCTGCATGTAAAGAAGGCTCATACTCATTCTCATTATCATTTAGCTTTGCTATTCTTGCCGGCCTTATGCACGTTGTCATACGTGCGCGGCTTTCAGCTTTACGAGGCGGATTTATGGCGGGTGTTCAGGGTAATCGCTTATTTAATGTGGTGCTGGCGCGTAAGCAGGTACTTTCACCGTCGTTACTGTGCTGTGTTTTCAGCGGCCAGGAGATCCGTCAGATGAAGATGGAGGCGCCGGACCAGCGCATTAAGCTGCTTTTTCCGTCGCTTAACGGCACGCCGTCATCGCTGACCGACGAAGGGGATAAAACCTGGTGGGAGAAAGCGCGGGCCATGCCGCAGGAAAGCCGTCCGATTGCGCGCACCTATACCCTCCGTCATGTCAATACAGAAGCCGCTGAGGTGGAAGTGGAATTTGTCATGCACGGCACCGAAGGTCCGGCGTCGGCGTGGGCGCTGTCGGCGGAGCCGGGTGCGGCGCTACAAATGGTGGCACCCAACCTTGCCTGCCCGACCAGCAGCGGCGGCTACGAGTGGGACCCGCACCCGGACGTTGAACGGGCGCTGGTGGTGGCGGACGAAACGGCGCTGCCGGCAGCAAAGGCGATCCTGGAGCAGCTGGCTGGCTGGGATAACCCACCGCAGCTGCAGGTGTTCCTCGAAGTGCCGAAGCGTGGCGACTGTGTTGACCTCAGCCACTACCGGTTTGCCGATATTCACTGGCTGCCGCGCGAAGTGATCGGAGCATCCCATGGCGAAGCGTTACTGAGCGCGGTACAGCAGCAGGTGATCCTGCCTGCCAGCGCGCTGGTACACGGTGAGCTGCATGAAGAAAGCGAAGGCGATATTCTCTGGGATCGCGCCGACAGCGGCGATAAGCGCTTTCACGGCTGGGTGGCTGCCGAGTCCAGCGCCGTCAAGCAGCTACGCCGCTATCTGATTGGCGAGCGCGGTCTGTCGCCGGAGTGCATCAGCTTTATGGCGTACTGGAGCCGGGGTCCGCGCCGCGAGGGGTGATCAGCGCGCCATCAGCCGCTGGCTGGTCTCTTTCAGCGTCGTGTAAAACCAGGTTTTGGCCGTGATATCGCCGATCTCCGTGTGCGCATAGAGGTACACTTCAAGATTCGGCAGCTTAAACGGCAGCTCGATAACCCGTCCGTTGCCGCGCGCCACGTAAATTTTTGCCGCGCTGGAGGGCAGCGTCACCAGCAGTTCGCTGGAAGCGATCAGCTCCCCCAGCGCGGCAAAGTGCGGCACCTCCAACGCTACCCGGCGCTCAAAGCCATACTCTTTGATCCGCTCCTCGACCAGATAATGCCCGCTGATGGTCGACACAATAATATGCTGCTCTTCCAGGTACGCACTCAGCGTCAGCGTCTCTCCGATGCGCGGATGTGCCCGGTTCAACAGGCAGACGTAGCGCTCATCCATGATCCGATCACGCTGGGCCAGTGAGATACTCTCATTGCGGCTACACAGCGCAGCATCAACTTTCCCGGTCAGCAGCCACTCATCCAGTTTGCGCATCTCAACGGGGATCACCTCCAGCTGGACGTTGGGGGCCACAGTGCGCAGGTGCTGCACCAGGCCTGGTAGCAGCAGCAGTTCACCGAGGTCAGAGAGGGCGAGACGAAATTTGTGAAAGGATGTGTCCGGCGAGAAGCTGCGGGTATCCGCCACCGCCTTCTCAATACCGCTCAGGGATTTTTTAAATACGGTATACAGCTGAGTGGCCGTGGGGGTGGGCAACATGCCTTTACGGCTGCGTTTAAACAGCTCATTTCCCGTCGCATCCCGCAGCCGGGCTAAGGCGTAGCTGGCAGAAGGCTGGGTGATATACAGACGTGCAGCGGCCCCGCTGACGCTCTGCGTTTCATAAATCGCGATAAACACCCGGACCAGGTTAAGGTCCATATTCGATGGCATATAGTTAGTATCTATTATCCAAGATTAAAATTATCTATTTGAACTATTTTAAGCGCTCGAATACCATCCCTTCCACGTTTTTTTGATATGTTATTCGTTTTTTTTCATATCGCATTTATTCCAATAAAATCAAAATAATAACTAACTTCCTTGTGCTATTAAGGCAGGAGTGGGCGCATGTCGCCCGTCATCGCGGAGTTCAACATGAAAAATGAAATCGTCGACGTGATCGTCGACTGGATCGACGATCACCTGGAAGAAGGTCTGAATATCGAAACGGTAGCCGCCAAATCAGGCTACTCAAAGTGGCACCTGCAGCGCGCGTTTAAACAGCAGAAAGGCATCACCCTGGCGACGTTTATTCGCAGCCGCCGCCTCGATCAGGCCGCGCAGTGCCTGGTCAGCTCCACGAAGACCATTATGACCATTTCGACGGATCTCGGTTTTTCGTCCCAGCAGTGCTTCCAGCGGGTGTTTAAAAAACACTTTAACGTCACCCCGCGTGATTACCGTATCCAGTACCGTCAGTATCACTAAGCCCGGAGCCCACGTGTCACAGTTTGCCAGAATGACCGCCCTGCTGGCGGTGATGTTCTTCCCCGTGGTGAGCCAGGCGGCGGCCAGCCCGCAGAGCGATCGCGGTCAGGGCAGCCCGTTCGGCTACGAGCGCCAGTTGAAGAAGGTCATGCGCCCGGTTAACGACCTGCTGCCGCAGGGCAGCCAGGATGACCTGTCCCATCGGGAAAATAACCTGTAGCCCGGCGATTTATCGACGCAACGCAGGCAGTTACCCCGCCGGACAGGCGGGTGTGCAGGAACGACCCGCCCCTTGAGCCAGGGCAAAACATCGCCTGTTGTTGCGGCTCCCAACGTAAAGTCGCTTAAATTCCGCGATTTTACCCCCCCGCGTCTTGAAAAAATGCTTCAGCCATCAGGTATACTGTCCGCCCTGTTGAATGGTGAACTGGATGCTATGGAACGTTTTGTCGAAAACCTGATTTATTCTGCGCGCTGGCTGCTGGCTCCGATATACCTCGGGCTGTCGCTGGGATTAGTGGCGCTGGCGATTAAATTTTTCCAGGAGCTGATCCATCTGCTGCCGCACGTGCTTGAGATAACGGAAAATGACATGGTGCTGGTGCTGCTGTCGATGATTGACATGACGCTGGTAGGCGGACTGCTGGTGATGGTGATGCTGTCGGGGTACGAAAACTTTGTCTCCAAGCTGGATATCGGTGAGCATAAAGAGAAGCTCAACTGGCTTGGCAAGATGGATTCCGGCTCGCTGAAGAATAAGGTGGCCGCCTCCATCGTGGCGATCTCCTCCATCCACCTGTTGCGGGTGTTTATGGATGCGAAGAATATCCCGGATAATAAACTGCTGTGGTACGTGATCATTCACCTGACGTTTGTATTGTCAGCCTTTGTGATGGGCTATCTGGACAGTATGTCACGCAAGGATAAGCTGTAAGCCCGCCTCTGCTGATGGCAGATAAGGCCTTCCTGCCCGGAAACAGCGGTTTTGAACTGATTTCAGGAGACAACAATGAAGCAGGGACTTGTCATTTTACTGCATGGCGTCGGCAGCAGCGGCGATGACCTGGCGGGCCTGGGCGACCACTGGGCATCCACGCTGCCGGGCGTGTGCTTTGCCAGCCCCAATGCGCCTGTACATTTTGAACACGGCGCAGGCTGGCAGTGGTTCAGTCTGACGGGCGTCACCCCGGAAAACCGCCCTGCCCGCGTGGCGGAAGCGCGGGCGGCGTTTGACCAGACACTTCAGGCGATCCTCGACCACCATCAGATGAGTGACCGTCCCGACCAGGTAGTACTGGCCGGCTTCTCACAGGGGTCGATCATGGCGCTGGATGCGCTGGTATCCGGCCGCTGGCCGCTGGCTGGCATTGTGGCGTTCTCCGGCCGCCTGTCGTCCCCCCCGCCGTTCACCCCCAAGCTGAATACCCCGGTGCTGCTGGTACACGGCATGGCCGATGAGGTGATCCCGGTGCAGGAGAGTGAATCCGCAGAGCAACGTCTGCGCACGCTGGGCGTACAGGTCAGCAGCCAGTATGAACCGGGCGTGGGTCACACCATTTCGGCGCAGGGTGCCGCGCGTGCCGCTGCCTTTATTGCGTCGTGTCTGACGTAATATAGTCTTCAAGCACCGGCGGTGGGGTGAGCGGCAGCGTGATGATAAAACGAGCCCCGCCCTGCGGCCGGTTCTCCACCCGGATCGTCCCTTCGTGCAGGGTGACAATCGCCTGACAGATTGCCAGTCCCAGCCCGACCCCCGGCACCGCCGACTCCTTGTCGCCGCGTGAAAACTTCTCGAAAATCAGCTTTTCCTGCCCGGAAACAATGCCCGGCCCGCTGTCCCAGACCTCAAGCTGGAGCTGCTGCGCCGCCGGCTGCGTGGCGCTGATGCCGATATCCGCCCCCGTTCCCCCGTACTTCAGCGCGTTTTCCAGCAGATTACTTAATACCCGTTCCATCAGCGGACCGTCGACGTCGATCAGCAGCATCGGCGGCAGACTGAGCGTGACGTTGCGTCCGGCCAGCAGCGGTGCCAGCTGACGCAGCGTGCTGCCGACCAGTTCATCCAGCGCCATCCACTCGCGACGTAACAGGAAACCGCCGGACTGCAGACGCGCCATATCCAGCAGGTTGTTCACCAGACGAATGGTATTCAGCGTCTGCTCACGCATCGCGCTGGCCTGAGGCGCATAAGGTGAATTCTCAGACGCCAGATCCAGGGTAAGAATTTCCGCCTGACCAAACAGGACCGTCAGCGGCGTGCGCAGGTCGTGGGACAGCGCCGACAGCAGCGCATTACGCAGCTGTTCACGCTCGGCGGCCAGGCGGGATACCGCCTCGCGCTGGCTGAGATTCATCCGTTCCAGCGCGTTGGCGATCAGCACGGTGAAGGTTTCCACCAGCCGCTGCTGCTCCGGGATCATCAGCTGGCGCAGATTCAGCGGTTCAAGGATCAGCAGGCCCAGCGTTTCCCTGCCGCTTTTTAGCGGCAGCATCTGCCAGGGGACGCCGGGCAGCGTATCGGTTCCCGCCCCGGCGGGCTGGCCTTTATCAAAGCTCCAGCGCGCAATGGCCCGGTCTGGTACGGCACTGAGGTGCGTATCGCCCACCGACACCAGCTCACCCTGCTCATCGGGCAAATAGAGTTCGCTGCGGGCCTGCAGCGTACTCTCCACGCTGCGCTGGAGCGTGGTGGCAATATCACGCTGGCTGAGGGCGCGGCTGAGGGCCTTCGCCATCTCATACAGATGGTGAGCGCGCTGCTCACGGTAGCGCGCCACCCGCGCCTGATAGCGCACCCCGGCCGTCAGATTGCCGACGATGACCCCAACCGCCAGCATCACGCCGAAGGTCACCAGATACTGCACGTCCGATACCGCCATGGTGCCGGTGGGTGCCACAAACACCAGATCGAACGCGACAATGTTCATGACCGTTGCCGCCACCGACGGCCAGCGGCCATAGCGCAGGGCGACAATCACCACCGACAGCAGATAGACCATCACCAGGTTGACGGAGTCGACGGCGGGCAGCAGCCAGCGTCCGGCGACGGTGACCAGCGCGCACAGCAGCAGCGCGGCGGCGCAGCCCTTCATCTGAGCTCGCCATTTACCTTCGCTCCCCCCGGCGCGCGGGGCCAGCGGGCTGACGGCATCCGGTGGCGGATCGTCCAGCGCGACAATAAGGATATCGAGGTCCGGCCCCAGCTCCCCCAGACGGTCAGCAAAACGCTCACGCCACCCGCGCCGGGCAGGACGACGGCCGATAATAATTTTGCCGAGGTTATGTTCACGGGCATAGCGCAGCACGGCGTTGGCTTCGCTGGGGTCGGAGAGGGTCGCAGTTTCCGCCCCCAGATCCTGTGCCAGCTGCAGCGTGCGCAGAATACCGCGCCGCCGCGCTTCAGACAGGCGATAGAGTCGGGGGGTTTCGACATACACCGCGTGCCACACGCTGTCGAGCCGGGCGGCAAGGCGGGCGGCGCTGCGTACCAGCTTTTCGCTGCCGCTGTTGTCCCCGATGCACAGCAAAATCGCATCGCGGGTGTGCCAGACTTTCTCGCGCCCCTGGGTGTCGCGCCAGGCGCGCATCTGGTCGTCCACGCGGTCGGCGGTGCGCCGCAGCGCCAGCTCGCGCAGGGCAATCAGGTTGCCTTTACGGAAGAAGTTTTCAATGGCACGCTCGGCCCCCTCCCCGATATAGACCTTGCCCTCTTTCAGCCGCTGGCGCAGATCGTCCGGCGGCAGGTCCACCAGCACCACCTCGTCGGCGGCATCAAAAAAGGGATCGGGTACGGTTTCCCGTACGCGAATACCGGTGACGCCGCCCACCACATCATTCAGGCTCTCCAGATGCTGCACGTTAACGGTGGTCATCACATCAATGCCCGCATCCAGCAGCTCTTCAATATCCTGCCAGCGCTTCGGATGGCGCGAGCCGCGCGCGTTGCTGTGCGCCAGCTCATCCATCAGGATCACCGCCGGGTGGCAGGCCAGCGCCGCGTCCAGGTCGAACTCGGGGTGACGATGCTGCCCGGTGGCACGGCGGGGCAGTATCGTCAGCCCGGCCAGCAGCGCCGCCGTTTCCGGGCGTTCGTGCGTTTCCACCACGCCCACCAGCACCTCCAGCCCCTGCGCACGCAGACGGCGGGCCTCCTGCAGCATCGCCCAGGTTTTGCCGACGCCCGCGCAGGCACCAAAGTAAATTTTCAGCTTACCGCGCCGGCTTTCCGCCGCCAGACGCAGCAAGGCATCCGGGTCCGGGCGCTGGAGTTCGTCGTTCATCAGATTCCTTTATTAGCCAGAAACCGCAGGCATCGGGGGATGCCCGATGCCTGCGTGTGGTTCAACGCTGCAACGCATCCAGCGCCAGATTCAGCGCCAGCACATTAACGCCCGGTTCACCAATAAATGCCGGACGGGGCGTCCCGGTGTGGTCGGCAATCAGCCGCTCCACGGTTTCCAGCGGTAAATGCCGCGCCTCCGCCACGCGCGGGGCCTGCCAGCGGGCGGCGGCCGGTGAAATCTGCGGATCCAGGCCGCTGGCGCTGGCGGTGACCAGATCCACCGGCACCTGCGCACTGGCCTGTGGGTTGGCGGCGCGCAGCGCCGCCACGCGACCGGCGACCGCCTGATCCAGCGCCGGATTGCTGCCCGCCAGGTTACTGCCGGAGGAGGCCAGCGGATTATACGCCGCATCGCCCGTCGCGGAGGGCCGTCCCTGGAAATAATCCGCCCGGGTAAAGCTCTGGCCGATCAGGGCCGACCCCCGTACGGTGCCCTCCACCCGCAGCAGCGAGCCGGACGCCTGCTGCGGGAACCACCACTGTGCCAGTCCGGTGGTTAACAGAGGATAGAGCAGCCCGGTCACCAGCGTCAGTACGATCAGTAAAAACAGGGCAGGACGTAATTGGCTCATCATTATTTTCCTTATACCAGACCCAGCAGGGTCAGCAGCATATCAATCAGTTTAATACCGGCGAACGGCACCAGCAGACCGCCCACACCGTACAGCCACAGGTTACGGCGCAGCAGCGCGGCGGCACTCAGCGGACGGTAGCTCACGCCTTTCAGCGCCAGCGGGATCAGGAACACAATCACCAGCGCGTTAAAAATCACCGCCGACAGGATGGCAGAGTTGGGCGAATGCAGGTGCATCACGTTCAGCCGGTTGAGCTGCGGTAAGGTGGCAGCAAAGGCGGCCGGGATAATGGCAAAGTACTTCGCCACGTCGTTGGCGATGCTGAAGGTGGTCAGCGACCCGCGCGTCATCAGCATCTGCTTGCCGATATGCACAACCTCCAGCAGCTTGGTCGGGTTAGAGTCCAGATCGACCATGTTGCCCGCTTCTTTCGCCGCCTGCGTCCCTGAGTTCATCGCCACCGCCACGTCGGCCTGGGCCAGCGCCGGAGCGTCGTTGGTGCCATCCCCGGTCATGGCGACCAGCCGTCCTTCTGCCTGATACTGGCGGATCAGCGCCAGTTTGGCTTCCGGCGTCGCCTCCGACAGGAAGTCATCCACCCCGGCTTCGGCGGCAATAGCCGCCGCTGTCAGCGGGTTATCCCCGGTGATCATCACGGTTTTGATGCCCATTTTACGCAGTTCGGCAAAGCGCTCTTTGATGCCGCCTTTAACGATATCTTTCAGTTCGACCACGCCCAGCACGGTGGCACCGTCGCACACCACCAGCGGCGTACCGCCGGCGCGCGCCACCTGCTCCACCAGCCCGTTCACTTCAATGGGAAACTGGCCGCCGTTGCTGTCGATATGGCGGCGTACTGCATCCACTGCCCCTTTACGTACCGTCCGATCCTGTACGTTCACTCCGCTCATACGGGTCTGCGCCGAGAACGGAATAAAGGTGGCATCCAGGCTTTTCAGGTCACGTTCGCGCAGATTAAATTTCTGCTTGGCCAGTACCACGATGCTGCGCCCTTCCGGGGTTTCGTCAGCCAGTGAGGCCAGCTGCGCGGCATCGGCCAGCTGCTGTTCACTGATACCGGCGGCCGGCAGGAACTGTGTTGCCTGACGGTTACCGAGGGTGATGGTGCCGGTTTTATCCAGCAGCAGGACGTCCACATCACCGGCGGCTTCCACCGCGCGCCCGCTGGTGGCGATGACATTGGCCCCCAGCATGCGGCTCATGCCCGCCACGCCAATGGCCGACAGCAGGCCGCCGATGGTGGTGGGGATCAGGCACACCAGCAGCGCCACCAGCACGGTCAGACTGACCGGCTCTCCCGCCCAGGCGGTAAACGGATACAGCGTCGCGGTGGCCAGCAGAAAGACGATGGTCAGCGCCACCAGCAGAATGGTCAGCGCAATCTCGTTTGGCGTTTTACGCCGTTTGGCTCCTTCCACCATGGCGATCATGCGATCCAGGAAGGTCTCCCCCGGGTTGACACTGCACTGCACCACCAGCCAGTCGGAGAGAATGCGCGTACCACCGGTCACCGAGGAGAAGTCACCGCCGGATTCGCGGATCACCGGCGCTGACTCACCGGTAATGGCGCTTTCATCCACCGATGCGCCCCCCTCCACCACCTCGCCATCACAGGGGATCATATCGCCGGCTTCCACCAGCACCCAGTCGCCTTTACGCAGCGATTCGGCGGCCACCGACTGATGGCTGGCTCCGTATTTCGGTTCCCCGAGTTTTTTGGCAAAGCTGGTTTTGGTAATGCCCTTCAGGCTGTTGGCCTGCGCCTTACTGCGCCCTTCCGCCAGGGCTTCAGCCATATTGGCAAACAGCACGGTAAACCACAGCCAGACGGCAATAGCCGCCGTAAAACCGGTGTCTCCGGACATGTTTCCGCTGGCCATACCGATGGCCAGCAGCGTGGTCAGCATACTGCCCAGCCACACCACAAACATCACCGGGTTGCGTACCTGGGTACGCGGATCCAGTTTTTTAAACGCATCGAGCAGCGCGGTACGCATCAGCGCTCCATCAAACAGCGCCTGTTGATTACGACTCATCTCTCTTCTCCGCCCGTTAACGTCCGATCGTTTGCAGATGTTCCGCCACCGGCCCTAAGGCCAGCGCCGGGATAAAGGTCAGCGCACCGACCAGCAGCACCGTACCAATCAGCAGGGCAATAAACAGCGCCCCGTGGGTGGGTAGCGTGCCCTGGCCTGCGGGCTGTACCTTTTTCAGCGCCAGGGAACCGGCAATCGCCAGCACCGGAATAATGATGCCGAAGCGGCCCGCCAGCATGCAGAACGCCAGCAGCAGGTTCCAGAACGGGGTATTGGCACTCAGGCCGCCAAAGGCGCTGCCGTTGTTGTTGGCCGCCGATGACACCGCATACAGCACCTCCGAGAAGCCGTGCGTGCCCGGATTCAGCATCGCGCTGCGTCCGGCGTCGGTCATCATCGCCAGCGCGGTCCCCAGCAGCACCAGGCAGGGCGTGACCAGGATTGCCAGCGCGGTCATTTTCATTTCCCAGACGTCGATTTTTTTGCCGAGATACTCCGGCGAGCGACCGATCATCAGCCCGGCGATAAACACCGCCAGCAGCACGAACAGCAGCATGCCGTACAGCCCGGCCCCGACGCCGCCAAACACCACTTCTCCGATCTGCATCAGCCACATCGGCACCATACCGCCCAGCGCGGTAAAGGAGTCATGCATCGCATTGACGGCACCGCAGGAGGCCGCCGTGGTGATCACCGCAAACAGGCTGGAGTTCAGGATGCCGAAGCGCGTCTCCTTGCCTTCCATATTGATGGCGCTGTCTGCGCCGAGCGTCAGGAAGTGCGGATTACCGTTCAGTTCGGCCCACATCACCACGGCCACCGCGCCGATAAACATCAGCGACATCGCCCACAGCAGCACATGGCCCTGACGGCGGTCACGCACCACGTCGCCAAAGGCAAAACAGAGCGCGGCCGGGATGAGGAAGATCGCCAGCATCTGTACAAAATTGCTGTAGACGGTCGGGTTTTCAAACGGATGCGCGGAGTTCGCGTTAAAGAAGCCGCCACCGTTGGTGCCGAGCATTTTAATCGCTTCCTGCGAGGCCACCGGCCCCATTGGCAGCGTCTGTTTCACCCCTTCCAGCGTCGTCAGGCTGAGGTAGCCGTCGGTGTTCTGCAGCACACCCTGGCTGACGAGGAACAGCGCCATCAGCAGCGACAGCGGCAGCAGCACACAGAGGGTGATGCGGGTGATATCCCGCCAGGCGTTACCCAGCTCACCCAGCGCCCGGCGGGCAAAGCCGCGCATCAGGGCAAAGGCAACGGCCATCCCGGTGGCTGCCGACAGGAAGTTCTGTACCGTCAGGCCGACCATCTGGCTGAAATAGCTCAGGGTGCTTTCCCCGGCGTACGCCTGCCAGTTGGTGTTGGTCACAAAGCTGACGGCGGTATTCAGCGCCAGATCCCAGCTCAGTCCCGGCAGGTGCTGCGGGTTCAGCGGCAGGCTGCCCTGGCTCATCAGTATCACCAGCAGCAGCAGCAGGCCGCAGGCGTTAAACAGCAGGATCGCCCACAGATAACGCTGCCAGCTCATGCCTTCCGGGGCCACGCCGCTCACGCGCCACAACACGCGCTCCACCCCGGCCATGCCGGGCAGCGGCCGGTCATCCACCAGCCGCGCCAGCCCTTTACCCAGCGGGCGGGCCAGCAGCATCAGCAGCAGCAGATAGGTAGCAATCAGTAAAAATGCGGGAGCGGCCATCAGAACTCCTCCGCACGGATCAGGGCGTACACCAGGTAGCCCAGCAGCAAACAGACCAGCACAATGCCGGTAATCACAGCGACGCTCACAACACACCTCCAGAGGCGTTTTTCAGTTCAGGTATTGTTGCGAGTGGCGTGCAAAGTTGATGTAAAAATGCGGGGCTGGGGTGTAAAAAAAGTATAAAAACGGGCCGTATGTGGCGAAGATTTCTTCTGCTGGCGCAGGGGGGTGAAGGCATGATGCCCTCACAAAAGAGGTTTTTCGTCCTCACTCACCGGGATGCCAGCCGGGCGCGGCGACGGCCATAAAATACGCCAGCAGTGGCCGCAGTACCGCGCTCCCGGCGTGCTGCTGATGATAAATCAGCGCCAGCCTGTCGGCGGCACCGTCCAGTTCAGGTACTGCCAGCGCCACCAGTCCGGCATCCGGTGGGCTGTCGCCCAGCGACGGCACCAGGGCGATCGCCACGCCCTGCCGGGCCAGCTGTTTCATCACCGGCAGATCGCTGGCCTGAGCCACCACATCAGGGGCCAGGCCCGCATTATGAAAACAGGCCAGCACCCGTTCGTAGATGCCGAATCCACGCTGGCGGCGCAGCAGCACCAGCGGATGCGTCGCCAGCGCCGCCAGCGATAGCGATGACGCCTCCGCCAGCGGGTCATCAGCCAGGCACAGCGCCCGTACGCAAAGCTGTTGCAGTGCCATGCTGTCAACATCACTGGCCGTCAGGGTCAGCGGCAGATGCACCAGCGCCGCGTCGATCTGGCGGCGCTCCAATAGCTCTTCCAGAAAAAGTGGGTCGCCCTGATGCAGTGAAAACTGTAGCGCCGGGTGATCCTCACGCAGTGCGGCAACCGCCCCGGCCAGCAGGCCCGTCGCCATATCGACACAGCCGATACGCAGCACGCCGCGCTGCCCTTCGCTGAAGGCGTGTATCTCTCCCTC
Organism: Erwinia sp. PME.40.26/001; assembly: GCF_055556675.1. Classification (NCBI taxonomy): domain Bacteria; kingdom Pseudomonadati; phylum Pseudomonadota; class Gammaproteobacteria; order Enterobacterales; family Erwiniaceae; genus Erwinia; species Erwinia sp. PME.40.26/001. The sequence goes on from NZ_JBVHNP010000003.1 coordinate 264,585, forward strand.
AATGATCTCTGCCAGCTGTAACAGATCGCTGGCGCGCTGGTAAAGATAACGCCCGGCATCGGTGGGGATCATGCCGCGCGGGGTACGTTCAAACAGCCGCAGATCCCAATGGGACTCCAGCTGCAGTAGTGCCTTGCTAATGGGCGGCTGTGCGGTGAACAGAACCTGTGAGGCGGCCGAAATAGAGCCTTTTTCGACCACGGTTTTGAAATAGTGCAGCGGTTTGAGTTTCAGCATGGCGGGATCCGGTGGCAGGAGAAAACGCCTTTTTACCGCAAATGCAGTCAATGCGACGAAACCGGTGATGCTTTTCGGGGCGATCGGCAGACAGCGCGCCCCTGCGGCCGGTCTGCTGCTCAGGTAAAATCCGGCAGGAAGCGTTTTACGTCCACCTCTTTGAACTGGCAGCGCTGGAACTGGCTTTTCAACGCGTAGGGCACCGTACAGTCAAAAATGGTTTTGCAGGCGATCCCCTTATCGCTGATGGTGGGGCTGAAGGCCGGTATCTGCGACGGATCGAGCGGATGACAGCGGACGCCGGGGATAAACAGCGTATCCACATCCCCCTGATAGCGCGTCTGCATCGCCCACAGCACGTCGTTACTGTCAAAAATATCCACATCTTCATCAACCAGCATGACGTGTTTCAGCTCAGGGAAGGCGGAAAAGGCCAGCAGCGCCGCCTGACGCTGCCGCCCCTCGTCCATCGGCCCGCTTTTCTTAAACTGCATAACGGCCAGAAACTTACCGCCCCCCGCCGGGTGCGCATAGACATTCAGCAGACGTCCCGGCATCGCCCGCTCTACCATGCCAAGAATGCTGGCTTCGGTCGGGATACCGGCCATGTTCACGTGCTCTTCACTGCAACCAATGGTGTGCTGCAGAATGGGCTGCTGACGATGGGTGACCGCTTTCACTTTGATCAGCGGCAGCGCGGGATTCGCCGCCCCGGTATAGCCGGGAAATTCGGGCATTGCCTTACCGGTCTGGGTGTTCTGGTCTTCACGTACCCGCACGTCCGGCACCAGTTCCCCTTCAATCACCACTTCGGCGTGAGCAATGGCTCGCGCATCCACCGTGCGCGCCTGCGCTAATACCACCGCACGTCCCCGTAATGCCCCGGCAACGCTGAGTTCATCAAATCCCAGCGGCGTGGTGGGTGGCTCGAAGCAGGCAGCGATGTAAATTGCCGGGTCAACACCGATGCTGATGGTCAGCGGCAGCGCCTGCCCGGCGGCTTCCGCCTTCTGGCGGAACACATCCAGATGGCGGCCGGGGGCGAAGTACATCGACAGCGCATCGCGCCCCTGAATACACAGCCGGTGAATCGTTACATCAGACTGCCCGGTTTCCGGGTCGCTGGCATAGCACAGCCCCATGGTGAAATAGGGACCGGCATCCTCTTCAGTATTGGTCGGGGCGGGCAGCAGCGTGCGCAGGTCAAAATCCGGATGGCTGGCGAGGTGCACCACCTCCTGACAGGGGATGTCGGTCTGTTGCGTCAGCACTGGCGAAATGGGATGACTCACCGCGTCCATCAGCCGGTGGCCGAGGCGGGCAGGATCGCAGTCCAGCAGGTGACCCACGCGACGTCGGGAGGCCAGTACGCCGGTCACGACGCGGAAATCAGGGAAACCTTTCACCTTATTAAACAGCATTGCCGGGCCTTCCCGCGTCGGCCGCCGGGTCGTTCCCCCCGCACCCACGTAGCGGTAGACGCCGGACAGTTCCGCATGCGGATCCACTTCGGTATCGGTTTCCACCCGTTCCCCCGGGAGGTCGGCCAGCAGGGCCAGCGCAGAGCGCAGATCGTGAACAGCAGGTGTCATCGTCTTCTCCATATAGCGGTGATGCCGTCAGTATGGAGTCCACCTGCTGTGCCGGATATCACTGAAAAAGTTACCCGCTATACCCTTTTGCTCATGCTCTGCGGGTAGCGCATCACCCATCCATCCTCAGAGGGGGTGTCAGGATTTGAGGGAAACCTCTTCGATGTGCGGTTTTGCTTTCACGCCCCCGGCCACCAGCCATACCGCCACGATGATCACCAGCCCTCCGGCGATAAATCCCTGCGACAGCGTCTCCCCGAGGAACAGATAGCCCCACAGCACGCCAAACGGGGGGATCAGGAAGGTGACGGTCAGCGTTTTCAGCGGGCCGATATCGGCAATCAGACGGAAGAAAAGAATATAAGCCCAGGCGGTACATACCAGGCCGAGCGCCAGCACGCACAGCCAGACGCCGGGATGAGACCACGATACCGCAGGCTGGGTGAGGAGCGACCCGACGAAGAACGGCAGCAGGAAAACGCTGGCTCCGATCTGACTGCCCAGCGCCACCAGTCGTGCATCCATGCCGCCTCGGTCGCCAATCCACTTTTTCGTCAGAAAGCCTGCGCTGGCATAGCAGGCCGTCGCCACCAGACAGGCCGCAATACCCAGCAGTACCTCTTGTGACAAGGCCAGGCTGCCGGTGGTGGTCAGCAGCACGATACCGAGCAGACCCAGCAGCACCCCGGCGATGTTTCTCAGGGTAAATTTTTCGCTGAAAAACAGCCCCCCAATCAGCACGCCCATCAGCGGAGTGGTCGCGTTAAGAATGGCGGAGTAACCCGCCGGTAGCCACTTTGCCGCCAGACAGTACATCGCAAACGGAACGGCTGAATTGATCACACCTAACGACACGGCCGGCAGCGCCTTGCCGCTAAAGCGGATCCTGACCCGCAGTACCAGCAGCAGCGTCAGCAGGCCAAGGCAGCCAAACAGCACGCGCAAAAAGGCGGTATTCAGTGAACCGAAATACGGCGTGGCCACGCGCATAAACATAAAGCTGGCCCCCCAGATGGCAGCCAGCAGAACTAAGCGCCCGATATCCCCTTGCTTCATACCCTTTCTCCCAGTCCTTCGTTGAGCCGTATATATAGGCCGGGCTGGCTGGCAAAACAAGCCGTTAACGGTCATTGAAATCGCTGACAATAATTTGCGAGCTGTGTCGTGGTATGGACATAACAGGCCCTCCGGGGCTTCTCATCTGTTGGCGAGGGTGCTTAAATTCGCTACTGAACACTGACCGGAGGTTTTATGCTGTCCTCACACACCCTTAGCCTGGCTATTCACCGTAACTGGGTAGACCTGTATGAAACGATCTGGAAGCCGGAATTTTTCCCGAAGTGGGCCTCGGGCCTGAGCCAGGGACCGCTGGAACCTGAAGGGAACGGCTGGAAAGGTCGTGGCCCGCAGGGCCCGGTGAAAGTCCGCTTTACCGCGCACAACCCTTTTTGCATCATGGACCACTACATCGACAGCGGTTACAGCAAAGAGATTTTTGTCCCGATGCGTATTGTGGCGAATGAAGAGGGGTCCCAGGTGCTGCTCACCGTCTTTCGTCAGCCGCTGGTGTCGGATGACAAATTTGCCCAGGAGCTGGAGTGGGTAAAACGTGACTTACAGGCGCTGCATACGTTGCTGACCACCTGACAGATCCGCCAGGGAGGATCGGGCGCAGCCCAACGGAAAGGAGATTCTGATGCAGAAAATTATTTTTGATACCGATATTGGCGTTGATGACGCTTTTGCCCTCGCCTTTGCCGCAAAAAGCCTCGATATTATTGGCATCACTACGGTTTTTGGTAATGTTCCGGTCGGCCAGGCGGTTAGTAACGCCCGGCTGTTCAGCCAGAAAATTGGCCTGGATGTGCCGATCTATCGCGGCAGTTCCCGCCCGCTGGCTCACGCCCCGTCGCCCCCCGCCTGGGCGGTACACGGCGAGGACGGGCTGGGTGGGGTGTTTGACAATCCATGGAACGGGGCCGCTGATAACGCTATTGAATTTATTATCCGCAGCGTTCGCGCCCATCCCGATGCCCTCACCCTCGTGGCTATCGGCCCGCTGACCAATATTGCGCTGGCCATCAACCAGGCCCCCGATATCGTGCCGCAGATCAAACAGTTGGTGATCATGGGCGGTGCCTTTGGGACTGAGGGTCACAGCGGTAACGTCACCCCATTTGCTGAGTTTAATATCTGGAAAGATCCGCACGCCGCCGACCAGGTGCTGAACGCCGGGATGCCTGTCGTGCTACTGCCGCTGGACGTCACCCATCAGGTGCTGGTCAGCGGCGATGAGATACGCGGCCTGAAACACCCGGTACTGGAAGCCATCTCCCGCCGTTATCTGCAATACAGCCGCGAAAAAGAGGGGACGGAAGGCATGCCGCTGCACGACACCCTGACCATTGCTTACCTCTGCCACCCGGAATGGTTCGGCGTGACAGCCTCTCCGGTGCGGGTCGTCACCGGGGGGATCAGCCGTGGCCAGACGCTGCGTCAGCTGCACAGCGCCGCATCATACGACGATCCGTTTGCCGGCAGCTGCGTGCAGAAACTGTGCCTGACCGTCGAGGCTGAAAAAGTGAAAGCGCACTTCCTTGCTACGCTGCAGAACTGAAGCTGACTGCCGCTGACTGAAACAGCCCGGCCCGCCGGGAGCGAAAGTGACCCCGGCGGGCTGTTTTATGTCAATTGGGGTCAAGGCAGGACGTGAAACCGCAGCAAAAGTCAGCGGTCTGCAAGTTATGTAAAACGCGGTCAGTTATCAATCAGTTTTTTTGATAAACAACAGCAAATCACTCCGCTATCACTACTTCATTAGCAGGCGTACTATTGTTTTCAACGAGGCAATACGCCTTACCCAAACAAAACTAATGAAGGAATGACCCGATGAAATCTATCAAAACTTTTGCTGCTGTTATCATGCTCTCTACCGTTTCTTTCGCCAGCTTCGCGCAGAGCGTTACCGCAACCGGCAGCACCCTGGACAGCGCTGAAGCGAAAATCGCCGCTCAGGCACAGCAGGCCGGTGCGTCGTCTTACAAAATTACCGAAGCCAACACCAACAACGGCGTTCACATGACTGCCGAGCTGCTGAAATAAGATTTGCCCGGCTGTCAGTAGCATGACTTAAGGTTATATGCCCGGTCCCTGGATAACAGGGAACGGGCATACCCGATCCTGCCGCCTCCAGTCCGAACCCCAGCGCCTTCCCCACGTCCAGCCCGGCGTCAGATCAGCACCGGCACGTAATAATCGATGCGACCACTCCGTGACGCGCTGAAACGCTGCGGATCAATACGTTCAATATCATAGCCATCGCGACGCACAGCGCCTGCGGTCGGCAACGCGTGTTCATAAATCAGCTTAATAAAGTCAGCGAACTGGTGCGCTTCACCGTTGAAAATGAAGTGCAGATACGTCTGTTTTTCGACCGTAATGTCAACCAGCGGCGCTTCTGCCATGCCGGCGTCAGGATGGAAGCAGGCGAGATACTGCAGGGTGGCGCAGTCATCCGCGCGAGGTCCTCCTTTAATCACGTTCGACAGTCCGTAGAGCGCGCCGGAATGGGCCGGCGACTCTGCCAGCCGCTGCCGCCAGAGCACTTCACGCTGATCCCAGCAAAAGTGACAGATAGTGTCCTGCGTGAAAGCATAATCCGTCATCCGTCCCCGCAGGGTCATCGCATCCAGCTCAACCAGACGGCCCTCCGGCACCGGCTCGGCTGTGAGATTGATTGGCGGGCACAGCCCCTTGCAGGACCAGTGCAGCGCATCGCGGTACTGCGCCGGCGTGACGTTAAAATGCCGCTTAAAGGTTTTGTGATAGACGTTATGGCTGGAGAAACCGTGCTCGCTGCCCACGGAGTCAATCTGCTTATCAAACAGGCGCAGCATAAACGCACTTGAGGTCAACCGCCGCTGACGACAGTACGACGCCAGCTTTTGCCCGGTCACCTCTTTGAAGATGCGTTGCAGATGCCATTTGGAATAGCCCGATTTCTCAACGAAGTCATTGATGGAGAGTGGCGTATGGATATTCCCTTCCAGCCAGTGCAGAAGTTGGTAAACCACTTCCTGTTTGAAGGTCGTTTTCACGGTGAATTATGCTCTCTGGTGAGTGTCAGCAAATAGTTTTTCAGCGTTAACGGGTCACGAATGCCCCGGGAATTCCCCAGGGAACAGGCCAGCCATGCGCCGTCGGCGGCCAGCCGCGCCACTTCATGCTGTGGTTCGCAGTCGGTGTCACGGTGGCGCTGCAGACGCCCGGCCAGCCACGCCGCCCAGCGTTCGCACAGTTCGGGTGAGCCCATCATTGACCGCGACAGCGGCATGCTCAGGCTTTTCTCTGCCTGTAAAATATCGTCGAACGCAACGCTGATATAAGCGCGCGTGAAGCAGCCTGACGCCAGGTCGTCGGCCGCCATCATGCGGTCAATCGCCTGCTCGTTCTCTGCCATAAAGTGATCAAATACTGCATCCAGCAGCGCCTGCTTATGGGGGAAATGATGAAAAAAACCCCCTTTTGTCACGCCGGCCGCGGCCGCCACCGCCTGCACGGTCACGCCAGCCAGACCCTGCATCGCAGCCAGTTCAGCGGCACTGTGGATCAGCGCCGCCCGCACCTGCTCGGGCTGTTTTTTACGTTTATAGCCTCGCTCACAGCAGAGTGCTGCCCGAAGAGAACGGGCGGAAAGAGAGTGATCATTCATGACGTTTTCATTTCAAAGATACCACACGGTATGTTTGCAGCACGATAGCATAAATCTGGTTATTTCAGTTTTTTTTAAGCCCCTTTCGGCATGTCCTGAAATGAAATATTTGAATCTTATTTCATCTAAAACAAAAAAAATAATCTGACATACTTCATGTCCTGAGTATTTAGCTCCGCACCTGTGCTGTTGCGCCGTCAGCAGACGTGATAGTTTTTTGTCATAACTCTTATCAAGGGCCACCTGATGAAAAAAACCACACTGACGGACATTGCCCGCGAAGCTGGCGTGGGCGTTGCCACCGTTGACCGCGTGTTGAACCGTCGGGCACCGGTGCGTCCGGATACGGAAAACCGCGTGATTCAGGCCGCCTCGCGGCTTGGCTATCGTTTCGATCCTGATTTTCTCACGGCCTCGGTGCCACGCCAGAGCGCAGGCACACTGCGTATCGGGGTGATCCTGCTGTCACGTGACTATTCGTTTTACGACACCTTTGCCCGGGCGCTGGAACAGCATGCAGCCCCGTTTTTACAGGAAGGCACAGCGGTCGAATTTGCGTTTCACGATATCCACGCGATTGAAGAAACGGCTGCCGCTATCGACAGTCTGAGCGACCGGGTGAACGTTCTGGCACTGATTGCCCTGGACAATGCGCTGATCCGCCGGGCGGTTGAGAAAGCCAGCCGGAAGGGTGTCAAGGTCTTTACGGTGCTCTCCGACCTGTCGCCCTGCGGTCACTCCGGCTATATCGGGCTGGATAACCGTAAAGCGGGCAGAACGGCCGCCTGGGCCGTGCAACGTCTGAGTGGCCCGCCGGGTAAAGTGGGGGTTATCGTCGGAGATAATCGTTTTTTATGTCAGGAGACCTGTGAGATCAGCTTCCGTTCCTATCTGCGTGAGTACGCCACGGGTCATACGGTGCTGGAACCGGTAAAGAGTTTTGAAAACGTGGCGCAGGGCTATCAGGTGACTGCTGATCTGATCCAGCGTCACCCTGAGCTGTCGGTGATCTACGCACCGTGTGGCGGGGTCGAAGGGGTGGTCAATGCACTGCGCGACAGCGACAGGCGGCACGAGATAACCCTGATCTGCCACGGACCACTGCAGGATGCGCAGCTGGCCCTGATCGACGGCACGCTGGACATGATGATTGCTCACCGGCTGGATGAACTGGCTGCCCGCGTCGTCGAGGCGATGCAGAAGGCCAGTCGTGACGAACGGGGCGGATTTATTACCCTTACCAGCAGTTTTGAACTGATTACCAAAGAAAATTACTAAAAGGCTCATCGGGCCGGTTCCCACCGGCCTGCTGTTTCACATCCCCTGCCGGATAACTCGCTGAATTCATTCAAATGATAGAATATAATCATTTAAAACTATCAAATTTAGTGAGATCACCATCAAAAAACAAATATTCCATCATTGTGATCAATGGAACGTTTGTTTGATACTTCCTTCAATTAACAACGGAAGGATTATCTCGTGTCCCGGACAACACCAAAACACAACATGGCGTATGTGATGGCGATCTGCGCTGTCGCCGCCCTGGGTGGCCTGCTGTTTGGCTATGATTCGTCGGTCATCTCCGGTGCTATCGAACCTATCAGCCACCATTATCAACTCTCTCCTGCCGAAACCGGCTGGGCCGTCTCCAATGTCATCATCGGCTGCATCATCGGTTGCCTGGCGGCGGGGAAACTGGCAGATCGCTATGGCCGCAAAAAAATGCTGATCGTCACGGCGATGCTGTTTGTGGTGTCGGTGGCCGGAACGGCGCTGGCACCGGACTTCACCACCTTTGTGGTGTTCCGCATTATCGGCGGTCTTGGCATCGGCCTCGCCTCGGTGATATCCCCTATCTACATTGCGGAAGTGGCCCCGAAAGATTATCGCGGCCGCGCCATGACCATGCATATGATCTGCTGCGTGGGCGGCCAGGTACTGGTGCTGGCCACTAACTACCTTATCGCCAAAAATGCCGACGCGGAGTGGTTAAATGCCTACGGCTGGCGCTGGATGCTGGGTGCGGCTTTTGTACCCTGCGTCCTGTTCTTCCTGTTTGTCGGCTTTATTCCGGAATCTCCGCGCTGGAATGCGATGGTCGGCCGCCATGAGCAGGCACTGCACACCCTGTCGCGCATCTCAACGCCGGAACATGCCCGCCGCGTGATGACGGAAATTCAGGATTCACTACGTGATGACGCCGACACACCGGAAAAGCGCAAACGCGTCAGCTTCAACCGCAAGAGCGCTATTTTCCTGGTGATTGGCGTTGGCCTGGCGCTTTTCAACCAGCTCACCGGGATTAACGTGATCCAGTATTTCGGTCCGACGCTGCTGATGAATGTTACCCACAATATGCAGGAGGCGATGTACATGACCATCTGGCTGGCCGTTCTGCAGTTCATTGGGGTGATGGCCGGCATGATGCTGATTGACAAAATGGGCCGTAAATCACTGCTGCTGATCGGTTCCCTCGGCTCTGCCCTCTGTCTGCTGGTGACCTTCACGACCTTCTACAGCGGTATGACCGGCTGGGCCTCCGTCATCGGCCTGTTTGGCTTTATGTTCCTGTTCGGCGGCACCTGGGGCCAGGTGGTCTGGACGGTGATTGGCGAAATCTTTCCAACACGTCTGCGCGGCGCGGGTATGGGCTTCTCTATCTGCGCCATGTGGGCCGGTAACTTCTTTGTCAGCCAGTCTTTCCCGATGATGAACCAGAACGCCTGGCTTAACGATCACTTCCACGGCGCATTCCCGCTCCTGCTGTTCGCCGTGTGTTCTCTGGCCTCCTGGTGGTTCGTGAAGGCCCTGCTGCCGGAAACCAAAGGCGTCTCGCTGGAAAAAATGGAAGCGCTGGTGCTGCAACGCTTCGAAAGCCACAAACAAGCACGCAAGGCCGCCACTCTCTGAGTGCCGTTTATTGATCACGACAGGACACTAACATGACGATTCATATTGCGAATGCGCCCTGCAGCTGGGGGGTGGATGACCCGAAAAACCCCTACCTGCCCCCGTACGAGAAGGTGCTGAAAGAGGCCTCGCAGGCCGGTTATTCCAGTATTGAACTGGGGCCCTGGGGCTACCTGCCCACTGATCCGGCACTGCTGAGCGAAAAACTGCAGCAGTATGGCCTGACGATAGTCGCGGGAACGATTTTTGACGACCTGGTCAGCGAAGCGAACTTCCCGGCGATGATTGAACTGACTCATCACCTGTGCCGCCATCTGTCGGCCGTTCCTACGGCCGCACCCGTTCACGGCGATAACCTACCGGCCCCCTATCTGGTGATTATCGACTTCGGTAACGCCGACCGTGCGCGCTTTGCCGGGCAGTACGACAAAGCCGCCCGCCTGTCCGACAGTGACTGGCAGCGCATGATCGAGCACATCAGCGAGATAAGCCGCATTGCCCATACCTACGGCGTACGCCCGGTGATCCACCCGCACGCGGGCGGCAATATTGAGTTTGCCGATGAACTGGAAAAGCTGGTGCAGGCCATACCGCACGGCGTGGCGGGCCTGTGCCTGGACACCGGACACCTTTACTACGCCGGAATGGACCCTATCCCGGCGCTGGCACACTACTTTGAGCGCATTGATTATCTGCATTTTAAAGACGTAAACGACGCGGTATTCCGCGACGTCCTCGCCCGTGAACTCGACTTCTTTAGCGCCTGTGCCGAAGGGGTGATGTGCCCGATTGGCCAGGGGGCGATTGATTATCCGGCCGTACGCGCCTTCCTCGCAGAGCGCAACTATCAGGGCTGGATCACTATCGAGCAGGAACGTGACCCACGCCAGGCCGACGGCAGCCTGCACGACGTGACCGAAAGTCTGCGTTATCTCACCTCTGTCGGATTTTAATTAAGGAATATCAGATGATTAACGGCATTAAACCTCTCGACCGCTCCCTGCGCTGGGGCATGGTAGGCGGCGGCGGTACCAGCCAGATTGGCTATATCCACCGCTCGGCTGCGCTGCGCGACAGCACCTTTACCCTGGTCGCGGGCGCGTTCGATATTGATGCGGCACGTGGCCGCGCCTTTGGCGAGAGTCTGGGCGTGGATGGCCATCGCTGCTACCCGGACTATCAGACGCTGTTTGCTGAAGAAGCCGCGCGCGCTGACGGTATTGAAGCGGTATCGATCGCCACGCCCAATAATACGCATTTCGCCATCTGTAAAGCCGCGCTGGAATCTGGCCTGCACGTGGTGTGTGAAAAGCCGCTGTGCTTTACCACCGCAGAAGCGAAAGAGCTGGCCGCCCTGAGCCACAGGCAGCATAAAATTATCGGCGTTACCTACGGCTACGCCGGTCATCAGCTGATCCAGCAGGCGCGCAGTATGATTGCGGAAGGTCTGCTGGGCGATATTCGCATTGTGAATATGTCGTTCTCGCACGGCTTTCATAATGAAGCGGTCGAGCTGGATAACCCGAGCACCCGCTGGCGCGTCGATCCGGCCTTCGTCGGGCCGAGCTACGTGCTGGGCGACCTGGCGACGCACCCGCTGTTCCTGGCAGAAACCATGCTGCCCGATCTGAAAATCAAACGCCTGATGTGTTCACGCCAGAGCTTTGTCAAAACCCGTGCGCCGCTGGAGGATAACGCCTTTGTCCTGATGGAGTACGATAACGGGGCGGTGGCATCGCTGTGGTGTTCGGCCGTGAACTGCGGATCGATGCACGGCCAGAAGATCCGCGTGATCGGATCGAAAGCCAGCCTGGAGTGGTGGGACGAACAGCCAAACCAGCTGCGGTATGAAATTCAGGGTGAGCCGGTGCGTATTCTGGAGCGGGGAATGGGCTACCTGACCCCGCGTGCGCGGGAAGAGGACCGCATCGGCGGCGGCCATCCGGAAGGGCTGTTCGAAGCCTGGTCGAATCTGTACCGCCGTTTTGCGATTGCCATGGATGCGACCGACCGGGGTGATGACGCGCTGCTGGCAGATTTCTGGTATCCGGATGTTCATGCCGGGGTGGCAGGCGTGCAGTGGGTAGAGCGCTGCGTTGCGTCAGCCGATGCGGGCGCAACCTGGGTCGATTTCGCGTAACAGGCCCTGTGCCGGGTGGGGCGGAAAAGCCGATCGGCCCCGTCCCTCTCCGGGGCGTTACTCCCGCCGTGTCGGCTGGGAGCGAATATACTGCCAGAACCGCTCCGCAGACAGATTCAGCCGGGAGCCGGAGCGATAAACATAGGCTTTAATTTCCAGCGACACCGCAGGATCAAGAATGGCCAGCCTGCCCTCACGCAGTTCATCCTTGATCGAATACTGCGGCAGCCAGCCCACCCCCTGGCCGTTAACGATCATGCGCTTCAGCAGTTCGCTCATTGACGAGACAAACCGCAGTGAAAAGGTGTCGTCAGACAGCGTATCGATCACCTGATTCACCTGCCGTCCCATGTAGCTGTCGTTGGCATATTTCATCAGGGGCAGAATATCGTTACTGAGGGAATACAGCGGCTGACCGTGATCGTCACAGGGCGTAACCAGATGGAGGTGAGAGTCAAAAATCTTATGATGAACAAAGGGATAGTTCATCAGCTCTTCGTTATAAAAACTCAGAATAAAATCGCACTTCCCCTCTTTCAGGTTATAAACTGCCTCATCCACGTTAATCGATTCAACATAATGGATACGCTCCAGGCTGTCGTTATATCCGGCAATCATTTCGGGCAGCAGCAGCACGGATAACGACGGGGCCGCATCGATTTTAATGCTCTGCCTGAGGTTGTCTAACCCCTTGATTCGGTTGAGCTGGAAATCCATATCATCAAGCATATTGCGGGCATAACCGATAAAGTTTTTACCCTGCTGCGTCAGCTGTAGCGGGTTTTTGCTGCGGTCAAAAATCATAAAACCCAGGGCAGACTCAAGGGACTGAATACGGCGGCTGAAGGAGGACTGCGAAATATTTCGCTTCTCTGCGGCCTGGGTAAAACTCCGGCTCTCCTCCAGGGCAATCACATCATAAAACCATTTTACTTCGAGATTACCGATCATCGATGTCTGTTTCCCCTGTCGCAAAAACGCTATGCAAATTTAGCATGCAGCATAGAAATTATGCAATTAGAGCATCCATTATCCAGTGCTAGTATCCCTGCACGAGTTCGCAACAAACCGTTAACCCATCCTCAGACCATTACTAGTCAGGTATCTCATGTCCAGCACTGTATCTCTAAAAGCCGCTTTGTCAGACCTTGGTATTACCGACCTTCATGACGTGATTTACAACCCCAGCTATGAACTGCTGATGGAGCATGAAACCGCGCCCGGGCTTACCGGCTGGGAACGCGCCACTCTCACCGCCTCCGGTGCCGCCGCGGTGGATACCGGCGAGTTTACCGGGCGTTCCCCGCGCGACAAATATATCGTCAGGGATGCCCTGACCGAAGATACCGTCTGGTGGTCTGACGCCGGCAATGGCCGTAATGATAATAAACCGCTGTCGCCAGCCGTCTGGGCAGAACTGCGCGCGCTGGTCTGCCAGCAGCTGTCAGGGAAAAAACTCTACGTGGTAGACGCCTGGTGTGGTGCCAATGCCGACTCGCGGCTGGCGGTCAGGGTGGTGACAGAAGTCGCCTGGCAGGCGCACTTTGTGAAAAACATGTTTATCGCCCCTTCCGCAGAGGAGCTGGCGAACTTCACCCCTGATTTCATCGTGATGAACGGCGCAAAATGCACCAACAGCCAGTGGCAGTCACAGGGGCTGAACTCTGAAAACTTTGTGGCCTTCAATCTGACTGAGAGAATTCAGCTGATTGGCGGGACCTGGTACGGCGGCGAGATGAAAAAAGGGCTGTTCTCAGTGATGAACTACCTGCTGCCCCAGCGGGGAATTGCCTCAATGCACTGCTCCGCCAACCGGGGTGCTGCGGGGGATGTTGCGCTGTTCTTCGGCCTGTCCGGTACCGGTAAAACCACGCTGTCCACAGACCCGCTGCGCGAGCTGATCGGTGACGACGAACACGGCTGGGACGCGGAGGGCGTCTTCAACTTTGAAGGCGGTTGCTATGCCAAAACCATCAATCTGAGTGAAGCCGCAGAGCCGGAAATTTACCGCGCCATCCGCCGCAACGCGCTGCTGGAAAACGTGATGGTGAAGGCCGATGGCAGCATCGACTTCGCTGATGGCAGCAAAACGGAAAACACCCGGGTCTCCTACCCGCTGGATCATATTGAGAATATCGTCCGCCCGGTGTCCGCTGCAGGCCATCCGTCGAAAGTGATTTTCCTCGCGGCGGATGGCTTTGGCGTGCTGCCGCCGGTTTCGCGCCTGACCCGTGAACAGATGCAGTACCACTTCCTGTCCGGATTTACCTCTAAACTCGCCGGCACCGAACGCGGCATCACCCAGCCGACACCGACCTTTTCTGCCTGCTACGGGGCCGCCTTTTTAATGCTGCCACCGACCCGTTATGCCAGCGTGCTGGCGGAAAAAATGGCAGAAACGCAGGCAGAAGCCTGGCTGGTCAACACCGGATGGAATGGTAAAGGGGAGCGCCTGTCGCTGAAGGATACCCGCAATATTATCAACGCTATCCTTAACGGGACGATTGCGCAGAATGATACCCGGCTGCCGATCTTTGAGCTGATGATCCCGGCTCAGGTTCCGGGGGTGGCGGATGCCCTGCTTGACCCGCGCAATGGCTGGGAAAGCGCAGAACAGTGGCAGCAGGCGGCCGAAAAATTAGCCCGCTTATTTATCGACAACTTTGCCCAGTACACCCGCACAGAAGACGGCGCGCGTATCGCTCAGGCCGGACCAACCCTCTGATCCTCCCTCAGGCGGAATAAGGCCTTACCGGCCTTATTCCGTTTATCCTGCTGAATGCTGTCCGACTCCGTTACACAAAGCGCACATCCGCCGTGTTGACCAGACGGACAAACGGCCCCGCCAGCGTTGCATTATGATGGGCAATTATCTGCGCGGCGGTGAGCACGGCACTGTCCTGGGTGCTGTGGGCATCGCTCACCAGCTCCACGTCAAACCCCAGATCCGCCGCCGCCCGACAGGTGGTGTCAACGCAGTATTCTGTTTTCATTCCGGCGATCACCAGCCGCTTCACGTCAGACGCCTGCAGCCATGCCAGCAGCGGCGTACCGGCAAAACAGCTGGGCCGCGCTTTGTTAAAACAGCGGTCCGTCTCCGCCCGCGGCAGTTCCGCAGCCAGCTGCCACGCCATGCTGTCAGCGGCGATCGGCGATCCCGCCGGGCCGGTGTGTTGGGCAAAAAAGACCGGCACCTGCTGCAAACGGGCAGTGACAATCAGATGGGAAACGTTCGCCAGTAAACCGGCTTTATCATGAGGCTCCTGCGGACCGTGCAGTAAGCCTGCCTGCATATCAATGATTAATAACGCGGAGGCGTCAGACATGTTATTTCTCCTTTATCGATGCGGGTAAACACCGGTGACGACGGAGAAATAAGCGACCCCGTCGGAAACCGGCGGGTGGGGGAAGGTGTGCTAACTACTCAGACACGCAAACTCGCCACACGCCGCCATAAGCGGTGGTGGTGGTGGTTGGGGTGGTAAGACACAGCTGAGTCGGTTGCATAGAGGACAGATTCGCGCAGACGCGACGGTTATGCAATAGCTTTCTCATGGGATAATCGAAACGGGTGATAACCATCGGTCGATCCCTGACCGACGCATTATCGAGGGTTTTCGGTGCAGCCAGGCTTAAAGAACAGCGCCTGGCGGTACGTGTTTAAAGGTGTCGACATAAACCCGGAACACGTATTTAAAGAATTTTTTCATGATGGCCTGTATGCCGCTTTATTGAATATTGCTAGAAAATTATACATGCAGCCCATTTTTCAGGCAATATTTTATGAGCCAGATCACATAATCACCCTCAGTATGCCGATAAAAAGATAAACCAGAGCTAAACGGCCTCGCCGCACGGGAGGCGTCCCTACCCCTGCCGCAGGCGCAATATTTTCCAATATTTCCGCTCATGCCCTGAGCATAATGGGCTTCACTTTCCTCACTGACCGGACGCCAATGCCCTTTTCAAATGGTTTTCTTCTCAGCCTTTCCCTGTGCCTGGATATCGGCATCGCCAATATTGCGATGATCACCCTGGCGATGCAGCGCGGTTATTTTCACGGCTTTTGGCTGGGGATCGGCACCTGCGTGGGCGATCTGATCTACGCCATCCTCGCCATGGCGGGGATGGCGGTGCTGTTGCAGTTCACTGCGGTGCGCTGGGTGCTGTGGATCGGGGGGTCGCTCATCCTGCTGTGGTTTGCATGGAAAATGGTGCAGAACGCCCTGCGCCCGACGGCGGACCTTAGCGCCGGGGACATCGGCCAGGCACTCAGTATTCGTCAGAACTTTTTTCGCGGTATTTTCCTCGCCATGTCATCGCCCACGGCGATCCTGTGGTTTGCCGCGGTCGGCGGTGCCCTGATTTCGCGGATGAGCAGCAGCGGCACAGCGGCGTCAGGATGGTTCCTCAGCGGATTTTTCCTCGCGGGCGTGACCTGGACGGCGGTGCTGTGTGCGATGGGGAGTGTTGGCGGACGCATGCTCGGGGCGAAGATGCTGCGCTGGTCGTATATCGCGTCGGCGGTGATTTTCTGCTATTTCGCCGGTTACGTGATCCTCTCCGGCTACCGTGAATTTATCGGCTGAGCCTGCGCAGATAGTGATGGGGGGTGATCCCCATCATTCTGCGAAAGCTGTTAATAAAGTGGCTCTGGTCGTAAAAGCCCAGCCGGTGCGCCACATCCAGGGCGCTGTGGTGGTCACGCAGCAGATTACGCGCTGCCAGCAGGCGCAGCTGCATATGATATTGCAGCGGGGCAATGCCCGTCTGCTGACGAAACTGCCGCACGAAATGATATTTGCTCAGTCCGGCAGCGGCAGACAGTTCGTCCAGCGTCAGCTTTATGGTCAGATTATCGCGCATGCACTCCAGCGCCCGCCCCACGGGAAGCGTGGCAGGCGCAGGGGACGCGCCGCGCCGGTGTTGCAATAGCTGGCTGGTCAGCCACAGCAGGTTTTGCTCCTGCTCTTCATCACCTGACTGCACATAGCCGCAGATGGCGGCAAACAGCGTGGGATCGCGCAGTACCCCTTCATACAGGATCGGCGGAGATCGATCGGCAAGATCGGCAAATACCTGACGCGGCAGATGAATACTGTAAAACTCCACCGGATCGGCACCAAACTTCGAAGACTGCAGCGTTTCAGGGTTGTAAATGGTGATGTCGCCTGCGTGGACGAACAGGGTTTGCCGGTGCAGGCTGAGGGTTTCAATGCCGCTGAGGTTGGCACTGATGACATATTCTTCGTGGGTGTGCAGCGGGAACGCCGCATGGCTGGCGGTGAGGTGTGAACATTCAATCTGATTGCGGCTGTTCCAGTCGACTATCGATAACGCCATATCCACTCCGCCCCTGACAGGCCGGAGAGTGCATTCACCGGCCCAGATGTTCCGCTAAAATACTACAGCCAATACCAATGAGCACTACGCCGCCGAATATTTCTGCCCATTTTCCCATCACCGGGCCCAGGAAACGGCCCAGCAGGATACCGGCCGAAGCCATTATCATGGTGGACGCGCCAATCGCCAGCGCGGTGGTAACGATGTTCACCTGCAGAAATGCCAGACCCACGCCAACGGCCAGCGCATCCAGGCTGGTTGCCACCGCCGTGCAGGCCAGCAGCCAGAAACCGTGGCTGCTCGGGGCTTCTTCCGGGTTGCACTCTTTCTTACGCAGCCCTTCCATGATCATGCGGCTGCCTAAAATAAACAGCAGGCCAAACGCCACCCAGTGATCCCACGACATGATGTACTTGCTGGCCGCCAGGCCAATCGCCCAGCCAATCAGCGGGGTCAGGGCTTCGATCGCGCCGAAAATCAGGCCGGTACGCAGCGCTTCTTTCAGGCTGGGGCGATGCAGACTGGCCCCTTTGCCGATCGCCGCCGCAAAGGCGTCCATCGACATACCAAAAGCCAGAATCAGGGTTGCGTATAGGTTCATTGTATTTATCCGGGCTGAAGCAGCAGGGGCGCATCAGGTCGTTAAAACATCAGCTTATGTGGCAAAAATCATCATAAGCCTGTTCAAGTGACACGCATCCTAGCACGCTAATCGCCAGAAAAAAAGACAGTAAAATCAGGGATTTGAGTATAGCCTCGGCTATACTTTTTAACAGTGGCTAATTTAGAGGTGAAAAACAGAGCGGAAACTCTAAAAGAATTACCGTCTTACAAAAAGAGTAGGGATATACATCCCTGATCGGACTGGGGGATATTTCGCCGGCTGCTGGCCAAATATCTCCCCCTGTTTGCCCGCAGAATTACCACACCTTAAACACTTTCCCCGTATCAATTCCCTCCACGCTGCGACGATAGGCGAGCGCCACGCGGCCTGCCGGAGCACTCTCAAAGCCCGGGAAGAACGGGCCGTAGCTCTCCAGCGATTCGGTTAATACCGTCGGGCTGACGGCGTTGATGCGTAACCCGTTCAGCTCGGCGGCGGCGGCCAGCACAAACCCCTCCAGCGCCGCGTTCACCGCCGTGGCGTTCACCCCGGTGCGGATCGGCTGTTGGGCAAGAATACCGCTGGTCAGGGTGAACGACCCGCCCGGATTAACGAAGGCTTTGCCGATCAGCACTAAGCGCACCTGTCCCATCAGCTTGTCCTGCAGGCCGTGGTTAAACTGCTCGCTGGTCATCTCTGCCAGCGGGCCAAAGTGTACGCCGCCGGTGGCCGCGATCACCGCATCAACCTTTCCTGTCTGAGCAAACAACGCTTTGACACTCTCCTCACGACTCAGATCGACCTGATAATCCCCGTGGTTTTTTCCGACGCGGATCACCTGGTGATCCTGCGCCAGCTCCTGCACGATGCCCTGACCCACGGTGCCCGTTGCGCCAATCACTAAAATTTTCATCTGTTCTCTCCTGTCGGTTATTCAGTCCGGTGAGTGTGCCGTAGTGCAGTGGATCAATAAATGCGCGATACTTTCGGGAACTCCGAACCCAGGGTTTGTAATCATGGATAAATTACGCAGTATCGAAGCCTTTATCTGCGCCGTGGAGAGCGGCAACTTTAGCGAAGCCGCGCGACGGCTGGACATCACCGCCGTGATGGTCGGCAAGCATGTCCGTCAGCTGGAGACCGCACTCAATACCCGCCTGTTGCAGCGTAATACCCGCCGCCAGCACCTGACGGAGGCCGGTGAAAGTTACTATCGCCAGTGCAAGCTGGCGCTGGCCCAGCTGCGTGAAGCGGATGAAAGCGTGGAAAATATGAAACGGACCCCGTCCGGTCTGCTGCGCATCAGTGCCCCGCTGAATCTGGGTGCCAGCGCCATTGCTGCGGTGGTGACACGCTATCAGCTGCGCTATCCGCAGGTGAAAATCGAACTGGATTTGAACGACCGCTTTGTGGATCTGATTGCGGAAGGGTTTGATTTTGCCATCCGCATCGGTGGCCTGAAGCACAGCGAACCGCTGGTCGCCCAGTTTCTGGGGGAGTATCAGATGGTGGTGTGTGCCGCACCGGACTATCTGGCGCAGTTCGGTTCACCGCAAACCCCGGAGGATCTGCAACGTCATCGTTGTCTGGCCAACCGGGCGTGGAATAAAAATAATGCCTGGCAGTGGGGCAACGTCACCTGGCCCTTTGACAACAGTTTTACCTGTAATGATGGTCAGGCCCTGCGCCAGGCGGCGCTGGCCGGGGCCGGGCTGATACTGCAGCCGCGTATTCTGCTGGCGCAGGATATTGCCGATGGCCGACTGGTGCCATTGCTGCAACAGTGGCAACCCGCCAGTCGCCCGATTAATCTCCTCTGGCGTCAGGATCTTAGCCCCTCGGAAAAACGCCGTAGCTTCGTTCGCTGGATGCGTGAGCAGGTGCCCGCCGCTCTGGTGGTTAATGATTGAAGATGGCCTGGGATTAACAGAAAATAGCCGCAACTGACTAACACGGAATCGTGATGAAAAACCCGTTTGAGACTTTCCTGATGCCCATGAGCGCCCTGCTGCTCGGCTTTCTCTCGGCGCTGCTGCTGCCTGCGCCCTCGTTCGGTCTGGCGCTGGCGCGCAGGCTGGTTGAGATGTTCCACCTGGCAGATATCGGCCAGCTATATACGCTGGTGTTCTGCCTGTGGTTTCTACTGCTGGGGGTGATTGAGTTCTACGTCATTCGTTTTATCTATGTGCGGTTTATCCGGCCCTGATAATGGCCGGGGTCGGCCCGATAAAAGGCCGCCCCAACCGGAAAAGTGCCCCGGGGCTGACTTTTTTCGGTCAGCCCACCAGGTTACCCGCTAAATATCATCGCAATACTGCTGGAAAAAATCAGCAATCCAATAAAGAACAGGATAATAGCGGTCACGGCATTATTATTTTTCATCGTTACGCTCCCCTCAGAACCACTGGCCAAAACGGCGCATATAAAGGCGTTTCATGCCCTGAGTCACCAGGCAGTAGCCCAGCAGCGTCGCCAGCAGCCACGGGAAGTAGTTCCACGGTAGCGGCACCAGCCCGACGGCATGGCCCAGCGGTGAAAACGGGATCAGGATCCCCAGCGCCATCACCAGCCCGGTCATCAGCATCACCGGCAGGGCGGCACGGCTCTGAATAAATGGAATTTTCTGCGTGCGCAGCATATGCACCACCAGCGTCTGTGACAGCAGCCCTTCAACAAACCAGCCAGACTGGAACAGCGCCTGCGTTTCTACGCTGTTCGCCGCAAAGACATGCCACATCAGCCAGAAGGTAGTGATATCAAAAATCGACGACGTCGGCCCCATCCACAGCATAAAGCGGCCAATGTTTTTGGCGTCCCACTTGCGCGGCTTGCGCAGAAACTCTTTGTCCATTTTATCCCACGGCAGCGCCAGCTGGGACAGGTCATACATCAGGTTCTGCAACAGCAGATGGATCGCCATCATCGGCAGAAACGGAATGAAGGCGCTGGCCACCAGTACGGAAAAGACGTTGCCAAAGTTGGAGCTGGCAGTCATGTTCAGGTACTTGATGATGTTGCCAAACGTCTCGCGTCCTTTTATCACGCCCTGCTCCAGCACCAGCAGGCTTTTTTCCAGCAGAATGATATCCGCTGACTCTTTGGCGATGTCGGTCGCGCTGTCGACGGAAATACCGACATCCGCCGCGCGCAGCGCCGGCGCATCATTGATGCCATCGCCAAGGAAACCGACGGTGTGACCATTGTGTTGCAGCATCTGCAGCACGCGGGTTTTCTGCTGCGGGCTGAGGCGGCAGAACAGCGTTCTCTCTTCCACCCTCAGTGCCAGTTCAGCGTCGTCCATACGCGCGATCTCACTGCCGCACAGCGGCTCACCCGCCTCCAGCCCCACATCACGACAAATCTTAGCGGTGACAATGGCGTTATCGCCGGTCAGGATCTTCACCGTCACGCCCTGTTCATGCAGCGCGGCAATGGCGGCAGCCGCGCTCTCTTTCGGTGGGTCGAGGAACGTCAGCAGGCCAGTAATGACCAGTTCACGTTCGTCGGCTGCACTGAGCTGAGAAGTAAGCGTGTGCTCACTCACCTGACGCGTTGCCACCATCAGCACACGGAAGCCCTGCTGGTTATAGCGCCCGGTCAGCTGGCGTAATTCAGCGCGACCGGCCTCATCAAGCGGACGGACTTCTCCCCCCTCCATCCGGTAGGCAGAAACCGCCAGCATCTCCTCGACCGCCCCTTTACAGATCAGGGTTTGCCGGCCTTCATCGGCCACCAGCACTGACAGGCGACGGCGCTCAAAATCAAAGGGCAGTTCATCAAGCTTGCGGTAGCGCCACAGTCCGCTGACCGCCGCATTCCCCTGGCAGTAACCTAAAACGGCGCGATCCATCAGGTTTCTGACCCCGGTCTGATGGCGACTGTTCAGCCAGGCAAGCTGCAGAACGCGGTCATCACTGTGGCCCTGCAGGTTGAGATGCCCGGCAAGCAGGATTTTGTCCTGCGTTAACGTGCCGGTTTTATCGCTGCACAGGACATCCATTGCACCCAGATTCTGGATAGCATTCAGGCGTTTAACCACCACTTTGCGTTTCGACAGGGCAATCGCCCCTTTCGCCAGGTTGGAACTGACAATCATTGGCAGCATTTCTGGCGTCAGGCCGACGGCCACCGCCAGCGCAAACAGTAGTGCATCGCTCCAGTCACCTTTGGTGTAGCCATTAATCAGCAGCACTACCGGTACCATCACCAGCATAAAACGAATGAGCAGCCAGCTCACACTGTTGACGCCACGGTCAAAGGAGGTTTGTGGGCGCTCACCGACTAATGATTTTGCCAGTGACCCGAAGCAGGTCTGGCCGCCGGTGGCGACCACCACGGCCGTGGCGCTGCCGCTGGCCACGCTGGTGCCCATCAGGCAGATACCCGGCTGACTTAGCAGGTCCTGATCATCAACGGCAACAGGGTTGCGATGCAGCGGGCTGTGGCTGTCATACTTCTCCACGGGCAGGGCTTCTCCACTCAGCGCGGCCTGGCTGACGAACAGATCGCGTGAGGAGAGCAGCCGCACGTCGGCGGGGATCATATCCCCTGCCGACAGCTGCACGATATCCCCCGGCACGACCTCCTGCAGCGGTACTTCCCTGCTGACCGCCTCACTGTCTGTATGACTGCGGCGCATTACCGTTGCCGTGGTGCTGACCAGCGACTTCAGCGCTTCCGTCGCCTTATTGGTGCGGTACTCCTGCCAGAAACGCAACAGACCGCTGAGGCTAATCATCACCAGCATAATGGTAGCCCCGGTCAGGTCGGTCTCTTCGCCGCGCCGTAGCGGCATCACATAGTCGGTAAACACGCTGATGGCTGCCAGCACCATCAGGATCCAGATAAACGGGTTGTTGAAAGCCTGGAACAGTTGAATTAACGCGGCCGGTGCACGATCACTGGCGACCTGATTCGGGCCGTATTGTTCCAGGCGTGCGGCCGCCTCTTCACGGGTCAGCCCCTGACGTTGAGTATTCAGATGAGCGAGGGTGTGATCCTGGCTCTGGGTGGCCGCGCTGGCGATAGCCAGGTCACGTGCCATTTTCAGGTGGGTCTGGTGCATTTTCATCATGCCAGCTCCTTGAATAAAGGTGTTTTACGCGCAGGCACAGCACGCCTGCAGACGAGGATATTTTTCGGTTATTCAGTGGGAGGCAGGCGGACAGGACGACAGCAGGCAGGGATCAGTTCAGGTTTATCCCCCTGTGGTCACACCGCAGCCTCTCTCGGGACGGAGGTTCTTTCATCGGGTGTTCCTTATGGCAAAAAATATTTTATGCACGGGAAGCCAGGCGCAGAGACAAGCGACGCAGGAAGAGTGCAAATAAAGGGGGGATGAAACAGCTCGGATTAAGGAGGTGAAACATAGCCCGCCGGTTTTCGGCAGGCTCACAACGGAGTGGGTCTGCCTTTATAACGTGTGAGTTACAGGGTGACTGTCCAATTGTGTGCTCCTGAAGTGAAAGTGCGGGAATTTTATGCCGGGAGGGAGACGTTGTAAACCATGCTGATAGTTTCCTTCCTAAACCTTTTATCAACAACCTGGCGATACTTTTTAAGCATAAGTTGTCATAAATAAGCCAGAAGCAGTTGAAAATCGCGAATCCTGGCGATTATTTAGCCAACAAACAGTATTTATCGCTGACAGAACACTGTAATTATGCGGTTTTGTAGTGATTCACGCCACGGTTCGTCGATTTCACCCTGCCATCTGCCCGCAAATATCGCGTATCGAAAATTATCCTCTTTTCGGTCGCTGAATGCCCCTCCCCGGCGCTTTTTCACCATTGAATGCGGCTTTGGCTGTGCGTAAGATTCTTGTTACACCGTTTACAATCACATAAGAAATAAGAAACATTTATGCAAGCTTCCATCGCGCCATCCACCGACACCGATCCGGACGCCACGCCCGTAAACTCACGCGGCAAAGTGGTGATCGCCTCGCTGGTCGGAACTGCTATCGAATTTTTCGATTTCTATATTTACGCGACGGCGGCCGTGATCGTCTTTCCGCATATCTTCTTCCCGCAGGGCGATCCGACCGTCGCCACCCTGCAGTCGCTGGCCACCTTCGCCATCGCCTTTATCGCGCGGCCGATCGGGTCTGCCCTGTTTGGTCACTTCGGCGACCGCGCCGGGCGTAAAGTCACGCTGGTGGCTTCTCTGCTGACCATGGGAATTTCGACCGTGGCTATCGGCCTGCTGCCGGGCTACGACACCATTGGCGTCTTTGCGCCGCTGCTGCTGGCGCTGGCGCGCTTTGGTCAGGGGCTGGGCCTCGGCGGCGAATGGGGCGGTGCGGCCCTGCTGGCAACGGAAAACGCCCCGGCGAAAAAGCGGGCGCTGTACGGTTCGTTCCCGCAGCTGGGTGCGCCCATCGGTTTCTTCTTTGCTAACGGTACCTTCCTGCTGCTCTCCTGGCTGCTGACCGACGAGCAGTTTATGAGCTGGGGCTGGCGCGTTCCCTTTATCCTGTCTGCCGTGCTGGTGCTGATCGGGCTGTATGTCCGCGTATCCCTGCACGAGTCACCCGTGTTCGCTAAGGTACAGAAAGAGAAAAAACAGGTCAAAGTGCCGATTGGCACCCTGCTGACGAAGCATCTGGGTACCACCATTATCGGTACGTTCATTATGCTGGCGACCTATACGCTGTTCTACATTATGACCGTCTATTCCATGACCTACGGCACCACGCCGGCGCCGAACGGGCTGGGCATTCCCCGCAATACCTTCCTGTGGATGCTGATGGTGGCGGTGATTGGTTTTGGTATCATGGTACCGATTGCCGGGCTGCTGGCTGACCGCTTCGGGCGTCGTAAGACGATGATCGTCATCACCCTGCTGATTATCGGTTTTGCGATGGTGTTCCCGTCGATGCTGGGCTCTGGTGACCCGATGCTGATTATGGCCTTCCTGATCTGTGGCCTGAGCGTGATGGGGCTGACATTCGGCCCGATGGGGGCATTGCTGCCGGAGCTGTTCCCGACCGAAGTCCGTTATACCGGCGCATCGTTCTCCTACAATCTGTCGTCGATTCTGGGGGCCTCCGTTGCGCCCTACATCGCTACCTGGCTGGCCCATAACTACGGCCTGTTCTACGTAGGCGTTTATCTGGCCTCGATGGCCTGTCTGACGCTGATTGCGCTGATCCTGTGCAAAGAGACACGCGACGAATCGCTGTTTAACTGAGCCGCTGCGGGCCGACCCAAAAAAGGTCGGCCCTGCAGGCGTAACGGATCGTCCCCCGCGCTATTTCCCGTTTTTCATCTGCTGCAACACGCGCGTACACTGGTTATCGTCGTTATCACTCGGCGAGACCAATGCCAGCAGCGCCGCAGCGGGCCCGACGACCGCACCCAGCGCGACCGCTGCCGCACCGCGTGCGATCAGCGGACCCGCTTTGACCCCGGCATCCGGATTTTTAAAGGTGCCGCGCACGTACAGCGGTGAACGCAGGGTGACAATCCTGATGCCCTTACTGTCAGGGTTAATCGACAGATCCAGACGCTCGTTAGCAAAATTGGCCGTGCCGGTGATGTTGATAATCGCGTTTTCCGTGTCAAACACAAACAACCGCGACGTGGCCAGACCGTTTTTCATGTCCAGGTTCGCCGCCGCGCAGTTTATTCTCACCTCATCATCACCAAACAGTTTACCCACCACATAATTGCCCACATTCAGGCCGACGATTTCCATCAGATTGCGGCTGATCAGCCCATTATTCATCAGCAGTTTCAGATCGCCATTGCTGGTCGCCAGCAGATCAGCCACCGAATTTCCGCGCCCGCTCAGGGTAGCATCACCGTTCAGCTGGCCCAGCGCGCTCTGCATCGCCTCAACGCCCGGGAACAGCTGGCGCAGTTTGAGCTTGCGTGCATGAAGGTCAATACGCCCCTGCATGGGGGTTGTCTTGCCCTCCAGGCGAACGCTGGCGTTCAGGCTGCCTCCGGCCATGCCAAAGCTGAGCGGATCGAGACGTAGCGTGCCGTTTTTCATGATCAGATGAGTGGAAAGGTCGCTAATCGGCAGGGAGCTGCTGTGTTCAATGCGACGGCCTTTGAACGTCACATCCGCATCCATCACATCCCAGCTTTTGGTATCAAAAGTGTCATGCGGGAGCACACGATCCGCTGGCTGGCTGGACGCCTCACCGCGCCCGGCCTTCGCTTTGGCGGTCTTTTCACTGCCTTTGCCTGAATCAACACCGATCAGCGGCCCGAGATCGGCCATACGCAACTGGCGGGACTCCAGCGCCCCTTCCAGCGTAGGCCGGGGTTTGCCCTGCCGGTAGGTCAGGGTGCCGTGGATATCACTGTCACCAATATGACCGTTAAAGTTTTTATAGCGGAACACCGCACCGCCCTTCTGCCGGAAGCTCGCGGTCAGATGACCGTCGGTTTCATAGGGAGGGGTGTCCGGCAGCAGGACGCCGGTCAGGCCGTAGAGGTTGGCCAGCGTATCACCGGAGAAACGCAGGCGGAGATCTACCCCGCCGGGATTCATCGGGTCCTGCACGGTACCCGCCAACCGCACGCGGGTGGTGCCGCTGCGCACATCGGCCTGCACCGGGAACGGGGTATTCTCACTGCGCAGCGACAGCATGCCACCCGTCTTGCCTTCACCGCTGAGTTTTTCGTTGTTATAGGTGCCGCTGGCTCGCCAGCCGAAGACAAAGTCAGCCGCCCCTTTTTGTCCGTCCTCCCCTCCGGCCAGCTGGGCATAGGCCACCGGTTTGCCCAGTGGGTCAACGGCCACCTGAACATCGGCCTTATTCACCGCATCGCGGTAGCTGATGTGCCCCTGGTCAAAAACAACGTTATCCAGGCGGAAAGACCAGGCGGATGGCGTCTCACGCTCACCCGGCTCCCCGCTGTCAGCGAGGGTAAACGTCCAGTTATTCTTGTGGTCGGCAGTCTGCACCAGCTTCGCCACCGGCTGTTGCAGCTTGATCCACGGCAGGTAGACCTGCTTACCCAGCAGGGCCAGCGGTGAGAGTGTGGCGTCAATACGCGCCAGATGCAGCATCGTGACATCGGGGATTTCAGGCGGATTGCCCAGCATAATATCCTGAGCATGAACATGTGGCCAGGGCACCCAGCGCCGCCAGCCAGGTTCGTCACGATGACGTTCCCAGGACACGCCCAGATCGCCACGTATGGCAAAAGGGCGGTTAATTTCCGCTGAGACTTTCTGATTAATGGTGGGCTTCAGGCGATTCCAGTCAAAGGTGGCCATAAACAGGATCGCCCCCCCTACCAGTACGACTATTATCCCCGCAATCCAGCTAATGACTTTCCCCGTACGCGACATTCGTCGTCTCCTTGATGGCTATCCGTCTCTGCTAAAGATAGTCGAGACGGCAGCACATGGCATCAGACGAAGGTCAGCGGCAGGGTTTCCAGCTGTTCAAACGGCATCGGGCGGGCGAAATAATAGCCCTGAGCGGCACAGGCGGGGGAATTGCGAACCTGCTCCCACTCCTCTTCAGTTTCCACCCCTTCCACAATCACGCCTTTGCAGTAGCGATTGATCAGCGCCAGTAACATGCCAAACAGGTTGCGACCCTCTTCACTTTCACGCAGCAGGATAAACAGCTCACGAGCGAGTTTGATGTAGTCATATTTCAGTTCGGTCAGCGCGGAGAAGTTCGCCATGCCGGAGCCAAAATCGTCCAGCCACAGGGGGCCCAGTTCAGGCATCTGTGCGACGATCACTTCCTGCGGTAATACATGGTGCTCAACCAGTTCAAAACGCACCCAGGGGCAGCGCGCAATCAGCTGACGAACGGTACTGTCGTGCTGGATAGCCAGCAGCGTTGGCCCGTCGATATTGACCGACGCCACCATATTGGTACTGACAAATTTCCTTTCCCATCTGGCCAACAGCGTAAGCTGCTCGGCCACAATATGCAGGCGTTGAGGGATCTCAAGCGTTGCAAAATAAAGCTCCGGCGATACTCTTTTGCCTGGGGCGGTCGGGTGGAAAACCGCCGTAAGCAACTCAATTGCCATCAGGCTACCGTTAACCCGGTAAATGGGCTGAAAGTTATAGGAACGCTGGCACTGCTGCCACCAGGCAGGTTCTTTAAGCTGCTCTTGTTCGACAATTGCGTTCGGTAACCGGTGACTGAGGCTATTCAGCACCATTATTGTGACCCTTTTTTTGTGAGACCGCCTTCATATGGCATCCCGTGCTGCAAGTATCGGCATCGTCTCTGAGAACGTTAGCCATACCGCCGCCACGTAAATGTCACCCATGGTAACAAAAGTGCGTGAATTCAATCGTTAAAACAGGCACAACTTAGGGCGTTTTATCAGCAGTTGGCCGAGAATAAACTCTCTTCACAATAAATTTAAAACGTCGTTTTAAATCGTTGACTGTTGTCTTCTGCAGGGCGAGACTAGAGGCAGATTTCTTATTGAGCGAATGACCATGACGCAACAGAAACTGGCCGTGATCGGCGAATGTATGATTGAACTCTCCCAGCAGGGCCGCGAGATGAACCGGGGATTTGGCGGAGACACCCTGAACACGGCCGTCTATGTCGCACGCCAGGTCCCGGAGCAGGCGCTGCGGGTGGATTATGTGACCGCGCTGGGCAGCGACAGCTTCAGCCGCGAGATGGTCGCCGCCTGGCAGAGCGAAGGGCTGCACACCGACCTGATCCAGCGGATGGAGGATAAGCTGCCGGGACTGTATGTGATCGAAACCGATCCGCAGGGTGAGCGTACTTTTTACTACTGGCGCAACGACGCCGCCGCACGCTACTGGCTGGAGGGTGAACGCGCCGAAGCGATCTGCCGTCAGCTGGCCCACTACGACTATCTCTATCTGAGCGGCATCAGCCTGGCCATCCTCTCTGCCCCGGCGCGCGAAAAGCTGTATGCGCTGCTCGCCGCCTGTCGCGCCAACGGCGGAAAAATTATCTTCGATAATAACTACCGCCCGCGCCTGTGGCAGAGCCAGGAGGAAGCCCGTACGGCCTACCAGGCGATGCTCACCCTGACCGATATCGCCTTTTTGACGCTGGATGATGAGATCCTGCTGTGGGGGGACGCGCCGGTGGCAGAGGTGATCGCCCGCACGCAGCAGGCGGGAGCCAGTGAAATAGTGATCAAACGCGGGGCCGACGCCTGCCTGGTGGCCAGCGGCCAGGATGCACTGCTGGAGATCCCCGCCGTTCGCCTGCCACCGTCAGCCGTGGTGGATACCACCGCCGCCGGGGATTCGTTCAGCGCGGGCTATCTGGCCGTGCGTCTGACTGGCGGCAGCCCTGCTGATGCCGCACGGCGCGGGCACCTGACCGCCAGTACGGTGATCCAGCATCGCGGCGCGATTATTCCTTTGGCGGCAATGCCGGACTGACGCTGAAGCGGGGCACGGCGAGCAGCCAGGTATCGCGCAGTGCATCGGCCGTCGCCCCACGGGCTTTTGGATCGGCAGGCCGATCCCATCGGACCTTACGGATCGTCGCCTGATAGCGATCGCTATTGCGCTGGTTATCGGCCTGCGAGAGCAGCGGGATCAGCCTCACGCCGAGGTGATCGAGGCTGGGATAGGGCCAGGTTTTCCCACTGTCGCTGTACGGGGCCATAAAATCCAGCGCAGTGAGCAGGCTGGCCTGCTGCGGCGTGCGGTAATGCCATAAATCGCCGGCACCGCTGTGTCGGGCGACGGTCGCCAGCGCGGTCAGGGCCTGCAAATTAAACCAGCTGTAGTGGAAGGAGCGGGTGCGGGCCAGTTCTTTCGGCTGGCTGCCGTCGGCGGCAAACTGGTCATTCATGCGCTTTTGGGCCTGCTCCAGCATAAGGCTAATGACCTCAGGACGCCCCAGATACCAGGCGATGCCCGCCACCTGCACGTTGTACCAGCTGCCGTGATTGTTCTCCGCCCGTGCTTCACTTTTCCCCAGCCTGCTGGTCTGCAGCCAGTGCAGATAATCACTCATCCACTGCTGCATCTGTTGCTCATCCTCCTGCCGCCAGCCGGGCGCACGGCGCAGTATCAGCAGGGAATCGACGATGCGTGTCGCCAGATAGCGCCCGTCAAGCACGCCAGAGCGCCGCCCGTCCGCCCTGCCCGGCACGCCCTGGGCATAGTTCAGGTTGGGGTTCATGCGGGTGGCGGGGTCAGTAAACCAGCGGCGGATCAGCGCTATCGCCCGGCTGGCGTAACGATCGTCGCCGGAAAAATACCAGGCCAGCGTCAGGGTCTGCACCCGCGCGGTAAAGGCTGCCAGCCGTACGCCGTCGCTGTCATTGTTTTTGCTGGCCGGATTGATCTGACCGTCACGCCGCACCCATGGCAGGCCGCCGGGAGCAGCAGCGTCCGGCCACCAGTAAGCGCTGAGGCTGAGGTAATCATGCTTTGAGCCGCCTGGCGGCATAAGTCCTTTATCGGTCACACTCATGAGCGGTGCCTTCAGCGCCTTGTCAGCCTCGCGCTGCAGCGCCTGCCATGCCTGCTGCGTCTGCGCCGGTGCCTGATGCTGTTGCAGGCGGGTTTTATTCAACGCCAGCGCATCCGCGTTCAAAAAGGCATATTGCTGTGCCGACACTGGCAGGCAGAACGCCACTCCCAGCAGTAAGACGATGACAGAACGTAAACTGAATCTCATCGGGGCTCCCCGTTCCGGTTTCATCAAACAGCATAGCCCGGGCGGAATAATACGCCGACAGCATTAATCAAAAATCTTGCATCAAATTATTTCCTGCAAGATCCCCTTTCAATAAAATGATTATTCCTGAATAAAAACAGCGATTGTGTAATTCGTTTGTGTTTAGGGAAATGTTTTAATATTGCTAATGTAATTATTCACAAAGGCAGACAGGGCGCGTCTTCCACACGGTTAACCGTTAAATTTGAGTATATTCCGAAACTGGCTACCAGCGGTGCGAAATAGTAGACGCCGGGGGAGGAAAACGGCACTGTTTCTCTGCAATACGCCGTGACAAATATCCCGCTTCCTTTTTTCTGCGGCTTCTATAATTTTATTCAACACCATAACAATAATTCAGGAGCGCCCATGAATGCTGAAATATTTAATCTCTGGCCTCACGGTGATGCGCCGGGTGCCAGCGACTCCCGGGCGCAGCCGCAGATTATTGATTTAGCCAAACCATTTGAACCCTTTGATCGGGCCGCCAGCGGCGTGCGCTGTCCGGAACTGGCTGTCTGGTACCCGGAACATTCCAATGGGGTGACGTTGCTGGTGGCTCCCGGCGGCGGTTATCAGCGTATCATGATCGACAAAGAGGGCAGCGCGCTGGCGATGTTCTTTACCTCCATGGGCTATACGCTGGCGGTGATGACCTATCGCCTGCCCGCCGACGGCCATCATGAAGGTGCCGATGCGCCGCTGGCCGATGCACAGCGGGCGGTCAGGGTACTGCGGGAACGTGCCCAGCGGGGCCGTAACGGTGAACGCATCGTGATGATGGGCTTCTCTGCCGGGGGCCATGTGGCCGCCAGCCTGGGCAATCGCTTCGGTGAGAAGCTCTATCCGGTGCAGGATGCTGCCGATGCCCTCTCGCCGCGTCCTGATGCTCAGGTGCTGATCTATCCGGTGATCAGCATGCGTGACGGACTGGCTCATGCCGGGTCGCGTTTGCAACTGCTGGGTGAGCACCCGGATCAGAAGGAGATTGATGCCTGGTCAATGGAGACACGCGTCAGCGGGAAAACACCGCAAACCCTGCTGATCCACGCCGTGGACGACGCGTCCGTTCCTGTCAATAACAGCATGGTGATGTTCAGCGCCCTGCGGGAAAACGGGGTACCCTGTGAGCTGCATTTCTACGAGAAAGGCGGTCACGGCTTTGGCATTCGCAACGTGGCCGATCTGCCCTTAGCCAGCTGGCCCATGCTGGTTAACGAATGGCTACGCGCGCGTCAGTGGTGAAGCCAGGTTGACGACGGGCGGACCAAAAACGAAGGTCCGCCACTGCCTGTCATACTGTTATCACAGACTGACCGAAAAACAGGCCGCCCCTACTGTGCTGGCGGACTGCCGTCGGTGGGTGCAGCATCAGCAGGCGCTGTTGCAGGGGCGACCGGCGTCATGATCTTCTGCCAGTTCTCCAGCAGCATTTTCACTTTCGTTTCCGGTTCACCCTGCGGTTGCATCAGTACCATCGTCATATCCTGAGTTAACTGCTGGCGAAGTTCCTGGTTGAGTATATCCAGCGTCATTCCTGACAAAAACGCCTGCCGCAGTTTCTGATACTGCTCCGGGGCAATGTCCACCACCGCATTCTGCTGCGAACGCAGACGCTGGCTCATCAGCACATCGGTATCGGTCCGCGCATAGGTGGCAAACAGCTTGTTCAGTTCGCTGGTTTTCTGCGCCATTAGCGCATCAAACTCCTGCTGCGACAGCCCCTTATCGCGCACGTTGACCATCTCTCTGGCAATCATGTCCAGGTTGCTGTTCAGCGCCGCGTTGTCGGCATCCATATTGATTGCACACTGGGCACGCTGGTACAGCACGCGACAGTCGAAACCGACCTGCATGCCCTGAGTTTTCTTATCACTCAGCACCTTCTGCACATGCCAGAACAGGGCTTCACGCGCCAGGTCGCTCTGCCAGTAACGCAGCAGATGCTGTGACTCACGGATCGGCTGCCACGGCGTATCCCACACCAGGGCCAGGCGATCCTGACTGATGGCATTATTCATCAGATTCACCGGCTGCTGCGGCAGCGGGGAGAGCGTGGGCAGTGCGGAAGGCTGGTCACGCTTGCCCTCCAGCGGAGAAAAGACTTTGTTAATCTGCTCGGACAGGCTGCGGCTGTCGACATTGCCGACCACAAACAGCGTCATCGCGTCAGGGGTGTACCACTGCTTGTAGAATGCGTAAAGCTGCGTCAGATCCACCGGCACTTTGACCGGTGCCCCCGGGTCATGCGCCAGCATCGCGGAGCCTTTCAGGCGGTAACGCCACCACACATCCTGCGGGTTGCCAGGCCAGGTGGCAATCGGATCGGCAGCGTTGATCGCGGTGTTGATAACCTGCTCATTAATGGTCATTTTGCCTGCGGTGGCTGCCAGCCAGTTGAGGGCTTCTTTCAGCAGTTCCGGGCGGTTGTTGGGCAGGCTGAGGTTATACAGCGTGTAGTCGTATGAGGTGATGGCGGGCGGCTGCGGATGTTGCGGATCAATGCTTTGCTGCCACAGTGACCGCTGCTGTGCCGGGTCAAGCGCGGCATTATGTACCAGCGCCAGACGAGGTATCAGGTGGCTGTAGCCTGCCTGCTGGGCGCTTTCAACCAGCGCGCCGGTATTGACCATCAGGCGGATCTCAATGCGGTCGCTTGGCCGCTGAGGGGTGGTGAGCAACTGCCAGCTAAAACCGTTCTCCAGTTTTCCCTGCTGCCAGGCAGGATCGGGTTGGAGTGTTTCAGCCTGTACAGTGCTACTGGCTACGGCCAGTAATATTCCACCAATTAATAGACGAATTCTGGTGCCCTGCATGTGAACCCCTACTCAATCACAAACCAAAAATTTTTCACTGGCGGTCTACGGCCAGCTTCTGTCTGGTTGACAGATAACTCCGGAAAGCCGCTGTTTATAAAGGAACAGCTTCTTAGACCACACATCGATGAGGATGTCGCACAGCGGAATGAAAAATAAAAAAGTATACCGTCAATCGTTCCGGCGGCTTCAGGGTGGCAGGGAAAAAACTCACCGGCCATCAGCCGGTTCGAACAGCGCTCACCCTGCCCGTAAGCTGACTCTGGTCAGTGATTCGGATGCAGAGTGAAGCCGACGCAGAAGCCGCCTGAAGCATGACGGATGGAAATATGAGGGTTATTATGCAAATGCCCGTGGTGAGGGGCAAGTCACGACGGGCATTTGCAGTGATTTTTTGTGAATTAAGTACTTAAGACGACCTTTCAGGCGGTTTTTTGACGCTTTTTCCCTGCATCCAGCGTCTCTTTTAACTGTGTTTCATCCAGCTGGCCCACCCACTTCGCTACCACCACGGTGGCCACGCCATTACCAATCAGGTTGGTCAGGGCGCGGGCTTCGGACATAAAGCGGTCAATACCGAGGATCAGCGCCAGTCCGGCCACCGGCAGGTGCCCGACGGCGGACAACGTCGCAGCCAGCACAATAAACCCGCTGCCGGTGACCCCAGCAGCCCCTTTGGAAGAGAGCAGCAGCACGACCAGTAGGGTGATCTGATGCCAGATATCCATATGGCTGTTGGTCGCCTGAGCGATAAACACCGCCGCCATGGTCAGGTAAATCGAGGTGCCGTCAAGGTTGAAGGAGTAACCCGTCGGGATCACCAGACCCACCACCGATTTTTTACAACCCAGCTTCTCCATTTTGTCGAGCATACGCGGCAGGGCAGATTCAGAGGATGAGGTACCAAGAACGATCAGCAGCTCTTCTTTGATATAGGCGATAAATTTGAAAATATTAAAGCCAACCACCCGGGCAATCAGCCCCAGCACGATCACTACAAACAGCACGCAGGTAATATAGAAGCAGATAATCAGCTGGCCGAGTTGCACCAGTGAACCGACGCCATATTTACCGATGGTGAAGGCCATGGCCCCAAATGCCCCAATCGGGGCCAGGCGCATGATCATGTTGATGATGCCGAAAATCACCTTAGAGAAGCTGTCGATAAAGTTGAACACCAGGGTGCCTTTATCGCCCATGCGGTGCAGGGCAAAACCAAACAAAATGGCAAAAAGCAGAACCTGGAGAATATTACCGCTGGCAAAGGCACCGACCACACTACCCGGGATCACATCCAGCAGGAAGGCCACAATGCCCTGCTGTTCCGCCTGCTGGGCATACATCGCCACCGCTTTAGCATCCAGCGTCGCCGGGTCAACGTTCATTCCGGCGCCGGGCTGCAACACGTTCACCACTACCAGACCGATAATCAAAGCGATCGTGCTGACAATTTCAAAATAGAGCAGCGCCACCGCACCGGTGCGCCCTACCGCTTTCATACTTTCCATACCGGCGATACCGGTCACCACGGTGCAGAAGATCACCGGGGCGATAATCATTTTAATCAGCTTGACGAACCCGTCGCCCAGCGGCTTCATCTGGGCACCCAGTTCAGGGTAGAAATGGCCCAGCAACACACCGACGGCGATGGCTGTCAGTACCTGGAAATAAAGACTTTTGAACAGAGAAGTTTTCATAAAGAAGGTATCCGTTAACCGCGTTAATTGCTGTTGTTATCATCAAACGACAGCGCGAAAGTAACATTCGGTTAACAGGATTGGTATCGACTGACCGGGCCCTGGGGCCCCATAGCGCCATTTTTAAGAGCTGAATCACGTCAGCCGAAACTTGTATAACTAAAAAAAGTGAAAACCTGCCCCGGCTAACGTGTCCGGGCCGTCATTTTCAGCCATCAAACGCACGTCTGGCGGGGAACAATGAGCCTCAGCAAGAAGCTACGCTGAGGCAGGGAGTATAAAACGCTAATCTGCAGTGCAGATCATCAACGACTCATTAGGTAATGCCAGAATATAATCGCCAGAGTTCAGGCGCGTAATTTTCACTTTCAACGAAGAATACCGCAGAACACCGATAATTTTATCCAACGCAGGAACCTTATCTCTGGCCGTAATAGAATAGTAATCCCCCTCTTTTTCAAAATTGAAGTTCACCATCCCATCCACCACATTTTGCGCCGCGTGCTGGCATGACCAGCTGCCATTTACCAGCAAATACCCTTTACCGTTGCTATGCATCGATAAAAATATATCCGCAGCGCTGGTTCGCTGGCACTCATCTATCTGAAGACGGGTATGCAACCGCCCCCAGCACTCAAAGTCATTTTCATCCGGCATGTCCTCCCTGAACAACCAAACGGTAGCCATCCACAGAGCCAGTAGCGTGACGCCAATCATAAGAGCATAGGATTTCTTATTCATTATCGCCTTCGTAACGCGCATAGGTATAATTTTCACAAGGTGCTTTACTGTTATACGCACAGTAACTGAACACCTCGTGAAGAATGGCGACGCCCCGAGAGTCCAACAGCTTATCTGAAGAGAAATAGATATTTGCCGGCAGTCTGCAGTTAACCCTCTCGGCTTTCATGATTTCTTTTATTCTGGATATGATCCAGCCGGAGGATTTTCTACGCGTCAGGTCATCAATTAACCAGAAACGACACTGATCGCTGCGATAAATTTCCGTTCTTAAGGAATCCAACCGGTAATTATCGTAAACCTTATAAGATATAGCTCCCGTCAGCAGCAGAGCAACAATAGAGAGTAATGCGAACCAGGTCGGTATTAATCGCCTGGAAGCGGGCGCATTGTGCTGAAAAAAGATCGGCACCTCTGTTAAGTCAATCGCCGCAGTGGCTGGAATAGTGGATTTTTTTTGCGTTTGCGGTAAGAGCGTAATCTCTGCACTAAAAATAAATCCGTGCTTAGGAATAGTCGTAATCACACTCTCACAGCCGCAGTGTGTTAGCGCCTTACGCAGCATAGATACATAATTATTAAGATTATTACTTGAAGCATTCAGGCCGCGCTTTTCCCACAATTCGCTGAGGATACTTTCCCGGGTCAAGGGAACTTCATTACTGGCTATAAAAAGCTGTAACAATTCACTGCTTATTCTACTCAGGGTCAGCATGTCTACACTTTTATCTGAACTTATCAGGGTGTAATCCACTGGGTTAAACGTCACCACCCCATTAATTAAATAGTGCATACCTGGCCCTCAGAACTGATCATCACACTTTTTTTATTATCTACACTGTACTTTATTAGTTTCTTCCGCCCGACGAGCCCTTTCTGGTGCAAAGTCCGCGCTGGCACAGCGAAAATCAGGATGAAAAATCCTGCTTTGAGTCTATAGCAACTTTCACAAATATAACAACACCGGAGCATAAATCTACATACCAATATTTATCAGAATAAAAAACTAAATCAAATAGACATAGCGATATATATGACCATTTAAAATGGCGAGGTGGTAAAGTTATTTGCATCGGTAGGCACCCATCATCGGTGAAATCAGGCCCCTGTAATACGGAACAACTTCACCATGCTGCTGAGCTTACCTCACCTCTTACGATATATTCAGGGTATCCCTTTTATTTCGTGAGTCATTATTAATGAGATAAAAAAGTAACTCTCCATGAAAAATGTCACCTATTTTGAAAACGACATACTGGTTCTTGACGTCAAAAAATTAATACTGAAACGTCATAATAAAAAAATTGTCTTAAGCAAACATCAAACGCGTTTAATCGATGCACTGATTAAAGGCATCAATGAAAAAAATGATATTATGGCTATGGTATGGAATAACACCTTAAGTAAACCTAAAGAAAACAGCTTTAATCAGCTTGTTTTTCGTACCCGTATGCTGCTGAACGAAAATGGTCTGCCAGACGATTTTATTCTGACTATCCCGTGCTATGGCCTGTGCATCAATAAGAATTATATCAGCCGTGTATCAACCAACTCCGGGTTTTCGACCCGACTGTATGATGATCACTCCTGTCTTTGTTAAATAAGACCAGGGTGAGGGTTTTCTCATCCCTAGTATTTTGAATAACAGTAACAGAAAAGAGAGGTGTATAAACCCGGAGTGATTCTATAATCAGTACTGCACTCGACTGTCAAATACCCGGTTTAACATGACTGAGTGTTGATCTTAATCATAAATTGTTCGTACCAGAACTCGCATCGACATGACTCTTCAAGGGTTTGTTGTAAATATTTTTTATTTAAACTCCATCATGAATCACCAATGTATTAATGCCACCGGCCAGTGATAATTTTACTGTTGCAGTAAGGGTACAACTTACGGTAAAGCTACTTTCCACCTTAAACTGCTTCAGTTTAATCTCATTGATAGCTTCATGGTCAAAAATATCTTTCCCACCTTAATAATAGAGACTGCACAGACCGGACACCCTCCCGAAAACCTTCGTGAGTCCATATAATGATCACTCCTACCTGCATTAATCAGTAGGATCACTGAAAGTTAATAACCATATCAACATGTGCAATTAACTGCTCACTCATAACTTTATTTTTAACTTTACTCCAGACCATTAAATACTGAAGTGGCAACTATTTCATTAAGAATGATCAATAAAACAATATCTTTTTAAAGTTACTACTCATACTCCAGTGAAAATGTCGCTGTTGCACTAAATGGGCCGAGTTCTATTTTCTGGTTTGTTAATGCCTGCGGCTCACCCTGGACGTACGCCTTCAGTGAGATGATATTATGTCCGGCACGTAATGGGTATTTACTGCTTGCTTTATTTACGGGTAAAGGCTGAGCCTCAGATGTTTCCAGCCCAATCGCAAAACCTTTCGCCTTGCTGGCAGAATCAATGGCCAGCAGCCCAGGCAATTGTCGGTTTTCTGTACCACGGAACGCAACGCTCACCGTAGTGCCAAGACTCAAGTCACATTCCGAAAGATGCAACTGGAATTCCTGGCCCCGGGTGCGCTTATTCAGATAAAGGTACTTGTCAATGATTGTCCCAAAATCCAACTGTATACTTTCATCACCCGGGGCAATCAGGCAAGGCTGTTCGATCAGCGCACCCGTCATTTTCACATTATCTATCGCATAAGCATTACTACAAAGCTCTGTTAATAGAAAAGCGCCGATGCCGCAGTGATAAACCGTTTGTAAAAGGCACTTCCTGTGTCGGCAGTAGGTCATAGGTAATTAACCCTTATCGTTGCCGCTGCACTAAACGCCCCGGCAGTGAGTGTGCTGCCGGGTTTTTTTACCGGTACAGCCTCTATGACCGGGAGACGTCCGTGAACCATCACTATCTGCATATTTGCCGTAAAAGGCTGGCCATCGATAAGCATACGAATACCCAAATTATCCCGGTCACTTTGTATTGCTGCATTATCGTAACTGGTGGTTTCTCCCGTAAGAAGAAGGGTGACCAAAAACGGTTTTAAATCAGCATCACAAACAAATTTATAATTCACTCTCTGTTTGTAGTTTTTACCGTCAACTTTTCTTACGCCAACCCGATCGCCAAAATTCACCTGAGATGTTTCACCCATATTAAATTCACAAGGGGGGGGCTCCAGCAAAGTGCCTTTCAGTATGAGATTATCCGCTGCATGACCTGACGGGCCGCATATCACGCTGAGCATCAACAAAAACTTTATACCTGTAACGCTATGAATTTTTTTTTGCATTTACTGATACTCAATCATCATGGTTGCAGTTGCGATGAAACTGCCACCGGTTAGAGTAGAGCCTGTTTTTTTAACGGGCACCGCCTTTAACTGGGGTTGTTGCGGAAGCGTAAAGTTAAGCCACTGATTCACTGGCAACGCTTTACCGTCGGCAAAGAATGAAATGCTAAGATTGCTTTTGTCTGTGGATAAATTTTTCGCGTCAAAAGCTGCCCCAACGCCGATTATCTGCATACGTAGCGTATTGAGCGGCGGAGTAGTACACACCAGGTTATATTTCACCTCCTGGCTGTAATTGATCCCATCAACGCGTGTGGTGATGATCGTCGCACCAAAATCAATATTGATCACATTTCCACTATTAAAGATACAGGGAGGATCATCCAGAACCGTTCCCTGAAACGTCAATCTGGCCTCTGCCAGTGCAGAAAAAGGCAGCGTGGTCACAGTTTGAAGAAAGAAGAAAATAACAAAGACTTTTTTATTCATCATTATTGATATTCAATATAAGTAACCACATAACCGCTAAATGAACCAGATGGAATTTTCATATCGGGCTTTTTTACCAGTGTCATCTTCAAAATAAATTTCTTAGGATATGTAAAATTAACCCACTCATTAACTGCAACTTTCCTGCCATCCATTGTCAACGCAATACCCAAATAAGGATTAGTCAAACCAACGACATTTTTATCAAAGCCTGAGAGTGGGGCACCACCATAAAATCTTATTTTTAGCGCATTCGTTACCGGAGCCTGGCATACTATATTTAAGTCTATCTCGCGGGTGTAATTTACACCATCAATTTTCCTTGGAATAATATCATCACCAAAGTTAATAAAAACACCGCTTTCTTTATTTTCAACCACACATGAAACAGGATTAATGAGTGTTCCTGAAAATTTTACATCGGCAGATACTGCCCAGGCCGAAGAAATATTCATAATACTCATTATCACAGAGGCGATGATTTTTTTCATGATCGTATTTTCTTTAGCATTTTCATTGATAGTCCAGCGTCAAGGTCGCCGAACCTGAAAAAGCCCCCGCTTTCAGCGAGGCATTACTTTGCTTAACCGGGGCGACTTTTAACAATGGCTTATCTGGCCAGGTAAAATTTATCCACTCATTGGGGCTAATTCTGGTGTTTCCATTATAAAGAGCGATACCCAGAGCGGCCTGATCCGTTTTTATCGCCTTAGCATCAAAACTGGTGGTCAGGGCACTAATCTTAAGTTTAAGTGCATTGTTTGCATTGTTCTGACAGGTAATTCCGTCGTTTATTTCAGTGAGTGCATAACTGCCGTCAATTTTGTCAATGCGAACCATCTGACCGAAGTCAACCTGGACTGGCTGATTACCATTGATCACGCAGGCAAGTGCAGCAACGACGGTGACTTTCACCGTGACATTCGTCACGGCGACAGCAAGCGGGCTGGTAAGAAGACCGCCCATTATGCTGAGGCAAATGAGAATATAGCGGCCCCTTCCCATTATTCTGTCAGTCATAACTCAGCCCCACATTGATTTTGGCCTGGAATGCCCCTGCCTTAAGTGGCGCAGTGGTACGTACCGGAATGAGGGTGTAAACCAGTTGGTTGTTACCCGGCGTCAACAGCAGATTGGCCCCCTTACTGCCAAGACGAATATCGCGACCCAGCTTATCCGTGATGCGCAGCGCAATGCCACTGGCTCCCCAAACCTGTATCAGCTGTGGGTTATCGGCATCGGCCGGAGCGAAAAAACTGATCGTGGCAGCGGGCTGCCCCGGACTCCAGCGCAGATTACCGCTGCGTTCGTCCAGCGAACGTGCAGGACCTGCAATGCAGTCCTCAAGCTTCAGCTGAACCTGTACCGGCGAGCCTCGATCGCCTGCGTGACGCAGTCGACCCGTGGCAATATAACCCAGGTTAATATCCTGCCAGGCAGAGGCCATATCTAGCCGGCATGCACTTTCGCTCAGCACACCATGCACCTGCATGACCCCATTAACGTCATCTGTCTGCACGTTATTGACCGCATGCGCCGGGAACAGAACGGTAAACCCCGTCATGATCGGAACTGAACTTAGCAGCACAGACAGATTTTTCCTGAAACGCTGGCCGATAAGTGACCCTTTAACTGTGCTCACACTCCATGTTTTCTTCCACATACCCCCCTCCTTGCGTCATAAATTAACACTGGGTCAGTGAACCTTGACGGCCTCAGCTTTACAGTGACTGTCGCTGCAGTTGAATTTAAGCTGCGGACGCCCACCGTAATCATTGATGTAGGTCAGAACCGGACTGTTGCCGAGATCACCGATGCCGACTGACAGGGTGGCCTTGCCTTGCGGATCCAGCATTACGGGTTCAAAACCTTTCACCGACTCCCCTTTGACCGCACGGCTGCCATCCACCAGGGTGACGTAATAAGGAGTGGGATTGCTCGCTACGTAACGATCGCCCTGCCTGGCGAGCGTGACTTTTTCCTGCCACGGCACACTCATTGACCCGGTAGTATTCATCAGCGCAGCCGGGCGATAGAAAAGCTTGATGCGCGTCTGCAGGGCAATCTGTAGAGTATTTGGTTTATCCGTGCGCGGCGGGATCTCACGAAGGTTGAAATAAAACAGCGATTCGCGATCCTGTGGCAGGCTGTTTACTGCGGGGAGGCCCTGTATTTTTACCTGGCTCTTTGCACCGGGCTCAATACGCTGTACCGGGGGCAAAACCGTCAGCGGGCTGCTGACTTTGTTACCCTGTGCATCTTCAATCCAGCCCTGGGCCAGATAGGGTAGCTGCCTGTTCTCATTACTGACGTTCAGACTGATCGACTTCTGACTACCGTCGTAGATCACGCGCGTGCGATCCAGCGCGATCGCGCCGAAGGCCGAGGGAGCAGCCAGTGTCACCAGCAGACTAACGGTCACTGCAGTGGTGTTGATTGTTAATGTCATGGTAACGATCTCATTCAAAGTTATAATATCGGATCCTTTTCAATTAACGCGATCCGGCTCAGATATCAGTCATCTTCTGCCACCAGCCGTCGGCACGGCAGCAGTAAATCGGTATGGTTACTGTTAGAAAGAATCTCCGGCAGCGACAACTCACACTGCGCTTTCCCCCCCCAGTTCACCTTCATATGTTCATTGGCTCTGATGCCGCTGAGATAGACGCTGCCATCATCACTTACGATGCCGACATTCTGTTTTTTGGCATTCAGTACCGTTGCACCAAACGGCGGCACGGAGCCGTCTGCCAGGCGGATCACCGCCATTGCCTTCTCTCCGGCTATAACCTCAAACTTTCGATAGCCGATGGCCCCCTCAGTCAGGGTGGCCTGCACCACTGAACGCACGG
The DNA here is from genome assembly GCF_055556675.1 of Erwinia sp. PME.40.26/001. Lineage (NCBI taxonomy): Bacteria > Pseudomonadati > Pseudomonadota > Gammaproteobacteria > Enterobacterales > Erwiniaceae > Erwinia > Erwinia sp. PME.40.26/001. The sequence continues at coordinate 306,648 of NZ_JBVHNP010000003.1, forward strand.
CTTCGGCATTTTCTGGCATATTGTTGAGGTCGATACTCACCCGATTGCGATAATAGCTACCAACGTCGGTCACCACAGCTTTGCCAAAATAGTTGGAGCGCGTATTCGCGCCGTAACCACTGAGTGGAATGTCGGCAATGCCATCGGTATCCAGCAACATACGCGTCCCCCCCTGAGAGCCGCCACGATGCAGTGCAGCACCTTGCAGTGTCGCGGTTCCCCCTCCCTGTAAAGTCAATCCCGCAGAAGAGTATTTCCCCTCCTGATAACTGACATTGGCATTAACCTCGGCGAGGTCTCCCTGATGGTTGTAGCTGCCGCTGGCCGTGGTACCACTGCGAGACATTCCGCTGCTGATCTGGTAGCTGTCATCATTATTAAGCCGGTCGTAATAGTTCAGCTGGTGAGAGGTGTTATCCCGGCTGAATGAATTGCTGTAGCCCACTGACCCCCGATTCCCCCATGGCAGCGACAGTGACAGGTACATGCCATCGTCTGTGATATCGTTATATTTATTGCGATAGCCGGTCATTGACAGACTGATATTTTTAAAACTGCCAAGATCAAAATAACGCGACAGGGTCAGGTTATAACGGTCATTAGCCGGACGATCCCAGTAGGTCTGATGGCTGTAGTTCAGATAGGCGCTCATGCCCAGTTCACGAAACTGCTTATTGAAGGTGATGGTGTACATCTCCTTGCTGTTCTGTGAACGTAAGCCATTCGTACGCGCCTCCAGATACTCGCTCATGCTCATATAGTTCTTTTCCGAGAAACGATAGCCAGCGAAGGTCACCTGGCTGTCATAGTCGTCGAAGGATTTTGAATAACTCAGCCGGTATGAGCCTCCGGAAAACGTTGCCTCTTCACCCGGCAGGCTGGCGCGAGACTGCGTTGCATCCAGCGACAATGCGCCGAACATCAGCAGGTCGCGGCCCATTCCTAAGGCAACCGCGTTGTAATCCCCCCCGGTTACACCACCGCCGTAAACAGACCAGCCGTTACTGATCCCCCAGGAAAACTCGCTGGTGGTGAACAACGGTCCGCTGGTCTGATGCTGCCAGTTATTGGGCCGCCCGATCGCCACCTTATAGCGCACGGTCCCGGGACGGGTCAGATAAGGAATACTGGCGGTATTAAGCGTAAATTCCTGTACGCTGCCGTCCTGCTCTTCGACCCGCACGTCCAGCTGTCCCGTGACGGCATCATTGATATCCTGAATACGAAACGGCCCTGAGGCCACTTGGGTTTCATGGATCACACGTCCCTGCTGGCTGACGATGACTTTGGCATTCGTCTTTGCCACACCGGTTACCTCAGGGGCATAACCTCGCAGGTTAGGCGGTAACATCGTGTCATCGCTCATCAGGCTTACGCCGGCAAAGCGGAAGCTGTCAAAAATGTCGGAGTTAAGATAGTTCTCACCGATAATCAGCGATGCGCCTAAGCGGGGGAGCGCACGGTAGGCGTAATAACGACTCCAGTCCCAGCTATTTTGTGTCGAGGAATTCTCCCCCCCTAAACGGTCATAGCGAGTTTGCCAGTCGGCACGAAGTCGCCAGGCACCGTAGTTCGCACCCACAGTACCGTTACCGCTGACGCTGCTACTTTGCGTACCCGTTTTTAACTGCCGCTGGGTCTGGGTGTTGATGTTGTAATCCAGCAAAATACCTGGAATACCGTTGTCCCAGCGGGACGGCGGGTCCCAGTCCTCGGCGGTGTACTCGAGCCAGGACTGCGGGATCCCCAGATAAAGCACAGCGGTTCCCAGATCCCCCTTGCTGGTCATCCCATCCAGGCTACTGATTAACAGACACTGGTCCTGATGCCACCAGGTCAGCCTGTCATCCATGCCAGGCTTCAGGCCAAACTGTTTAACCATATCGTGGGTAATACAGGGCTCACTCCCTTTTGGGTCGCTCTCCGGCACAAAATAGGTAACGGGCTGCTCAGGCAGCTCTTGCTTATTAATATGAACAGACATGACGTAATCGCCCGGCATAATATAGCCACTGCGCGAGAACTGATCTAAATCGAAATTACTCCGGTCACTGACATCAAGGACATCCGTGTTGAATGAGAATTCTTCTGCCCCAGCAGTAAAAACTCCGCCACTAATCATATAGCTAAGAATAAGCGCCATAATTCGCGGGCGCGAAGGAAATAACTTTAAATGTGACAACGCCATTTTTGCAGGCATTTTATTATGTTCCATCAGGCGCTACTTCCATTTTTATGAAATCTGCCCTGTTGATATAATCAGACACTAATCATTCGGGCTTTTAACTCTACAATTTTTCTCTAGTAATAATCCATTTTGAACTTCACCGTAGAGAAGTACTCTCCGGCTCGTAATAATTTATTATTGCTCACTAATCTCAATGAGTATTGCAATGGCATCTCAGTTTTATCGACATTGATTTTTGGTAACGGTAATCCAGGACGTGCCACGTTGCCATGGCCGTCAACAATTTGCAGAGCAATTCCCTGAGCATCGCCACTTAAACCAAATAAACCCGCATCGTTTATGCCATCAAAAGTGATCTGATAATGCTGTTCGTCATCCAGATTTTTTGTATGGTTTGCCTGCCTACAGTTGACTAATTTTATCTCTAAGGGATGATCGATACTCTGTCCGCTGCGGATGATTTGAACCATCGGTATAAAGCCCATATCAATCGTCTGATCGCGGCTCTCCGTATCAATCGCACAAGCTGTTTCAATAATTGATCCCAGCATCTTTACCCTGCCCCAGCTATGAAACTGAGTGGCAGAAACCGGATGTAAACCGCTAAAAAAGACGAGTAACATAAATGCGCTGATGCTAATTTTTGCGTACATAAGCGACCTGACAAAAATAGCGGATAAAAAAGCATGTGGGAGGTCCCACATGCTGCAGCTCATGCTATGTTACTGATAAGCTAAGGTAAAGTTAGTTACGCTATTGAAATCACCCGGGGTAATGCCTTCAGAAGCACCGTCACCCTGCAGGTAAGCAGAAAATGCCAGAGTATTGTTGCCGTCCTGCAGCGCCTGAGCAGAGGTTGGTTTACCCAGCTCCAGTACTTTGCCGCTACCGTCAGTCATCGCAATACTTGCGCCTTTTGCCGTACCGGTCATGCCCAGCATGCCTTTAGTCGTGCCTGCAGCACCTGTAAAGGTCGCAGTCACCGCTTTACTGGCCCCTTCCAGGTTGCATTTTTCTAGCTTGATGTAGAAATTCCTTGGCGTAGAAATGCCTTTATTGCTGTTTTCAGACAACGCAACAGTAGAGACCTGACCGAGGTTTACGGTCTGATCAATACTGTCTGGATCGATTGAACAAGGTGAATCAATAATTGAACCAGTAAAGGTTACAGTACCGTGCCCTTGATCCACGACAGCTGCTGCGTGAGCAAAGGTAGAGACACTCATGGCCAGAGCTAAACCCAGAACAATTTTGTTCATTTTCATCTTACATTCCTTTAAATGAATTTTGGAAAGCTTTTCCAGAGGAAGGGAAACAAAGATCCCCATCCTAATCGTAAACAACCGGTAACAGACGACGGCCAGATGAGTATTCGATGAAAGGTCACATAAAATAACCAATGAAATATCTCACCCTTACATTTCGTCTGAAAAAATTATTACAAAAGAGCTCTTCATTTAAAAGGGAATGAATAACATCGAGTTAACTTCGCAATAATAGAATGAAAGGGAAACAATAAAATAATAATAACAGAGATAAAATCTAATAAAATTACTTAACACAACATAATCAATCTCATTATTTGTTCAGTGTGGTTTTTGTTCTGTATTTTAGTTTTTTTACGATATAATAGTCCGACGCCGCTTTTGGCCGGATACGTGTAACTGGATAAGAATTCTTATTTAAACCCTTTTTTAGCTAACGGTAGTGAGCTTTACAGAGTCGAAAAATCTTAAATTAGCAGGTAATCGCATGTATTTAATGAAAGAAAAGGCTGGCTCTCAATTTTACTGTGTCATGCAGAGAATGCCGCTCATACTGCTAATGATTTGGCTTGTGCTACTGATACCACTTTATTTACCGAATATGGGTGGGTCTGGGTTAAAGCTTCCGATGAACATCCTGACATGGGGAATGATTGCTGCCATTACTGTGGGGATATGGATAAGCATCTCTCATAATAAACCTGTTTATTTTGGCTCAACCACCCGAATTATTTTACTGGCGATCATGGTACTTTTTCTGCCTTTGCTCTTTACCCAAAGTCAGTGGTACGACACTGCCGGTTCGCGCTGGGCTGCACTGATGGCAGGGGCTCTCTTTACGCTGTCGCTGCGGCAGTACAGCCTGTTTCAGGAACGGTTTCGCTGGGTATTAACCGCGTTACTTTTTGCCATCACGCTCCAGGCGGTAATAGCAACAGGACAACTTTTTACGGTGCACCGCATCCCGGATTATTTCGCCTATCCTATGTTGAATGGCCGCCCTTACGGCGTTTTCCAGCAGGTTAATCTGCTGGCCAGCTTCATCGCCACCGGCCTTGCACTGGTACTGGGGATGTTTTGCATACCCGGTATGACCCCTGCCCCTGGCCGCGTGAAAATGATCACCAACCTGCTTCTGGCAGCGTTGCTGGTGTTATTTACGGCCTTACTGGTCTGGCTACAGTCACGCATTGGCTGGCTGGGTGGATGCATGGCGTCCCTGCTGCTGCTGGCGGTGGGATTCAGAGTTGCGCCAAAAAAAGCGGCGCTCGCAGCAGGACTCACAGGCGCTGGCATCGTTCTGGCTTTGATAGTGAAGTCTCACGGTGCTCTGCCGTCTGTTACACATGCAGATTCGAACTATGCCCGACTGATTATCTTGCAGGACACGCTGAAGATGATTGCCGCCAGGCCATTTCTCGGCTGGGGTTACGGTAGCTTTGAGTTCAGTTTCCAGCACTTTCGTGCTGCACAACACCTCTCGACCCTGGGATTAGGGGTCGTGCGCCACCCGCACAATGAAATTTTACTCTGGTGGGTCGAGGGTGGAATGGTGGCACTGTGTGGCATGTTGGTGCTGATAGCAGCCGGAGCCCATGTCCTGTGGCGAGCCTGCCGCATATTTTTGACAAAATACGGGCATAAAAGCAGCCCGCTGCCCCTGGCTCTGATCGGCATACTGCTCCCGATGCTGCTGCATACTCAGACAGAGTTCCCGTTTACCTCGTCAGCACCTCACTGGGCGGTGTTTCTGATGCTGGCGGCACTGCTAGCCGGTCAGTTGAATATCACTCCTCAGGTCTGCATAGCTCCCTGCCGGATAAGCTGGATAAAGGTGCCGGTTATCGTTCTGTCACTGGCGGCGCTGGGGCTATTTTCATATGGACTGTACGCCAATCTGGTGCTGAATAAGGCTGAACGCCATCAGTTCAGGGATTTCGAACATACGCATGCAGTTATGAAATATGACCTGTGGATCAACCGTGAACGCTGGCAGTACGATAAAAACCTTCACGATCTCCTGGTTTTTAATAACACGCGAAATATAAAAAACTTATACCTGTATCAACTCTGGGCTGAGCAATATTTGTTATCCCGCATAGACAGAAATGTGTATGGCAATCTGGTCGGAGTTTTAGCTTTACTTAAGGATGACCGGTATCAGCAGATTAAACGGGAAGCTTCGATTATGTTTCCTGACGACAAGCGATTTGACATGGAAGAAATTAAAAAGAAACAGGAGGTTACGAAATGAAACGTGTTTTTAAAGTGTTAATTGTTGATGAAAATAGAATTTTCTCAACGGGGTTACAAACCTATATTGAAGAGTATTTCTCCCAGAAGAATATGCCCGTTTTTTTCATGTCCGTGCCTCATGCTTATCCAATGGCCGACATGATATTATGGGCCACACCCAACTCCCATTGCCCCAAAAACTCACTCCCGTTCGGCCTGATACGCCATGCGTCTTATATGAAAAAACTGGTGCTGGTAGCGTCAAAGGGAGACCAGTACGTGAGCAGATACAACATATCGTCGATCTTTTACCGACACCAGGGCAGGGGGGTATTATGTAAACTGATCGATACCATCGTTAAGGGTGCAAATGACCCGCATATTCAACCCCATCGAACCTACGGCGATCTGCAACTGACCTCCCGTCAGCAGCAGGTGCTGTACTTGCTGTCACGGGGCATGTGTATCAAAGAGATCTCTTCTGTCCTCAAAATTGACGAAAAAACGGTGAGTTGCCACAAGCGTAAAGCGATGGCCAGGTTGAATCTTTCCCGAACCACCGATTTGTATCGGTGGCTGATTGGCAACTCTATGGCAAAAATTGCCGAAGGATCACCCTCGTCCTGAAAGGCCACCGGTTCAGCACAGGCATACGCCCGCATATGTTCTTCCCCCCTACGTGACAGATTCGAAATGACAAGGAAAGTTATGTCCCTTTTTTTAAAAATATCTCAGCTGAAGTTGTTGTTAGTGGCCTGCCTGCTGGCGGGTTGCCAAAGTACGGCTACAGAAGCTGAAAAGTCGCATGATGAGATCGCACCTGTGGATGCCATCACGGGTGCTGAGGCACAAACCGAGGTTGATGAAGATACACTTCGCCTTCAGCAGTGCAATACGACTCTGGAAGCGTTACACAGCGTTAATGCCCGGCAATTCAGTACTTATCATCAGGCTTTTGAGCATCTGATGAAAGGCGCTGCGCGCTATGCCAGCCTGCGCACACGTATCAACAACGAGACCCAGGATACGATTGATTCCCTTTACCGCTATCGTGTGAACAAACTTTGTGCCCAAATTGATCAGGCCATCCTGCTCGGCCTGGTCGAACAGGGAGAATCGGTAAAATGACCCTCCCGGCAAGAACATGGATATGGCTGACCGTGATGACAGCTGGCCTTCTGGCCTCATTTTCACGGGCCGAAGCACCGCAGCAAAATCATATTCCTGCGTTGTTACAGTTTGCTGAAAAGTATCAGGAAAAGGCAGGCAGTTTACCGCAGGAAGAGCCGTCGAAGCCACCTGTCAGCAGCCCCGATCCCACACGTCGCACTGCCCCCCCCGTGCGGACATCTCCCCGACCGGGAAACTGGAGTATTAATGCTAAAGAAGTGGCAACATTGCGCGCCACCATCACACAGCTCACTCAGGAAGTCGGCGCTTTAAAAAAACAGCTTCGCCAGTCTAACGAGGTAAAACCCTTTGTGCCGCCTGACCTGAAAGGTGTCCGTGCGATGGGCAGGGAATTCCGGCATGCGCTAGCCATCACACCCGATGAATTACAGGCCGCGAGGAAGCTTGAACTGGCGAACCAGGAAGTCGCTGCCGCACTGAAAAAGGAAGAGACACTGCGCGATGAGCTTGCCCATGTAAAGGAACAAAACAGCACAATGGCGGCACGTCTGGAAGTCATGAAGGGGGAGTCACAGCAGCATGCGGTGGCTCAGGCAGAGGCACTGAAACAGTTACAGGAAAAGAGCAGCAAAGAGATAGATGAACTGAAGACGGCACTAACGGTAGCAAAAAAAGAAGTGCTGCTCCCTGCCCTGGGGCCGGACAAACTCAATACGGAGAAAACGCGCCAGGATTATGCAGCCGGCATTTCCCTTGGTGAAGAGATCCTGCAGATGCAGGAAGAGCGTTATCATTGGGGTATTGATACCGATAAACAGCTTATTCTGGCTGGCATCGTGGATACCTTTAACGGCAGACGACGCTTAGATGATGAGGTATTAAATGCGGCACTGCTCGCGGCAGAAAAAGAGCTAAGTAAGGCACGGGAGGAGACTCTCCTTCATCAACACAAAACAGATGATAATTTCCTCAATACCTTTAAAAACCGCAAAGCGGTTAAACACACGGAAAGTGGTTTCTGGTATCAGGTAGATTATGAAGGGGACAGTGCCATTCCGGCAGATGCCATCGTAGATGTGGTGGTCAAAGAAATGCTGACTGATGGTACCGTCATTCAGGATATGGAAACCTCTGGCGCCACGCTGTCGCAAAAGATAGCTGATTTTCCCCCGCTGTTCAAAGAAGCGCTATCACTGCTGAAGAACCACGGTTCCATGACGATGGTGATCCCCCCGGCGCTGGCTTACGGCGAGAAGGGTTATCCCCCCCGAGTCCCACCTGATGCCACTATGGTCTATCAGTTACGTATCGCAGAAGTCTACCCGGAAGGGACGAAGATAGCGGAGCATCAGCCGGAAAGCTGATCCCCCGGCCTGCCGATATCCGGCAGGCCGGTTCAACCCAGATATAAGATACAATTAATTTAGTTTCGGTCTTCCTGAAGGCTTCGGCGCTGTGATTATTTGCGGGCTGAAGATATTATCCAGGGCAGACATATAGCTTTTGATAACAGCCCCTTCATCAAATTCTTGCTCCATTTTAATACGACTCCTTTTACCCATTTCGCAACGTTCAGCGTGCGACAGGTTTATCATCTTGTCGAGAGCCAGTAAGAGGCTGTCAGTATCCTGTCGCTGACAGAGAAAACCATTGATACCGTGATCGACAGTTTCACGGCAGCCTACATTATCCGTTGTCACTATCGGTTTACCCATTGCTCCCGCCTCCAGCAAAGATTTGGGCACGCCCTCGCGATAGTAAGACGGCAGAACAACGCAGTCTGACTTTGCCAGTTCGAGCTCGACGTTATCCGATACACCCAGGTATTCAATGATCCCTTCTGCGGACCATGCTGCCATTGTCTGTGCGGTTATTGCCGAGGGGTTATTGACATCAAGAAACCCTAACAAGCCAAACTGACAGCCGTCCCCATAGATTTTTTTTAGCATCCTGGCACAGTCTACGTACTGCTCAATCCCCTTTGAATAAAGCATACGGGCAACGAGAATAAACCGTACCACGCCATCATCTGGCGCATCTGTTCGGGCAAAACGTAGCAAATCAACACCCGAACCAGGTATACGCTCTGAGCGAGAATAACCAGGGATAATATCGTTGATGAACATGCTGCGATCTTCTTCGTTCTGAAAGAAAAGAGTCGCAGCGCTACCCTGGCTTACCTTATACAGCAGGCGGCAAAAAGTCCGTTTGATGCCACCGTTTACAAAAACATTCCCCAGCCCAGCAATATTGTTAATAACGGGGATAGAAAACATCCTTGCAATCAGTGAAAAATAAATGTTGTTTTTTGGCGTGAAATTTAAAATAGCATCAAACCGCTGAATAAAAATCACCCTAAAAATAGAAAGCAACGTTTTAAAATCCTTAAAAGGATTCATCCCCCCCTGATCCATTTTCAACGTAATATAATTACACCCAAGCTGTATCAACCTTTCTGAATACGCATCTTGAGGGGCAATTGCTACAACCTCATACCCCTCAATCAATAATCGCCTTATCGTATTTCTTCTGAAATTATAAAGATACCAACTGGTATTTGCGGTAATGGCGATACGCTTGCTTTTACTTTTAAGCATAAATTTATCTTCATCCTTGACCTAAAAGTTAATTAACTTTTTAAAATATATGAAATTGAGAAATTATTTATTGTTTCCCCGCCGGTGTTAAAATCAACCTGAAAGGGGCTGGTGCGGCTGTTGTGAAAAAAATCAGACCAGTATTTTTTGGCAGCAGTAACAACAGGATATTTATAAACTCCCGACTTGATACTATTTGAAGGTGGAAAATAAAAGTATTTTGTAACGAAGCTCTGGTCGAGAAACGGTAAATTAAATCGATAACCAAATGATTCTGCGAGTATATATTTTTGCATTTCCCTCGCAGGTAGCATACGGAACATAAAGAAGTAGCGTATGACCAGATGAAAATCACCCAAATGATCATAAAGAGAGTTCAATTCCTTGTTGAGCCATTTCTGTACATGATTATCGGGTGAGAGTAATTCGGCCTCATTTTCAACTAATGAGCGAATGATCATTGCAACTGGATTTGCAGCCCCCAGGCAATTCAATGATTTTGTCATACGATAGAGACACCTTCCCAGCGGATTTTTTTTATTTCTCCACACCGGGAGCCACCCTAAACATTGTCCAAGAAGGTGATACCCTTTTTTTGTGTAAAAATCATAAAGCCTGTCGTGGGGGAGCCCGGAAAAAAGTGAATCAGCGCCCTGTCCATCTAAAATCGTTTCTTTTCTTTCTGCCTCTTGCGCAGAAAAAATGGCAGGCATCACCAATGCAATTTTATCGGCGATGGGTTCTGCCGTGTAATCAATAAATTTTCCTGCCATGATGGTGAGGTCATCATTGACTCTCACTTTCCTGAAAGGAATATTTTTTGATTCACACATTTTTTGCGCTCTGATGCTCTCATCCGGCATAGAAGACATAAAACAGTTAACCGCACTGTCTGTCATATCCAGTTCATGAGCAATCCCCAACAGCAAGGACGAATCCAATCCGCCGCTGAACAAAATCTGATATTTACCATTTTCTTCTCTTAAATAACCTTTAATATCATTCTGGATTTCCTGTTGTAATTCCAACGTGCTGTCTTCATATTTAATCACTTCAGGATAGCGCGTCACGCATGAGTAAGGTTTATTTAGACAAATGCCAATATAAGGCGCGAGCAGATAGACGTTATCGTATAAGGTAAACGGTGGATTGATAAATCCGTAACGCAGGTAAAACTCTTTTGCGTGCTCATTGACTGTTAACCGTTTTTCTTCTCTCATCTTTATGAGACTATTTGAAACAACAGCATACTTTCCTGTAAAAAAAATATAAAATCGATTTTTTATATCAGTGTTAAATATCACACCATCCTCGACTTGCAATCCCAACGCCTGTAAAGAGTCACCAGCCAGTAGTGAGCAAATGCTTATCTTCAGTATCATAGCCTGCCTCATTTGATCTACATTTTACTATTCAATCTTTTCTATATTTGATAAAATTAATTCTCAGTAATTATTTACCTGGCAAATTTCTCTACGCAGGATTTCAGGATGAGTATAAAAAACCGATTCAGCGAAACTGCTTTTAATGTCTTAAGCCTTTCTTTAATTAATGTGCTGAATCTTGTGATGATGTTAGTCACCATGCCGTATTTATCACGCGTATTAGGACCAGAGAATTGCGGGTACTATTTTATCTTCATTTCCGCGTCACTTTTTGCGGGGATTTTGACAGATTACAGTACGCAGATAACAGGTGTACGACAGATCGCACAACATCAAAATCCGACACAACTCCAGCCCCTCTACACTGAGTATCAGGCTGTCAGAATGCTGTTTGGGCTGTGCTCGTGTCTGATTTTCACGACATATACGCGTTATACCGTCCCGCCCGTATCAATCATCACAGCACTCAGTTACTTCGTTCTGACTCTGGGTGGCCACTACCTGACTGCCGCCTGGTTTCACCAGGGGATTTCAAAACTGAGCGCACTGGCTGTCTCAACACTGGTATCGCGCCTGTTGCAAATCGCCGCCTTGCTGTTACTGGTTAAAAGCCCCGGAGACATGTTAACTGCAGTATTTATTAATGCCTTTTCCTACGCCGTGACCGGTATTTGTGCGTTGTGGTACCGCGTGACCTGCTTATCCATCAAGGAACATCTCAATTTTAATCAACTCCTGCGCACCATCCGACAGGGATGGAACAGCTTCGTCGGCGATTTTTCCCCCAATCTGTATAGTAATATTCCGCTGCTGGTGATTGGCTCTCTGGTTAGCCCACCGGTTTTTGCGGCGTATAGCATGGCGATGCGTCTGGTGGCCATCGCCGGTGCCGTTCAGCTCATGCTGTCCAAAGCCGCCTATCCTGTCATTGCTAAAGGTAAAGGCCAATTTATCCACCTGATGTACCTCAATATTTTGTTATCGCTCATTCCTGTGCTGATTATCTGGTTATATGGTGATCAGGTGATGGCGTTATTTCTGGGAAACACCTATCCAGACGTAGCTGACTACATGAGATACCTGAGCCCCGGCATCTTCTTTAACGGTATATTGACCGCCTTTGCCTACGGCTATTTCCTGCCAAACCGTCACGATCGGGTGTTCCGTAACATTTCAGTATTCGTGTCGCTGGTCTCTGCTGTTGCAGGTTACGGGATGATTTATGCCTGTTCAGTTACGGGGGCCATTGCCATGTTCGTGTTTGCAAGGATATTGTTTGTCTTCTGCTATGTTCTGGCTTACCGTCGGCTTAACCGTCCCTAGCAGGACGGTTGCGGGCGGCAAGGAAAAGCATGAAGATGCACAGAGGGAAGATAAATCCGGAACGGTAGCGCACAGCAGAGCCCGGATTGAACAAACCAAATGGGTAGTGGGTAAGGAATAAAACCACTACAAACGTTATCATCAATAAAAAACCCATGACGTTAAGATGATTACGGTAAAAAACAGATCGCCAGACATTCGCGACAATGAAACCAAAGAGAAAGTATCCTTCTAATAAGGATGGCAACAGTTTGGGCGAACGCACAGCTTCCTCAATTGTTGGACCAATAAAGGCCATCAGCGCCCCGATGGGGAGATACGTGAAGAAATCCCATTCACTCAGCCAAAATGTATTTTCCCGGGTCGATCCGCCACTTTGAGAAAAATGCAGTGGCATGATCTGGGTGTAATAGTAAATTTCATGTACATAATGAATACATAATCCGATGCAGATCGCCAGCATGATGACGATCAGCGACAGCATTAATTCTTTTTTGAAACCGGCGTAGTAAACCAGAATGCCCAGCAGTGACAGGTAAATACTCACGGAGTAATGCGGCTTTATAAAAGTTAATAGCGCCAGGCCGACTATTTGCACCAATGAGAAAAATCGTCGGCGTCGCGTTAAGACATCTATCAGCCCACCCGTGCACAAGCAGAATGAGAACAGTACAAAGACTTCTTTCGACAGAATAGATGTCCAGACACCGAAGGACGGCAGGGCCATCAGCAGCAATGCCAGTGAGGTATGCCGTGGAGAAAGTTTCGCTTTTTCCAAAAGGTATACCATTCCCGTCACTGATAGTCCGACCGACAGGACAGACCCACCCCATTTTCCCAGTACGCTGCCAATGACCGACATAAGATACGCAGTACTGGCAATATTATTACGCTCCAGGTATTCTCCGCTCAGATAATCCTGCGTATCTCCCAGGGAGGTAAATTTAGCAAAGACCAGTACTGCAAAGAAGGCGTAAGCGATCTTAATTGCTCCTGTTACCACTAACTGATTCCGTGATAAATACATTTTATATCCCAATCACGTAATACTGCCTGCATAAGATAATTTATTATTTTTGATGTTCGCGGTCATATTGATAATACTCGTAATAGCCCTGTTGGAAATACTGCGAGTTACGCCGTAAAGTCGCGTTGAGAACTACACCATTGACCGGGTGTCCTTCCTGCTCAAAACGTTTGATGGAATAGGTCAGTTCGGCAGACGTAGTGATATCAAACCGCGCCACCATCAGATTCATGCCTGCATAAGCCGCCATAATCGCCGCATCTGAAACGGCCAGAATAGGAGGCGTATCCATCACCACCAGATCGTAGTATTGCCCAGCCCATGAACAGAGTTCCCCAAACCGGTTGCCGAGCAGTAACTCTGATGGGTTCTTCGGCGTACCCCCCCTTGAAATGATATCCAGTCCGGGAATGTCTGTCCGGCTGACACACTCCGCAGGCTGTGCTTCTCCGGTGAGTATTTCTGTCAACCCTCCCGATTCGGCGAGATTGAAGAGCGTGTGCAAATGACCCCGGCGCATATCGGCATCGACCAGCAATACCCGCAGGCCAGACTGTGCAAAAACAACGCTCAGATTGCTGCTCACAAAACTTTTTCCCATCTGGCTGGTCGGGCCGGTGACCATGAGGATATTGTTTCTGGCTACTTTGAGCTGGAAATATAAGCTGGTTCTTAAGCTCCGTATCGCCTCAGTGGCCAGATCGTCGGGACATCGCATCACCAGCACCCCTCCGCTATCAGCACGGTTTTGATTTCGCACTTTTTCCTTTTGCCGTTTCTCTGGCTGAGAGAAAGGAATACTGCTGTATATATGTAACCCCAGAGCCTGAATTTGCTCGGAGCTGACGATGGTGCGTTTGAAAAATCTGCGAACCAGGGTCAAAACAATGCCAGATAACGCTCCCAGGACCGTTCCGGCCAGTACAATTAACACCAGACGAGGATGGACAGGGTCAGGTAAGACCTCTGCGGGATCAATCACCCGGACATTCCCCACCGTACTGGCCTTATTGATATTCAACTCCTGCTGCTTGTTCAAAAGCTGCATGTAAATAGCCTGGGCAGACTCAACATCTCGCGTTAACCGCAGAACATCCTGCTGGGTTGTAGGCATGCTGTTAATCCGGTTTTCCAGCGAGGCTTTAGTTTTCAATAAATCACGTTTTTTTGCCTCCAGCGCCAGGTACATAGGGTGGGCTTTAGTGTAAAGCCTGGCAAGATCAGCCTCATCAAATTCAAGCGTATTCAGTTGCACATTCACCGCTGCGCCGGTTTCCAGCATACTCCGCGCCTCAAGCGTCAGGTCAACTGAACTGTGAACGCGGCGGAAGTCACTTAATCTGTTTTCCGCCGTCTCCAGCTGAGACTTAACGAGTGGGATCTGCTTTTCTAAGAAACCCAGACTATTTTGCGCTGATGCCGACTTTCTGGCGATATTCTGTTCAATGTAATTCTCCCCGATTGCATTCAGTATCTGGCGGATCTTTTCAGGATTATCGCCCTGTAAGGAAAGCAGTAACATGCCGCTGTCCTTTGACGACTCCCGTACGCTGAAATGCTTATCAATACGTTCGCTCGCCCTGAAACTGCTCAGCTTTTTTAAACTGAACCGCGTACCGGGCAACGCATTGGTGTTGTTAAGTAAAAACGTGACATCTCCGTGGTGCAGAACAACACCCTTTTTTCCGCTAACGGCCAGACCGCCGCCTTCAAGAATGAATGCGCCATCTTCCGTTAAGGTCAGTATAAAAGTCACCCCCAACAAGCCCGGGGGAAGCTCAAACTGTCCGATATCCAGGGAATAATCACCCTGTCCTGAAAGCCGTGAGAATGCTTTGCCCAGTAACGGAAAATGCTGTTGACTGACCTCAATATCAAGTCCTGAATCGGCCGCCGTTTTTCCCAGCACCGAGCGCGATTTGATCAAAACCAGTTCCGAACTGGCGCTGGAATTGCCCTCGGGTAGAAAGCTGTTTAACTCATTGAAAAGATCGCTACCGCTGTTTCTCTCAATCTGAATTAACGCCTCAGCCTGATAAACAGGTGTGGTTACCAGGCTGTAAGCCATCGCCAGCAGGGTACCGAGCAATGTGAGACTGAAAATAAGGGCTTTGCTGTCAATAATCACACCCCAGAGATAATGGATGTCTATCAGACACTCTTCTTGTGCTTCTCTGGCACTGCGTGCGGGGTCTTTATGCATGACAATTCCTGTTCATTCCATTTTTTTGTATGACTTAACGCACTAATCCAGCCGGTCGCAGATATCAGTAACTGCTGAATGCAAAGCTGATGTGCTTCAGGGCTACGCCTGAAGGGATCGCGGATGTCGAGATGGTTTTGCCAGTGACCGAACAGTAACGTTTTGCCCTGCACATAAGGAGCAATACTGGCCATCATGGCAATGTGTCGCCGTTCCATGGCCAGAATCAGATCCTGTTTTCGGCACATCTCCGGCGTCAGCTGGCGAGCGGAGTGATCATCAACGCACACACCATATTCAGAAGCAAGGCGACCAAAATCAGGGTCAATACCTTGCCCTGTCACAGCGCTCAGGCCGGCAGAACGGACGATATGGTCGGGCAGTTTTTGTTGTAACATCCGCTCACCGACAGGCGAGCGGCACAGGTTGCCCATGCAAACCACCAGAATGTGCCGGAACGTTAGTTGTGCCAATGTTGAGACCAGCGCGTCATTTCCGTCATGCTGTGTACGCTTGAGATCGTCGGGACCAGCTGGCTGATCACGCGGTTCCAGGTGGCAACGGGTGCAGTGGTGACATAAACGATATCGTAGGGCTGCAACATAAACTCTGTCCCTAAAATGAGCGCCGTGGCATCCCGCGCGTTGAGCTGGTAAACGCTTGCCAGCTTGCCACTGTTATCACCGGCCCGGCGCTGAGAGCGAATAACAAAAATACCGCTGGCATCGCTGGTCATCTGATCGATACCCTCTGCATTGCCCAGGGCTTCGGTCAGCGTCATGCCCGTGCGGTCCATCTTCAGCGTGGTCTGCTTTCTTACCTCTCCCATAACGAACACCTTTAAAGTGTCATTGCGCGGGATATAAAGAATGTCACCAGGTTCAAGCAGCAGGTTTTGCGTCAGGTCGCCGTTCTGCAGCAGTCCGGCAATTGAGATGCGCCGTTCTTTCCCTTTCCGGGTTAGCACCGCGTTATTCCAGTCAGCATTTTCGCTAATCCCTCCCGCCTGATTGAGCGCACCAATGATGGTCAGCGGCACATCCGTAATCGGCTGCTCGCCGCTGTGTGTGACCTCCCCCGTGATATAGACTTTCTGGGAACGAAAAGCTGCGACGCTGATATCAACCTGTGGCGTTGCAACGTACTTGCTCAGTTTTTGGGTAATAAATTCCCTGACCTGGGTCACCGTTTTATTTAACACGCTGACACGTCCAACATAGGGATAAAATATGGTGCCATCCGCATGAACGCGATTGCCGCTGTCTCCTGCACTACGGTATTGCCCGGCCGGCGTGGTGAGTTCGGGATGATCCCAGACGGTAATATTAAGGACATCACCAATGCCAATCAGATACTGATAGTGGCTGAGTGCACGTTCCAGGGCCAGATTAGACCGTGATACCGTAGGGTTAATACGTAACGTTTCGATCAGGTCAGGTGTAATCGTGTAGACATCCACCAATTTATTAATAGCTGAATCTGAGAGGGAGGACGGGATAATATTCTTACCCTCCACGGACAAATGACTTCCCGGAAAAACATGACAGGCAGAAAGCATTAGCACCAGAGGAAAAATAGAAAAGAACAGTATTTTTTTGCGTAACATCATGGTTTTTTCAGTTCAACAAGGCGTGGAATATGATTTATGAATACAACAGGAAATATTTATCGCTAAAGCGGTTTATTCCGCCCTGTCTTTTTTAACTGCAGTATAAATCAGTTTTTTTCGAATAAAATAATGCAGAACAAAAAGGCATAAAAACATACAGAGAGAGAGTCGCTGATTTACGTGATTTATCTGCAAACTGACCCCTGCTACACAATAAATGATGCCAAGAGCAACCATGAGCGATAATGTTTTATGATCAGATAAGCCATAATTCATAAGCAAATGATGAAAATGAGTTCTGTCAGGATGAAAAGCACTTTTATTATTTTTTATACGGCCTGATGTGACGCACACCATATCCATCAAAGGTAAAGCGATCAGCCACAGTGCGTTAGCCGGCGCAAGAGCAATCTGCTGCCCCTGACTGCAGATGATAACCAGCCAAATGACAGTGAAACCCAGCAATGTGCTGCCAGCATCACCCATAAATACTTTCTGACGCCCCCCAAAAGCGATGCCAAGATTGCACAGCATAAACGGGATTATTGCTGCAATCAGGAGGAGGCAATAAACCATCATACTTTGCTGACCCGCCAGTGAGAAACACACCGCCAGCCCGGCGAAAGAGACCGTACACATCCCGGCGAGAAGTCCGTCTATGCCATCCATCATATTAAATATATTGATGGCAGCGCCGACGGCGAAGAGGGTAAAGAGATACCCGAGGGAACCCAGCGTCAGTTCCTCGTTAAACCATAAAAAACCCAGAGAATGAAGATATATGCCATCGTACATAATGAGGACTGCGGCGATCCCCTGGACAACGAGTCTTGGTAACACGGGTAACTGAAAACGATCGTCCAGTACACCGACGACGAGCAAAAGACCACCGCTGACTAAATACGCATTAAAATGTGGGATGCGTTCAGCAGAAATGAGATGCATGACAAGAATAGAGCAATAGATGGCGATCCCACCGACCAGAGGAACAGGGTGCCTGTGCGTTTTCCGATGGTCGGGGTTGTCAACTAACGCTAACTTGATACTTAACATCCGCAGCAATATTAAAAAACAGAAGCAGCTTATCACGACGATGATGACATTAATAAACACTGTTTCTATTCCTTACTCTTTAAGGCAGGCTACCGCCTGTGAATCATGTTCACATATAATTTTTTCACTTTAAAAAAGCATAGCTAACCCACAGCAAGCCAATTAATTTTAAGGCGTCACTTTAATTATTAAAGACACTTATTCTCTTTTCATCAAAGAATGGGCATTTGATAACCGGAAAGGAAAATTCAGCCCCTAACCAAAACGGGATAAGTGTCTGTAAATAGTATTCAATGAGATCTTTTTGATTTGCACTTGGTTTAATCTCTTATGTTCATTTTATTATTACAATCATTTTAAAAATGATAAAGAGGAAATGTAATAATGCCTGGCATTCGAATACTTCATTTATCTTTGTCTGAAAAAAATAATCCCATCAGAATAAAATCGCTTGCACAGCATTGGATGGCAGTGATAAATATTGCGTAATGATTCAAAACGAAATATAAAATTTATTAATCATTAAATTCAATGCGTTGCTTTGATATAACGTCAAGATGAGGACAGGGACTTTACACCGGCCTTTGTACAGACGGCGTTTAAAGTTTAAGCAGTGAAGGTATTTAGTTTATGTTTTCCTGACCTTGAGAGGCGTTTTTTCGGTCTGAAGAAGAGTAAAGTCTGGCTTAAAGGCCACACGGTCCCACCTGATGCCACTATGGTCTATAAGTTACGTATCGCAGAAGTCTACCCGGAAGGGACGAAGATAGCGGAGCATCAGCCGGAAAGCTGATCCCCCGGCCTGCCGATATCCGGCAGGCCAGATCAGTGCAGATACCGCTGCATAAACTCCGGCAGCGAAAGCGCTTCAGAGTAGAGATATCCCTGACCAATGTGAATGCCGCGAGCCAGCAGCCAGTCGCGCTGCTCAGCGGTTTCCACTCCTTCGGCAATCACGTCCAGCTGCATAATTTCGGCAATAGAGGAGACAATCCGCACCATGGTGTCATCCTGCGGCAGTACCGCAACAAAGCTGCGATCCATCTTCAGCTTGGCGATAGGCAGGGATTTAAACTGATTCAGCCAGTTCAGATTGGCGTACCCCATGCCGAAGTCGTCCAGCGCCACGGCGACCCCGGTTTTTTGCAGGGCCTGCAACAGCTGCAGCGCCTGCTCGGGTTTCCCCACGTCGGCGGTTTCGGTGATCTCCAGCATCAGGCTGCCGGGACAGATGCGGTGACGTTCAATCAGCTCCTGCAGGTGCGTGACCATGGAAGGCTCACGCAGCTGAATGGCCGACAGGTTGACACTCATCGTTAGCATAATGCCCTGCTGCTGCCACGCTGCCAGAATGCGGCAGGCCTCTTCAAATACCCAGCGCCCGAGGGCAGTGATCACGCCAATCTCTTCCGCGCTGGCAATCAGATCTTCCGGCAGGCTCCAGCTGCCATCCGGTTGACGCTGGCGCAGCAGCGCTTCAGCCCCCACCAGCGCGCCGTTGTTCATATCGATTTGCGGCTGCAGCCACAGCGCAAACTGCTGCTCCCTGATGCCCTGCAGAATGTCATGCTCCTGCGTCAGCCGTTTCTGCGCGCGTTCGGTCAGTGCCGGGTCGAAGAAACGAACCTGGTTCTTCCCTTCATGGCGGGCTGACATCATCGCCGAGGTGGCCCGGCCCAACAGGTCGTGGGCATTCAGCTTATCCCCTTCATGCTGCACCATACCAATGCTGACGCTGGGCCGCAGTTGCATATGCTGTAACGTTACCGGCTGGTTCAGACGCAGCATCAGGTTACGCGCCAGCCGCAGCCCGCGGAACGGGTTGTTGGCCCGCTCCACCAGCAGCGCAAAGTCACTGATCGACAGCTGCGCCAGCACTGTGCGCTCATCAATACAGCCACGGATCTTGTCCACCAGCGTGAGCAGCAGCGCATCACGTTGGTCGTCAGTCACCAGGCCGTTAGTATCCTGTAGCGTTTCAATGCGCACCACCATCACGGTAAACGCGCCGGGGGTGTTCACAGCGAGCAGATGCTGCTCCAGCAGTGCCAGGAACAGGGTCTTATTGGGCAGGTCGGTGACCACAAAGCGGGTGCTCAGGTGGCTCATCTCATCATGCACGGAGGCCAGCATCTGCTGATTACGGTTGTAGTTACGGATCAGCAGACCAATTTCATCATTGCGGTGATAGCGCGGCAGCGCCAGCTGGTGAGTCAGCGCTTGCTGCGGCGTGAGATCCTGCAGTTCGCGGGCAATATTACGCATCGGACGCACCATCAGCCGGTTAATACACCAGCTGATCGACACCGAGAGGATCAGCGCCAGCAGCAGATAGGCGGTGACCATGGTAGAAACGGCACTGAGGATAAACTGATAAACACGCCAGGAATCAGCCTGCAATACCAGAAAAGCCAGCGGCTTAGGGTTGGCGGGCTGCACCGAATAGAGCGGAACGGTGATCTGCACCGGCAGCTCAAACAGATCCATGATAAAACGCGGGATGGGTTTTTCTGGTTCAAAATCCGTATGCAGCGCCTGTAAGCCGTTAGGAAGCACCACTTCCGCGCGGGCGAGAATACCTGCCGGGCGCAGCGAATTCAGTATAAATTCGGCCTGAGGAATATCGGCTTTCAGTACCGCCTGGGAAAGGGGCTGACGCACGGTATGCGCCACGTTCTCCATCTGCTGGGCGTAGTCAATCCTGCGCTGCTGCACAAAATGAAAAAGCTGTATGACGATAAAAATGCAAATGGTGACCACAGCAACGCTGGAAATCGTCGCCATTTGCTTAATCGTTAACGAACGACTGACGCGCAAGCCTGCTCTCCGAAGCGCAGAATTTACTGTTCAGCGCATATAGGGCAAAAAAAACAGCCCTGAGTATATCCTATGGGCAACGCTTTTTAAGCTATCACGCACCGCAATCGTTCGTTTAGGCGTTTTCCTGGTGTTTTTATCCGGATTTGGCCTACTTAAAGTCTGCATACGGTGTCAGCGGCTGCGGCGGCATATCCAGATCGCCCTGCCAGCCCGCTGCGGAATAGCGCAGGTACATCAGCCCGTGGCTGGGGGTGTAATCCTTTGCCTGCTGAATGTCCACGCCCAGCCCCAGCGTCCAGTGTGAGGATAACCGCCGCTCCACCAGCGCCTGCAGCGTGTAGCCCACGCCACTGCCGCCGCCATTGCTACCCGGCGGATTATCACGGGTCAGTGCGCCGAAGCTCAACGGATAACGCGACTGCGCGTCGGTTTTCGAATGGGAAAGGGACACCGATCCCCCCAGTTCATAGGACCAGTTTTCAGTACGCTGACGCCAGGTGACCGGCACCGACAGTGAGGCATAGCTCTGCGGACTGTAGTAACCGCCCTGGCCAAGGGAGTAATCGCTGAGATCTTTCGCGTAGTGCCACAGCATCCCGTTCAGGCCAATGGTCGCACGGCGGTTATTTTCGTTGATCAGCTTATAGTAGTAACCACTCATCAGCCGCTCACGTGAGTTATCCGCCACGTGGGTTCCGCTGATCTGGTGGGCGCTGATATCGGCCCAGATCCCGTGTGCCTCCCCCCGGTCGTAACTCAGGCCAATCGCCCCGCCGGTGGCGACCACCCCACCCCAGGTTTTACCGCTGGCCTGATTGGGATCGCGCGCGCCGGCAAAAGCCAGCAGCGAACTGGAAACAGGACGCCGCGAAGCAGTCAGCGACACGCCGACATCGCCTACGTCAGTGTTCCAGGTCAGGCCGCCCACCCAGTTGGTCACCTCGAAACCAAGAGGCGTGGTACCGATATCGGCCGACCAGCGGTCACTGCGCCAGCCGGCACCCACGCTGGTGCCATTCTGATGCTGCCTGAAATCCCGGTCACACCGGGCGTCATCATTGGCACAGGTACCGAAATTCTCGGTGATATTGCCGCTACCGCTGCGGGAAAACGTGCCCGCCGAAACGTCGACGTTGTCCAGCCGCAGCCAGCTGCGGCCGTCGTGCCACGGCGTTTCCGCCTGCAACATGGTGGTATGCGCCGTGAAGTCGGAGATCCCCCCGGTGCCCTTATTCCGTGAATAGTCTTCCTCCAGCGTCAACACCGTGTCCTGCTGGCGATAGAGGTCAGCGCTGTCGCTGCGGATACTGCGCTTCAGCCAGTCGTCGCGCGCGTCAGTCCGCGTCAGCCGGGTAAAATCCTCATTGCTGGCAGGCCGCTGCGCGGCAATACCGCTGGCGACCATCGCCTGGCGGTAGTCAGCCAGCGCCGTATCGGGCTGGCCCTGCACGGCTTCCAGCCTTGCCGCATCGCGGAATACCAGTGCGCTCAGTTCCGACGGCATCTCTTTTTCGGCCGCAGGTTTTAACCCGGCGTACAGCGCCGCTGCGCGGTCGGTTTCCCCCACACTGAGCCACGCATTCGCCACCCGGCGTCCGTTACTGACGCTGGACGCGATCACCGCAGGCGGCAGCGCCTGCAACAGGCGACGGGCGGCGGCAGGCTGATGCTGTGCAATCTGTGTGTCGATGTTGTCAAGCAGACGCTGGCTTTGCAGACGGTCTGACAGGGCCTGAATATCCGGCGTCCACTGCGCCTGCGGCAGCGTGTTCAACTGCTTCAGCGCGTCGTCGTCGCGATCGCTGCCGGACAGCCACAGACCGTAAGCGTAAACCTGCGCCGGATCCTGCGGCTGCTGGCGGGCCATCGCCACCATCAGCGCCTCTCCGGCAGCGGTCTGGCCATTTTCACGCAGCGCCCCGGCGTAGCGATAGTTCAGCCAGACGTCATCCGGCGCACCCGGCTGCGCCAGGCGGTATTTCTCCACCGCCTGCGCCCATCTGCCCTGCTGCCCCAGCCTGTCGCCCTCATCGCTCAGGGCATTGCTGCGCAGACGGTTGAGCGTGTCGCCCAGCGCCCGCTGCTGTGCGGCGGGCAGCGTATTCAGAAAGTCCAGCGCCCGCTGCGGGGACTGCTGCTGATAAACGCCCGCCAGGCGGCGCACCGCTGTGGTATTGCCGGGATCTGCACGCAGGGCGTCGCGGAAAAGCTGTTCTGCCTGGCCGTTATCTTTCCGCGCCAGCGCCACGTCGCCCAGGCCAATACGGGCATAGCCGTCCTTCGGATCGAGGGGACGGGCACGCTGATACAGACGCTCCGCCGTGGCGATATCCCCCGTCTCCAGCGCCTTATCGCCCTGCTCAATCATCAGCCAGTACTGGTTCGAGCGCAGCAGGCTCCGCCACTTATCGATATCGGCTCCCCCGGCATCCGCCTGCACCGCCCGGCGTAACCAGAGATCGGCGGAGGCACGGTTGCCGGCCCGCGAGTAGGCCTGACCCAGCGCCCCCAGCAGCGCCGGATCGTCAGGCGCGCCGCGCAGGGCGGCCGTCAGGGCGGGGATCGCCGTGGCACCGGCCCCGCTGTCGATCAGGGCCAGCCCGCGCAGCCGCTGCCGGAAAGCCGGGTCGGCCATCATCTTCTCCTGCCGTGCCAGCTCGGCCTGACCGTCCTCATGCGGCTTATCGCGGGTAAATGTCTTCAGATAGTTTTTTAACTCCGCCACGCTCTGCTCACTGACCGGGCGGGACTGAATGTGACTCAGCCACAGCTCTGCCGCCTGCGTCCGGCCCGCCGGATTCTCCGCGACGGACTGCAGCTGCTTAACGGCGGCCGGCACGTTATCGTTACTCAACTGCATCTGGGCAATCGCCATGCGCAGGCTGACATTGCCCGGCGCCTGGCGATCCAGGGCCTGCATCTGCGCCAGTGCATGCCTCTGCTGGCCGGGGAGTCTGGCCACCAGCCGCCAGTACTCCAGCGCGATATCGTTTGATGGAAATACGCCGTTGAACAGCGCATCCCAGGCTTTCAGCGCCTCATCCAGCCGCCCTGAAGCGGCGAGCAGGCGGGCCTGCTGCAGCTGCTGCCGTCCTTCCGGGGTGATCAGCAGCATACTGGCCGCCGCCTGTCGCGTCGCCTCCGCGTCGGGAGCGTTCTTTTTCAACCTGGCCATCAGCTGCGCGGCCTGTGCCTGGTCGCCCTGATGCAGCGCCAGTCGCAGCTTTGCCGCCAGCACGTCCGGGTTTTCCGGGGCGATCTTATCCAGCCGGTAGAGCGACTGGGTGACCAGTTCGTACTTATTGGTCGCCTCGCCGGTGCGTACCTGCTGCAGCAGCCACGCCACCGGCGCAACGTCCTCTGCCTGGCTGCCCGGGCTGAACGGCAGCAGCATAACGGGCAGCAGCAGCCCGGGCAGTCGGCGCATCACTCTTCATCATCCTCATCGTGCAGGCGACGACGGCTGACGGCGCGCATTACCCGCCATATCAGCACCGCAAACAGGATCACTACGACCCCAGCCAGCGCCGCCAGCCAGACCGGATGGGTGGCAAGGCTGTTCCACAGACGCTCCCACCACGGCAGATGCCCAACGTAATAGGTCTCTCCCACGCGCAGGCTGTTCACGCCGGACTCACGGATCACCGACACCGAGCCAAACATGGCCGCCCGCTTGCCGCTGTCGTTCATGGCGTTGGTCAGCAGCGTCCAGGCACGCGGACTGTCGGCCAGCAGCGCGACTACGCTGCGCTGCTCAAAGAACGGCGACTGAAAGCCCACCACCGCCGCCATCGGTCCGGCAGACACGATGGTGGTCTGGCTTTCCGGCTGGCGATCGGCCACCGGGCTCTCTGCCGTGTTCAGCGCAGGCTGGCGCACAGGCTTGTTAATCCAGCTTTTCGCGGCATCCACCAGCAGGTTGATACTGCTGTCGTCTTTTAGACCCGCGGGCAGGCTGCCGATCATCAGCAGGTCAGCATCCTGATTTTTGGCCTGTGACCAGTCATCGGTGAGGCGCACCTTCAGCGCCGGATAGCCGCTTTGCGCCCCCAGGGTGCCCAGCGCATCCAGCATGGCAGAGACCTGCTCCGGCTGCGGCCTGGCGTTCACCAGCACCAGGGTGCTGGCCAGGTCGGCCTGACGGCTGAACGGGAAGCCGGCGGAAGCAAAGGCCCGCAGGGACGGCATTTCAATAAAGTGACGATAGCCGGAGAAATCGACGGTGGAGCTGCCATCTATCACCACATGGTTGTCCACGGGCACCACGGTTTCACAGCGGCCGTCGGCGGTCCCGCCGATAAAGGTCAGCCCGTAGTCAAAGCTGAAGCGCAGCTGATTCACCACGTCGAGGCGCAGGGCCGGGATGGTCAGACTGGTCGAGTCATCCTGCAGCCCCTGGATGAGGGGAATACGCAGCAGCTGTTTACTGCGGTCTTTTTTCACCACCAGCGGATAGTCCTGCACAAACTGGTTATTCAGGTGAACCGCCAGCCGCGAACTGTCATTCAGGATCGGGGAGGTGTAGCGATACTGCAGATTCATATCAATGCCGCGTGCGCGGATCAGGAACAGATCCGGCGGCAGATTAAGCGTGAAATTGATCGGCGACGGCTGCATCCCGTCAGACTGCAGCTGGCCCTGATACTGCTGCAGCTCGGCGAAGGTGGTGGCGCGATCCGTCCGCACCCAGTTCGGGGCATCGTACGGCTGGCGGTCGGCCAGCGGTTTCAGCGACTCAATAATTGAGGACTGGCCGCGCAGCAGCAGCTCGCCCTGTGCAATGCCCTGTGCTGCCATGACCAGATCGTTATCATCACGCCCCATCACCACCAGCATCTTCTGATAAGGGTTATCAGGCTGGCTGATGATGGTCACCGTCGGCTTGTTTACCGCAGGCCAGGTTTTCAGGAAATCCGGCCGCCTGTCGTTGGTGGCAAAGACCACCGCATGCTGATCCTGCGGCAGCTGATTGTACAGCACCGGGAAATGCTGTCCGCGCCACTGCGCTTTGGTACCAAACCAGGAGGCGAGGATCCCCGCAGCACGCTGCGCCGTCAGATCCGGCGTGCCGGCAAACACCACCGGCAGCGACATCGGACGGTTATCGCGGCTGTCAAAGAACGGCTCCGGGAAGTGCGACAGGTCATTGGTCAGGGGGAGCTTTTGCAGCGTCAGATCCAGACGACTCTCTTTACCAATATCCAGCCAGATCGAACTGTAGGCGGGGTTTTCACAGACGTTGGTGTAATGGCCCACCAGTTCAAAACGGATGCGGTTAAAGTCGGAGATAAAGCGCGGGTCAATCGGCACCTGCACCTGGTTCTCTTTCCCCAGCTGCTCTGCCGTCAGCGTGACCAGCCCGACCATCTCATCATTCAGGTAGATTTTCAGATGCGACAGGGTGGGAAGCAGCGCAGGCGACGGGCGGAAGTTTAGCGTCAGCAGCGCCTGAGTGGCTACCTCATCGCTGCGTACGCCGAATTCGATCTGCCCGTCAGGCCGCGTGCCCCGCAACGAAAATGCCCCGGGCGGCGGCGCTATTTTCTCAAAATTCAGCACCGACTGGCGCACCGGGGCGGCCGGCAGCGGCGGGGCAGTCTCTGACACCGGGGGGGCCGGGATGTCTTCCGCCTGGCCCAGAGGCATCACCCCGATCAACAGCGCGGTAAACCAGCTCTTTTTTATCATCATCGTCTTATCTTCACTGTTGCGTCACGGGGCGGCGCACGCGCCCCACACTATGAGGAAGGAAGGAGGTCACCCACGCCACCAGCGAGGTTAATCCAATAAACAGCTGGCGCAGGCGCGGGGGCCCGTACTCCGCCAGCCGCAGATAGCCTTTAAAACCCAGTACCACGATATCGGCCAGGCTCTGTACCGGTTTATCTTCCGGGAAGCTGTCCTGCCACAGCGCCCAGGTATCGGCCCGGGCAAAGGTGCACTGAATAAATTCGACGTGCTGCTGTGTGGTGAGATTATTCAGGCGGATCCCCGCCCGGCGGCCAAAGGTTCGCTGCACCACGCAGGGGAAGCTGAACTCCTGCTGACCGCGCTTGAGCAGTAAAAATACCGCCTCATCGCTGTTCAGGGCGTCCGCCTCACGCAGTTCCACCCCGACCCCGCCGTCGGAATAGTCGCGCAGGGTACAGGGCAGCAGGTGGCCGTCGGCGCGGGCAATCGCGGCAGGCATCGCCATCTCCACGCGATGGGCCTCGCGGATCTGACGCGCTTCCACCGAGACCGCCACCGCGCCCCCGAGGATAATCAGGTTGTATAATACCCAGACCAGGCTGACCAGTACCGTCAGTACCTCGCTGGTCGGGCCGGTGTAAATACGCCAGATACCCGCGATCACCCCGGCAACATTGATCAACACCAGGCACATATAGGGGCGGGTGATCACCCAGTCGAGGTGCTGCTCTTCAACCAGCCCCCCTTTGGCAGTAACGTTGAATTTCCCCTTATGCGGGTTGAGCAGCGCCACAGTGGTCGGCCGGGCGATATACCAGGCCAGCACGGTTTCATAGACCTCACTCCAGAACGAGTGACGCCAGCGTCCCTGAATTCGCGAGTTGGTCAGGCTGGTATGCAGCATATGCGGCAGGACATAGATCGCGATCGCCAGTGCCGGGGCATAAATAATAAACGAGTGGAACAGCAGGAAAGCCAGCGGGGCCAGCAGGAAAATCAGCCGGGGGATCCCCGCCAGGAAATGCAGCATGGCATTGGCGTAGCACAGGCGCTGCACCAGCTTCAGCCCTTTACCGAACAGCGGGTTGTCCAGGCGGAAGATCTGCACCATGCCCCGCGCCCAGCGGATGCGCTGGCCGATATGCGCCGACAGGCTCTCCGTCGCCAGCCCGGCGGCCTGAGGAATGCGAATGTAGGCCGATGTGTAACCTTTGCGGTGCAGGCGCAGGGAAGTGTGGGCATCTTCCGTGACCGTTTCTACCGCGATACCACCAATCTCATCCAGTGCGGTGCGCCGTAACACCGCGCAGGAGCCGCAGAAGAAGGTGGCATCCCAGACGTCGTTGCCGTCCTGAACCAGTCCGTAGAACAGGGTGCCTTCATTAGGGGTACGGCGGAAACGCCCAAGATTGCGCTCGAAGGGATCCGGCGAGAAGAAATGGTGCGGCGTCTGCAACATGGCCAGCTGGGGATCTTTTATAAACCAGCCAAGCGTCATCTGCAGGAATGAGCGCGTCGGCACGTGGTCACAGTCAAAAATCGCCACGTATTCGCTGCAGCAGACGGTGCGCAGGGCATGGTTAATATTACCGGCTTTGGCGTGATCGCGAACTTCACGCGCAACGTAACGGATACCCACGCTTTCAGCGAACTCACGAAACTCAGGGCGCTGCCCGTCATCCAGCAGGTAGATCGTCAGCTTGTCCTTCGGCCAGTCGAGGCCCAGCGCCGCATAGATGGACGGTTTTACCACGCTTAACGGCTCGTTGTAGGTCGGCACCAGCAGGTCAACGGTCGGCCAGCGGCTGACGTCTTCCGGCATGGACACCGGCTGACGGTTCAGCGGCCACAGGCTCTGGAAGTAGCCCAGCAGTAGCACCACCCAGGCGTAGGTTTCCGCCGCGACCAGCAGCAGACCAAAGGTCAGACTGAGCGGGTCATCCCAGTTGAGGGTCGACGTGTAACGCCACCACAGATAGCGGCAGGAGATGGTCAGCGACAGCACGATCATCATCATGGTCGACAGCCTGCCCGGAATACGTCGCACCACCATCGCCACGCTCCACAGCACCATCACGAAAATAAACTGCGTCCAGATGTCGAACGGCTGTGAAATACACAGCAGGGCCAGCCCCGTGGCCACCAGTACCGCCATGCTGAACAGCAGCTTACGCAGCAGCGGATGGAGCTGGGTTAACCAGCGCTCACCCCGGCTTTCCAGCCTGCTACGCTGCGCCCGCTGCGGCAAATGCTCCAGGCCGCGATAAAAGCGCTTACGCCAGCGCGCCAGCGGACGGAAGGCATTGAGGCGCTGACGTTCGCTGCGCCGTGACGCGTCAAGCGGTATAAACAGCAGCAGCCACAGGCTCTGTACCAGATAACGCAGCAGATCCGCCGGGCGCGGGCGCTCCGGGGAGATCTGCGGATAAAGGTCGCGGCGGCGGGCGCGCACTGACTGCCATTCCGGGGATTCAAAACGCAGCAGCGCCCAGCCCAGCATCACCAGCAGGCACTGAAGCGCAGCGGTCAGCGCCGGAGTGCGCTGGTGACGATAGTCCCGATAGCGCCGGTGTAATGTCTGCCAGACAGGCGGGATCAGCAGCCAGCGCAGCGGGTTCATGCGGCGTTCCCTTTCAGATTGATCAGACACCAGCTTGCCAGCGTGGCGATCTCCTCTGCGCCCAGACTGAGGGGCCGGTATTCGCCCAGCGGTTGTTTGCACAGCAGCGCTTCGGCCACCGCCTCATCGCGGTGGATCAGCAGCGGCACCATCGCCTTCAGCGTGCTTAACCACAGCTGGTGCAGATCCTGCTGCGCCTTACTGATGGCGTTAAACTGGTTAAGCAAAAACAGGGTCTGCGCCGGGAACGTGGTCTGATGCAAACGCAGGTGGCAGTTACCGTCCGCATTGAGCAGCACCAGGCGGTGATCGGCCTGCGGTAGCAGCGCCTGGCTGACCGCCGGCATCTCCGCCGGGATATCCAGCAGCACCCAGCGATATTCACGGCGCAGGGCGGCCAGCCGTGCAGGCCAGCCGGCCAGTAATGTCTCGGGCTGGCGCATGCAGGCCAGACGTTCATCTTCCGGCATCTGGCCAAAGGGAATAAAGTCGAGCTGGTCGGTATAGCGCAGTGCGCTCTGCTGCCACGGCTGCTGCTGGCGCAGGCTGTGCGCCCAGCCACGGGTCTGCATCACCGGGGTATTAAAGTGGGTACCCAGCTGATTGTGCGGGGAGAAATCAATAGCAATGGTCCGCTCACCCAGCCGATGAAGCGCCCAGGCCAGCGCGGCCGTGACCGACGTGGTTCCCACTCCCCCGCGTAATCCCGACAAAGCGACGATCGGCATTAGCCCTCCTTTTCCTGTCGTACACCCAGTTCGCTCAGTAACGGCCAGCGGGTATAGATTTCAGCCAGCCGTTCCTGACGGGCAATATCGATATAACGAAATGCACCGAGCGAAAACGCCTTACCTAGTGCGCTAATATCATCGGGTTGTTCGTGGTCGGAGGAGTAAGCAGGGCGCTGATTATTATTCATCTTTTCCTGCCATTATGCAGAGGTCTGCCGTTTTAAATATCGGTTCATTGGAGTCACGCTTTAAAAGGCACCAGGTTTACCTCAGGGTAAGCATCGTGCGGAAAAAACCACCACCGCTTCATAAAAATCAGTGGCAGACGCGATTCCGGCCTGTCCGCCGCATAAAAGATGAACGCGATATTAATGATTCACTGGAACGTATTAAGTAGTAATGTATATTTACAGTATAACAAATGGTACGCTTTTTTTTCCAGGCTATCACCACACTGAATTACCCCTGGTGCACAGAATCTTATGACGATTTCATATACCTTAGGTCTCGGACAGGTTCAAAATGAATTAGTGTTGATGCAACCGCCGGGCTGTTACTGGGTTACCGTCAGTCGGCAGGAAGATGCACGCCTGCTGATTCGTCAGACCATTGCCGCGCAGCGCGCACTCACGCTGATCAGTACGGCGGAGAAACCCCAGAGCCTGCTGACCCCTGCGCCGCAGGGCGGCCCGAATAAAATCCCGCTCTTTTCCCTGCCTGAAACGCCGGAAGCACTGAAGGATCTGGCGGAAGATCTGTCCCGGACGTTAGTCAGCAAACCCCGACTTCTGATATTTTACACCGCATTCAGCGCCTGGGAAAAGTTATCTTCCGCTGAATTAAATAGCTGGTTAAAGGGGATGCAAAATTGGTTAAGTGCGCGAAAATCAACCCTGCTGATTATCACCTCCGGTTCTGGCGTAAATCTTTTGCGCAATGATTTACAAACACGTTATCGTCATTTAGAAGGGCTGGCTCATCTTGAATGGCAGCAGGACAGCTGGAATTATCAGATTAACTGGTGGTGTAATAAAAGCGGCATGCTGGCAGATCGTGCACTGCGTCTCACTTTAATTAATGATGTATTCGTTCAAATTAATGAACTCGATCACAATACGCCATTAACGCTGAACGATGAAAACCTTTATCTGGCAGAAAAAAGCGTGCTGGAAGGTGCCCCCCCGCTTTCCAGTGCATGGACGCTGTTTGATGATAACAGCCAGCTGGCCAGTCGGGCGCAGCAGGCCAGCGCCGCGACCATTATCTTTACTCTGAGCCATAACGATCAGGTGGCAACGCTGGCGGGGGATATTCACGGCCTGCGCCGTACGCGCGGCAGCGGGCTGAAAATTGTGGTGCGTGAGATGCAGACGGCCCTGCGCTACAGCGATGAACGCCTGCTGCTGGCCTGTGGCGTCAACACCATCGTGCCGTTTAACGCCACCCTGTCACGCTTCCTGACCGCCGTTGAAGGCCTGCAGGGACAGCTTTATAACCGCCATGTGCCTGCCGATCTCGGCATCCTGCTGCGCTCGATGCAGCCGCTGCAGGAAAAAGGCTATCTTCCGCTGGAGCATTTCTGCCGCTCAGTCAAAAGACTGATCGATAACACCATGCTGCCGGAAAACGGTAAAGGCCTGCTAATTGCACTGCGGCCGGTGCCCGAACTCAGCCCGGAGCAGGCGCTGACGCTGTGTAAACCCCGGCGCTACGGTGACCTGGTGACCCGCATTGAGGACAGGGTGTATCTGTTCCTTTCGTCGTGCCGCTACAACGACCTGGATACCGCGCTGCACTATATCTTCCATCTGCCGCATGACGAGATTTTTACCAACCGGCTGGTGTGGTTCGAAGATCTGCAGATCCTCTCTGAAATCCGTCAAATCACCGGCCTGGTGCCCAGCGCCTGGCGTGATGCACCTGAGGCCGGACGCGATGTGCCGCAAGCGATCCCTGCCTCGCCAGAGATTCGCCTGGTGCCGCAGGAGGTGACGCTCACCACCCGTTCAGATAAAGAGGATCCGCAATGACACTGATGGATGGGGTGCAGATCGTCATTCTGCTGCTGCTGATTTTACTGCTGCTGAAGCCGTTTTATACCCGCTGGCTGCCCAAAAAATGGCACGGTGCTATGCATCGTGTTCTCCCCCCACGCGCCCTGAAATATGAAGGCACGTGGCGGCGTAAACCCTCTGGTTCGGATACGAAAAAGTGATTAACCATCGTGATGCCTCACCCTCTGCCACCCCACCCGCCTGGCGCTACTGGCGCGGGCTGGGCGGCTGGAATTTTTATTTTTTGCTGAAATTTGCGCTGCTGTGGTTCGGCTATCTGAATTTCCACGCCCTGACAAATCTGGTGTTTCTGGCCTGGCTGCTGATGCCGATCCCGTCGCTGAAGCTGCACCGTCTGCGCAACGCGGTCTCGATTCCGCTGGGCATTGCCCTGTTCTGGCACGACACCTGGCTACCCGGTCTGCAAACCCTGCTCAGTCAGGGCGGTCAGCTGGCGGGCTTTTCCGCCGACTATCTGCTGGATTTGGCCACCCGCTTTATTAACTGGCAGATGGTGGGCGGTGCCTTCGTGCTGCTGGTGCTGTACCTGTTTATTGCCCAGTGGGTGCGGGTCACGGTCCTGGTCTCGCTGCTGCTGGTGTGGGTCAACGTGGTGAACCTGGCCGGCCCGGCCTTTACCCTGCTGCCCGCCGGAGAAGCCACGCCGCCGCCGGCGGCAAACGCCGCGCCAGAAGCGAAGAAAAATACGGTGAGCGGCATGGAGGAGACGCTGCCGCCGAGCAGCGCTAATCTGACGGCGCACCTCAACGCCTTTTACACCAGTGAAAAGCAGCGTATGACGCAGTTCCCGGACGCGCTGCCTGCTGACTCTGCACCCTTTGATATTCTGGTGGTCAATATCTGCTCGCTGGCGTGGTCAGACATTGAGTTTGCCAAACTGCGCGAACATCCGCTGTGGCAGCACTTCGACGTGGTGCTGGATAACTATAATTCGGCTACCGGCTACAGCGGCCCGGCGGGGATCCGCCTGCTGCGCGCCAGCTGCGGTCAGAGTTCGCACAGCGAACTTTACAAGCCCACCGATGAGCGCTGCTATCTGTTCGATAACCTGGCAAAACTGGGCTTTAAGCAGCAGCTGATGCTCGACCATCCGGGCGTGTTTGGTGGTTATCTGCAGGAGCTGCGTGACGACGGTAATTTGCAGGCCCCGCTGATGTCACAGGCCGGAATTAAGCCCGAACTGACTTCTTTCGACGGCGAACCGGTGTTTAACGACGCCCAGGTGATGCAGCGCTGGCTTGACGACCGGCAGAAAAGCACCGACACCCGCAGCGCGACGTTCTACAACCTGATCCCGCTGCACGACGGCACGCGCGAGCTGGGCAGCAGCAAAACCGCCGCCTGGCAGCCGCGCGCCAAACTGCTCTTCGACCAGCTGGATGCGTTCCTGACCAACCTGGAAAAATCCGGCCGCCGGGTAATGGTGCTGGTGGTGCCGGAGCACGGTGCCGCGCTGGAAGGTGACCGGATGCAGATGTCCGGCCTGCGCGATATCCCCAGCCCGTCGATTACTCACGTTCCCGTGGGCATCAAGTTTGTCGGTATGAAGGCCCCTCATGCCGGGAAACCGCTGGACGTCAGTACGCCGACCAGCCTGCTGGCCCTGTCGGAGCTGATTTCCCGCGTGGTGGATGGTCAGGTCTTTAACGCCGCCAACGTGAATATGGCCACGCTGACCGCCGACCTGCCGCAAACCCCGGTGATTTCTGAGAATGACAATGCGGTGGTGATGATGTATCAGGGGAAACCCTGGATTCGGCTGAACGGTGGGGACTGGGTCGCTTATCCGCAGTAGGGAGCATTTCCCCCTGTACGACGCAGGGGCCGGCCTTCTCTTCTGGCCGGCCCGTCACACCAGATTGCAGGCCAGCCGGAACACTACCTCGACCGTTACGGCTGGTTGACCCGTTGTTTAGTGGTCTTTAAACGCCAGCCACGCCAGCAGCCGCAGGCTCGCTGAAAAATAGTCCTCATCGCTGTTCAGCGAGTCATTAAGATAACCCGTTTCCCCAAGCGTCAGATCGCGCACGGCGAGCAGCCCCCCCGCCATAGTGTAAGGGGCTTTATCGTTGCTCATGACATCAATCCAGGCGGGCGTTTGCAGACGCTGGAAGTTCATCCAGAAACGCTGGAACGGCACCAGCTGTAACGACGCGGGATCGTACCAGTACAGATAAAGCGGAATACGGATCGCATCGTAGCTGAAGCGTGGTGGCCAGGCGGTCGCCGGGGCCAGTGACCCGTCGGCGTTCATCGCCACCCAGTCCAGCGGCAGAGCACTGTCACCGAAGCGCATCTCAGACAACAGGGCGACCCCGTCGTCGATCAGCGTATTCCACACCTTCAGATGGCTGCGCCGGGCAAAATCACGCCACGCCGGGAAGATAAAATAGGACGGGTTCAGTACCACATAGCTGGTCTTATTAAAGCCCTGCGCGCCCGGCAGCATGATCGTGTGGCCTGCAAAGACGGTCACATTATGGGCGATAATCGCCCGCTGGATGCGATCTGAATGCTGTAAATAGGACTGATCCTGCCATTTCTCCCCGGCCTTCTGCAGCGCCCAGGCGATCAGCACATCGCCGTCGGAGGCGTTGTTTTTATCGCTGACCGGATCGGCATTCCCCGGAATATATTTCCAGTAAAACAGGTCATTCGTCGGGTTACTGAGGTTCTTTTGCGTCCAGCGCCACAGGCGGTCAAAGGTGCTGCGGTCGTTATAATACACCGCCATCAGCATGGCATACCCCTGCCCTTCAGTATGGCTGACATTGTTGTTGCCCGTATCCTGGATACGGCCTTCCGAGGTCAGAAAACGAGTTTTAAACGTGCCCCAGCCCTCTGCGGCGCTGGCATGGGACAGGCCCAGCACCAGCGCTAGCAGGATGATGCCCGCCCTGAACATTGCCATCATGGTATTCCTCAACTCTGGTAGTGGAAACGCAGTGAACTTTCACCGGTCTCTTCACAGGTCAGGGAGACGTTCTCACCGCCTCCCTGACTGCGTAGCCAACGGGCATACAGGCCCAGTAAAACCGCACCGAGCGCCAGACGCCACTGGCGATCCGGCATAATACCATCGCCCGGCGGCAGCGCCAGATGATCGATAACGATCGCGGTATCCGTCGGTTGCAGATCGACAAATCCCCAGTTAAACCGCGCCAGCACCTGATTGATCTGCGCTTCCAGATCCGCGACGGTGGCGATCGTGCCCAGCGGGTAACGACTGGCGAGACTGTCGCCCATCTGGCGTAAAAACGCCTGACTTTCGCGCTCACCGGCGTTATTCAGCATGCCGTTGATCATCACGCTCAGCAGATCAAACCAGCCCGGCTGATACTGCTGCTGGCGATAATACTGCAGGGTGCGTTCCTGTAAGTGACTCATGCTTATTTGCCTCCCAGCATGTAGCGGAAGTAGAGCTGCGCTGTACTTTCGTTATAGTCACCAAAGGTGTCATAACCCAACTGACCGCCGATGGTGACGTCTTTGTTAATCTTGTAGTCTGCACCCGCGTGCAGGTTATAGCCGATACCGCTCTTGCTGCCGCCGCTGAAGTACGCCTCTTTGGCATAGCCTGCCGTTACGGCATCTTCCAGCAGTGACTGGTAATCGCTGTTGTTCGGGAAGTAAGCGCTGCGATCCTGAGTGTAAGACTGGTAGCCCGCCGAACCGCCCACTTTTACGCTCAGATCGTCATAGGTCTGAGTGAAGTCTACCGGGAACGACACGCTGATATAGTTCTGCGGGCTGAAGTAGCCCCCCTGGCCGTAGCTGAAGTTGCTGAGGTTCTTTGAGAAGTCCATCCAGCTGATGTTGATGCCGGTTTTCAGTTCGCGATCGGTAAAGTGGAACGGACGCACATAGGCCCCGGCGTTACCCATTAACGAAGTGTTACTGGCCACATTTTCCCCGACATAGCTGTACCCTCCCGCGCCGACATAGAAGCCGGCATCGCCGTCGTCGTAGCTCAGCATGGCGTTACCGCCGTTTTTAGTGACGCGGCCCCAGCTTTTCCCGGAGTACTTGTCTTTCACCCCGACGTAAGAAAGCAGGCTGTCGGTCACCGCACGGCGTTCGCCCGTGAGGATCAGCGTCAGGTAGTCGGTCAGCTTCGGTGCCCACTTCACGCCGCCAACCATCGTACTGAGATCCTGACCGAGCGGCGTACTGCCGAGGTCAATCTTGTAGCTGTCGCCGCTTAACGCCAGGTTCAGCTCCACGCCGGAGGCCGTCTGCGAGTCGGTCGAGGATGACGATGCGGTATCGACATTCACCTTACGCGAAGAGGCTGCGAGGTATTTCGCCAGCGTGGCATTGTTATTCAGGCTCTGTAAGTTGCTCAGGCCGCTGTTGGTGAACGGATTGTAGTCGGCGCTATCAATACCGGTGAGGTTGGTCAGGGCAGCCCCCACCCCCGGATTAGCCGCATCGAATACCGTTTTCTCGGCAGCGGTCAGTCCGCTGTAGCTGGTCTGTTCATTTTTGATGTTCTGGATGAGGTTAGCGACCGCGACTCCGGCCGCTCCGGTGCCAAGGCGGCGATAAGCATCACCGCTGGCGCTGCCGGCGCTCAGGGTCATTGGCGTCACGGTGAAGTCAAAGCGGGCATCGCCCAGCGGAGAGCTGGACCACACCAGCGGCGCTTTGGCTTCGGTCAGTTTGCTCAGGCCGTTCTCGCCGTCGCGGCCACGGATCTGAATACCGCCCTGCATCCAGGTGCCCGTATCTTTCTCCAGCTCGTCCATCATGGTGTCAATCTGATGTAGCGTCTGATTCTGCTGGAGGGCGGCCTCTGAGCCACCGCCAACCACCGTCAGGCCCCCGCTGGCCCCCCCGATCTCGCGGTAGTCACGCGCATCCGGCGCCTGCTGCCACGGCATGGTATTGCCATACACCGACGGGGATTTGCGGACCGTCATGGTGGTGCGGTTGATAAACGGATTATCAGACAGCGTCAGCCCACCAATGCCGGCGGTGCTGCCGACACTACTGCCGTCCAGCCCGATCATCTTCCCTTTGGCGGTGCGCAGGTAGCTCAGGGCCTGATTATGGTCCCCCTCCGCTTCGGAAACCCGCGCCAGCAACAGCAGGCGCTCCGGCGACGGTTCCCCGCGCAGGCCGCTGGCCAGTGCGCGCGCTTTGGGCACATCGTTTAGCGCCAGCGCGGTGTTGATTGCCCCTTCGCGCGCGTCCTGAGTCTCGGTATCGCGCGTCATCAGGTAGTCGTACACCACCGCGGCTTCTTTGTTCATCTTGCCGGACTGGTACAGGCGGGCCATGGCAAACATCAGGTCGGTATTCTGCGGATCTTTCTGCAGGGCGCCGATCAGCTTATCGTAAGCCGCCGCGTACTGTTTGCGTTCACGCAGGTCATCCACTTCATTAATTACCCCGCCGTTACGGATCCCCGCCAGCTGGGCGCGGGTGCTGCGTGACTGCAGTTCCGGGTTATTGAGGAAGGCCTGCGCTTCACCGCCCAGTCCCGCCTGATTCAGTACCGCCACCTGTGCCGCGTAGTCACCGGCATTACCCTGTACCCCGCGCTGCATATTGCCGCGCACCACCGCCACCGCGGTGGTCATATCGCCCGCCTGCGCCAGGCCTTTCGCCAGGTTACCCGCATCCGCCGGGTTCTGCGGCGGGTTCGCCGCCAGCGCTTTCAGCGTGTTGGCCGCCGCCGCACTGGAGCCCTGGGTCAGATACTGCTGCGCCACGGACATCTGCTGGTTGAAGTTCACACGCTGGATCAGCGCGCGCATCTCTGCGTTTTGACTCCGGGCCGGAATGCGTGACAGCAGGCTCTGCGCCTGGCCCCAGGCCCCGCTTTCGCTGGCAAACAGCGCGGCCGCATACACTTCATTACTGCTGGCACCGTTGCGGAAAGCAGGCTGCATCACGCCTGCCGCCGCTGCGGTATTGCCCTGCTGCTGATAGATCCGGGCAAGGTCAAGGCGCAGCCAGCCGTCGGCCGGGAAACGCTGCATACCCTGCTGCAGGATCGTAATGGCCCGCTGCGGGTTGCCGGCCGCCAGCGCCTGCTTCGCGTCACGGCGCACCGGTTCACTGGTCGCCACCGGACGCGGCGTCACCGCCTCTCGCACGCTGGAGGGCAGGGAGGCCAGTAGCGTATTGGCTTCGGCAGTATTGCCCTGCTGTCGCAGCACGTAGAACAACCCCTCTTTCGCCGGACGGTTAGCGGCATCGCTGGACAGCACGTCACGGTAGGTCTGCGCGGCCTGATCCAGCTGATTGTTACGGCGCAGCACGTCGGCACGGAACAGCTTCGCCGCCACGCCTTTCTCGCCCGCCGCCTGGGTTAACGGTGCGCTGAGGCTTAAGGCCTGTGCGCTGTCTCCGGATTTCATCGCCTGCTGGGCGGCGGCTAACTGACCGTAGAAGCGGGCATCGGTTGCCTGCTGCTGGCGCTGTTCGCTGTTGCTGCCGCCGAGCTTCGCTGCTCGCTCCAGATAGTCTGCCGCTCTGGCATAGTCGCCGCTGCGCTGTGCCACATAGCCCAGGCCGGCCAGCGCGTCGGCATCCTCCGGGTTGGTTTGCAGCACCTGATCGAAGGCGGTCTGTGCGCCGCTGACATCGCCGCTGTTCAGGGCGTTAAAGCCCTTACCTTTGGCCGCGCCGCCGACGTTTTTACGGAAGTGATCCATCACCGCCGTATCCTGCGGATGACGCTGCTGATAGTTCTGATACAGCGGTGCATCGCCCGGCTGCGGCCCCAGCCACAGCAGCGCCTGACGCAGGGAACGGTCAGCATCGGCATTACCGCCCGCCAGTCCCTCCAGCGTTTGCAGCCCCTCACGTCGGGTCGCTTCCTGCCAGGTCAGGGCTTTGCCCAGCGCCAGCTTCGCGCCGGTATCCTGTGGATGCTGCGCCGCGAACTGCCGCAGGTTGTCCACCGCCTGCGGCAGCAGAGTGCGGTCACCGGCCATGGTCAGGTAATACTCCGCCGCCACGCTGGCCGGTGGCGTATTGCCGCTGAAGGTGTTGCGCCAGGTCTGCAGGGCGGCCGCCGTATTGCCGCTGCGCGCCTGCTGACGGGCCAGAGCCAGCTGTGCCGCCGGGATGGTTTGCAGCTGACGGGCTTTGTCCAGCTCCGACAGGCGCGGGTCCTGCGGAGAAACCTGGCTCAGGCGCGCGCGCCATCTGGCCGCGTCGGCACCGTCCCCGCCCTGCTGAGACCACAGCGCCATCAGGTACAGCGCCTGGGCGTTGTTCCCGTCCACCATCAGCACTTTATTCAGTGCATCACGCGCCAGCTCATCGTGGGCTTTCTGATGCCAGTAGTTGGCCTGATCAAACAGCGCCTGAATGGCCGGATTGTTCTCTGCTGCCCACATCGGGAAGGCCATCACCGACAGCACCAGGCCGCTGCCAGCCATCCAGCGGTGACGAATTCTGGCGGTTAAAGGGGTGAGTTTTGTTTTCATTATTCTTTCTTCTCGCCAGAGGTACGGGAGTGATTCTGCGGATGCAGACGACGCCATGAATGACGTTTCAGCAGGACATAAACGCTCAGACCGACCAGTGCGGAGCAGCACAGGGCAAGCAGCGCCAGCAGTACCGCATGCTGATTGG
Source organism: Erwinia sp. PME.40.26/001 (assembly GCF_055556675.1). NCBI lineage: Bacteria > Pseudomonadati > Pseudomonadota > Gammaproteobacteria > Enterobacterales > Erwiniaceae > Erwinia > Erwinia sp. PME.40.26/001. Next base: position 346,194 of record NZ_JBVHNP010000003.1, read on the forward strand.
CATACCATACGACCATCATGTACCACGGCATTTGGCCGCTGGGGAACTGCGCCCCGACGGTGAAACTGCGGATACCGTTTTCATCGGTAATGATCGCCGTATCGCCCCGGATACCGGCGTTAATCCGCGATGAGGTCATGTCGTTATGCAGGCGCGCCAGCTGGTTATCATCGGTCGCGACGGTCATCACCACCAGACGGCTGCTGTTCCACGGCGAGCGGTAGCTGATAAAACCGCGCCAGTCTTCATTGGATGAGAAGTAGCGGTCCGCATCCAGCGTCTGGCGATACCAGTCACCGGTCAGCCAGCCACGCAGGTTATCCAGCATGTTCGGCACTTTGACGCCCAGCGTATGGTTGTTCAGCTCATAGGGGGAATCGGACAGCATCTCGCGGTTGAAACCGGCCTGTGCCAGCGTCGACACCGAGAGGATATCGCTGTTTTCCAGGCGACCGCGCAGCGTACCGGCGGCCGGGATGCCAAACACCACGCTGTTCTGACTCAGCGCAACGCCGGTGGCGTTACCCGACCGGCCTGCCATATCCAGCAGGGTGCTGATCTCCGCGTTACTCGGGACCGGGGGCAGCATCAGCAGGGTTTGCGAATAGTCAGCCAGACGCGAGAACGGGAAAGAAGCCCCGACAAAGTACGAGAGGTTGGGCAGCAGCGTAAAGTGACGGGTATGGCTGAGGTCGATAAACGAATCCTCCTCAATCCGGCTCTTGATGTTGTTGTTGGTCAGCACGCTGCACGGTGCGCTGGCCTTCGGCTTGATGTTGAAGTAGAGCTGCATCTGGTTGTCCCCGTAAATCAGATACGGATCCAGCTTCAGGGTGTATTTCTCCTGACGCGCATCGCCGCCCAGGCGGTGCCAGATATTTTCCAGCAGCCCGATCTTGTTCACCGTCAGGTTCCGCAGGAAAGTCCCGTTCAGCGTGACGTTAAGCAGGGAGCTATCTTCATCAATCCAGCTTTCAGATGGGAAGCGGTAGTTCAGCTGTACCGGAATGCTGTCCCCGTCCCAGAGGAACAGGTCGGGGGCCGCACGGAAATTGACGCGCAGCGCATCATGCCAGAGGCCCGTGGTAGTCAGGTTCTGATCCTTACGCAGCAGCTCGCTGAGACGCACCGGTCGCTCGGTATTGATCCAGCGCGGTGCATCGTACGGCTTGCGCAGCGGCATACTCTGCGGGGCAACGGCCAGCGACGGCGCATCCACCGCCAGCGGCTGCAGCAGACGCCAGGTGGCCTGACGCAGCTCGTCGTCGGTTTTCCCGACCACCAGCAGCAGCTTATACACCGGATTGTCCGGGTTATTAACGATTTGCAGGGAGGGGCCGTCGCTGTCCGGCAGGGTCAGGCTGCCGATTTTTTCACCGGGATGGCCCAATACCACGCCGTTCTTCTCGGGCAGCGCGCCACGTAATACCGGGAAACTGATGCCGCGATAGTCTGCCTGAATCCCCATCCAGGAAGCGAGGATCGCCGCGGCGCTCACTTCACCCGGCGTAATATTGTCGCCGAACGTCATGGCTACGCTGGCCGGACTCATGCGCAGTGGATCGATAAACGGGCGCGGGAAGTTGCGCAGGCTGGTCCCCATGTTCAGCTGCTGGCCCTCCAGCGCCAGCGTGGTCTTCGGCAGGATAGTGACCTGATACTGCTGGGCACTGTCGCGCTCACACAGCAGCTGGTCGGCATCGTTGATTTTAAAGCTCAGGTTATTGCTGGACACCACCATCGCCGCCGGGATATCCAGCTGGTAATCTTCGCTGGCGCGATCGGAGGCACTCAGCGGCAGGGTCCCCAGCGGCTGGCCGTTCAGCATCAGCTGCAGTGACGTATTCCGCGCCGCCAGCGCCTGGGACACTTTCAGCGACAGGTTCAGGCGGGCATTGGTGACCACTTCATCGGTTGGCAGGGTGAAGACGATGCCGGACTGCAGCTGGCCGCCGGTCAGGGTGATCCCCTGCTTCTGCCCCATCTGCGCTACGCTGACCGTGCTGGAAAGCGGCTGATTTAGCGATACGGCAGGCTGAGGCGCGGCCTCGTCCATGACCGGGGCCGGCAGCGGCGGCAGACCCGCAGGCAGGCCTTCGTTGGTGCCCGGCGGCAGCGCGGCTTCATCCCCCGCTGGCAGGCTGTTTTCCACCGCACCGGCAGGCAGATCGTTTGCTACGGCCTGCCCTTCTGCCGGCTGAGAGGTTTCCACCGGCGGAGAGACAGCAGGCTCCTGTGCCGGACTGGCCGGCTGGGAAACAGCGGGCTCCTGCGCCGGAGTGTCCGGGGCTTCCGTCGCCATGGCCGGAGCGTCGGTCTGCACCGGAGCAGCGGCGTCTGCCGCTGGCGACGTCACTTCTGCACCCGTATCCGCCGGCGGCGGAATATCCGATAATGCGCTGCTGTCGCGGGTGACGCTGGCCGGATCGGCCTGCACGCTGCCCAGCGTGAGCAAGGTACTCAGGCACAATGCCCGGAGGAGTAATGGCTTCATACTGCGCTGTCCTCTTCCACGCGTGCGCGCTGTTTTTTTCTTGCCCGCCGATCCTGGAATGTCAGCCAGAACAGCTCAAAAACGGTACGGATAATGTTCAGTAGCGAACGCAGGGGTTTATCTTTTGGCCCTTCCGGCTGGATCCAGGCATCGGCACGTGACAGTACCACGCGCACCAGCTCACGACGGCGGGACAGTGGCATCTCATCAAACTGCAGGCGGATAACGCCATCTTCAGCACCAATCATCTGCACCGGAATGGAGATCGCCCCGGACCGCAGGATAAGATCTATCGCTTCAATCTCATCGTTTTCATGACGCTGGTCCGGTGCCTGGATCTGCGCCCCGCCCATCGACAGGTTGACGGTATTGGAGCGTGATGAGATCCCGCTGGCGTAGTGCACCACCACTGGCAGATTGACATCAATACGAATGGTTTTACGTACCTGTTTGGTTTCACGCGCCACGGCGATGGCCGCCATCAGGATAATCAGGCTGAAGGTGGCCCAGCCAACGTTCAGCGCAATCACATAGGGATCCACGCCGAAGTAGTCGTGTGCCGTGGCCCGCACAATCCCGCTGACCACCCCCACCAGTAACAGCAGGGCGCAGATCACGTGCGGGCGCACAATGTTAAAGTCAAAGAAGCCGACGTCCAGCAGGCCCCCTTTATCCGTTACGTTAAATTTACCGTGCTTCGGTGAAATCATCGTCAGGAGGGTCGGGATCACCAGGTGGAAGGCCATCACGGTTTCGTAGATCTCTCCCCAGAAAGTAGCGCGGAAGCGGCCATTCATTCGCGAGTTGACGTACAGGGACATCACCAGGTGCGGCAGGACGTAGGCAAAGATCAGGCTGGCCGACGAGTGAATGATATTGAGGTTAAACAGCAGGTACGCCAGCGGTGCGGTCAGGAAGACGACGCGCGGCAGGCCAAACTGGAAGTGCAGCATGGCATTCAGGTAGCAGAGGCGCTGCTGCCATTTCAGGCCACGACCCAACAGCGGGTTATCGACGCGGAAAATCTGGGTCATTCCGCGCGCCCAGCGGGTACGCTGTACAATATGCAGACCCAGGCGTTCCGTCGCCAGGCCCGCCGCCAGTGGGATAGCAAGGAAGGCAGAGCCCCAGCCCAGACGCTGCATTTTCAGCGCGGTGTGGGCATCTTCGGTTACGGTTTCCACCGCAAACCCGCCGATCTCTTCCAGGGCTGAACGGCGGATCACCGCACAAGAACCGCAGAAGAAGGTGGCATTCCAGTTATCATTTCCCTGCTGCACCGGGCCGTAGAACAGGGCGCCTTCGTTCGGTATTTCACGCGCGGCCTTCAGGTTGCGCTCAAACGGGTCCGGTGAATAGAAGTAGTGCGGCGTCTGCAGCAGGGCCAGCTTCTCATCCTTCAGGAACGCGCCCACGGTAGCCTGCAGGAAGGTGCGGGTAGCAACGTGATCGCAGTCAAACACGCAGATCAGCTCACCTTTGGTGATTTTCATCGCGTGGTTGAGGTTACCGGCCTTGGCATGACGGTTGTCATCGCGGGTGATGTAGCCCACACCGACGTCAGCGGCAAAACGGGCGAACTCGCTGCGCTTGCCGTCATCCAGCAGATAGATTTTTATCTTGTCGCGCGGATAGTCGATGCACTGGGCGGCGAGCACGGTATCACGGACCACGTCCAGGCTTTCGTTATAGCTGGGCACGTAAACATCCACGGTGGGCCACAGGCTGACATCGTCAGGCAGCGGTTCAATGGTGCGCTTCAGCGGCCATGACGTTTGCAGATAGCCGAGGATTAATATCAGCCAGACATACAGCTCGGCCAAAAATAATCCGATACCGAGAATCGCCTCTACTTCAGAATTAAAATGCAGTGTCTCCGTCGCCCGCCAGTAAATATAGCGCGTGGACATCATGGCAGAGAGGACCACCATTACCAGAGAGATTTTTTTACTTTTGCTGATGCCTAATAAAAACAGAATAGCAATCGAGATCAAGCCAAAAATATATTGTTTTGAGCTATCCATCGGGGTAATAACGATGACGGCTGCGACGGGGGATAATATCAGCAGCAGAAGATAAAACATGACTTTATTCATAAGTCATCCTGAATACGTATTGTTATAATTCGTGGTAATCCCAAAATAACCGGACCACGCGTCTTCAGGCGTCCCTGCCTGGGGCAATTAAGCCGTTAACGGGACTTTAGCGGGGCATGCATTTCGCCATCACCGACTTTAATATTGAGCAACGCCGCAAGACGCTTACCGATCAGCTCAATATCAAAGGCCGCCGCGGAGACCGGGCTAAAATCGAAAATCGATTGCTGAGACGCATTGGCTTCTGCCACGCTCTCGTCACGATTCACCACGCCCATCAACCTGTCGCCCAGGCGCTGCTGCATAAACGCGGTGACGTCGCGGCTGATATTGCGGCGGCTGTCGCTCTGATTGAGGACAAAATAGTGCCCCCCCCGGTGATTCAGCGCACCACCAATCATTTTTTCATTTTCAATCTGCGGCAGCAGCGACAGCGATGCCGTGTCTGCCAGCATGACCACTAAATGCATATCGGCCAGCGCCGTCATGGCTTTCAGCGCCGGACCGGGACCGGGAGGAAAATCAGCGATAATCACCAGCCCCGGATAGTTGAGCACCGAGTGCAGGCCGCGCGCGAGGAAATTCGGGTCCCGGGTTAAATTCTCTTCAAACGCCACGCGCTGATCTTCGGTTACCTCCCCGTAAGGCAGGACAAAAATATTGCCACCGGTGGTGAGAATAGACTGGCTCCAGTCAGACGATTCAGCGGATTTCGCCACAAAGCCGCGACTGTCGGCCAGCGGGACGCCAAAGTGCAGGCGCAGGGCGTTCTGCACGTCAAAATCGATCGCCAACACCTTGCTGCCGCCGCGCGCGAGGGCATGAGCGAGGTTGGCCGCCATGGTGGTTTTACCCACGCCGCCTTTAGGGGAGCAGACACAAACTAACGGCATGAGGCAATTTTCTCCAGCAGGGGATGTAACAACATATCTTTCGGCAGCGACGCGGAAGACGGTGTGGTTCCGGTGCTAAACAGCTGTTTATAACTGACGTTCGCCGGGGGTGCCGGGGCTTCAACGGGCGCGGCTGTCGGTGCCTGAGGGACCGGCGATGCGGAAACGGCAGCGGGCGGTAACTCAGGGGCAGAGCGGGCCGCCAGCTGGGCCAGCAGCGTGCTGCCGGATAATGCGGTTTGCCGGGCAACCGGCAGGGCACGCAGCGGAGCCACGTCAGCCGGGCTGCCAGCCTGAACCGGCGCGGGCTGCGCCACGCTCACCGCCGCAGCGTCTGTCGGCAGCGAGGCGGAGATACTGTCCAGCAGCGAGGCCCCTACCCGATCAGAGGAAGCTGGCGTGGTGGCGACAAAAGACTGCACCCGCAGAGTTGATGAAGCCGGTTCAGCCACGGCCGGGGGCGGCGTAAAAGCGGCAGGATCGGCAGGCTGTGGCGCTGCCCGGTCAATACGCTGACTCTTATCCAGTACCGACCCTGCGCCATCATTCAGCAACTGTTTAATCACCGCCCAGTTGGTGGTGTCAGCGCTTAACACCTGCTCAGACATGTCTTTGAATTCAATGTGGTTTGTTTGCGTTTTTTCTTTAAAACGCTGCAGGTCATCATAGCTATTCATGAGTATGATCGCGCAAGGTGGAGGATTTCGCGGCAATATAACATATAAATTTTAATTTACTCAGACTATTCTCATATCACAGATAAATGGTTATGAGTGATTAATTAACGGCAATTCATTAAATAATTCATTGCACGGGTTATATATCAGCAGGGTGATTATTTGGCTTAGTTAATTATTTTCCACAGGTTAAAGAGAGGCTATTTTCTGTAATAGAAATACCTCACCAGAACTTACGCATTCTTAACGCGGAATTACCCACCTGCACGTTGTGGTTATCCCATGATCCTCTCCCGTGTTAAGAAATTTTGACATAAGCCACTGTGCAAAGCCTGTACAACAACCGCTTACTTCACCAGGCGCGGATTCGACTTAAGTACGACAGATAAGGAGACTTTTTATACAGCATAGCAGCGGTTAGGGAATGGTGCATTTTGCTTAAGGATTTTATGCGATGTGTAACAGAAGGCGGGCCGGAAAAGAGGCCCGGCCCCTGCGCGATACGACGAACGGCAGAGGGCGGGCCAGGATCATACGCTAAGCCGTCGGGGTCGCCCCTTCCTTCCGGCCTACACTCAGGGGTTAAGCGCCCGGGTTTTCATCCTGATCAACAGCGAAGCAGGCGACCTGCTGTCCGCCCCAGGTCTTCAGCTGCGGCTGAAGCTGCACGCAGGTGCCAAACTGGCGGCGGCAGCGCGCGTTAAAGGCGCAGCCCGGTGGTGGATTCAGCGGGCTGGGTAGCTCGCCGGTCAGCTTGATGCGCTCGCGGCGCTCATCCGGGTTAAGCCGTGGCGTGGCCGACAGCAGCGCCTGAGTATAAGGATGCAGCGGGTTGGCGAAGATCTGCTCCTTGCTCCCCTTCTCCACGCAGCGGCCGAGGTACATTACCATCACTTCGTCCGCAATATGCTCCACTACCGACAGGTCATGGGAGATAAACACGTAGGAGAGGCCGAGGTCCTGCTGCAGATCCATCATCAGATTCAGCACCTGCGCACGCACCGATACGTCAAGCGCGGAGACCGGCTCATCGGCGATCAGCACGTCCGGATCCAGCATCAGCCCGCGAGCAATGGCAATACGCTGACGCTGGCCGCCGGAGAACATATGCGGGTAGCGGTCGTAGTGCTCGGTCTTCAGCCCGACCTTAGCCATCATCTCCAGCGTTTTTTCCCGGCGCTCGGCTTTGCTCAGTCGGGTATTAATCAGCAGCGGCTCTTCCAGGATCTGGCTGACCTTTTTACGCGGGTTCAGGGAACCGTACGGGTTCTGGAAAACGATCTGAATTTTCTGACGGCGCAGCTTCTCCGCTTCCGGATCGTGCTTCAGCAAATCCTGCCCCTGATAGAACAGCTGACCTTCGGTTGGCGTTTCGATCATGGTCAGCAAGCGGCCCAGGGTCGATTTACCGCAGCCGGACTCGCCCACCACGGCCAGTGTTTTACCGCGCTCCAGGTCAAACGACACGCCATCCAGCGCTTTAACCAGCCGCTCCTGACCAAACAGGCCTTTTTTAACCGGGTAGTGCTTCTTCAGGTCGATGGCCTGCATCAGCAGGGTCGATTTGTCGTGTTCAGGCTTCATAAGCAGGTCTCCCGGCATCATCCAGTGGGAAATGACATTTGGACTGACGCCCGGCAATATCACGTAAAGGCGGCTCTTCGCTGCGGCAGCGGTCCTGCGCATACGGGCAGCGCGGGTTGAGCAGGCAGCCGTTCGGGCGGTCGTACTTGCCCGGTACCACGCCCGGCAGGGACGCCAGGCGGGCTTTGTCTGCGGCAAATTCCGGCAGCGCACGCAGCAGCGCCTGGGTGTAAGGATGGCGCGGGGCTTTAAAGATATCCACCGCCTTACCCGTTTCCACCACCTGACCGGCGTACATCACGATAATGTGCTGTGCGGCTTCCGCCACCAGCGCCAGATCGTGGGTGATCAGGATCAGCGCCATATTTTCCTGGCGTTGCAGATCGAGCAGGAGCTCAATGATCTGCGCCTGGATCGTCACGTCGAGCGCCGTAGTGGGTTCGTCAGCGATCAGCAGCTTGGGACGGCAGGCAATTGCCATGGCGATCATCACGCGCTGGCTCATGCCGCCGGACAGCTGATGCGGATAGACATCCAGACGTGATGCCGGATCGGGAATGCCCACCTGGTTCAGCAGGTCAATGGCGCGCTGACGGCGGGTACGCTTATTCCCCCCCTGATGCACCTTGATGGCTTCCATAATCTGGAAGCCCACGGTGTAGCAGGGGTTGAGGCTGGTCATCGGATCCTGGAAAATCATTGCGACGTCCGAGCCCACCAGCTGGCGGCGCTCTTTTTCCGAAATGCGTTTCAGGTCGCGCTGGTTAAATACCAGATTATCCGCCATCACTTTGCCGGGGTAATCAATCAGCCCCATAATTGCCAGCGAGCTGACCGATTTACCGGAGCCGGACTCGCCGACGATACCCACCACCTGACCCTGCTCAACCTGATAGCTGATGCGGTCGACGGCGCGGAACGGTGCTTTTTCGTCGCCGAAATGCACCGAGAGTTTATCTACCGTTAATAGTGCCATCTCGTTGCCTACTGTTTGAGTTTCGGGTCGAGAGCGTCGCGTAAACCGTCGCCCATCAGGTTAAATGCCAGTACCGTCAGCAGAATGGCAACACCCGGGAAGGTGACCACCCACCAGGCACTCTGCGCAAACTGCAACACGTCGGAGAGCATGGTGCCCCACTCCGGCGTAGGCGGTTGTGCACCCATACCCAGGAAACCCAGCGCGGCCATATCGAGGATCGCGTTGGAAAAACCGAGAGACGCCTGCACGATCAGCGGTGCCAGGCAGTTTGGTAAGATATTGACGAACATCTGACGCACGGCACCCGCTCCGGCCACGCGGGAGGCCGTGACGTAGTCGCGGGTGACTTCCACCAGGACCGCCGCACGGGTCAGTCGAATGTAGTGCGGCAGGGCGACAAAGGTCAGCGCTATCGAGGCGTTGACAATCGACGGGCCGAAGATCGCCACCAGCACCAGCGCCAGCAGCAGGCTTGGCAGCGCCAGCATAATATCGACCAGACGCATGATCGCTGCGTCTACCGTCCCGCCGACGTAGCCGGCAATCAGGCCAAAAATCACGCCAAAGATCAGCGACAGCACCACCACCAGACAGCCGACCAGCAGCGACAGGCGGGCACCGTACATCAGGCGCGACAGCACATCACGGCCGACGTCATCCGTGCCGAATACATACTGCCAGCTGCCGCCTTCCTGCCAGGCCGGTGGCTTCAGCAGCGCATCGCGGAACTGTTCCGCCGGGGCATGAGGTGCCAGCACGTTGGCAAAGACCGCGATGAAAATCATTACAACCACGTACACCAGGCCGATCACCGCGCCTTTGTTACGCTTAAAGTAGTGCCAGAATTCCTGTAACGGGGTCATCGGCTTGGGTGCAGCGTTAACGCTGCCTGGATCCACAACAGACATGTTGGCCCCTTATTTCTTATGACGAATGCGCGGATTAACCACGCCGTAAAGCACGTCGACCAGCAGGTTGACGACGATAATCAACGTAGCCACCATCAGCACCCCACCCTGTACAACCGGGTAGTCGCGGCGCTGCAGGGCGTCGATTAACCAGCGCCCCAGGCCTGGCCAGGAGAAGATGGTTTCCGTCAGGATGGCGCCTGCCAGCAGCGTACCAACCTGAAGACCAATCACCGTGACCACCGGCAGCATGGCGTTGCGCAGCGCGTGAACCACGATCACCCGCATCGGGGTCAGCCCCTTAGCGCGTGCGGTACGGATATAGTCCTCACCCAGCACTTCCAGCATCGCCGAGCGCGTCATACGCACAATCACCGCCAGCGGGATGGTGCCCAGCACGATGGCAGGCAGGATCATATGCATCACGGCATCTTTGAAATCGCCGGGTTCACCCCAGAACAGGGTATCGATCAGCATAAAGCCGGTCAGCGGCATGGTGTCATCCAGGAATACCGTGTCTCCGATGCGCCCGGAAACCGGGGTCAGATTAAGCTGCACCGACACCAGCATGATCAGCATCATTCCCCACCAGAAAATCGGCATGGAGTAACCGGTCAGGGAGATGCCAACGGCCGTATGGTCAAAGATGGAACCGCGTTTAACGGCAGCCAGCACGCCGACCGGGATACCGACGGCAACGGCGAACAGCATGGCGCAAATGCCCAGCTCAAGCGTAGCCTTAAAGCGCGGAACAAATTCGTCCCACACCGGTACGCGACTTTTCAGCGACATACCGAGGTCGCCGTGCAGGACACCTTTGATATAGGTGAGGTACTGCTGCCAGAGAGGCTGATCCAGACCGAGCTGGGCCATTAACTGGGCGTGACGTTCAGGGGAAATACCGCGCTCGCCCACCATAATCATCACCGGATCGCCGGGGATCATATGAACAAACGCAAAGGTTAACAGGGTGATACCGATAAACGTTGGGATAACAAGACCCAAGCGTCGGAGTATGAACTGCAACATATTCCGCATTCTCTTTTAGTTCCTGCCAGCCGTAACCGACAGGATTATTATTGCTCACATCTTGCGGGGGGATACCTTCAGGGGACATCCCTCCGCGACGCAGCGAACTGCGCCTTGACGACCTGTTTGCTTCCTGGCAAAAGGGCCGGAGAAACCCGGCCCTGGGGACAGTTCTCAGCGCCGGGAGTCCCGGCCCGAGACATTATTCCTTGATATCGACCTGAGCGAAGTAGTGACCACCCAGCGGATCGACAACATAGCCGGAAACTTTTTTGCTCACCGGCTCGTACACCGTAGAGTGGGCAACAATCAGCGCAGGTGCCTGATCGTGCATGACCACCTGAGCCTGCTTGTACAGTTCGATACGCTTGTTGTGATCGTCGGTCGCACGCGCAGGCTGGATCAGGTCTTCAAACGACTTGTCGCACCAGCGTGAATAGTTCGAACCGTCTTTCGCCGCCGCGCAGCTGAACAGGGTCGCGAAGAAGTTATCCGGGTCCCCGTTGTCGCCGGTCCAGCCCATCATCACGGTCTGGTGTTCACCCGCTTTCGCCCGCTTCAGGTACTCGCCCCACTCGTAGGTGACGATTTTGGCTTTCACGCCAATCTTCGCCCAGTCGCTCTGGATCATCTCTGCCATACGGCGTGCGTTCGGGTTGTACGGACGTTGTACCGGCATAGCCCACAGGTCAATGGCGAAGCCGTCTGCCATACCGGCTTCTTTCAGCAGCGCTTTAGCTTTCACCGGATCGTACGGGTAATCCTGTACGGCGTCGTTATAGCCCCACATGGTTGGTGGGATCAGGTTTTTTGCTTCCTGGCCTGCGCCCTGGTAAACCGCCTCGATAATCGCTTTCTTGTTCACTGACATGGTCAGCGCCTGACGAACTTTCAGGTTATCCAGCGGTTTTTTCTCAACGTTAAATGACAGATAGCCGACGTTCAGACCCGGCTGCTCCAGCAGGTTGATGTTTTTGTCCTGCTTCATACGCGCGATATCTGCCGGGTTCGGGTACGGCATCACCTGGCATTCGCCTTTTTGCATTTTGGCGTAGCGCACGGAGGCATCCGGGGTGATAGAGAACACCAGACGGTCAATCTTCGGCTTGGTCCCCCAGTACTCTGCGTTCGCTTTATACAGGATGCGGGAATCTTTCTGGTACTGCAGCAGCTGGAACGGACCGGTACCGACCGGGTTCAGATCCACTTTTTCCGGGGTACCCGCTTTCAGCATATTGTCGGCGTATTCCGCTGACAGGATCGACGCAAAGTCCATTCCCAGGTCGGCAAGGAACGGCGACTCTGGACGCGAGAGTTCGAAACGCACCGTGTTGTCATCAACTTTGACGATTTTGCTGATCAGCTTCGGCATATCCATGCCTTCGAAATATTCGTAGCTGCCACCGGAAACACCGTGATATTTGTTGTTTTTGTCCAGCTGGCGTTCAAAAGTGAACACCACATCGTCGGCGTTGAAATCGCGCGTCGGTTTAAAGTCTTTGGTGGTCTGCCACTTCACGCCTTTGCGCAGGTGGAAGGTGTACGTTTTTCCGTCTGCACTCACATCCCATTTTTCGGCCAGCCCGGGGTGCAATTCCGTGGTCCCGATGGTGAACTCCACCAGACGGTTATAAATCTGACGCGAACTGGCGTCATAAGTGGTGCCAGAGGTAAATAACTGTGGGTTAAAACCTTCAGGCGAACCTTCAGAACAGTAAACCAGGGTCTTCGCCTGAACACCTGTAGCCATTAACAACGCGATAGCGCTGAGACCGACCTTCAGCATCCCGGATTTAGCCAGGGAAATACTCATGCTTATGCTCCAGTAGTGATGTGATGTTGTGTGCGTTACCCGGCGCTGTATTGCTGGGTATTCACGCCGACCGATAATTTTTGTGAGTGGTCTGTGCGTGGTGCCTTGCGGCATCAGTAAAACAGGCGGGATCAGAGAGGCGCTGACGAAATGAAACTATCAGACAAATCCCCTTACCTTTTGTACTGAGGGTTCAATTTGTCAATAGTTTCAGGGAACGTCAATACAAGTGTCGGGTATTTGCTCTTTCTGTGAGAAACAGCAAGCAAATATAAAAAAAACAAATCAATAACATTTCCAGCGTTAAACGTTATTTAATGTGATATTAACCACATTAAACCCTGGCTTAATGCCAGTGAAGTAGCATATCGCGTCGGGAAAAAACCCAAAAAATAATCCACAAAAAGTCGATTATCACCCGATAAAGTGGGCTATATGGCTAACTTATAGATAAAAATGCTGCAACGCAGAGATAAGAAATGAGCAACAAGTCGGAATCGGTCATAAGAAAAACGCGACGCAAATTAAGTGATTCATCGCAGGTGCGATAAGGCTTTTATGCAGTTTTACAGGACGGGTTTTGCGATAAACGGACGTACCCCAGGGTTGAGCGGTAGCAGATTATTCGGCAGGAGGCGGTCACAGCGTGGCGGGTTTTGACACCCACGGCGGGTTCGAATATTTGAAGGGATGGAACCGGTTTGAGATAAGCCGCACGTCAGGCCCCCGGGAAGCACGCGCCAGGGGGACGACCCTTTTCCGGTCGTCCCCGTGACAGTTACGGTTACGGTTTTTTCGGGTCGGCACACCAGTTATTAGCCTGCTTAATCCCGCCGTCCGGCGAGGTATAGCCCAGGCATCCCAGGATGGTGTCAAACAGCTCAACGTGGCGATGGGTTTTCCCTGCCTTCTGCTCTGCCTGTAACCGCTCAAAAGCACTTTTATTTGCCGGGTCTTCCAGATATTTATCCGACGCCCAGACAATCATGGGTACGCGGAACTGCTCCGGCGGGGCCATATTACGTGGCGTACCGTGCAGGTGCATATTTTCGCTGATGGACTCACCGTGATCGGCAGCGTAGAACACAATCGCTTTCTTATCACGCAGCTGGTCATAGACGCTGTCCAGCATGGTGTCGACATACAGAATCGAGTTGTCGTAGGCGTTGATCAGCATCTCTTTACTGCAGGTATCGTCCACGCCCAGGCACTCCGGCTGGTAGCGGGCGAACTCGCGCGGATAACGCTGAGAGTATAAGTAATGAGAGCCTTTGGTGTGCAGGATCACCAGGTGTTTACCCTTAGGGTGATCGTCAATAGAGGCCTTCAGCTCCGGGATCAGCAGCATATCGTCCACTGATTTCCCCTGGTTACGCTTCTCTGAGCCAATCTGCTCGCGGAAGGCGTAGCTGTCAGCGTCGGTGTTGTTATAGAACCACACCTCACTCTGCATCGCAAAGAGATCGGAGCTGAAGCCCAGTTCCTTCAGGACGGCAAAGACGTTCTGCTCTTTCAGCGTGCGGCCAGGGTTATCCATGGTCCCGCCCTCGCGCACGAACATGCAGCGCAGGGAGAGCTTGGTCGAGGTATCGCAGGACTCCCCACGGAACGCCACCAGGTTTTTCTCTTTCGACAGCTTCGGCGTGTTATCACGCTCGTAGCCCAGCAGTCCCATATGATCCCAGCGCGTGGTTTCGCCAATCACGAAGACCACGTAGGTATCATCCAGCCCTTCTGGCGCGTTATAGGTGAACTTCTTCGCCGGATCGAGCAGGTTTCCGCTGTCCATTCGTTCGTCATAGGTGGTGTAGGCAAACAGCCCGACGGCACTCAGCCAGTTAGACGGCAGATAAGAGTGTGCCACCACGCCGCCATAGCTCGGCAGATCAATGTTGGTGACTTTCTCATTAGCGCTCTGGATTTTATCGAAATAGCGGATAGGACCCCAGGTCAGTAACAGAGCCAGCAGTAGCGTCAGCAACGGCATCATGCGCTGCCCCGGCGTTTTAAGCTGTTCCAGCAGCGTCAGACGCAGGCTGCTCCACCAGATCAGCACCAGCGGCGGCAGGCTGACCAGCACCATCCAGAGAATAAAGTGGTAACCCACTACCTCTTTCGACAGGTCGGTGTCCGTGGTCATCACCGAGGCGACGATGCCGTAGCCAATCACCACGTTAAAGAAGGCCATGTAGTAACTGGCCGAAACGGAAATCACTACCAGCAGCGTGGCGGTTATCCGCCAGAACCATTTTCCACCCAGCGACAGCAGACGAAACAGGAAGAAGGTCAGCAGTACGGCTGCTGTCCCTTCTGCCAGCGCGGACAGCCACTGCATGATGTTAAATTTATCGAGAAAGGGACTAAACCGACGATAAAACACCGGAAGGTTCAAACACAGTCCGACGTAGAAGGCCAGCAACAGCGACAACTTTTGCTGGGAATACATTTTAATAGAATTCATTGGACCTTTAATCCTGGCGTAACCTAAACGAGTGCTAAAACGATCTGAACGCTAATCAGACCCTGGCACTGCCCCAGAGTTCGGTAATAACACCGATAAACCTTAAGGCCGCCCATAACCAGAGGAATCTGATAAGAAAAGTAGGGGGCGTAGTTAAACACACTCAGGGACGTTAGTCTGTGAACAACGAAAATTTTGGCATTTTTACGTTTAAACCCGCAGAAGGGGTAACAGCGGAAGGATGGCACACAAGGCAGGAACATCACCGGGGCCTCAGCCCCGGTCAGGGACTTAGTTAATGATCGTCAACGTCACGTCGATATTGCCCTGGGTGGCATTCGAGTAAGGACAAACGATATGGGCAGCATCAACCAGTTTCTGTGCATCAGCGCTGTCCATGCCCGGCAGGTGGATGTTCAGTGTCGCCTCAATGCCAAAACCGGTCGGCAACGGGCCGATACCCACTTCGCCTTCCACGAACGCCTCTTTTGGCATGGCCAGTTTGTCACGCCCGGCGACAAACTTCATCGCCCCGAGGAAACAGGCCGAGTAGCCAGCAGCAAACAGCTGTTCCGGGTTAGTGACGTTACCGCCCGCCCCGCCCATCTCTTTTGGCAGGCCAAGCTGGAGATCCAGCACGCCGTCGGAGGAGGTCGCACGGCCTTCACGGCCACCGGTGGCTTTTGCTTTTGCACGGTATACAACTTTTTCTAAAGACATGGTGAGCTTCCTGTTGGTTTATTTTACGAGCGATTAAATCGCGCACTATATATATTGTTACAGCATAGCGTTATGCGCAACCTTCACCGCCGTCAGCGGTTAAGGTTATCGCGGAGTATTTCCAGTTCGCCCTTCAGTGACTGAAGTGTCTCCAGCTCACAGGCCGAAGCACAGCGGACTGACTCGGGAATATCCAGCGCCTTCATGCGCAGTTCACGCCCGGCATCGGTCAGGGTGACCACCACCTGGCGTTCATCTTTACGCGAGCGGAGGCGGTGTAACAGGCCCGCCGTCTCCAGGCGCTTCAGCAGCGGAGTCAGGGTAGCGGAGTCAAGAAACAGCCGCTCGCCGATTTCCGATACGGTTACGTCATCGCGCTCCCACAGTACCATCATCACCAGGTACTGAGGATAGGTGATCTCCAGCGGGGCCAGCAGCTGCCGGTAGAGCTTATGCAGCGCCAGGTTGGCGGAGTAAAGAGCGAAGCACATCTGCTGATCGAGCAACAGTGGCGCATCCGCTGCTTTTTTGTCATCTTTATCTTTAGTCATGACAACAATATAAATAGTGCGCTATATATTTGCAAGCAACTTTATTATCAGGGAGTGTAATATGCAGACACTGGAAGAACAGGCACAGCGCTACGCCAGCAAAGCCCATGCAGAAGCCGGGCAGCGACGAAAGTATACCGATGAACCCTATATAGTGCATCCGGCCGCCGTGGCTGAACTGGTGCGCAGCGTCAGTGACGATGAAGAGATGCTGGCCGCCGCGTGGCTGCACGACACCGTGGAAGACACCCCCAGCACGCTGGAGGATATCCGTACCCACTTCGGCGACCGGGTTGCTTCGCTGGTAGAAATGCTGACCAACAAAGGTGCCAGCGCCGGGCAGAACCGTACGGCACGCAAGGTGGCGCATTTCCGCCACACCCAGCAGGCCTCAGCCGATGCGCAGACTATTAAGCTGGCAGACATCATCGACAACACGCGATCCATCATTCATTTCGATCCCCATTTTGCACGGGTGTATCTGATAGAAAAACGAATACAAATTCGCCTGCTGACCGATGGCAATGCAACCCTGCACCAGATGGCAGACCAGGTCATTGAACAGGGGATCGCGCAGCTCCACCAGGCACCCTGGCATGTCACCCCCGAGTGGTTTGAAAAACAGGAAAATAAATACCAACTATAACAATGAGTTAAATTAAAAAATCGTGCGATACATGACATTATGTGCGGTGGCCACGACAACCGCATAAAATGGCTAGTTCTGTCAGTTAACATCCCTATCATTGCCCCCCAATTGATCACTGGGAGGCAATATGTCTACTGACTTAACCATAATAAAAAATAAAACATTCGCATTTTTAGGGTCTGCCCTGTTCCTCAGTATGATGATGGGGCTGGTATTTATTGATGTGGTGTGGATGAACAATGCCGTCCACGAAACCTCATTCACGGAAATCGCTCAGGAAGCCATGCTGGCGGCTATTGCACTGATGTTCTTTCACCGTGCCTGGCGTTCCCCGCTACAGCGCCCGGTGATGGTGCTGGTCGGCGGTTTCTTCAGCTGCATGTTGATCCGCGAGCTGGATTTTTTGTTTGATAAGATCACGCACGGTAGCTGGTTCTGGTTTGCTCTGGCCTTAGCGCTGGCCTGCCTTGCGCTGGCACTGCGGGATGCGCGCGGCATCGTCCCGGGTCTGGCAGCCTTTATGACTCACCCGGCGTGGGGTCTGATGACGGCGGGAATGCTGACGATTCTGGTTTTCTCCCGCCTGTTCGGTATGCACCAACTCTGGGAACATCTGATGCTGGAGGGCTATAACCGCACGGTGAAAAACATGGCTGAAGAAGGGAGTGAACTGCTGGGGTACTCACTGTGCCTGTTTGCCACCCTCAGTTACCTGTGGCAGGGAAAGCGCAACGTCAGGCGCTCACGGACCGCACCTGACACTACGTTATGATTTACCGGATATTGCGCGGCTGAGCAGCCAGCGCATGTCGTGACGACAGGTATTTTCACGCGGACGGCGCTTAGCACTGGCTTGATTTTGAGGGGTCTTTTTTCCGTTTTCAGGCGTTAAAAAGACCTGTTCAATAAGGATCTCATGACACAGATGACGTGAACCCTGCGCTTTAATTTTACGCGTCTGGCAATGAATAATCTCATTTTTACGGATAATGTAGGACATCAGGAAGGAAGCACGGCGTTCGGTGATCGCAAACGCGGCAGAGATTTGTTTGCGGTCTATCCATTTATGCTGACAGCGGCACCACAGCGCGATCAGGATATAAAGCGGCCTGTCGGCATATTCACTCAGCTCTTCAGGAATGAGCCCGCCATCATGGTTACTTTGTGAGACGGTTTTAACGAATTTCACTTGCTGCTTCTGTGCCGACGCTACGATCTTTTTCATCATATAGTTGCTATCCATAGCCGGAAAAACCCCCGCCTCAGACCAAAGGCGGGGGGAAATTAACAGACAATCACCAGGAGTAACTGACCCCTACGTTTGCCTGCCACGGGCGCTCAATGTCATCGCCTTTGGTATAATTGAAGCTGGCGAAACCACCGACATCCTTCATCAGTTTCACCTCGGCACCTGCCCCCACCTGAACCGCCGCACCATCAATGCTGTTGTTCATGGTGACGTTATTCAGCTTCACTTCATTGCTGTCAGCAAATTCGTTCAGACCCGCCAGGTGGAAATAAGGCTTGATGTAGCCCTGATTAATATCAAAGGTGTAACCCACGTCGGCACCAATCTCACCCTGCAGCGATTTGTAGTCATCACTGTTGACCACCATACCGTTGTTCATGGTGTAGTGGGCGCCATCAATTGTCCGACCGGTGGCTTTGATATAGGGTTCTGCGAAGTAACCGTTATCAGCCCAGGTGTAGCCCACGGTCATACCCAGACCGTAGCCGTTGCCCGAGAAATCAGAGCGTGAACGCTGGCCATCGAGCGTGCGGGCGTCGCCGCTGTTGCTGAAGTGGTCAAACTGCGCGGTGGTATCAACAAAGAGACCGTTGTCAAAATGACGGGACAGATAGAACTGCGCACCGTAGCTGTCCAGGTCGCCGCTGCTGTTCATTACGCTCATATCTGAACGTGCAGAAGAGAACGCCAGACCTGCTAACCAGCTGCCGCCATTTTTGGCATCAAACAGGTTATCCACACCCAGCATCACGCCGTTGGTATCCAGAGAGTAGCCTGCGCCTGCGCTGGTGGTATTTTTGCTCTTACCGCCAAAGTAAGAGAGCCAGACGCCACCATCGTCCATCGCGTGACGCGAGGCTTTCATATGTTGGGATAACGCTTCATTTTCCAGGCTGGCCACATTCACCTGAGATGCCGCCATACTTAACGCCGTCGCGGCGCTGTTTGACAGATGACCGTTATTTTTGAAGTACACGTTATGTTCGTTGTGCACTTTGTCATTTAACTGGTCGACTGCATCATACTGCCAGACACCCATTTCTGTGCGTCCGTAGAAGTGTGCATTGCTGCCGCTGGCCTGATAGTTAACAAAGCTGTGCGGGTTGTACTTGCTGGCCGCATTTTTGTCACCGCGATCGGCAATGTAGCCCTGTTTCACATAGGGTTCCACACCCGAGTTAGCGATAGCCAGCTTGTAGGTGCCCTGCGCAGATCCTTTCACCTGCATCGATCCGTAGGTGTACTCACCGCCCAGGTTCAGCAGCGGATCGGCCACAGCCTTGCCGATGTTAATCAGTGACGTCAGGTTGTTGCCCTTACTGTCTTTATCCTGCGTCAGGTTACCGTGTACCACAACGCGCGCTGCGCCAACATCTTCATAGCGGCCCCGGCCACCCAGTGTCGCATTGTCGGTTTCCATGTTGATCATGTTCAGCGTGGAAGCGGAGAGATTCAGATCGTGCACGTCGCTGATTGCCAGGCCGCCATCTGCCGTCGCTGCGGCATTCCATACGGAACCGTTAGTGACGTTGAAATCCGGATGACGGGACAGCACATCCGTCCCCCCCACAATGAAATCAGGCTGCGAGACAGAGGTAATGCCCGCCACGCGACCATTCAGGGTGCTGTGGTTGAGGTTAACGGTCGCTGGCGTCCAGGCGGCACCGGCGTTAGCCAGCAGCGTCTGATTAGCGCTGCTGACGGCATTTTTATAAATCGCCGTCGCCGAGCTTGAACCAATGATCACGTCATCGGTCAGCGTCACCGGCGCATCCGACGCCGTCACGTCAACCAGTTGAACGTAATATCCCGTCTGCCCAGAAGCCGTAATATCCCCATTAACCACACTGTTATTGGCGATATTCAGGGTGGTGCCGTTATGCTCACGGTTAAGCAGGCTGTTGTTAGCCACGGCCGCACCATTGGCGATGTAATGGCCGGTCTTGCTGTCCCGCACTACGGTCACGGTGACGGTCGGGCGATAGCCGTCATGATCCAACTGGACGTTACCGTTGAGCGTTGACTGATTCACATCAACACGGTTGGCATGGCCGGACAGGCTCAGGGCATTGCCGGCGTGGTTTACCCCACCGGAGAGGGTAGACTGGTTGGCAATAGAGACAAACAGGCCAGAACCGGTGATCGCCACTGCCGTAGAACGCTTATCGGCATAACGGTCGTAGGCATCATAATGATGACCACCGTTGTTGTTATCATCATGGCGCACGGCGGCGATGTTTTTGGCCGTAATCTGGGCATTATCCAGCACCACGTTGGCCGAGCTGGCGACCTGATGGGTCAACACGCCGGACGAGACAATCTGTCCGTCTTTATCAAACTGATGGTCGACGCTGCTGCTGTTGATGCTCAGGCCAGTGGCAAACGGACGCTCACTGTAATTGTGCTCATCACCGTGCTGGTCACCATTAGTTCCGGAAGCGCCCACGCGCACGGCGTCTTTATCCAGCGTGTTGTCGATGGTGGTATTTTTCATGACCAGCACATCGCGGGCACGCTGATTGCCGGTGTTCTCCTGCAGATTACCGTTCACGGCAACGGCCGCGGTAACATCATTCTGCAGGCTAACCACTTTCGAATAGATCGCCGCATTCAGCAGGCCAAACTCACCGCCCACGCTGGTTACCGGCTTGAGATATATATCCGCATTGCGGTCAAGCACCAGGGAGGAGGTCACGGTAAGAGGGATTTTATTGCCACTCTGATCCAGCACAAAGGTGTCATCTGCATTTTTCTTATACTGGATAACCCCCGCCGCATCACGCTGGTACAGCGTAACGGACTGCGTTTTCTGATATCGCTGATCGGCCGTGCCCATTTTCAGACCGTTAACAACGCCAACCGGCACCGAATAGCCGTTCTGGCTGACGGCATGGGCCTGGCGCTCACCGTGCAGTGCACGCTGATAGTCTTCATTGATCAGATAATGTACGTCGCCCTCGAGACTGGCCGCGCTGGCGTCCATGTAACCTTTATAACCGCTGCTGTTCAGCAGGGCTTCAAATCCCGGTGTGCGAGGGTTGATATTCACCCAGCGGGACCCGGTAAGCGTGTCGTTAACCACGGTCAGGTTATCGCCACCAATAAAGACTGAACCTCCGCCAGTGTACTGACCCTGGCCATTATGGCTCAGTGCGGTGATATCTTTTACGGCGGGCGTTACGCCGGCGGCGAAAGCAGCACTACTCATACCAACGACAACGGAGACCGTCAGTGCACTCAGCCTGAAACTGTTTTTTTTCATCACTGCAATTCCTTTTTATAAAAAACAATTAAGCAGTCACCTCACTGGCAGCTGCTTTTGCTCATCCATTTATTTAAAGCAAAGCCTTCCACACCAGAAATAATTGTTATTTCAGTGACAGGAAATGACGCAATATAATTTACGGGAATCGTTACACTGAGTCTTAATGGCCTCTTTAAATGAGATAGAGTGCGAAGAAGTCTGTGGATTGCAGGTAATTAATGTAAAGTAACAATAAATTATCATATCGATAAATTTTATTAATCGATAAGACTATTCACTAACAGAAGAAACAGTCGCATAAAACCACACTAAGTCCATGATTAAAAATAAGTAAAAAAAATTAACCACCCTAACAAGGGCAGGAAAAAGTATCGAAAAACACATAAAAATGATAAAATAGTCGAAAAAAATATGCTTTTTTAGTTATCTCCGCTAATTTCAACATTAGTATAACCTGAGCTTTCCGGCTTATTCAGCACTAATGGCAAAAGCATGAAAAAATATGCACAACAGTCATATTTATTATCAGAATAAGTAATAAAACGCGCTATTTACCCTAAACCCCCCTTTTGAGATGGAATAATCTCCACGCATCCTTAACGTTTAAAGATCTATTTAACGCACTAAAAAAAATATGGTAATTATATTTTTACCGCACCAGGTAAAAAATGATTATTTATTCATACCAGTAATAAAAAATAGAAAATCCGGCCGTTTCCCGCCGTCTGACCCGCCATCCGGTCAGGCCTGACGCCCCCTGTCTTACAAGCGTCATCCGTCGTTAATAAAAACGTCATTCCGCCCCGCTAGCGTAAGGCCACTTATTATTGCAAAGATGCACAGCGGGTATGAGCTATCTCTCTCTTCACCACATTTACAAAGCCTGGGGCAGCAAAACCGCGCTCAACGACATCAGCTTCGAGGTGGCAGAAGGCGATTTTATCGCACTCCTCGGGCCTTCCGGCTGTGGCAAGTCGACCCTGTTGCGTACCATCGCCGGACTGGAGTCTGCCGACAGTGGCGCTATCTGCTTTCAGCAGACCGATGTCACCGCCCTGCCGCCATCGCAGCGTAAGCTGTCGATGGTGTTCCAGTCTTATGCGCTCTTCCCCCACCTCAGCGTGCGGGAAAATCTGCTGTTTGGCCTGCGCGCCCGTGGCGAAGACAAGCGTCATTTCCCCGCGCGTCTGGAGGAAGTCAGCCGCCTGATGGAGCTGGAACCCCTGCTTGACCGGCTGCCGTCCCAGCTGTCCGGCGGACAGCAGCAGCGCGTGGCGCTGGGCCGTGCGGTGATCGCCAATAATAAACTGTGTCTGATGGATGAGCCGCTCTCTAACCTCGACGCCAAGCTGCGCCAGAGCATGCGCCGCGAAATTCGCGCCATACAGAAGAAGCTCGGCCTGACGATGCTGTACGTCACTCACGATCAAACCGAGGCCATGAGCATGGCCGATAAGATTATTTTGCTGAACGACGGCGCTATCGAACAGCACGACACCCCGGATAATCTTTACAACAACCCCGCCAGCATTTTTGCCGCACAGTTTATTGGCGCACCGCCGATGAATATCATTCCGCTGCGGCGCGAGGGCCAGCACCATTACCTGGGAGAGATGCCGATCCCGGTGGTGGAACACCGCCATGAAGCCGCCCTGAGCCTGGGGCTGCGCGCGGAAGATATTCAGCTGACCGCTGCCGACCGTGCGGCGCTCACCGCCCGGGTCATCAGCTATGAATATATGGGGGCCGACACCCTGCTGGTATGTCAGATCGCCGCCTGCCGCGAGCCAATCACCGTCAAAGTCGCCGGCATGAGGCGCTTCAGTGAACACAGCCTGGTCGGGCTGCAGTGGTCAGCCTCCCGACACTATTTCTTCGTCACCGCCAGCGGCAAACGCTGCTACGGTGCGGAACACACCGCTTTACCGTCAGAACAAAAATATGCTGTTTAATCATTATTTTATCGCCTAAGGGAAAATCATGTCTCCAGTTCGCCATGTCTCACGCCTGACCTCTGCCCTGCTGCTGTGCGCTGCTTCATCAGCCTTCGCCGCCGATCCGGTGAAACTGCAGATGTACTACCCGATCGCCGTAGGCGGCAAAGTCAGCCATACCGTCGATACCCTGGTCGCCGATTTTGAAAAACTGCACCCGGACGTCAGCATCCAGCCGGTGTATACCGGGGATTATGCCACCACGGTAACCAAAGCCCTGACTGCGTTTCGCGGCGGCAACGCCCCGCAGATGGCGGTGATCGGTGACATTGAAGCCTATTCTCTGATTGACGCCGGTGCCATCAGTGCCGCCAGCGATCTGGCGAATGATGATGAGGGTAAAAAGTGGATCGACAGCTTTTATCCGGCCTTCCTCCGTCATATCGACGGTAAGGTGTGGGGCATCCCTTTTCAGCGTTCCACGGTGGTGATGTACTGGAACAAACAGGCATTTGAAAAAGCGGGCCTCGACGGCAATACGCCGCCTGCCAGCTGGCAGCAGGTGGTCGACTTCGGGAAAAAACTGGTGGTGAAAGACGAGAAAGGCGTGAGCCAGTGGGGTATTGAGATCCCGTCCACGCCGAACGGCTACTGGAACTTCCAGGGACTGGCGGCCACCAACGGTGGCCGTCTGGATAATGGCAAAGGCACCGCCGTGACCTTCGACACGCCAGCTAACATTGAAACCCTGCAGTGGCTGACCGACCTGGGGCAGAAAGAGGGCGTATCCCCTAAAGGTGCTATCGCCTGGAGCACCACCCCACAGGACTTTATCAGCGGCAAAACGGCCATGATGGTTACCACCACCGGTAATCTGACCACCGTACGTGAAAATGCGAAGTTCCCGTTTGGCGTCGCCATGCTGCCAGAGAAAACGCAGCGCGGCAGCCCGACCGGCGGCGGCAACCTTTACGTGTTTAAAAACGCCAGCCCGGAACAGCAGAAAGCCGCCATGGCCTTTATCCGCTGGGTGTCCGCACCGGAACAGGCAGCACGCTGGAGTATCGCAACGGGTTACGTAGCCACCTCCCCGGCAGCATGGGATACCGCCGTGATGCAGGATTACGTGAAGCAGGTACCGCAGGCCCTGGTAGCACGTGAGCAGCTCAAATACTCCCAGCCCGAGCTGTCGACCTATAACAGCGTACAGATTCAGGAAGCCCTGAACCATGCGATCGAAGCGGCCGTCACCCAGGAGAAAACCCCTGAGCAGGCACTGAAATCGGCGCAGAAGCAGGCCGACCGCCTGCTGAAACCTTACCAGTAACGGGCACAAGATGAGCACGTTTCATATCGCCGCCCCTGCCGCACGTCAGCGCGGCCTGTCGCTGCAGATTTACGGTTATCTGCTGCTGCTACCGGCGCTGGGTTTTCTCCTGACGTTTACCCATTACCCGGCCGTGGCGACGATGTGGGAGAGCCTGTTTTCTGCCGCACGCAACGGTCATCCGGCCCATTTTGTCGGGCTGGATAACTATGCCGCGCTGCTGGATGACGACATCTTTATGCTGTCACTGCGCAATAACCTGCTGTACGCAGCAGTCACCATTCCGCTGGCGGTGGGGCTGGCGCTGCTGATGGCGCTGGCGGTTAATCGCCGCCTGCGCGGCAGTGCGCTGACCCGCGCCGCCTTTTTCATTCCGTCGCTGCTGCCGATGATTGCCATCGCCAATCTGTGGCTGTTTTTCTACACGCCGCAGCTCGGCCTGCTGAATCAGCTGCTGGCGCTGTTTTCGCTGCCGCCCGTCAACTGGCTGGGCGATCCTGACAGCGCACTCTGGAGCCTGATGGCGGTGTCCGTCTGGCGTGAGGCCGGATTCTTTATGATCTTCTATCTGGCGGCGCTGCAGCAGATTGACCCGCGTCTGAGCGAGGCGGCAGAGATTGAGGGGGCGTCCCGCCGCTACTTCTTCCGCCGCGTGCAGTGGCCACTGCTGATGCCGACTACGCTGTTTATTCTGATCAATGCCTCGATGAACGCCTTCCGCATCGTCGATCAGGTGATCGCCATGACCAACGGCGGGCCCAATAACAGCAGCAGCCTGCTGCTGTTTTACATCTACCGCACCGCCTTTAGCTTTTGGGATTTACCGGCCGCCTCCGCGATGACCGTGGTATTGCTGGTTATCCTCGGCGCGGTGGCTCTCATCAAATTCCACCTGCTGGATAAGCGAGCCCACTACCAATGAGCCTGACGATGATACGTCCTGCACGCCCGTTTTCCGTGGGCCGCCTGTGCCTGAACCTGGCGATCTGGCTGGCGGCGCTGCTGTGGTTTTTACCCATTCTGGTGGCTATCTGGGTGGCGGTTCACCCGGCGTCCGACCAGGGCACCTTTATCCTGTTTTCACCGCTGACGGCGCAGAACTTTATTGACGCCTGGCATGCCGCCCCGTTTGCCCGCTACTTCCTCAACACCACGCTGCTGGTGCTGATGATTGTTATCTGTCAGCTGGTGCTGGCCACCATGGCGGCCTATGCGCTGGTGAGGTTCCGGCTGAAATTTTCCGGGCTGCTGTTTGCATTGATCCTGCTGCAGCTGATGATCAGCCCCGATGTCCTGATCCTCAGTAACTACAAAACCGTGGGCGCACTGGGCCTGCGCGACAGCCTGTGGGGAATTGCGCTGCCTTACCTCGCCTCGGCATTTGCCATCTTTCTGCTGCGCCAGACCTTTAAAAGCATCCCGCTGGTGCTGGAAGAGGCGGCCATTGTTGAAGGTGCCAGCCGCTGGACTATCTTGCGTCGTATTTATGTGCCGCTGGCAAAGCCGGTGTACATCGCCTTTGCCCTGGTGTCGATCAGCTTCCACTGGAATGATTTCCTCTGGCCGCTGGTGATCACCGACTCGGTCAGCGTGCGGCCGATTACCGTCGGGCTTCAGCTTTTCTCTGCGCCGGAGCAGGGCGTGCAGTGGGCGCTGGTGGGTGCAGCAACGCTGATGACCTCGTTACCGCTGCTGGTGCTGTTTCTGGTCTTCCAGCGTCAGTTTGTTCAGTCTTTTATGCGTGCCGGTATCCGCTAACGGAGTTTCATCATGTCCTTTGACACCCTGCCTCACCCCCTTTCTGACCTGCAACGCCAGGCGCTGGGCGCAGCCGCCATGATGTACCAGCCGCCCCGGATGCGCGCCACGCATCCGGCCGATCGCACGCTGCGCTTTGGGCTGATGGCCGACCCGCAGTACGCCGACGTTGATGCCGACGTGCCGAAAAATCTCTACTACCGCCACGCCCTGCACAAGCTGCCGAAGGCGATCGCCGCCCTTAACCGACAGCCACTCGATTTTGTCGTCACCCTGGGCGACATGGTGGATCGCCACTGGCCAAGCTATCAGGCGCTGCTGCCGCTGTATGAAACGCTGCATCACCCCCATGCGATGGTGATCGGCAACCATGACGCACAGGTCATTTCCGACCGCCTGACGTCGGCACACACGCCCCCCGCCGGTTTACCCAAAAGCTATTATCAGTTTCGCCTGGCGGGCTACCGCTTTATTATTTTCGACGGTAACGACATCAGCCTGTACTGCAATCAGGGTAACGGCGGCGACCGTCTGCAGGCGAAGGCCATGCTGGCCGATCTGATCGCACGTCAGCAGCCGCAGGGCCAGCTGTGGAATGGTGCCGTAGGCAGCGCCCAGTTTGCCTGGATTGAAGAGCAGCTGAAACAGGCCCGGCTGCTGGGAGAAACGGTGGTGGTGTTCGGCCACTATCCGCTGGCCCCGCACACCGGGCATATTCTGTGGAACGGCGGCGAGCTGGCCGAGCTGCTGTGCCGCTATCAGGTACGTGCCTGCTTTACCGGGCACGACCATCGCGGCGGCTACGTGCGGCGTGAGAATACCGACTTTATCACCATGAAAGGGATGCTCGACGGCGCGGAAGACGTGCCGTTTGCGGTGGTGGAGCTGCTGGATGGGGTGCTGACGGTGCGGGGATATGGCAGCGAAATCAGCCGGATACTGACTGCAGACACTCACGAATCTGACGCTTTCTCATCAAGTCCGGCGGACTAACCGGTCTTATCCCATCGGTCTGCCGCGCCGGGCGCTGATCGGCACATGACAAAACCGCCCGCAGGGTCGTCCGGCGGGCGGTATATGGCGCAGGTTAAGCCGCCTTAAAAGTTATACTGAATGCCCACGCGCAGCCGCGTCTGCCGGTCATCTGCCGTTTTCCTGACGGAGACATCGCCCACCTGCACATACGGCGTCCACTGCTTGTTAATGTTATAGGCGACTTTCAAATCCTGCTCGTAATCCCATTTGTCGTTGTCATACAACACCTGATCGCTGTGCTTATAAATATAGTTATATTCAAAGCGCCAGTCGGCCAGACGATAGCCCAGCCAGAACTCACCCCGGTTGGTTTTCTTATCGTCGGTATTTTCTTTGGTGTAGCGCGTATATTCATAGCGATAGCGCACGTTAAAATAAATCCCGCTATCAAACTGGTAACCGGTGGTTAAAAACGGCTTATAGATGCTGCTGTCAGAGCTGGATTCCAGCGTAAACCCTGGCTGCAGAAACCAGGCGGGCGTCACTTTGTACTGATAACTGACGGTACTTTCCGTTCCGTTATCCACCAGATTATTAAAGGCTTTATTCGAATTATCTCCGCCTGATTTCCACTTTGCCTCCAGCGAGAAACCCAGGCCGTTAGCAAAACGGTGCGACACCATGGCGCGGTCTTTATGTTGTTTACTGTCATCCAGCCACTCGTGGCGAAGATCGATTGTCACAGCCTGACTGCCGGCGCTGGCCAGCAGCAGACCGCAGAGCAGCAGTCTGTTATTTTTCATTATGTCATCCCAGAGAATATTGATATTTTTTTAGAACTTCGTGTTAATTACTCATATAAAAATCATTGCCGGCAGCGATATTGCCGCTGACCACATCCGGATATTTTCCCGGTGTCGTCCGCTGCGAGATATTGCCGCGAAAGTGCCCCTGCTGATCCGGCGTGACATAAGGTGACGGGCGGAACAGGAAGTTAAAGCGCCGGTTATCCCGCGCGCGGTTCCCCTCAACCACCAGCGCGCCGGGGTTAAAGTTATCGCTGAAGCCGTCCATGCCGTTTTCTTCTGCCAGGCTGTTGCGTACCGTATGCGCCACCGGCAGGCCTTCGCCCCCCAGCTTGAAACCGTTGCTGCCGTTATGCGCGGAGCGGCTGTTTTCGATGGTGACGCTACCGTTCGGGCCGTCTTCGATCTTATTGAACAGGTCGAAACCGTCGTCGATGTTGTCGTGCGCGTAACAGTTCACCAGCCGGTTGCCTTCGCCCACGCGCATTTTCACCGCAAAGCCGTCGGCATTTTTCCGCCCCGGATCCTGATTGCCCCAGGATTCCGAATGACTAATCAGGTTATGGCTGGCCCACAGGGCACGGCCAATCCCCTCCGGCGAGGCGACCCAGATGCCGGTATCGTCGGCGTGATGGGCGCGAACGCGATCGATATGGTTATAACTGCCGGCAATATGAAAACTTTTCTCCGTCACGGTGATGTCCTGTACCTGCCAGTAGCTGCCGTCGAGCTTCAGCCCGTGAAACACCACACTGCCGCCCTGTGGACGCAGGGTTTTCGGCTGTTTTTCGGTGCCGCTGGCGGTGGCCGGTATCACGCTGGCCGGGTAGTCACCGTCCGCCAGCCACAGGGTGCCCCCCGGGGCTAACAGATTCACCGCGCTGGCAACGTCCAGCGGGTGCTGCGGTGAGCCGTCATTGCCCGCCACGCCCTGCGCTGAAGCGTACAGCACCAGCGGATTGCTCACCTTCGCCAGGCGAACCGGCAGGATCTGCGTCAGGACCGGGCCGCTGTCCGGAGTGAACGTCACCGTCAGCTCGCTGCCGCCCACCGTGGCCTGTACCGGCACCGTCACCACCTGCCCGCCGTGTACCGTCTGGCTGAGCAGCGCGTTACCGCCCTGTGCAACCGCAATCTGGCCGTTACCGTTGGTGCGCAGCTGGAAAAGGCTGGGGGACCGGGTGAGCACCGGTGATGACATCACTTCAATGCGCGGCTGCAGAGCCGGTGGCACATAGGGGATGCCGGGCTGCGGGTGTGCTTCACTGAGGGTCAGCGAGGCCTGATTGACCGTAAGACGGGCATTGCGCGCGGCGAAAAAGCCGACGTAGTAACCGGCTTTATCCAGCTGCGTGATGCGGTCTGCACCTGCCACCGTTTTACGGATCCATGCGCTGCTGCCCTGCGGGGCATACGCCACCTCAAAGCCGGCATCCGTGCGGCTCAGGCGCAGTGAAAAATGTTGCGGGCTGGCCAGCGGCTGATACGGCTCACGCACGATGCCAATGCCGGTATTGCCCCAGGGCTGCTGCACGCCCTGCCGGGCCACCAGCGCCACCACTGGCGGCTTATCACCGACGGCCATCACCGTGTTCATCACCATATTCGACGCGGCCGGAAGCTCTTCATTACCGGGTATAACCTCCGGGGAGCGTGCCGGCCCGAGGATATCGCGCACCAGCAGGCCAGCGCCCTCCTGTCCGGCCGGTCTGGCACCGTTTTCCGGGCCAAACTGGTTAAGCGTCACGTCCGCGTCCAGCTGGAAGTTGGCATCCGCCGGCAGGCGCGTGTAGTAATACGTCAGCCCGTCATGGCTGTTGCCGACCTTGCCACCCCGGCTTTCCAGCGTAAAGGGGACACTCAGCGCACTGCCTGCCGGCGGGACGGGATCGCCACCAGCCAGACGGGTTTCATTGCGGCCAATTTTTTCCGCCAGCACGTTGGTGGCGAAATTGACGTCGGTCGACTGACCGAAGGTGATGCTGTGCCAGACCAGCCGGCTGCTGTCCGGCAGGGCAGCGGCGGCGAGCGTACTCAGCCCGAGGGTTAACGTGACGATACACAGTTGACGTTCCCAGTTCATGGTTCCCATCCTCAATGCGCAGGGGGCCGCTGGCCGGTTTCCCGGCCAGTCGGAGAGTCAGTAAAGGGTTGGTAAAAACGAAAGATTACGGGTGCTGCGTGCGGCTCACCAGCGATTCAGGTTTTGCCACGGGGAGCACCTCAACGGCGGGCGTATCAAAGATTTTGCGGCACACTTTACTGTTACCCCAGCACTCTTCATACGGGTAGCCGATCAGCTCTTCCATCACCGCACGCACCTCGGGCTGCACGTGGCCAATCAGGCCACCGGCCTTGATCCTGGCGACTTCACCCAGCACGACCAGGTGCGTTTTGCGGTTCAGCTTCATCTGATGGCTGAAGACCATGGCCATCAGCGCCAGTGCAATCACGCCCACGCAGAACACCAGAGCGATCGCCGTAACGGCGCTTTCCGGCTGCGTCTGCGATTTAGACTGGAAGCCATAGAAGCTGAGGATGGCACCCATGGCGAAAACAATCACCGAGCGCATCAGTTTGCCGGAGAAAGTCATCGCCCCGGCGTAGATGCCTTCACGACGACGGCCGGTAAAGGCTTCATCGATATCCGCCAGGAAGGTGTAGACCGTCCACGGGATGTAGTACACGCCGCCCGTACCGATGCCGAATACCACGGTGATGGCCAGCATCGCCGCCGTCGCGTACTGCTGCGGCAGGTGCAGGAAGTGCAGCAGGCTGTAACACACCACCGAGAACACCACGATACTCAGTGCCAGAATGTACGGCTTGCTGAAGCCGTGCTTCACGCAGATACCGATAAAGATGGCGGTGGAGAAGAGCTGTAACAGGGAGTTAAGACTGCTTAATCCCGCCACCATGGCCGGATCGTACTGCAGCACAAAGATAATGAAGTAGGTGAAGACTGAAGCAAACAGCCACTCCGCGCCAAACCCGCACAGGTACATGCCCAGGTGCTTGCGGAACACGCGCAGATGGAAGGTCGACTTCATATCGCGCACCAGCGTCACCATGGTTTTCGCCAGCGTCATTTTCTTCTCATCAACCGGGGTGGTCTCTTCCACCGGGCGTTCCCAGGAGGAGATATACAGCATGATCATCGCCACGCATAAAATCACCCCGTAAGTCAGCGCGGTAAAGAAGAACGGCTCTGCCGACTCTTTACCGTAGATCAGGATGAACTGGCCGGGGATAAATGCCGCGAGGAAGTTCGCCACTTTACCGAAAATCGCCTTGTACCCGGTCAGCTTCGATCGGGCTGAGAAGTCGGTGGTCATCTCGGTGGCGAGGGTTTCGTAAGGGACCATCACCGAGGTGTAGATCAGTTCAAACAGCACATAGGTTGAAAGGTAGTACCAGAAGCCGAAGCCCTCCACCCACAGCAGCGGGTAGACCATCATCAGCGGGATGCCGAGTAAGATAAAGAAACGGCGGCGGCCAAAGCGTTTGCCGAGCCGCGTTTTGCCAAAGTTATCCGAGAGATAGCCCATCAGCGGGTTGCTGATGGCATCGATGATGCTGGCAACGGAAAAGATCGCCGAAGCCTGTAACAGCGTCAGCCCACAAAAGGTAGTATAGAAATAGAGTAACCAGATACCGGCTATCGCCAGCGCCCCGCTACCGAGTAAATTACCACCGCCGTATGCCAGCTGATGTCTGAAGAGAATTGGTTTTTCTGCGTTCATGTGAGCCCCGCCCAGAGAGATTTTATAAAAATGAACCGTTGTTTTATTTTTATAGATACGGTGTTTTATATAGATCTCCCGGCGGAATAGATGTGAATTAACTCACAGTTAAAACAGCAGCCGGTGATTTCTCAGACAGATTTGCGATACGTGTAGCATTCTTAATAGTAAAGCGTCCCTTTTACCCCCTCTTTATTCCTTATCGCCTGATAAAAAACGGCAAATACCGTACTATTTTTTGCCACAATACAGACACTTAAAAGCAACAAGCCGTGCAGCGTAAGTCAGTGTAAGCAACAGGCACAAAGGACAAAAAACACTTTCTATGGGGCAGTTAAGCCTGCGTTCCTGAAGAATAAGGCGCTGTTTTGTGATCCGCATAGCATTTCTGTCAGCCACTCCCGCTGTTTCACTCATCACAGTGATAATCTGTTTTCATATTTATGAAACAGCATTTCATTTTAATAAATTTATCCTTCAGGGGTAATACCCCTTGCTACCGATGGAGTGAATCATGGCTAAAGGCTCTCAGATCTCATTCAACTTCCACACCGTTCAGGATGCGCAGACCGGCGCACGTGTCACGCGCTTAACGCCGCCTGACGTGCTGTGCCACCGCAACTACTTCTATCAGAAATGCTTTACGCGCGACGGCAGCCAGCTGCTGTTTGCCGGGGAGTTTGACGGTCACCGCAACTATTATCTGCTCGACCTGGGCACACAGCAGGCCGTGCAGCTTACCGAAGGCCCTGGGGATAACACCTTTGGCGGTTTCCTTTCCCCGGATGACCAGTACCTGTATTACGTAAAAAATGAACGCCTGCTGCAGCGCGTCACGCTGGCCGACTTCAGCGAAAAAACGGTTTATCAGGTGCCGGAAGCCTGGGTCGGCTATGGTACCTGGGTCGCCAACAGCGAATGCTCAAGCCTGGTGGGGATTGAGATCGACCGCAGGGACTGGACGCCGCTCTCTGACTGGAAAATTTTCCAGACGTTCTACCACAGTAACCCGCGCTGCCGCCTGCTGCGCATCGACCTGCACAGCGGCCAGTCACACGTTATCCACGAGAAAAACGAATGGCTGGGCCACCCGATCTACCGGCCGTTTGACGACAGTACCGTGGCGTTCTGCCACGAAGGCCCGCACGATCTGGTGGACGCCAGAATGTGGCTGGTGAATGAAGACGGCAGCAACGTGCGGAAAGTGAAGGAACACGCCCCGGGGGAAAGTTGCACCCACGAGTTCTGGGTGCCGGACGGCTCCGCGCTCATTTATGTTTCCTACCTGAAGGGTCAGCACGACCGCCATATCCGCCGCTTTGACCCACAGACAGGTGAAGACGTCAGCCTGATGACCATGCCTGCCTGCTCACATTTGATGAGCAATGATAACGGCACGCTGCTGGTCGGTGACGGATCCGGAACCCCGGTGGACGTGAAAGACACCGCCAGCCACACGATTGAGAATGACCCGTGGCTGTACCTGTTCGACGCGCGCACGCGGAAATACGCGCCGCTGGCTGCACATAACAGTTCCTGGCAGGTGCTGGACGGTGACCGGCAGGTGACCCATCCGCACCCCTCTTTCTCGCCAGACGATCGTCACGTGCTGTTCACCACCGATTATGAAGGACAGCCCGCGCTCTATCTTGCCGAGATCCCGGACGCGCTTCGCCACTCATTACAGAAGGATTAACCCGTGTTTATTTACAGACAGGACAGACCCCTGCAGGATTTAGGCGACGGCGTCAGCCGTCGCGTACTGGCACACGGCGGCAGCATGATGGCGGTAGAGGTCAGCTTTGAGACCGGAGCCGTCGGCCCGCTGCACCATCACGTCCACGAACAGCTGACCTATGTGCTGTCCGGCCGCTTTCGCTTTACCATCGGTGACGAAACCCACGAGGTGACCGCCGGCGACACGCTGTACAAAAAGCCGGACATCATTCACGGCTGCGTCTGCCTGGAGAAAGGTGTGCTGCTGGATACGTTCACCCCACAGCGCCAGGATTTTTTGTAATTTATCCGGCATAAAAAAACCGGTGCTCACAGAGCACCGGTTTTTTATTGGGCGAAAAGGAAAAAATTACGCGAGGATTTCACGCACAAAGTTTTCGATCTCTTTGTTCTGACTGTTTTCGAAGAAGCATTTCTGGAAGCGTTCGCCCGAAACCGCGGTTTTCACCAGCTCTTTATCAATGGCGCGTAGCGTATCCAGGTAGTTTTCTTTGACGATCGCCGCCTTCACCTGATTGAGAATGCCCGCATTGCGTACCTGCGGCTCTTTACGCTCCGCCGGGTAGCCCTGACCTTTCTCACCCGCAAAGGCCTTTTCGAAGATAAAGCGCACGTTCAGCTCGGCACCCCAGCCAAAGCCTTTAGCGAACGGCAGCGACAGCGCATTGCCGTTGTTGATCTGGGCAAACAGGAACGCATCTGCCGGATCAATGCAGTAACCACAGATCACACCCGGGTGCAGGTTGAGCGACATCAGCGCACCCTGACCGGTGCCGCAGCCAGCGACCACAAAATCCACTGCCTTCGAGTTCAGCAGAATGCTGGCCATGATCCCCAGATGGATATAGGTCAGGTGGTGATCCTGCTCGTCAGACATGCCGACGTTATACACCGGGTACTCTTTCTCCCCGGCGACCGCGTTCAGTTCTTTCAGGATAATCGCGTTTTTTGCCGCCTGGCTGTTTTCCATCATCAGTGCAATTTTCATATTCGTCATCCTCTTGTGTGCGGCAGGCTTACCTGCCGCAGGTCAGTAAACAGGGAAATTAACGGGCCAGCCAGCCGCCGTCGACGGCAAGGGTGTAGCCATTAACATAGTCAGATGCCGGGGAAGAGAGAAACACCACCGGCCCCATCAGGTCGGCTGGCAGGCCCCAGCGCCCGGCCGGAATGCGGCCAAGGATCTCTTCACTGCGCGCTTCATCCGCCCGCAGCTGCTGAGTGTTGTTGGTGGCCATATAACCGGGCGCTATCGCGTTAACGTTGATCTTGTGCTGCGCCCATTCATTAGCCAGCAGACGGGTTACGCCCATCACCGCACTTTTCGATGCGGTATACGAGGGAACGCGGATGCCGCCCTGATAAGAGAGCATCGACGCAATATTGATAATTTTCCCGCCCGTTCCCTGCGCGATAAACTGCTTCGCCACCGCCTGTGACATAAAGAACACCGACTTGATGTTCAGGTTCATCACGTCGTCCCAGTTCTTTTCGCTAAAGTCGATGGCGTCTTCCCGACGGATGATCCCGGCGTTATTGACCAGGATATCCAGGTGGCCCATCTCGGCGACCGCACGTTCCAGCAGACCCGGAATGACTTGGGTATCGCTAAGGTCAGCGGTCAGGCTGAGAAAACGACGCCCGGTGGCCGCGATGCGCTCAATGGTTTCCACCGGCTCAACAATATTAATGCCGACAATATCGCAGCCCGCTTCCGCCAGACCCAGCGCCATCCCCTGCCCCAGACCGGTATCACACCCGGTCACCACCGCCACTTTTCCCGCCAGGGAGAAATTATCCAAAATCATGGTGTTTCCTTGAGTTAACCCACATATTCAGGCGCTTTCCGTGACCCTGACAGGTGGCGGAGCGTGCCCGATGCCAAAACTGATAAAAGCAGCTTAGCGGCAAAACGGGATAAACTCAACAAAATGAAACAGCATTTCATTTTATATGAACCTTGATGCTGTTTTTTGTTGCGGGGATCACGTCCTGGCAGAAAGTATGTGCGGTCAGAACAGCAGGAACGCCCGCCCCCTCAGCACCATGCCAGAGCAGGATCAACCGTGAGGGAGCGGAGAAGTGAAAGGAAGAAACAAAGAAAGAAGAATGCCTGTGGTAATCAGATCTTGGCGCAGACCAGATAACCGGTGTTGATTGATTTGATCAGCACCAGATTGTCTTTCAGTGGCCAGATTTCAATATGGAAATCAATACCGGGCAACTCGGGTAAAATATAGTCCAGCCAGACGATGTCTGGGGTCGTATCACTCGGATGCTTCACCACTTTCGTAATACTGGCCTGCTTCACCTGGTTAATCTCCTGAGGCGCCAGCGTGAAATAGCTGTGCCGGGAGAGCAGATAGGTATTCTCACTGGTTTTGACGCGCCCGGAGAGACTGAAAAAACCTTCCGTATCGCTTTTGAGAAAGAGTGTGATGCGCCCCTCAAAACCGACAGACTCGGTATCGCCCTGAACATAGGTTTTGTACTGCGATGTGCACTTAAACGGCTGTTCCGCGCGGGCGCCAAAAGATAATAATAAAATAATGAAAACCTTGAACAGGATAATTTTTTTTGTCATTTTGAAGTATCTCTCTGACTTTTAATATTGAAACAAATGTCATACTGGTGATTGTCATTTCTGTTACATACGGAGACCAGGTCAGCACGTACCGTTTTCCGGTTAATCCTGTCTTCCATATAAAAAACGTCGAGTGGATGGCTGCTACAGTCAACGCCTTCTCGCTTTAATATGTTAGTAACATCCGCCACTGTTTCATCATTATCATAAAGCTTACTCATCGAGTAAATATCACATTTCTCAATGCTGGCAATCTCTTCAAGCGGATGACTGGCTTCTTTTTTTAACATCACCCATGCACTAAATAAAATGATCGTCAGGCTAAGAATTAAGACGCTGATTTTCACTGGCAATGAAAAAATGGAAGGTTTTTTTATAGTCGCTTTTTTATTATCGTCCCCTCCAGATACAGGTTCTTCCTCTGAAAGACTATTGACTGAAAACTCGCCTGAAACATCACGAGAGATAACCTCTGCTTCAAAGCGAAATCCAAATTTCGGTACCGTGATAATAATATCATAATCGCAGCCAACAAGGCTGAATGCCTTACGAAGCTCACTAATATAGTTATTCAGCCCCGCATTAGAGGCGGTAAACCCATTCTTCGTCCACACTTTTACCAGCAAATCTTCTCTGGATACATTAACATTACTGCTATGTAAAAGTTCCAGCAATAACCGCGCGACCGGTTTTTTAAGTTTTGTCGTTATCTCAGGATGATCACCAATAAATAATGTAAGGTCATTGGCATTAAAAACAAATTTATTATTTATAATATATTTCATCTTAGATCTTCTTGTCGGTTCTTATAAAAATATTGTAAAGCAGGCAAGCATTATCCTATGTAAAACCGTGCCATTTTCAAAGCAAAAAGTTCCCTCTGTGAAAAATAAATCCCATATCGAAAAATTTATCTTTTTTAGCCAAGCGATTTACACCTGCCAGTTAACTAATACGCCTAAAAAAAAAGAATTTACATGTAATAAATTTGTAATTAATAGTTTTTAATGTCGTATAAAGTGCTTTATTTAGTTTATATTGCTGAATATAACTCAAGGCGACTATCATTTCACCTCGCTTGATACCGGCAATACAGTGTTCAGGCGGACAAGAGAAGGGAAGAAATTGGGACTTGATACCAAATTATTTCCTAATTAAATTTATTGTATAGATGGAATTAACTCAATGAAACTTAATAAAATGATGCTGGCTGCGGCAATGACGCTAAGTACTATCTCAATGGCTCACGCAGCGAACCAGGGAGCGGGTACCGTCACCTTTAAAGGTTCAATCATTGATGCCCCATGCTCTATCGATCCAGGCACGATAGATCAAACCATTAAACTGGGTGATATCGCTTCCGGCCAGTTGAAAAATGGCGGTAAATCTACGCCGCAAGATATCCTGATCAAACTGATCGGCTGCGACGTCACCACAGCAAAAAATGTCACCACGACCTTTACCGGCACCGAATCTGAGGCAGTGCCGGGCCTGCTGGCAATGAAAGGTTCCGCACGCGGTGCCAGCATCGCGATTAACGACCTTGACGGTAAACTGTTACCGCTGAGCACCGCCAGTAAATCGCTGAAAATCGAGGATGGTCAGGCTACGCTGCGCTTTAGTGCACACCTTCAGGGTGACGGCGCTTCAGCTGCCATCACCCCGGGTGAGTTCAACTCTGTTGCAGACTTTACCCTGGCTTATCAGTAAGCCCGACTGAACGTTGCATATAGACAGTTTCATGCGGGGTAACCCGCATGTTATTCATTCCCTGTTAACGTTAAACAGGGAATATTCCACACCAAAAAATCCCGTAGTAAAAATAATATTTAACCAGTTCAAATAATCAGATCAAAAAAACCATCCTGAACGGCAAACAATGGGAAAACAAGGAATGTGAACCCAAAAAATCACTCTATCACGTTTATAAAACAATGATTAACTATCCATCGTAGTAAAAAGATTTAATAATTATTAATAAGGGTCTATGGATGTCGATTACTCCGTCATGTAACTATACAGGGAAAACACGACCCCGAACTTTAGCACTATTTATCTCCTCTTTTCTGGCAGGCACAGGCTCGTTTACCCAGGCCGCTGATATTGAATTTAATACCGATGTGCTGGATGTCTCAGACCGTGCCAACATCGATCTTGGACAATTTTCCCGTGGGAACTTTATTATGCCTGGAGAGTATATATTCACTCTCCACATTAATAAAAACACGTTACCGGAGCAACCGGTAACCTTTTACCCACCGGATAACGATGAAAAAGGTAGTGAGGCCTGTATTACACCGCAGCAGGTTGAACTGCTGGGATTAAAAAAATCTGCATTCGTTAAGCTGGCCTGGTGGCACCAAAACCAGTGCCTGGATCCTCGTAGCCTCGAGGGGATGGAATTACGCTCCGATTTAGGCGCTTCCGCGCTCTACCTGAATATTCCCCAGGCTTACCTGGATTACACCGCAGAAAACTGGGATCCCCCCTCACGCTGGGATGATGGGATCCCCGGCCTGCTGCTGGATTATAACCTCAACGCTCAAAGCCAGCGTCAGCAAAGGCAGGGGACACAGGGGTACAACCTCAGCGGCAACGGTACGATGGGCGGTAACCTTGGAGCATGGCGATTCCGCGCGGACTGGCAAACGCGAGTAGAACATCAGGGGAACGCAAACTCGTCCAGCCAGACCCGCTGGGAATGGAGCCGTTACTACGCCTGGCGTGCCCTGACCTCACTGGGTGCCCGGATGACGATGGGTGAAGACTATTTAAATTCAAATATCTTCGACAGCGTCCGCTTTATCGGTGCCAGCCTGGTCACCGATGACAACATGTTGCCCCCTAATCTGCGCGGCTATGCGCCGGAAGTCACCGGGGTGGCGCGCAGCAATGCAAAAGTGATTATTCGCCAGCAGGGTCGCGTGTTGTATGAAACACAGGTCGCCGCAGGTCCGTTCCGTATTCAGGATATAAACGATGCGGTAAACGGCCAGCTGGACGTCCGCGTTGAAGAGCAGGACGGCAGCGTACAGGCGTTCCGGATAGATACGTCCAGCATCCCGTACCTGACGCGACCCGGATCGGTGCGTTACAAAATGGCCGCAGGGCGACCTGCTGACTGGCAGCACAACAGT
The DNA here is from genome assembly GCF_055556675.1 of Erwinia sp. PME.40.26/001. Taxonomy (NCBI): domain Bacteria; kingdom Pseudomonadati; phylum Pseudomonadota; class Gammaproteobacteria; order Enterobacterales; family Erwiniaceae; genus Erwinia; species Erwinia sp. PME.40.26/001. Next base: position 385,563 of record NZ_JBVHNP010000003.1, read on the forward strand.
AACGGCCCCTTATTCAGCACCGGTGAATTTTCCTGGGGCGTCAGCAACGGCTGGTCACTGTATGGCGGCGGGATAGTTGGTGGAAACTACAACGCACTGGCGTTGGGCATGGGCCGCGATCTGATGATGTTCGGCGCGCTGTCGTTCGATGTCACGCAGTCTCGCGCAACGCTGCCCCAACAGGGGGCATTAAGCGGAGGATCGTACCGTCTGAGCTATTCCAAGCGTTTTGATGACTACGACAGCCAGGTAACCTTCGCGGGCTATCGCTTCTCCGAACGTAACTTCATGGCGATGGGCGAGTATCTCGATGCTCTTAACAACGGCAGGCGCGCTAACAGCAGCAAGGAGATGTACACCATCACCTTTAATCAGCAGTTCCATGATTTAGGCCTGAGTGCGTATCTGAATTACAGCCATCAGACCTATTGGGACCGCCCGGCAAACGATCGCTACAACCTGACCCTGTCGCGCTATTTCGACCTGGGTCGCCTGAGAAATGTCAGCCTGTCACTGACCGGTTACCGCAATAAATATAACGGCACTAATGACGACGGGATGTATCTCTCGCTGTCAATGCCGTGGGGTGGCAGCGGTACGGTCAGTTACAGCGGCAGCATCAGCAAAAATGAAACGACGAATCAGGTCGGGTATTACGACCGCCTGAACGATCGCGACACCTATCAGATCAGTGCAGGAAGCGCGCGCAGTGGCGCTACCGCCAGCGGCTATTACAGCCACCGTGGGGATATGGCCCAGATAAACGCCAGCACCAGCTATCAGGCCGGAGAATACAGTTCAGTCGGGGTTTCCCTGCAGGGCGGCGGGACAGCCACCCTGAATGGCGTAGCGTTGCACCGTAACAGTATTCCTGGCGGCACCCGCATGCTGCTGGATACCGATGGCGTTCCGGGGATCCCCATCCGTAGCTACGGGGCCCCCACTCTGAGTAACGCCTTTGGTAAAGCCGTGATCGTGGATATCGGCAACTACTATCGCAACCAGTTCAGCATCGACCTGAATACGCTGCCGGACAACGCCGAAGTCAGCCAGTCGGTGGCTCAGGCCACGCTGACGGAAGGGGCCATCGGTTATCGCCATTTCGAAGTCATTGCCGGCGAGAAGGCGATGGCAGTTATTCGCCTGGCCGACGGTTCCGTCCCGCCGTTTGGTGCCACTGTCCACAACATTAAGCATCAGGAGGTGGGCATCATCAACGATAACGGCGAAGTGTACCTCAGCGGCATCAACCCTGGTGAGGGAATGAACGTGAAATGGGGGGGCGTGGAGCAGTGCCGGTTTACGCTGCCGCAGGCGCTGTTACCGGATCAAATCACCTATCTGTTACTGCCTTGCAGCCCGGTGGGCATCGACAAGGCTTAAACATCTTTTGAGAGAAGAGAGAAATGAAAATCCATTTTATCGTCCCCCTTATTGCCAGCGCCCTGACAGGCCTGATGTGTGCCCAACAGGCGACCGCCGCAATCGCGCTGGATCGCACCCGGATTGTGTTCAGCGGCGGGGAGAAGTCCACCAGCATGAGCATCAGTAATGAAAATAAACAGCTACCCTATCTGGCCCAGGGCTGGATTGAAGATGCTGACGGCAAAAAAATCAGCAGTCCATTAACCGTCTTACCGCCCGTACAGCGTCTGGAACCGGGTACCAAAAGCCAGATAAAAGTTCAGGGCCTGCCCGCGACTCAGATGCTGGCTCAGGATCGCGAAACGCTGTTCTACTTTAACCTGCGTGAGATCCCACCGAAGAGCGACAAGCCCAATACCTTACAGTTGGCACTCCAAACTCGTATCAAGCTGTTCTACCGGCCAAAAGCGATTACCGTCCCTAATCCTGAATCAATTAAGCCGTGGCAGGAAAAACTGACCCTTATCCAACAGGGCAATGGCTATCAGGTCGATAACCCAACGCCGTATTACATCACGCTGGTCGATGCCAGCAGCAAAAAAAATGGCACTACCGCTGCGGGATTTGAACCGATGATGGTCGCGCCCAAAAGCAGTGCCCCGCTGAAGGCGTCCGCCTCATCGCTGGGCAACACACCGGTTCTGACCTACGTAAACGATTACGGCGGCCGTCCGCAGATGACGTTCAGCTGTAACGGGGCACGCTGTCAGTTTGTTGCGAGCAGTAAATAACAGGGCGAACACAATGATACGTAAAGCGACCTCATGGTGTGTCATCGATGGCTGCACCCTCTACGCCGGGCTGAAAATTTTGCTATTGCTGGTCGCATTAATTATCACCCCGCTTTGCCTCTGGCTACTGCTGTGGCTGCCCCCGACGTTGACAGAAGCAGATTACAGACCCCTTCAGTTGCAGGACACGCCAGCGCTAACACAAATTTGGGATGGCATGCGCTGAAGGGCCGTGTGACAGCAGAGTGGACCGTGGCAACCCGCCGCCTGTGCAGCAGCCATGGATGTGCAGCTCAGCGATGACGAAGAGAATCAGGATGAAAGCAAGCTTGAACCACTATTGGCCCTACTGCGTGTTTGCAGTCTTAACCGTATTTGTTGCACAGGTCCAGGCGAATACCACGATAACGGTGAAGGTGACCATCGTCTCACCCCCCCCCTGTACCATCAACGCCAACAGCACGCTCGACGTGACCTTCGGCAATGACGTGATAATCAGTCACATCGACGGGAGTTACAAAAAACAGCCTGTACCGTATTCGGTGGTGTGTAAAAACATGCCGAAAAATGCGATGAAATTGCAGGTTCAGGGCACCGCTGCTGGCTTTAACGCCAGCATTTTAAAAACCAATAAAAACACGATGGGGATCGCCCTGTTACGTAACGGCAATCCACAGCCTGTCAACAGCTGGATCGCGTTTACCTATCCCAATCTGCCGACGCTTGAAGCCGTACTGGTCAGGCAGGCCGGGGCCACGCTGGACGGGGGAGACTTCTCCGCCGGGGCAACCATGAAGGTGGAATATCAGTGAAAAAGACAGCGGCAGTGGTGCAATTTAGCATTCTTTTGTTCATCTTCCCCGGCAGCCCTGTAACAGCAGCGGAAAATATGCTTTTTCGCGGAACACTGATTGAAGCGCCGCCATGCACCATCAATGACGGTGGCGAAGTGGGGGTCGATTTCGGCAAACGCGTGGGGGTCACCAAAGTTGATGGCACTCAATACCTACAGCCGGTCACTTACCGTATCACCTGCGATCCGGGATCAGGAAAAGGAAGTATGGCGCTGGCGGTGATCGGCATCCCGGCGGATTACGATGAAGCAGCGATAAAGAGCAATATGGATGACCTGGCTATCCGTCTACTGCAAAACGGCAAGCGATTTATTATCAATACGTCAATTCCCGTCAATCTGAATGCCCTTCCGGTGCTGGAAGCGGTGCCGGTAAAACGGCCGGGCTCTACCCTGAAAGAAGGGGCGTTTGTGGCGACGGCCACCCTGCTGACGGTGTACCAATGAGCGGGTATAAAGTGCTGATTAAGCGTGCAGCGCTGGCGTTGCTGCTGTGCTGTCATTCGTGTCTGGCAGTAGAAAATATGCGTCTGCACGGTGCGCTGGTGGCCGAGCCCTGCGTGATCTCACCCGGGGATGAAACCATCGTGCTGGACTTTAATACGGTGATCGACAAATACCTGTATATGAACGTTCGTACCCATGCTCAGCCGTTCAAACTGCATCTGACACAGTGCGATCTCAGCCTGGGCAAAACGGTGAAGGTGACGTTCAGCGGCAATGAAAGCACGGCGCTGCCGGGGCTGCTGGCACTGAACAGCGCCAGCCAGGCCAGCGGTATCGCCATCGGTATGGAAACCCCGCAGGGTGAAAAAATCCCCGTTAACCGGCAAGGCAACGCCCTGGTATTAGCAAGCGGTGACAGCTCACTAACGGTTCAGGCGTATATTCAGGGTGAACCGGACGCGCTGAAGCATAAAACCATTGAACGCGGGCCGTTCAGCGCGGTGGTGACCTTTAGTCTGGAATATGAATAACCACACGGCGGCATGGCAAGCCGCATCTGCCGGGGTTGCGCGCTGAGCCCGCTGCCTGGCGGCAGCTTGTTGCACCACGTAGGTTACTTTTTAACGCCCAGGAGGGCCAGTGGTATGCGCGAGACAGGGATGACTTTTTGCTGCTTACCCGCACCCGCTGGCAACTGCGGCGCAGCGTTAAGCGGCTGCATGAATTTTTTGACCTGGGTGGGTTTGAAACCCATCAGGACAAAACCCAACTGGGCAGAATTGCACAGGGTTTTGACTGGCTGGGGGTATGGTTTACCCCCACGGGGACCGCCATAGCGCCCAGAGCGCTGGAAAATCATCGTGCACGACGCGCGCGGCTTTATGAGCAGGCTCGCCGACAGGGGCTGTCATCGACAGAGACTGAGTTGCGGGTGCGAACGTACGAGGCACGGTGGAGAATATGGGCAGATAGTATGTTGAAACCAGCGCGCAACGCTGAGGGAGACACTTGGATGCCTGAATAATTGTGTTATGCGACACGCAAACGCGGCCATGCTCCGACCACGTTAAACCTGAACAACTGGGAACCCTCATATGTATCGATACCTCCCCCTTCTAGTGTTGGTTGTGTGTGGTCACGCGTATCCCGACGTAGATGTGACCATAACTACAAACGAATGGTGGGATAAATATCCCACCTCCCGGCCCAGCGTGCTATCGATCAGCGCTGCAAATCCCCGGATGGGGTCTGGTTACTTTGCCCCGTTGACGGATAGCGAATTTAGCTTTTGGACCGACAACGGCACGATCCAGCACGTATGGACCTACCAGGGCCGTAGCTGCTTGTATGCCTATGAGTTATCTGACCCGACTTCCAGCATCGAGTTCATCATCAGTAAAGCCACCCACTCGTCGCGCCCATCAACCAAACCCGGGGTTGTAAACGTAGGTGGCGGTGGGCACATCGTAGAATGCGATAAACCGCGCAACCGCATGTTTATACACTTCGATGTCAAACCGAAACCGCAGAAACCCCCGGCACCCCTATCGTGCCGTCTGGACGCTGCCCCGGCGATCGATATCGTCGCCCCAAGCGGGCACACGCGGCGCCCCGTCGCCGCCGCAGTCGTCTGCACCGGGGAAGGGCTGGCATCCGCTGTCGTTCGTACGACATCCCCCCGGTCTGTGGTAGTGACGGAAGGTGTATCTGTTGTGCTAAATGGACAACTCGACGAATCAATTTCTGTGAGGGGCGGATCGTCCTTCCCTATCGATCTACATGTCGACGTGGAAAACAATCTTGGGGCGGCAGGCGGTTATTCAGTATCGTACGTTCTTACTGTCGACTTGACTTAGTCATTGAGAAGGGGCAGGTCAAATACCAAATTTATTTGGAGAAAACCGGAGAAATAAAAGAGGGGGCATTGATACGCTGGCTGTGTTCCAACTGGATGGCGAAGGGGGTATTAATCCTGCAAACGTGAAAAAATATCGCTATATCTTGCAAGGTATAGCGGGAGTAAAGATCTCGGACTGTTCTGTTACGATCAATGCGCCGAGCAAAATTGATTTTGGCGTTATCTCCTCGGTTACGGTACCGGGATTGATCGCCACCAATCCCTTGATTGTGACGGCAGTTAATAGCCTGGCGTGCCATACCGGTAGCAAATGAGGCGTTGCAATGATCTTCTCTTCGCCCGGAGGCGGATTGGTGGAGAATAATACCGCTCTGGAGCTGGGTAACGGTGCTTATTTTAATATTAAGGACAAGGAAGGAAAAGTGCACTTCGAAACGCTGGTCAAGTTTTGGGATAACGTGCAAAGCGGCAATCAGCAGACTGTCACTTATCAAACCGAGCTTAGCACGAAGGGTGTATTAACGATGGGGACAGTCGGGAAAAGTATCGTGCTGTACGCTAATTATTTTTAAGTGTTTCACGCCGAACTGATGTTTTCATAATCTAAATGCCGTTATTTTTTAACGTCATTTTTCTAATATTTCCAGGTTTTTTATGACATTCGATCGTATTCTTTTCTTATTTATATTTTTGCTGTTCATTCCGCTGGCGATATATATCCCCAACCCCGGAGGGACTGGATTGTCGCTGCCGTTTAATTTGCTGGTCTACGGCGGTGCGGCTCTATTCATGGGGGCTTGCTGGCGGGCATCACCGCTGTGCAGAACGGTGATAACGCCGACCTGTCGCACAATAATCGCCGCCTGTTTGCTGATGGCGCTGCCGGCTATATTTACCCGGCCTGAATGGCAAAGCGCCGCCGTTTGGCGGCTGGCTGGTTTATTTGCCGGGGCGGCGTTCTATTTCACCTGGCTGCAGGTGCGTATGACCGCGCGTCAGCGCCATGCGGTGCTGTATTTGATTTTATCGGCGGCGGTGGTTCAGGCGTCACTCGTGCTGCTGCAGCTGTTTGCGCCAGCAATGGCACAATCCTGGATCCCATCCGGCAGCTCGCGCGCCTTCGGCATTTTCCAGCAACCTAACGTGCTGGCGAGCTTTATCGCCACCGGGCTGGCGCTGGCGTTGGCGGCGTATGTGCTGCCTGGGTTCCAGCGGCTGGATCCGCGTGCAGAACGCTGGCGTCGCCGCGCTCTGGCCGCGGTGCTGCTGCTGCTGCCGATGGTGTTGGTGTGGGTGCAATCCCGCACCGGCTGGCTGGCGGGTGCTCTGGTGCTGGGGTTGTTTATCCTGTGTTTTTGCCGCCGTTATCCGCAGGCTGTGGCCATTGCCTCGCTGCTGGTTGCCGGCGGCACCGTGGCGGCGGCGCTGGTACTGTGGTGGGGGAGTGAGCTCGGCGGTGCGTTGCGCTACGCCAGCCATACCAGTTCCAACCATGCGCGCTACACCATGCTGCGCGATACGCTGGCGATGATCGCCGAAAAGCCGCTTTTTGGCTGGGGTTACGGCGGTTTTGAGTACAGTTTTCAGCATTTTCGTATAAACCAGACGCCACCCACGGTGGTGACTGAAATCGCCCGTCATCCGCATAACGAATTGCTGCTGTGGTGGGTGGAAGGGGGCGTGGTCGCGCTGCTGGGTATGTTGCTTCTGTTGAGTGCGGGCATCAAACTGCTGACCCACGCCCACTGGCGCGACAGGCGTGCTGTTGCCTGCGGTAAATCATCGGCGGGTGAGGCACTGGCTCTATGCGTGGCGCTACTGCCGATTGCGCTGCACAGCCAAACTGAATACCCGTTTTACCTGTCGGCACTGCACTGGCTGGTGTTCCTGTTGTTGCTGGCAATGCTCGATCGGCTGGTCAGTCCGCGCCTTGCCACCGGCTGTGGGTTAAAACGATGGCGACTGCCGATGCTGGCCCTGTCGCTGGTGGCGCTGTTCGTGATGGTGACCGGTTTTTACAGCGGGCAGGTATTGACCCAGGCGGAGCGCGGCGGGTTGCAGGATATGCAACCGGTTGAGGCGCTGCCCGCCTGGACAAGCTGGATACATCGCGACCGTCTGAGTTTTGATCGCCAGCTGGCCGGGCTGCTGGCGTTTAATCACACTCGCGATGAACAGCAACTGCATCAGTACGCCGACTGGGCTCAGGGCTATCTGAGCCATCGCATTGATAAAAATGTCTATGCCAACCTGCTGCTCATTTTTCGCCACGAGGAAAAACCTGCGCTGGCGGAGCGCTATCGTCAGGAGGCAGAACGCCTGTTCCCGCGCGACGCACGGTTTGCCCCCGCCAGCAGTGATGGGCAGGTCACGCTATGAAATCACATATTGATATCGTCATTCTGGATAACGACCAGTATTTTTCCCAGGGGCTGGAAGCCCTTCTGGCATCCTACTTCATCAGAATGGGCTGTACGACGACGTTTTTACCCGCCCGGCATTACTGGAAAGCCGACCTCGTGTTCCAGCAACAAAATCTGAACCAGACTGCGCAGTACTGCCACAGACAACCCGCTCACTACCAGTCTCTGATCACCATCCAGGAGCCCGTTCCGCCGGGCTACCGCCAGCGGCTTGCCCCCTGCCTGAGCGAAAAAAGTGTGATTAATCGCCTGATAAGCACCGGGACGCTGTTAAACGAGGTTGAACGTATCATGAAGCATGACACGCCTGCTGCCCAGCCCTTGGCGTGTCCGCGCTGTGCTCTGACGCTGACGCTACGGGAAAAGCAAGTTCTGCTGGCGATACGTCGGGCCCAGTCTCCGGGCCAGATTGCCACCGAGCTCAAGTTGAGTGTCAAAACCATCAGCGCCCACAAAGGGTCAGCCATGAAAAAATTAGGGTTTAAACGCAACACAGAGCTGCTGAACTGGCTCCGCCAGGGCGATCTGCGGGATGAGTTGAGCACCCTGCTGTGATGCCGGGCTTCTCATTATCCCCACTGGCTGCCTTTCAATTATGTGAGAAAGCCATGCTATTCTACGGCGTGCCCTGTCGGCCCCATCCGTACAGGAGGGGCGCGACAGGTTTTACGGTTTCTCCAAAGCCTGACGCTGAGAGGCAATGTTAACCCGGGCCTGCCGGGATTTTTTATGGTGTATAGCGATGCAGAAGTACAGTAACAGCGCGTTTCACGGCACCGTCCTGGTCGTTGCAACCATTGTCGGAGGCGGAATGTTTGCGCTGCCGATCGCGTTAGAAGCACTGTGGTTTACCAAAGGCGTTGTTTTTCTCCTGCTCTCCGCATTATTTATGCTCGCGTCGGGTTTGATGCTGGTCGATGTGAACATGAGATTTCCGCAGGGTTCGAGCTTCCATACGTTTACAAAAAAACTGCTCGGCAGAAAGGTCAATTTCATCGTTGGACTGAGCCTGGTGTTTGTGCTCTACCTGGTGACCTATGCGTATCTTTCCGGGGCCTCTGCGGTCTTTTCCACCCTGCAATCTGACCTGACGGGGAAACGCTATCCGGTGCTTTCCGTCATGCTGATCACCCTGCTTGTCTCCGCCGTGGTTTGCAAGGGCGGGCGGTTCTCTGCCCACATCATCTCCTTTTTTATTGCCGCTAAATTCACCGCCTTTTTTATGGCAACGGCAGGACATTTGCATCGCATCTCCCCGGAGCTGGTATTAACCAGCCCGGCGTTCGGCAGCTTTTCCGCACTATTGTTAACGCTCCCTGTCTGTATCATTTCATTCGGATTTCATGGCAGCATCCCCTCATTAATCAAAATGTATGGCGGGAAGGAACACAAATTCGTGGTTAAGTCCCTGTGCTTCGGCGTGGGGATTTCCGCACTCATTTATATCTACTGGCTGGGCATGACGATGGGCATCCTCGATCGCGGGGCCTTTGCCGCCATCAAAGACCAGGGGGGCAATATCAATGTCTTTATGACCGCCCTGAGCCAAAATGAACTGAGCCATTACATTAACGGCATTCTGTTGTTCTTTGCTTTTTTTGCCGTGACCTCATCTTTACTGTCCGCCTCCCTCGGTCTTTTTGACTATCTTCATGACCTGTTGGGCTCCTTTTTAGGGATAACATCGTCCTTTCCTGCCGCAGCGATGACCTATCTGCCCCCTGCACTGTTGTGCATCATTACCCCTGATGGCTTTATCCCGGCGCTGGCCTATGCCGGGATTGCGCTGGTGATCTGGAGCGTGCTTCTTCCTCCTCTGCTGCTGTTAAAAGCAAGAAAGGCGGGCATTGAGGGGCCTTATCAGTTCCCGGCGGGCAATAAGTTTCTCTATGGCTACTTCCTGTCAGGCTTTCTGCTGTGGGTGGCCATGCTGGTCAACATGATCAAAGTCTGAGGGGAGAGGATAAGAAAGGCACCGCTGCCCGTTAAAATCAGACGACAGGATAGGGTAATGTTCGCGCGCTTATCCTAATCTTATTAGGATAAAACCACTGGGGAAACGATCATGTCCAGACACCACAGTTTAACGGCAGTTTTAGCCGCCATTATCTCTTGTTCTCTGCTGGCCGCACCAGCGCTGGCGAATCCGGGCAACGGCAACGGGAATGGCAACGGAAATGGCGGAGGCAATGGCAAGCACGGCCACAGCCAGAAAGACAAGCAGGGCAAAAAAGAGGGCGGCCCCTCACACCGTAAAAATCACGGTAAGCCGGATCGGGTCAGTGACGATATCAGCTTTGATGCCGCACGCCACCTGGCGCTGAACTATGGCCTGACCGGCTACCGGTCCCTGCCCCCCGGCATTGCAAAAAACCTGGCGCGCGGCAAGCCGCTGCCGCCGGGCATTGCGAAAAAAGCCGTTCCCGCCTCAATGCTCGACCAGCTGCCCTATTATCCGGGCTATGAGTGGAAGATTGTCGGTGACAATCTGGTGCTGATTGCGCTGAGTACCGCCTTAGTGACGGCGGTGATTAACGGGGTATTTGATTAAAGAACAGGCTCCCTTGTGGGAGCCTTATTCACTGATGCGGATCGGCATGCCGATGGGATTAAGGCAAAACTCAGGATGACTTCCCGTCGTCTTTTTCCCACTTAAGCAAACGGGCAATGTCCTTTCCTCCTTCTGTTTCTTTCAGACGTCGCTGCTGTTCGGCAAACTGAGCGTATTCAGCCTGTGCTTTTTCATCTGCCATTTTCTTACTGACCGTACCTGCGCCCTGAAGAACATCGCGATCGTTGAATTGCAGGAACTGATCCAGCTTTTCCTGCCAGTCACGCAGGAACACCTGCTGACGCCGCCGGGCCTGATCTTCCGCAAAATCCAGCCACATGCTGACCACACGGTTCAGTTCACTAACTTCATCTTGAATAAGATAATTTTTAGCCACTGTCACATCACTTTTGATGACTTCCTCACCTTTATAGCTGGTCAGTCCCATATGGGGCTGGCTGGCATCCGCACGATAATGGATCAATTCAGCAGCGGTGCGGCCAGTACAAGCGAAATGCAATTTATTCTGGATTGTTTGAAAGAACTGCGTTGTCTCTTTGAGCGAAGGTTGATAATCGGCGGCTAACACAAAGATCTCTCTAACCCGCAGATAGACGCGACGCTTGCTCGCACGAATATCGCGGATGCGTTCCAGCATCTCGTCGAAATAGTCAGGCACAGCAGATGAACCAACAGGGGGATTTTTCAGCCGCTGGTCGTCCATCACGAAACCTTTTATCAGGTATTCCTGGAGTGTTTGCGTCGCCCACTGACGGAACTGCCTACCACGGGGGGAACGGACGCGATAACCAACAGCGAGGATCACCGGCAGACTAAAGTATTGAACCCGGTAATTTTTTCCATCACTGGCAGTTGTTCGGTAAAACCGAACAACTGCATTTTCAACCATTTCACCCTCTTCAAAAATATTTTTTATATGTTCACTGATTGTCGCTTTGGCTTTTCCATATAGATCACAAATAGCGGCCTGAGAAAGCCACAGTGTTTCGCTCTCAAAGCGACATTCAACACGCACATTTCCATCGCCGCTGGCAAACATAACAAACTCGCCTGCTGGCGATAGCGTTAAATTTTCCTTTGTCATCATGCCTCCACGTTGATCGGACTAAGTACGTTATGATCTGTACAGTATGCCAGAGCTCCCGCCGGGATCTCATAGCGCATATGGATCGACTTTCTCCCGTTGTCAGGCTACGGACGATATGCGCTTTAGCATTTTCTCCAGCACGGCGTCTTCCCCATACCTGCGCAGATATGCCGTCACCTCCCGCGCCCAGCGTTCCCCCTCACCCAGCACGGCCCGGCTCTGGCCCGGGGCGTAAATCTCCGTATTGTCATACAGATCGATCAGCGTCTGATTCATGCCGTCGATACTGCTGGCGGAGTTCTTTTGCTGCTGTGCTGCCAGCGCTGCTTCGATCTTCGCCTGATGTTCCGGGTTGGACGGGAAGGTTCTTTCCCCCAGCTCACTGAGCACCAGGAACAATGGCGGAATGCCCTCTTCGATAGCAGCCTGTAAGCGGTAATGCCCGTCCAGAATCACGAACGAACCCAGCCCGGCAAAAAAGCGTACCAGCACCGGCGGCAGCGTCCCTTCCCGGACTTTTTTGCGCCACCACTTCAGACGCCCGGCGTCGGGCTGAATGGCATAGCGCGCCAGCAGCGGGGTACCGTTCCACCACCAGTCCACCTGTGAAACGCGAACCGGGGCTGTCATATCCGGAATGTCGTTGCCAAACAGTGACCAGCTAAAACCGATATTGCCGCTCTGCGCTGGCGCGTGAAAACGCCAGTCCTTCAGCGCGGGCTGTCGCTGCAGCGCGTAAGGCGCAGTGGGAACAGCGGGCAGCATCGGGCGCAGCAGCCAGCGGCCCGCCGGCAGCAGCGGAACATCCGCCGTCAGCAGATAGCGGGCAAAGTAACGGCACCATTCGCCGATCCACGCCTCCGGCCCGGTACGCCGAATGGACTCCAGCGCCGGTGAGGTAATGGGTGGGAAGACGGCCTGCGGATCGGGATGTTCAGTGTTGAACACCAGCCACAGGCCGGAGTGATCCTTCAGCATTGAGGCCCAGAACAGCGGCACACCGCGCAGCGACAGCGCCATGCGGCCATGATGCCCGCTGTGCATTTCCAGAATGGGCGACGTCAGCGGCCTCTGGCTGTGTAATGCCAGCCCCAGCCAGGCCTGATTGCGGTCGTGCAGATCCTTCCACCAGTGCTGTGACATCCGATGTTCCTTGCGCTAAAGAGAGGGAAATTTTAGGCCAGTGCCGGGAAGATGCAAGGGGTGCTGAATACGCCGCCTTTCAGGGGCCGGGTTAGGCAGGGGCAGGCCTTTTTTCGGTCCACCCGGAAACACAACGTATAGCCCCGTCTTATAAATGGCAGCGATATTAAGAATGCCTGAGTAATTCCCTTCGGGCCAACTCGGCAAAAAAACCGCTACGGCTGGAAAAATCACCATGATGACTGACATAACTGTCTATTCTGATTAATAAATTCTGCGGCAGCGTAATATTTAGCTTTATCGCTTTTCCTTCATATCTGGACGTATCGATATCAACAAACCCCCAGATGCCCCCCTGACAATCTTCATCATCTTTAAGATTGTTGATCGTCCGGGCGGCAGGCACGTCTTTGCCCTGTTCATTGCGATAATCCAGGTAGGTCGTCATGGATGCATGCGCATCAGCAATCGCATCATCAATAGTTTCACCCGCAAAGTAACATCCTGATAAATCTGGGACAAAGCCGGACCAGGTGCCGCTTTCTGCCTGATGGAGATAGACCGGATATTTCATGATTTTCCTCTCTTTAAAAGTGACGTGCGTCAGCAAGCACCTCATGACCTATTTTTCACCCAGTTGCTTCAGGATTCTGTGTAACGTACCAACGGCTAAATCCTTTGTAGGATGCGGAACCACTATTGGCTCAGGCTCACCTTTTTTTTCAAAAATATGATGCGACCCTCTGGTGCGGACATGCTCCCAACCGGCTCTTTTCAGTTCTCTGATGAGATCTTCACTTTTCATTAATGCCTCATACTTCCATGTATAGCGGCAGTGGGTATCATACCCACCAAGCTCCAGATCGGTCAATTTCCGGTTGGTATCGTTGGTGCCGATGGCGTGGATCCCGCTGAGGTAACCGCATAGAATGTGCCGCGAGAGGGTCTGGAATACCGGGCCGTCATCAGGTGACCCTTCCAGACTTTCGCAGGGGCAGGCCTTTTTTCGGCCCGCCCGGGTATGCCGCTGCTCGCTGTGGGTTTTAAACAACGGTGCTGCCCAGCCCTTCGCGGATCAGCAGTGCCTCCATCACCGTGTGCAGCTCTTTCAGGGCGGCTTCCGGCAGCGCTTCGCTGCGGGCCAGCAGCTCATGCGCAGGCGTAACGGGCGGCGGGGCGGGCTGTGCGGTGATCACCAGACAGCCTGGCATCACCCGCACCGTGACGGGCGTATCGGTGGGAAAACCACACGCCTCCAGCCACAGCCCCTTGAGATTCAGCGACGGGCTGCGCGAATAATGATGCGTTAACCCGGTTTTGGCATCCTCATGCCGAATGCTGATATAGCCCACTTTCAACTTTCGCTGGATTTTGGAAATAACGGGTTCTGACTTACAATCGTATTTAGCCATGATAACTAGTCCTGTTAGTTGTTGTGGTCAGCGGTGTTAACGGGTTGCCGCCCGTTAACACCGCGATTCATAAAAACCTTCCTGTATAAAAACACACTGATGACTCACCCTAAAATAGCGAAAAAAGAATGATAAATCGCTGTAACAGAGAAAATAAAATGCGAGGAGAATTCCAGAATGGGAAATAATGGGGAGCCTTTACGCTGACGTAAATGAGAGGAATAAATTAATAAAATAAATATAAAAGATCAGCTTATTCCTTAACGCCCTTAATAAATAAAAAACGAAGTTTATTAAAAAAATGAATGCGTAGACATTAAAGATTAACCTTACAGGTCCGTTTCTGTTGAACCTGCCAGGAAGAGTGACGGGTATCCTCATGTGCGATGTCGCCTTGCTCAGTGCTTACCGGGTTTGGATCACACACTGACGGAACGGGAAGCGGCGATAATGCAGATGGGATGTGCCTGTGATGAACCGATGTCAGGCAGCATAACGATCAAGATGGTTGACACAGATACGCTTTGGCGGAAGATCACAGGAGTCGAACCTGCCCGGGACCGCTGGCGGCCCCAACTGGATTTGAAGTCCAGCCGCCTCACCGGAGACGACGATCTTCCCTTTTGAAGAGGGGCTGAGTATACCATTGCCAATGACCACAAATAAACTCCGGGTTTTACCGAAATCGTCCCCATGTCCCACACCGACAGTAAGCTGTCCGTTTTTGGCCTTCTTTCCCTGCCTTATCCCGTCCATCATAGCGTTAATCCCATCCAGCAGGAGTCCAGAAATGACCGATACCGTACTGTTAGTGATTGATGCCCAGCAATCCTTCTATGAGCGTGGCTACAAGGAAACGCCAGAAACCCCGGCATTCGAAAAAGCATTAAGCACCCTGGTGGCGGGCTGTCAGGCGAAGGGGATCCCGGTAGTGGATGTGTTCCATGTCGAAAGCGAAGGAGCCTTTGCGCCGGGATCCGGTCTGGTGGTGCGTCTGCCGTTTCTGACCCATGAGCCGGTCGCCAGCTTCCGCAAAAAAGTACATAACGCCCTGACCGAATCGGGCCTGCAGCAGTGGCTGGAACAGAACAGGGTGAAGCATGTGATTATCAGCGGCCTGCGCACTGAGCAGTGCTGTGAAACCACCGCCCGCGTGGCGTCGGACTTCGGCTATCGCGTGACCTATGTCACCGAGGCAACGCTGACCTTCCCAATCACCCATGATGGGATTACCCTGAGCATTGCCGACTTACGCCACCGTACCGAAAGCGTGCTGATCCATCGTTTTGCCGATATCCGCACCGCTGAGGGCTGCCTGCAGGAGCTTGCATAATATGACGATCCCGGTGTGGTTTGTAACCCTGCCCGGTGTGATGACGCTGGATCTCACTGGTCCGGCGGAAACGCTGAAGCTGGCAGCAGGGGCGTTTTCGCTGCGCTATATCGGCCCGGATGAATCCGTGCTCACCTCCACCGAGATGTACATCAGCCGCATTGAGCCATTGCCGGAATCCCTGCCAGCCGGGAGCCTGCTGGTGATCCCGGGCGTCAGCGACTCTAAAGTGTGGTTCGACACGCCGCAGGCGGTGGCCGCGCGTCACTGGCTGATGCGCATTCAGCCCGCCATTCATGCCGGTGACGTGTCGCTGGTGTGCATCTGCTCTGGCTCCCTGCTGGCGGCGAAAGCCGGGCTGATGAACGGCGTACAGTGCACTACGCATCATGAGGTAATAGATCGGCTGAAAAAAGCCGAACCGGGGGCGATTGTGAAAGAAAACCGCATCTTCGTCGAAGATCGCGGCATCTGGACCAGCGCGGGCATTACCGCCGGTATCGACCTGTCGCTGCATCTGATTAACCGCCTGTGCGGCGCGCAGACGGCGATGGATGTGGCGCGGGAAATGGTGGTCTATTTTCGCCGTTCGGGGGAAGATCCGCAGCTGTCTCCCTGGCTGCGCTACCGCAACCACATTCACCCCGCCATTCACCGCGCGCAGGATCTGCTGACCCTGCAGCCGGAGCAGGAGTGGCCGCTGGAGGAGATTGCCGCCAGAGTCCACGTCAGCGCGCGCCATCTGACGCGGCTGTTCCGTCAGCATCTCGGCATCAGCGTACGTGACTATCATGAACAGCTGCGGCTGACGATTGCCCAGCAGCGCCTGCAGCAGGGCGAAGGCAATGAACGCGCCGCGCTGTCGGCCGGGTTCTCCTCATCGCGCCAGCTGCGCCGGGCATTACAGCGCTGGGAGGGGTGAAAAAGGAAGGGGGATAACACCCTGAAATAATCGTCGTCAGAAAAAGGCCGCTCTGCTCACTTTCACCAGGGAGCACCCTGCCCGATTTCAATTCGCTCAACGCCTGTGCTAGTGTTACCTGTAACATTGCGCTTTTTTTTACATCAAAAGCTAAACCGATTTAGCTACAAAAAAGCGTAATCCCACTGCTTACTGACACGAGGCACAAACGTTATGAAGAACCTGCTCATTGTGGCCACCACCGTCGCGCTGGCACTGTTGTCGATTATTTTTCTTTCTCCGTGGCCGGTCTGGCTGGGCACGCTGGCGGCCTGGGTGACCACCGGCTCGTTCTGCCTGCAGGTGCTGCATATCGTGAAGAATAAGGACACCAGCGGCCTGTCGCTGGGAATGTGGGCGGCGCTGTTCTTCGGGGTTGCCTGCTGGACGTGGTATGGCCACCGTATGCACGACGTGCCGGTAATGGCGGCCAACGGCATTACCGCGCTGCTGGCGCTAACGGTGATTATGCTCAAGCTGTGGCACGAGCGCCCGGTGCGTAACCCGAACCGCCGCAGGCTGGTGCGCATGCCGAAGGTGATCCTTAACCCGCGCATCCGTCGGCTGCGCCCGCTGAAGGTGGCGAAAGACGCGCAGGAAAAGGTCAGCTGACCAGGCGGCGCTTGTCCAGTTTCTGTAAACCCAGCGCCAGCAGCAGGCTGCCGCCCAGGGTAATAGCGAAAATCAGCGGGATGTCGATCAGCGGATGGTCGGTGTTATCCAGGTCATGGGTGCGCATATAGTGGATAAACAGCGCGTGAAAGCCGTAGATCGGCAGGGAGCAGCGCGAAATCAGCGCGAAAAACGGATTCACACGGTCGTTCAGGGTGTTTTTAAACAGCACCAGCAGGCTGACGGCGGCAAAAAACACCGCCGGCCCACAGTACAGATACCAGGTATCAGCAAAGGCACCGTTGATGGCGAACTGACGTTTGGTGCCAAAAGCAATCGTCAGCACGCAGGCGGCAAATACGCCCCCGGCCAGCCAGGAGACGCCGCGCTTCTGCGTCTCCATCATGCCAATCGCCCGGCCAAACAGCGCATACAGCAGGTAATAGATGGTGTCCCCGCTGATATACAGGTTGATCGGCAGCCAGTGGAAGCGGGCCACCGAGCTGTCAATGGTGTTGGGGTTGGCCAGCAGCGCCAGCACCAGCGTCACCACCGCCAGGTAGCGCGCCCGCACCGGTTTCACCTGTATCAGCGGCGACAGCAGGTAAATCACCATAATCGCGAAGAAGAACCACAGGTGATAGAACACCGGCTTTTGCAGCAGGTGCTTCACCGACATCGCTTCGTTGATCGGCGTCAGCAGGGTGATGTAAAGCAGCGCCACCGCGCTGTAGAACAGCAGGCACAGCACGATGCGCAGAAAATGCCGCCCTTGCGCGCTGCGTTCGCCAAAGAACAAATAACCGGAAATCATAAAGAAGATCGGCACACAGACACGGGAGGCAGAGTTCAACAGGTTGGAGAGATCCCAGCTGTGTTCGCCCACTGACAGCCCGGTAGTGACATACCAGGTGGTGGTGTGGATCATAATCACCATCAGGCAGGCCACGGCACGTAAATTCTCTATCCATCCAATCTTTTGCGACATTTCATCCTCATTTTCTCGCCACTTCCTATGTACAGCGAAACTGAGGGTAGCCAGGTCCATGCGCTTCAACAACCTGATGAACGAAAATTCAGACCAGGATGAAGGGATTATGTGGCGCGGGCGACAAAAATTTCCCCGGGGAATGATCACGGCATTTTGGTAATAGCGCCGGTCAAAGGGTATACTGACGCCCACTTTTTATAACGACTCGTATCGCGTGCGAAATCAACATGCCAAAGTTTGATACCAAGACCTTTCAGGGGCTGATCCTGACCTTACAGGATTACTGGGCTCGCCAGGGCTGCACCATTATCCAACCGCTGGATATGGAAGTCGGCGCGGGTACGTCCCATCCTATGACCTGCCTGCGTGCGCTGGGCCCGGAGCCGACCGCCGTTGCCTACGTGCAGCCGTCGCGCCGTCCGACCGATGGCCGCTACGGGGAAAACCCGAACCGCCTGCAGCACTACTACCAGTTCCAGGTGATCATCAAGCCGTCCCCGGACAACATTCAGGAGCTGTACCTCGGTTCCCTGAAAGAGCTGGGCATGGACCCGACCATCCATGATATCCGCTTTGTGGAAGATAACTGGGAAAACCCAACCCTGGGAGCCTGGGGCCTGGGCTGGGAAGTATGGCTGAACGGTATGGAAGTGACGCAGTTCACCTACTTCCAGCAGGTTGGCGGCCTGGAGTGTAAGCCGGTGACCGGCGAGATCACTTACGGTCTCGAGCGACTGGCGATGTACATTCAGGGCGTGGACAGCGTCTACGATCTGGTGTGGAGCGACGGCCCGCTGGGTAAAACCACCTACGGCGACGTGTTCCACCAGAACGAAGTGGAACAGTCTACCTACAACTTCGAATACGCTGACGTCGACTTCCTGTTTACCTGCTTCGAGCAGTACGAGAAAGAAGCGCAGAGCCTGCTGGCGCTGGAAAAACCGCTGCCGCTGCCTGCCTACGAACGTATTCTGAAGGCCGCACACAGCTTTAACCTGCTGGACGCGCGTAAAGCGATCTCCGTCACCGAGCGTCAGCGCTACATTCTGCGCATCCGCACCCTGACGAAAGCCGTGGCTGAAGCCTACTATGCCTCCCGCGAGGCACTGGGCTTCCCGATGTGCAATAACAAGAAATAAGAGGCAGCCATGACTGAAAAAACCTTCCTGGTGGAGATCGGCACCGAAGAGCTGCCACCAAAAGCCCTGCGCAGCCTGGCGGAATCCTTTGCGGCTAATTTTACCGCTGAGCTGGACACCGCTGGCCTGGCCCACGGCGAAGTCAGCTGGTTTGCTGCCCCGCGCCGCCTGGCGCTGAAAGTGGCGAACCTGGCCGCTGCGCAGCCCGATCGCGAAGTCGAAAAACGTGGCCCGGCCATTCAGGCCGCGTTTGATGCTAACGGCGTGCCGAGCAAAGCCGCTGAAGGCTGGGCCCGTGGCTGTGGCATCACCGTTGACCAGGCCGAGCGCCTGAGCACCGACAAAGGCGAGTGGCTGCTGTATCGCGCCCAGGTGACCGGCGAAAGCGCCCAGGTCCTGCTGCCGGCGATGATCGCCACCTCGCTGGCGAAACTGCCAATCCCGAAACTGATGCGCTGGGGCGCGTCCGAGGTGCAGTTCGTGCGCCCGGTACACACCGTGACGCTGCTGCTGGGCGATGAGCTGATCCCGGCGAAAATCCTCGGTATTGATTCAGCGCGCACCCTTCGCGGCCACCGTTTTATGGGTGAACCTGAGTTCACTATCGACAGCGCTGACCAGTATCCGCAGATTATGGTTGAGCGCGGCAAAGTGCAGCCGGACTTCGAAGTGCGTAAGGCGCTGATCAAAGCGGGTGCCGAAGAAGCCGCCGCGAAGATTGGTGGCATGGCTGACCTGAGCGAGAGCCTGCTGGAAGAAGTGACCGCCCTGGTGGAGTGGCCGGTGGTGCTGACGGCGAAGTTTGAGGAGAAGTTCCTCGCGGTGCCGGCCGAAGCGCTGGTTTACACCATGAAGGGCGACCAGAAATACTTCCCGGTGTACGACAAAGCGGGCAACCTGCTGCCGAACTTTATCTTCGTCACCAATATTGAGTCAAAAGATCCGCAGCAGATTATCTCCGGCAACGAGAAAGTGGTCCGCCCACGCCTCGCCGACGCCGAGTTCTTCTTCAACAGTGACCGTAAGCGCCGTCTGGAAGATAACCTGCCGCGTCTGGAAACCGTGCTGTTCCAGAAAGAACTGGGCACCCTGCGCGACAAGACCGACCGTATTCAGGCGCTGGCTGGCTGGATTGCCGCGCAGATTGGGGCAGATGTGAATCACGCTACCCGTGCGGGCCTGCTGTCCAAATGCGACCTGATGACCAACATGGTGTTTGAGTTCACCGACACCCAGGGCGTGATGGGCATGCACTATGCGCGTCACGACGGCGAAGCGGAAGACGTGGCCGTGGCGCTGAACGAGCAGTATCAGCCGCGCTTTGCCGGCGATCAGCTGCCGTCCAACCCGGTGGCCTGCGCGCTGGCGATTGCTGACAAGATGGATACCCTCGCGGGGATCTTCGGTATTGGTCAGCACCCGAAAGGCGATAAAGATCCGTTTGCCCTGCGCCGTGCCGCACTGGGCGTGCTGCGTATTATCGTTGAGAAGAACCTGCCGCTGGATCTGCAAACTCTGACCGAAGAAGCCGTGCGCCTGTATGGTAGCAAACTGTCTAACGCTAAAGCCGTTGATGAAGTCATCGACTTTATGCTCGGCCGTTTCCGTACCTGGTATCAGGAAGAGGGCCACAGCGTCGATACCATTCAGGCCGTGCTGGCCCGTCGTCCGACGCGCCCGGCAGACTTCGATGCGCGGATGAAGGCGGTATCGCACTTCCGTACGCTGGAGCAGGCAGCCAGCCTGGCGGCCGCCAACAAGCGCGTCTCGAATATTCTCGCTAAAGCCACCGAGCCGTTGAACGACAGCGTGCAGGCGTCACTGCTGAAAGAGAATGAAGAGATCAAGCTGGCGACCTATGTGTCGGCACTGAGCAGCAAACTGCAGCCGTTCTTCGCGGAAGGACGCTACCAGGATGCGCTGATTGAACTGGCGCAGCTGCGTGAAGCGGTGGATAACTTCTTCGAGCGTGTGATGGTCAATGCCGAGGAGAAAGAAATCCGTATCAACCGACTGACGCTGCTGGCGAAACTGCGCGAGCTGTTCCTGCAGGTGGCGGATATCTCTCTGCTGCAGTGAGGTGATGTTTTGACGGGCGGAGCGCAACACCGGCGTCCGTCATTCACATTACGATCGTTTGCAGGAGGAGCGGAGACTGAAAGGTGATGTGCGGCTGTATCACTGACAGGAAAGCCAGGAAATCATTGACTGCCCGCGAAAATACAAAACCCGCCGTTGGCGGGTTTTTTCTGTCAGCCCAGCAGTTGTCTGCTGATGCACGGATTCGAGTGGATCAACTGCATTAACTTCTGCGCGCTACCGGACGGCTTGGTGCGTTTCGCTTCCCAGCTTTTCACCGAAGAAACACTGACACCCAGTGCCTGGGCAAACTCAGCAATCTGCATACCAGTAATTTCCCGAACTCTTTTTGGCTCAGGGGGTGCCACTTCACTTTTCATGGCTGGCAGGGTATGCATCACATTACGGGTCAGAACAATCTGCTCCAGGCTGGAAAGCAGTTCAGACATCGGATCTTTAGTCTCCATAAGCACTCCTCAAAAACTCACTAAACGTGAACAACCAGAGGGAAAGAACCTTATATCCAGATTCTCAATGCTGGCATACAACAGCCACTGGGACGCTTTTTGGGGCAGCACAGGGGAAAGCCAGGATCATAAGTATTAGATCATTTTGAGAGATCTGGATCATATTTTTTGTTTATTTTTTCAACTTGCGGAAAACCTGGCCGGGAAAAAACAACGAAAAAATAAGTTACACAGACATCGCTATCCATCAAAACTGATTTCGACTATTCTTTACGCAACATTTGTTGTTTGAATAAAACCAATAAGTCTTTGTTAACAGGAGTTAATTTCTTATGATGACAGGATCATCACGCATCTGGACCCGTCTGCTGGTGCCTTTTATGGCGCTATTCATGGTGTTACAGCTTACCGGCTGTGGCGACAATGAAGCCGATCAGCGCAAAGCGTTTATCGATTTCCTGCAAAACACCGTGATGCGCAGCGGTGAGCATCTGCCAAGCCTGAGTGAAGACCAGAAGCAGAAATTCGGCCCCTACGTCAGCGACTATGCCATTCTTTTTGGTTTCTCACAGCAGGTAAACCGCGCGGTGGATTCCGGGCTCAAACCCGTCGTGGATGAACTGTCGGCGATCCGCACGCCGCAGGATTATCTGACGCGCCGTGATGCACTGCGTCAGGCAAGCGGTTCGCTGGGCGTGCTGACTCAGCAAATCCAGGCAGCAAAAACCCAGGCCGATAGCAGCAAGGCAGCACTAAAGCAGCCATCAGATCTGAAAACGGTCTATGACAACGTCTACACCACTGTCGTGACGCAGCCGGCGACCACTCTGGCACCGCTTCTGCCTGCGCTTCAGGCACTGAGCCAGGATGCCGTTCAGACCGGGGACTTCCTGCAGCAGCAGGGGGCGAACGTCAGCTTTAACGGCTCGGCGATCCAGTTCCCGAGCCAGGCTCAGGCCACACAATATAATGCACTGATGAGTAATCTCAGCGCTAATGCCAGGGCACTGACCCAGGCGCAAAGCGTGCTGAACGCCAGTCGCTAAGACCGGACAGAATTAAAAAAGGGCCACAAAGTGGCCCTTCCCGCGCGAACGCAACTTAGGCGTAATCACGCGCCCAGTTAGCCAGGCTTTGCTTACCATTGCAGCCAAACATATCAATCAGCTGGCTCACACCGGCGTTCAGGCCAGGCTCAACGGCAGCAATATAACGCCAGTCTTTACCCGCATATTCCGGAGTTACGGCAGCATACAGCTTTGCCATTTGCTCAACGCCTTTCAGGGACTGGATAAAGCTTTCGCCGCTTAAAAGTGCACCGCTGACAGTAGCAACTTCTTCTCTATTTAATTCACGAATAGTCATAACTTTCCCTTGTATTTTTGATGGAATCCTTTACCGATCAGTATGTTCGGCGAGCTAAGACTAATGGAATAGCGCTGGTAATATAATCGTATTAAATCCATAACTTAAGACAAATGCTTATTTGTTCGCTTAAGCGTGTTTTCATTATCACGCCTGAGTTGAGTCTGTTACCGGAGAAAGGAAGGAACACACCACCGCTAAAAAGTGTGGCCTTGCGTTTTTCCATTGAAAATAATTTGTGACATAAGTCACAAAATAAGAAGAATTCAACAAAATTAAAACGTGACAAACATCACAAAACACCGTCCTTACTGGCTATTTTTTCAGCGTTATTTTCACATCCCCAGAATAATTGTGATCTGAATCACTCATACCCCCCCTTTAATCACCTGATAAAAGTGATCCTGATCACACATATTCGCACACCTACGCAGCGTCAAATTCGCGTGATAGAGTCCGCCTGCATACAGTGATACTGATGGCTTCCCACTGTCAGGTCTAAAACAAAAATCAACGCGCTCTCTTATTTGTCGGCGCGTACTCATAAGGGGTGTTTTATATGTCCTCATCAGATATCAAGATCAAAGTTCAAAACTTTGGTCGTTTTCTGAGCAACATGGTAATGCCAAATATCGGCGCGTTCATCGCCTGGGGTATTATCACCGCGCTGTTTATTCCAACCGGGTGGCTGCCAAACGAAACCATGGCGAAGCTGGTTGGCCCGATGATCACTTACCTGCTGCCGTTACTGATTGGTTATACCGGTGGCCGTCTGGTGGGCGGCGATCGCGGCGGTGTGGTGGGGGCAATCACCACCATGGGCGTGATTGTCGGGGCTGATATGCCGATGTTCCTCGGCTCGATGATTGCCGGCCCGCTGGGCGGCTGGGCGATCAAAACCTTCGACCGCCTGGTTGACGGTAAGATCAAAAGCGGCTTTGAAATGCTGGTGAACAACTTCTCTGCCGGTATCATCGGCATGCTGTTGGCTATCCTTGCATTCCTGGCGATCGGTCCTCTGGTGGAAGGCCTGTCCCATATTCTCGCAGCTGGCGTGAATCTGATGGTGCAGAACAACCTGCTGCCGCTGACCTCTATCTTTGTGGAACCGGCCAAAATCCTGTTCCTGAATAATGCGATCAACCACGGCATCTTCTCGCCGCTGGGTATTCAGCAGGCCAGTGAAGCCGGTAAGTCGATCTTCTTCCTGATCGAAGCGAACCCGGGCCCGGGTATGGGCGTACTGATGGCTTATATGTTCTTCGGCCGTGGCAATGCCAAACAGTCTGCCGGTGGTGCTGCGATTATCCATTTCCTCGGCGGTATTCACGAAATTTACTTCCCGTACGTGCTGATGAATCCGCGCCTGATTCTGGCGGTTATCCTCGGTGGGATGACCGGTGTCTTTACCCTGACGCTGCTGAACGGTGGCCTGGTCTCGCCAGCCTCTCCGGGATCTATCCTTGCGGTACTGGCCATGACACCAAAAGGGGCTTACTTCGCGAACATCGCCGCGATCTTTGCTGCCTTTGCCGTCTCCTTTGTCGTCTCGGCCATTCTGCTGAAAACCAGCAAAGTGAAAGAAGATGACGATATCGAAGCCGCTTCCCGCCGCGTGCAGGAAATGAAAGCTCAGTCTAAAGGTCAGTCGGGGGCACCTGCTGCCGCAGCTGATGGCCTGCACGGCGACCTGAGCCACGTGCGCAAAATCATCGTCGCCTGCGATGCAGGAATGGGCTCCAGCGCCATGGGTGCCGGTGTACTGCGTAAGAAGGTTAACGATGCGGGTCTGACGCTGATTTCCGTAACAAATACGGCCATTAACAGTCTGCCAGGCGATGTTGACCTGGTGATCACCCACCGTGACCTGACGGAGCGGGCGATGCGCCAGGCTCCTCACGCCCAGCATATTTCGCTGACCAACTTCCTCGACAGCGGCCTGTATAACGACCTGACGGCCCGCCTGGTGGAAGCAGGACGCAGCGCAGGTCACCGCGAGAAAGTCAGCAGCGCCCTGAGCGACAGCTTTGATGATGGTCAGGATCATCTGTTCAAACTGAGCGCCGCCAATATCTTCCTCGGTAATCAGGCTGCCGATAAAGAACAGGCTATCCGCTTTGCCGGTGAACAGCTGGTGAAAGGTGGCTACGTGGAGCCGGAATACGTTGAAGCCATGCTGGAACGTGAAAAGCTGACGCCGACCTATCTTGGCGAGTCTATCGCCGTACCGCACGGCACCGTGGAAGCGAAAGACCGTGTGCTGAAAACCGGCGTGGTGTTCTGCCAGTACCCGGCCGGGGTTCACTTCGGCGAGGAGCCGGAGGATATCGCTCGCCTGGTGATTGGTATTGCTGCACGTAACAACGAACACATTCAGGTGATCACCAGCCTGACCAATGCACTGGACGACGACAGCGTCATCGCCCGCCTGGCGACCACCACCGATGTGCAGGAAGTGCTTGAGCTTCTGTCCGGTAAACCCCGCGCGTAAGCCGGTTTAACGAACGCACCTCTGTGTAGGGCTGGGCATGCCCGGCCCTTTTTTGGTCGGGACATGCCCGACCTTGATCTCATTGATACGGGAATAATTATGAAAGCATTACATTTTGGCGCCGGTAATATCGGCCGTGGCTTTATTGGCAAACTGCTGGCCGATGCCGGTTTTCAACTGACTTTCGCCGACGTGAACCAGAACATTCTGGACGCGCTTAACGCTCGCGGTGAGTACCCGGTGCACGTGGTGGGGGAGCAGGCGCAGGTCGAAATCGTTAAAGGCGTGAATGCCGTAAACAGCACCAGCGATGACATCGTCGCCCTGGTAGCAGAGGTTGATATCGTTACCACGGCGGTTGGCCCACAAATCCTGGAGCGCATTGCTGCCAGCATTGCCAAAGGGCTGGCCAAACGCAGTGATAGCGCTAATACCCGTCCGCTGAACATTATTGCCTGTGAAAATATGGTGCGCGGCACCACGCAGCTGAAAGGCCACGTGCTGAACGCTCTCCCCGCCGAATATCACGCCTGGGTGGAAGCCCATATTGGCTTCGTTGACTCTGCCGTTGACCGTATTGTGCCGCCGTCTGCAGCGGGCAACAGCGACCCACTGGAAGTGACCGTGGAAACCTTCAGCGAGTGGATTGTCGATAAAACCCAGTTCAAAGGTGACCTGCCCGCCATCCCGGGTATGGAACTGACCGACAACCTGATGGCCTTCGTTGAGCGTAAACTGTTTACCCTTAATACCGGTCACGCTATCGCGGCTTATCTGGGGCAGCTGGCTGGCCATCAGACCATTCGCGATGCCATTCTGGATGAGAAAATCCGGGCCGTGGTGCAGGGTGCAATGGAAGAAAGCGGTGCAGTGCTGATTGAGCGTTATGGTTTTGATGCGGTGAAGCACGCGGCTTACATCCAGAAAATCCTCAGCCGCTTCGAAAACCCGTACCTGAAAGATGACGTAGAGCGCGTTGGCCGCCAGCCGCTGCGTAAGCTAAGCGCAGGTGACCGTCTGATTAAGCCTCTGCTCGGCGCACTGGAATACCAGCTGCCACACGACCATCTGGTCAGCGGAATTGCGGCCGCGCTGCACTATCGCAGCGATCAGGATCCGCAGGCACAGGAGCTCGCTGACCTGCTGGCAAAACAGGACGTTGCCACCACGCTGGCCAGCATCTCCGGCCTGGACAGCGACAGCGATGTGGTGAAGGCAGTAGTGAAGGCCTGGAACGCTATGGCATAATGACGGCGCAAGCGCTCCTCACGGACGAAAAATCAGGGCACGGCATCGCCGCTGTGCCCGCGCGGGCGTTTTTACGCCATAAGAATGATATGCAGGCACTCATGGAACAACCACAGGCTTTTGAAAATCGGGTGCTCGAACGCCTGAATGCCGGACGATCGGTAAGAAGCTTTCTGATCGCCGCCGTTGAACTGCTGGCAGAGGCGGTAAACATCCTGGTGGTTCAGGTGTTCCGTAAAGACGACTACGCCGTTAAATACGCCGTAGAGCCGCTTCTGTTTGGCGATGGGCCGCTGGGTGAGCTGTCGGTGCGGCTGAAGCTGATCTACGGCTTAGGGATGATTAACCGCAGTGAATATGAAGACGGTGAGCTGCTGATGGCGCTGCGCGAAGAGCTGAATCACGACGGCAATGACTACCGTTTCACTGATGACGAAATCCTGGGACCGTTTGGCGAACTGCACTGTGTCACTGGCCTGCCGCCGCGCCCTGATTTTGCCCGCGACGATGCCGGGCTGCGGGCCATGCAACAGCAGCGTTATCAGCAGGTCGTGCGCTCCACGATGGTCCTGTCCTTAACGGCGCTGATCTCGCGCATCAGTCTGAAGCAGGCTTTCAAAAAGTAACCCGCCCTTTTCCCTCTTTGCTCCGCTTTCGTGTATCCTTTGCAGTAATGAATCAATTTAATGGTCAATCGTGATGAAAGAACAGGTCAAGTCAGAAATTAAAGAGCTCAGCGACAAGCTGGATGCCCTTAATCATAAAGAGCCGGTACTGCTGGCATCAGGCGAGAGCGAAAAGCTCGGTGAGCTGCTGAAAGAAAAAGATAAGTTAGAAGCCGAAATCGAACGTCTGCGCGGCGTCCGGGCTGAGAAACTGAGTAAAGAAGCACAGCAGTTGCAGAGTCTGCCTTTCAGCCGCCCGATCACCAAGAAAGAGCAGGCCAATATGGGTGCCCTGAAGAAAAGCGTGCGCGGTATCATTGTGGTTCATCCCACTACCGCCCTGGGCCGTGAGATGGGTCTGAAAGAGATGACCGGCTACGCAAAAAAGGCGTTCTGATCCCACGAAATGACAGAAAAACAGGATCGTCGCATCCTGTTTTTTATTACAAAAACACCCTTTCCCGCCATTCTATTTACATCAAACTCCGCCAAAGAAAAATACTTAATATCGTTTTATCAGACTCTTCCTTACCTGGAAAAAACAGCGTGACGCGTTAACTCTCCCTTTTCTCATCTTCATTACTTTCCCTGAACCCGTCAAATAACATTACAACCGCTGACACTTTTAAATATTATTCTCGCCACAATCATTACACCGACATTAAGTGTCGAAAAAAAGCCATTAATTCTAAATTGCGATTTATCGACCCGAAATAACCGTGTAAATCAGAGTTAAATATCGCAATAAGGCAACCGGTAGAACATAGATACCGTTAATGTTACTTTTTCAATATAATGTATCACAGTCAAGCTGTTCAGGAGTCACGTAGAGGCGCTCTTCAAGCGAGATAATGGCGTCTCTGGTTAAGGATAACTTCAGGTAATGAATCATGAGAAAGAATAACATCACCATTGTCATCAATGACGCCAATCGCTTTTACGTCGATGGATTAGCGAAATGTCTTTCTGCAGATTTTTCCAACCAAGGAATTCACACTGACTTTACCGACTGTGTTTTTAACAGCCGGGCAAAGATGATTTTCCTGGCGGAGGATTCCTTATCCGTTGCCAATATCCATTATCTGAATCGACGCATGTCCATGCGGCCGCTGTGCATTTTTATCATCAAAGACAGCGAGACGAAAGATGACCCAGGCGAAACGAAAGTGCACAGCATTCATCACTATGCCACGCTTTACCGCGATCAAGCCGTTGACAGCACCTTATCTGTCATCAATAAGCAGCGGGAGCAGCTCCAGAGCTTACGCAATATCCTGGTCCAACCCTGTTCAAATCGTATTACCAATAACCTGACAAGGCGTGAAACGGAGATTCTCCGCTATCTGGCACGGGGTATCAGTAACGGTGGTGTGGCGCGTTTTCTTCATATCAGTGAAAAAACGGTCAGTGCGCATAAGCGAAACATTATGTCCAAGCTCAATATGGTTCGCCCTGCAGAACTCAATTACTGGTTAATTCAGGAAGGCTGGTGTGATTCTCTGCGTAAAAGTGAACCATTTCATTAAGTGTGACAGGGTGCCATTTGTCCTGTCCGACAGTATGGCTTCACCTGTTACGGTCAATCATCATTTGTTAAGCGACTAATTCAGAGTGACTCATGATTACAAACTGCAGGATTTCATTAACCCGAACCATAAATGGGATCGCCATACTGTTGGTTTTTTTACTCTCAGGCTGCCAGGGAACGTCAAAACCGGCTCGTCCCACTGGTGCCACGCAGACAGTGCACAGTGCCAAGTACATACAGGACAGCGAAAAACTGAAAACCTGCCAGGCGCAGCTTGAAGCACTGCAGGTCATGAGCGAACCGGAGTACACCAAATTTCATGGCTCATTAGACTATCTGATGAAAAGCGCAGCGCAATATAACGGGCTGCGTAAAAGTGTCGATCCTAATACTCAGGACACGGTGGATTCACTTTATCACTACCGTGCGAATCAGCTCTGTGCCCGAATTGCACAAACCCTGATGGACAGCCTGACCAGTAAAGGTGAAGCACATCAATGACCGATAAATATCCTCTGCCATTTGCCTTATCAGCCGCCACCCTACTGGTGGCTTGCCTTGTGGCCACCTCTCACCATGCCCGTGCCGCAGAGGCGGAAGAACCCGCTGTCCTACAATTTGCGACTACCTATGCGGAACAAAAGCCACCGTCTACCCCTGCGGTACGCCCACTGCCCCCCCCCGCGATCGGGCATGAAAACACGGTGAAGCCACGACCTCGCCCTCACATCGTGAGGCAACCTGCTCCCCAGCACGATAACCGACGGCTGACGACACTGAAGCAGGTGCTCGCAGAGCAGGAACAGAAAATCTCGCAGAAAAATACAGCGATTACCCAGCTGGAAAAACAGATTGCAGCCTTACAGCAGGCTGCTGCTACCTTAAAACAGCCCCAGCCGGGTGCTGTTGAAAAAGCATCGCATTTCAATCCGGCTGATCAGCAAGCCATGCTGGATATGGTGAGCAATTTACGCCAGATCTTTAGCCTCACGCCAGGGGAAAGTGCCCTGAGAGATAAGCTGGCGGTGTTAAAAAAACAGCTGCATGACGCGCAGCAGGCAGAGACTGGCCTGCGTGACCAGCTTAAGACCGCCAGCGACAGTGAAGTGCGGGATGCGGGGCTTCAGCAACAGATTGAGCAGTATCACCATCAGATTGCGGCGCTTGAAGAGCGCCTGTCCGCACGCGGTAAAGAGGCTGAGAACGCCACCGCAGAAAGGGATCGCCTGCAGTCCTCACTTCAGGCCCTGACCGCGAAGCGTGCCGCTGAACAGCAGGCGTTTGCTGAAGAAACCCAGCAGCTGCAGGCACTGAAAACGAAGCTTCAGGAAGCCCG